>CAJXTI010000063.1 GCA_913061185.1 uncultured Oceanobacter sp.
AGTTGCCGTTCGCTGCGAATACTGAAGAGGATTTGCAGCAGCAAGGCTCTCAATAGACGCTCCGGAGGAATAGATTCCCGGCCACGCTCGGAATAGATCAGGCTGAGTTTCCAATCGATATTGGTGAGCGCCTGATCAAACAGGATTTTGATGGATCTCAAAGGGTGATCCTGTGGAACCAGTTCATCCAGTTTGATGGTGGTGAACAAGGCTTCTTGGGTAATGTCAGCGCCACGCATGGGAGTCCGGGAATCCATTGAAAAAGAGTATTGTATCGAAGCCAGTAGGCATCAGGGATAAAATCAACGGCCTGCTAAGTGACGGTGCTTTTGAAGAACAGCGCGGTAGCGACTGGGCCAGCCGCTGGTGGCGCGCCGAGGATTGCGGGCTGGTGACACCGGTGATGATTGCCAATGGCAGGCGTATCGACCAGCGCTCCACCATGTATCAACAGGGCGGTTTGTCCTGGTTCTACGAGCATCTGGAGCAGAATGATTTTCACCCTATCGCCATCGACGGGCGTGATCCGGCGGCTTTTATCTGGGGTATTTTTGAATCGGAAGCGCGACTGGAAGCCTGCAGTGCGCACATCCGTGAAGGCCATATGCACTATCCGGTGAAACTGCCATACCTGATTGCGGAAACGGAAAAAGGCTACGGCTTTTACGGCGCCGGTACCAATGCCGCCCACGGCACACCCCTGCCGGGTAACCCCGGTAGTGATGAACACTCCCGCAACCTGTTTAACGAACACGCGGGCATATTATTTCTTCCACGAAGTGAGCTGGAGCTGGCCATCGCACAAATTGCGCAGCATGAGGCCGATAATCGGGTGCCGGAAAAACACCATGCCCTGTGTATGCGCAACGTCACGCTTCAATCTCCCACAGAGCCCCTATGGCATACCGAAGGCGACCCGACATCGCCGATGGCAGCGGTGGACACGCGACTCTGCGAATGGCACCTCAGTAATCCCGATAGGCGGGTCCGTATCGGCAACCCGGATGAGCTGCGCAGCAACCGCATGGGTAAGACACTGGATTTGCTCAAGCACCGGGTGCTGAAGCCGGAACCGGGCGTGGCCGAATCCATTCATGGCTCGGTGATTACCGCACTCAATGAAGAGGCGGTCGTCAGCGCAGCGTTGGCTAACAAAGGAGGCCTGAACCTGGTGGTGAGCTATGAAGCTTTCGCCATGAAAATGATTGGTGCGCTGCGCCAGGAAATCATTTTTGCTCGCCATCAAAAAACGCTGGGACGCTATCCGGGCTGGCTGTCGGTACCGGTGATTGCCACCTCGCACCTATGGGAGAACGGCAAGAATGAGCAATCCCATCAGGATTCTGCCTTTGGTGAGGTGCTGCTGGGGGAAATGAGCGATATGGCGCGGGTCGTGTATCCCGCCGATGCCAATAGTGCTGTAGCCTGCCTCGATGCCTGTTACCAGACCCAGGGTCAAATCTGGGGGATGACGATTCCCAAAAATGAGGTTGTTACAGCATTCACACCCAAGCAGGCAGCCCAGTTGGCAGAGCAGGGCGCATTGACGTTGGATAAGGCTGACGGCGCACAGGTACAACTGGTCGCGGTAGGCGCCTATCAATTAGGCGTTTGTGGGGAGGTAAAACGCACCCTGTCTAAACAGGGTATTCAATGCCGCATAACGTACCTGTTAGAACCGGGTCGCTTCCGGCAGCCGCGAGATCCCTATGAGAAGACTTATGTCTGCGATGTGGCTACCCGCATAAACCTGTTTCCCGATGACATTCGTTTGCGCATTTTTGTATCGCACCTGCGACCGGAAATATTGCTCGGTGTCTGCCGCCCTTTGGATCTTGGCGTTGATCGATGTATCGCTTTTGGTTACCGCAATCAAGGCGGTACCTTGGATACGCCAGGTTTATTACGGGCGAATCAGTCTGATGCGCAGTCCATTGCCACAGTGGTTATGCAGAAAATAGGCAGAGGAGAGGCATGAAATGACTGAAGTGAATGAACCTCGGCGCCGGTTTCTGATAGGAGCCACCTCCTTTGTTGCAGGTGCGGGTGTGGTCGGAGTCGCCACGCCCTTTGTTCAATCCTGGAATCCCAGTGCCAAGGCCAAATCTGTCGGAGCTCCGGTACAGGTGGATATCAGCAAAATTGACCCAGGTGCCATGATTACCGTGGCGTGGCAGGGAAAACCTGTGTGGGTCGTTCGGCGCACTGCCGAAAATTTAAAAAACCTGGCTCTGGAAGAGCATAGCGGCGAATTAAGAGATCCCGATTCCGACGTTAATCAACAACCGGATTACGCCAGGAATGCCGTTCGCAGTATCCGGGACGATATCTTTGTGGCGGTGGGTATTTGTACCCATTTGGGGTGTGTACCCAACTATGAGCCGGATGGCAGAGCAGAGGTGAAGCACGCACTTTTCTTCTGCCCCTGTCACGGCTCCAAGTTCGATCTGGCCGGGCGGGTATTTAAAGGGGTGCCGGCCCCTACCAACCTGATTATTCCTCCGCATCAGTACTTGGGAAACAACGTATTGGAGATCGGTTCCGATGCCACCACCAGCTAGCGCCATTCAGCCAAAACCGCGCCACCTAAGCAATCAAAGAAAAGGAAACAGCCATGAACGATAAGTTTGAACAATCATTGCCGGACATACCCATTTCACCGCGTCAGATTGCTTTGGGTATTGTCATCGCGCTCGCGGTGTATCTGGGCTACAGCAGTTTTTACACAGTCTCGGCGGAATCCGTCGGCGTCGTACAGCGCTTTGGTCACTACCACTATGTCGTCGATCCTGGCCTGCATTTCAAAATTCCCTTCGGTGTTGATCAGGTGGTTCAGGTCCCAGTGAAACGTCAGCTCAAAGAAGAATTTGGCTTCGGTACACCCGGCGCGACGTTTACGCGACAGATGTCCGATCCCAGGGAATGGGAGCTGGAAACCACCATCGTTACCGGAGACTTGAATGCGGCGCTGGTGGAGTGGGTGATTCAGTTTCGCATTGAGAACGCCTTCGACTTCCTATTCAAAGTGCGCGATCCGGGGGATGCCCTGCGGGACATTTCCGAATCGGTGATGCGCGAAGTTGTCGGTGATCGTACGGTAGATGAAGTGTTGACCATCGGTCGTCAGGACATTGAGGCCAATGCCCAGACCAAGATGCAGGAGGTGGTTAACCTCTATGAAATGGGCTTGCGCATAGATCAGGTGCAGCTCAAGAACGTCAATCCGCCGAAACCGGTAAAGGCTTCCTTTGATGAAGTCAACGAAGCGCAGCAGGAACGTGAGCGCATGATTAATGTAGCCCGCGGCGAGTACAACAAGGCCGTACCCCAAGCCAGGGGTACGGCGGAACGCTCCATCCAGGCAGGGGAAGGGTATGCGATCCAGCGTGTCAATCAGGCGGAAGGGGACGCGGCCAAATTTAACGCGCTGCTGGCTGAATATATCAAGGCACCGGGGGTTACCAAGCGGCGACTCTACCTGGAAACCCTGCAGGAGGTATTGCCAGTCGTGAAAAACAAAATTGTGCTCGACGATAAAGCAGCGTCCGTTTTGCCGTTGCTGCAACTCAACGCCATGCAAGGAGAACCCCGATGAACAGATTCATCTACATCGCGCTGGCGGTATTATTTCCGCTACTGATCGTTGCCTATGAAGCGTTCTATACCGTGAACGAAACCGAGCAGGTGATCATGACGCAGTTCGGTAAACCCGTGGGCGGAATTGTTAATGAAGCCGGCCTGAAATTAAAGATTCCCTTTATCCAGAAAGTCAATCGTATCGAAAAACGGATATTGCTTTGGGATGGTTCCGCCAACGATATGCCGACCAAGGACAAGCTTTATATCACGGTTGATACCTTCGGCCGCTGGCGCATCAAAGATCCGCTGCAGTACTTCCTGCGGTTACGGGACGAGCGCAGTGCCCAGTCCCGGCTGGAGGATATTCTCGGCAGTGAAACCCGCAATGCCGTCGCCAAACACGAATTGATTGAAATTGTCCGAACCACCAAAGACAGAACGCCTGCTGTTGATCCCCTGCTGGCAGAAGCGGACGTTGGAAAATTGCTACCGATTAAGCGCGGCAGGCGGCAAATTGAAGAGGATATTTTTTCCGCCGCGTCCGTAAAACTGGCGGAATTCGGTATTGAGTTGCTCGATATCCGGTTTAAGCGGATTAACTATAACGAAAGCGTCCGGCAGAAAATCTACGCCAGAATGATCAGTGAACGCCAGCAGATTGCTGAGCGGTTTCGTTCCGAAGGTGCCGGTGAGGCCGCCAAAATTATCGGCAACAAGGAAAAAGACCTGCAGCGTATTGAGTCCGAAGCGTACCGAAAAATTCAATCTATTCAAGGTGTGGCCGATGCCAAAGCCACAGAAATCTATGCGGCGGCCTACAACCAAACCAAGTCGTCACGTGAACTGTATGACCTTGTGAAGACATTGGAAACCTACAAGCAGGTGATTGATCCTTCCACCACGCTGGTATTAACCACCGAAAGCGAGTTGTACCAGTTGTTGAATGGCGTGGGCCAGCAACCCTGAGGAGGTTTTGATGAACAAACTGGAATTCACGATTCACTGCCCTGTTTGTTATATGACAAAAATCAACCGATCACTGTTGGTGAACTATCAGGGCGTTGATCACTATTTTTGTTCGACCCAGTGTCTGGAGCGATTTAAGTCCCATCCACATCTGTTTGTGGGTGACCCCCAACATGGCAAGTCACCCAAGCAGAAAGACCAGGTGGTGTTAAAGAAGCGTCGCATTCGATTTTGCGAAGCCATCAGCGATCCCCTTAAAGCAGAACTGGAAGCCTCACTGCAGATGCTGATGGGTGTTGAAGCAATTGTGTTTGAAGGTGAAGACTTGTACGTGACTTACGACCTCATTCAAGTCTCTCTGGAGGATATTGAAAAAGCCATCGAGAAAGCGGCAGTTGGGTTTCGCAAAGGTGTGTTGGATCAGGTTAAACGGGGACTGATTCATTACAGCGAGGAGTGTGAACTCGACAACCTTGCACACCTGACCAAGGACGGTGGTTGTCACTGAGGAAAATGCAATGAATAAAAAGCAGCAATTGAATCTGGTCTACCTGTTTGTGGCGCTGTGGGGGGTTGTGCTGTTTCAGAGCTTCTGGGGACACACAGCTAGTCAGGCTCAACTGAGTTACAGCGAGTTTGAGCGCTACCTGCAACAGGGCTGGTTAAAAGACCTGGTGGTTGATCAGCAAACCATTCGCGGCAGCTTCAAGGAGCCGATTGAGGGCAAAGACCACTTCGTTACACCCCGGGTCGATATCGACCTGGCGGAAAAACTCGCCCCCTATAACGTGGACTACAAGGGTGTTGTCTCCGGTGGGCCGCTTGCCACATTAATCGGCTGGATCGCTCCGGCACTGGTGTTTTTCCTGGTGTGGTTTTTGATGTTCCGTAAATTTGCCGACAAGCAGGGCATGGGCGGCATGATGAATATCGGTAAGAGCAAAGCCAAGGTGTTGGTTGAGAAAGATACGGGCGTCACGTTTGATGACGTGGCTGGGGTGGATGAGGCCAAGGAAGAATTGGTGGAAGTGGTGCAGTTCTTAAAAGAACCGGGGAGATATAGCCGATTGGGTGCCCATATTCCCAAGGGGGTATTACTGGTTGGCCCGCCGGGTACCGGTAAAACACTGATCGCCCGCGCCGTGGCGGGGGAGGCCGGAGTGGCGTTCTTTTCCATTAGCGGCTCGGAATTTATCGAAATGTTTGTCGGTGTTGGTGCCGCCAGAGTGCGGGATCTGTTTGAACAGGCCAAGCAACATGCCCCCGCCATTATTTTTATCGACGAACTGGATGCCTTGGGTCGTGTGCGCGGTGTAGGCCCCATGTCCGGGGGCCACGATGAGCGTGAACAAACCCTGAATCAGTTACTCAGCGAACTGGATGGTTTTAATCCCTCTGAAGGCGTGATCATTCTCGCAGCCACCAACCGGCCCGAAATCCTCGACCCGGCCTTACTACGCGCTGGCCGCTTTGACCGTCAGGTATTGGTCGACCGCCCGGATAAAGTCGGCCGTGGACAGATACTTCGCGTCCATATGGTAAAGATACAGGCCGATGATACGGTCAGCATAGAAGCAGTTGCGTCGCTAACCACCGGATTCAGTGGCGCGGACCTGGCGAACCTGGTTAATGAAGCGGCGCTGCTCGCCACCCGGCGCGGTGCCGACAGTGTCTCCATGGAGGATTTTGTCAATGCCATCGAGCGCATCATTGCTGGCTTGGAGAAGAAAAACAAACTGATCAATCCACAGGAAAAGGCCGTCGTCGCGCATCACGAAATGGGTCATGCCCTGGTGGGCATGGCGCTCAGCCCGGAACAGCCGATTCAAAAAGTCTCCATAATCCCCCGTGGTGTGGGAGCGCTTGGCTACACCATCCAGCGCCCCTCGGAAGATCGCTATTTAATGAGCAAAAAAGATTTGCAGAATCGTATCGCCGTGCTGTTGGCGGGGAGAGCGGCGGAGCAACTGATCTTCGACGAAGTGACCACCGGCGCCGCCGACGATTTGGTGAAAGCCACGGATATTGCCCGAGCCATGGTGACCCAGTATGGCATGTCGGACGAGATCGGCATGCTGTCCATTGATACGCCAAAATCGCCGTTTCTCGATCCATCCATCACTGATTCCAGCCTGCGTTTCGGCCCCGATATGGCACAGCGGGTATCGGCAGCCGTCAGCCAACTGTTGAATGACGCTTTTGCCCTGGCGACGGATATCCTCACGTTCAATCAGTCGTTACTGGAAGAAACCGCCCAACGGTTGCTGGCGGAGGAAACCCTGGACGATCAACATCTGTCTGGCATCAAACAGAAAATCACTGTGTCCAGGGCGATTCAACAAGTGGCTTTTTCCGCCTTCACGTCTGCGGAGAACCATGAATGCAGGCGAGAGTAAGGCGCATCAATCAGATCGTCTTCAGTCGCCACGGCATTATGGGCCGTGGAGGATGTAATACGTGCTATGAATGACTACCAAACGCAACTTTCCCATCTGATGCTGTTCGCCCAAAGCATCGGCATCGGCTTTCTGATCGGGCTCGAACGGGAGCGCCACAATAACGCCATTGCCGGGGTGCGCACGTTTACCCTGATTGCGCTCGCCGGCAGTCTGGCCGGCTATATTGCTACACCTGAACAGAATGTGGGGCTGGCCATTGCGATTGGTCTGTTGGTTGGTCTTTCATTGGTCGTTGCGCAGGCAAAATCAACATCCGAAGAGTCGGATACGACGACGGTGATGGCCGGGTTAATCGCTTTTGCGCTTGGCTACAGTCTGTGGCTGGGACATCCGTTGTTGCCGGCGACTTTAGCCATCGCTATCACCGCTATTTTGTATTTCCGCGAGCAATTGCGGCAGGTGCCGCAGCAGTTGACGGATAAGGATATCCGGTCGTTCTTCCAGTTTGCGGCGGTCGCGTTTATTTTGCTGCCCATCCTGCCTGATACCACCTATGGTCCCTATGCGGTGTTTAACCCGTATCAAACCGGTTGGCTGGTGGTGTTGATCAGCGGTATCAGTCTCGCCGGTTACGTAGCGCTACGCTGTCTGGACGGCAAGGCAGGGCTGCTGATTCTCGGCTTGTTTGGTGGCCTGGTTTCCACCACCGCGACGACCCTCGTCTATGCGCGACACAGTAAGAGCCTACGGGGATTTTCCACCGTTGCCAGCACCATCATCCTGCTCTCGCACATTGTCCTGTTCATTCGCGTTGGTATCCTGGTTTCAGTGGTAGAGCCTTCGATGTTGCGGCCCATGTTGCCTTGGTTATTAGGCGGCGGTTTAGTGGGTGGTGTTTATGGGCTTTGGGCTTATCGTCGTGCTGTCAGTGCACAAAAAGCCCTCCCGGATCTGGAGGTCAGAAATCCGGCGGAGCTGAAAACGGCGCTGGGCTTTGCGGCGGCATTCGCTGTGGTATTGCTACTGGTATCGTGGATGAACGACAACTTCGCCGATACCGGTGTTTATGTCGTGGCCTTTATCTCAGGTTTGACGGACCTGGATGCCATTACCATTTCCAATCTTAAATTGGTATCGAGCCAGACACTCAGTTCACCAGTGGCGGTAACCGCCATCGTTATCGCCTTCGTAGCCAACCTGATTTTTAAGTACGCGATTGTCCTGACGGCGGGGGCTAAGACGTTGCGTCTTCCGGTGGCCATGGGCTTTTTAACCTTGTTGATCGGCATCGCGTTGGGTCTCGCTGCGGATCGTTTCTTGTAACCCCTATAACCCTGACGATGGAGAAGATTATGACAACGTTGATAAACGCTCGATGGAAACTCAGACCATTATTCCCCCGCGCTCTGCTGGTTCTGTTATTTACGCTGCCGTGGTTAAGCGGCTGCGGCGTTAACAACATCCCCACCTACGATGAGCAGGCGAAAGCTGCCTGGGCCCAGGTGGAGAATCAGTACCAGCGGCGTGCGGATCTGGTTCCCAATCTAGTCGCCACCGTCAAAGGTTATGCCGCCCATGAACAGGAAACGCTGATAGCGGTGACTGAGGCCCGCGCCAAAGTCGGTTCCATTCAGGCGGGCAAAGATCTACTTGATAATCCACAGAAGCTACAGCAGTTTCAGGCAGCTCAGAGCGAGCTGGGAAGTGCGCTACAGCGTCTTATGGTCGTCGTTGAGCGCTATCCCGATTTGAAAGCCAATCAAAATTTTCTGGCGTTGCAATCCCAGTTGGAAGGCACTGAGAACCGAATCAGCGTCGCCCGTCGCGATTTTATTCAGGCAGTCAACCAATACAACAGGGAGATAAGAACCTTTCCCGGCAGGATCTGGCACTGGATTCTTTACAGTGATATGCCGCTACGGGAAACCTATGAGGCTACGAACCAGAATGCAGAACAGGCGCCCAAGGTAGATTTCAATGACTAGCGTATGGCGAATCAGTACCTGCCTACTGCTGCTCTGGGCCAGTCTGCCGCTCTTCGCGGCGGTCTCCTTCCCCCCGCTCAGCGGTCGGGTGGTCGATCAGGCCGGGTTGCTGGATTCCGGCACGGCACAACAGCTTGAGCAGCAGTTGCAGGCCCACGAGGCCGCGACTGGCAATCAACTGGTGGTGGTTACGCTGAAGGACCTGCAAGGGCTGGCAATCGAGGACTACGGCTACCAGCTGGGACGGGCGTGGGGTATCGGACAGAAAGGTAAGGACAATGGCGCCTTGCTGATCGTGGTGCCAGGTCTTCGCAAGGTACGTATCGAAGTGGGATATGGCCTGGAAGGCGAGCTGACCGATGCGCTGTCTGCCAACATTATACAGGCGGTGATCCTGCCGCAGTTTCGTGATAGCAACTTCGCCCAGGGTATTACCGAAGGTGTGGATGCCATTATTCAGGCCATGGGTGGACAATACCGTTTCAGATCGCCCCAGAATCAATCCAATGAATTGCCACCCTGGTGGGTGATTTTCTTTCTTCCCCTGATCTTTCTACGGCGCTTTGGCATGGGGGGATTTTATGGCCACCATGGTGGCCATTACGGTGGTTCGCGCCGGGGCGGTGGATTCGGCGGCGGTGGCGGTGGTTTTGGTGGCGGCGGCGCCTCGGGAGGTTGGTGATGCAGTATTCAAAACGGTTACAGCAACAGATCAGTCAGGCCATCAGTGACGTCGAACAACTCACCGATGCGGAAGTGGTGTGCGTGCTTGCGCCACGCAGCGATGATTATTATTACATTCCAGCCCTTTGGGCAGCGTTGCTCGCGTTGGTGTCACCTCTGCTGTTGGTATTAACACCCTGGTGGGGACACAGTAGCGCAGTGTCACTGTTGCAGTTGCTGGTCTTCGTCGCGTCCTGGCTGCTATTTCGCTGGCAGCCATTTTTTCAGCGGATTATTCCCCAACCGGTTCGCTACTGGCGCGCTGCCAATATGGCGAGGCGGCAGTTTCTGGAGAACGGTCTGCATCATACGCGGGAAGGGATGGGCCTACTGATTTTTGTGTCAGCGCAGGAACGCTATGTGGAAATCCTTACCGACCGGGGTATCGCCCAAAAAATAGCGGATGAGCAATGGCAGGACATTGTTTCTGCCTTTGTCCAACAGGTAAAGCGCAAGCAAATTGCTGAGGGATTTATTCAGTGCATTCAATCCTGTGGTCGCTTACTGGCAGAGCATTACCCGGCAACGCAAGAGAAAAATGAGTTGCCCAACAAGCTGGTGGTACTGCCCGATTGAATCAGTACCACTAACTGACATTCATACGCAAACAGGGAGAAGAGCCATGAAACGATTTGCAATCAATGGCGCCGGCAGAATCGGCCGGTTAGTTATTCGCGAATACCTGCGACGCATGCCTGAAAACCTGCAACTGGTTGCGCTTAATGATTTGACCGACTGCGAGACGCTGGCCTATTTGCTGGAATATGACTCGGTCCATGGTCGTCTCGCGGCGCCTGTTGAAATCAGTGGTGATCAGTTGCGCGTGTCCGGTGTGTCCATTCCGGTGTGTCATCAGCCTGATCCCGGGCAGTTGCCCTGGTCGGATTTGGCGGTGGACTGGGTGCTTGAAGCCACGGGCGTTTTCAGAAAGCGCAACGATGCGGCGAAGCACTTGGCGGCAGGGGCGGGAAGGGTGTTAATCAGCGCCCCGTCTGAATCGGCTGATCTAACCATTATCTATGGCGTTAACCAGGGTGCATTTAACCCGGAGCAACACCAGATCATTTCCAGCGGCTCCTGCACCACCAATTCCCTGGTGCCGCCGCTGGCTGTGCTACTGGAGGCCTGGGGTATTGAGACGGCGTCGGCCACCACCATTCATGCCTACACCTCCTCTCAGGGGCTGGTGGATGTCGCCTCCCGAAAGCGCATTCGCGGTCGCGCGGCGGCCCTCAACCTGGTGCCCACTTCCACCGGTGCGGACAAGGTGGTCGCGGCTGTGCTGCCCGATCTTGCCGGGAAGTTTTCCGCCCTGGCGGTCAGGGCGCCGATAGCTGATGGCGGTTTGACTGATATTACCGTGCGTCTGCAACACGCGGTGACCGTTGATGAAGTCAATCAATGCTTGTTGGGTGCCTGTGGAAACGCTCTTAAAGGTGTCATGGATTTTACCCTGCAGGAGTGGGTGAGCAGCGATATTGTCGGCAACGCCCATTCCGCCATCGTACACGGGCTGTCCACGCGGGTCATCGGTGACCGAACCGTAAAGCTTCAAGTGTGGTACGACAACGAGTATGCCTATGCCTGTCGTCTACTGGATTTGTTGGAAACACTGTGATGAAGGGAAGCATGGACAAAGCATATTTTTCCGAAAACAGTGAATCTGAGATACCAGAAACAAGAAAAGGAAAAGTGAGCAATATCCACCAGAAGCTTTTCTTGCAGGCTTTGAAGTCGCTTCAGTTCGGATCTTTGTCGCTTACCTGGCCCAATGGTCAGACAACACACCATGGAGGGAAAACTGCCTGTGTCAATGCTGAAATGACCCTGTTTCATTGGGATGTGATTGATCGTCTGATCACCCACGGTGACGTGGGCCTGGGGGAAGACTACATGGCGGGGAAATGGTCCACGCCCGATCTGCTGGCGCTCATGCGTTTAGCCGCCGCCAATCTGACCGTTTTCGACCGGTATTTACAGACCAACCTGTGGCTAAAACTACTGTACTGGTGCAAACACCACCTGTTCCCCAACACGCTCAAACGCAGCCGTCAAAACGTGCATGAGCATTATGACCTGGGCAACGACTTCTACCGGCTCTGGCTGGATAAGAGCATGACCTATTCCAGCGCTCTGTTTAACGGTGATGCCTCCGTCTCACTTTTTGATGCGCAAAAAGCCAAATACCAACGGATCCTTCAGCGATTGGCCCCGTCACCGGGAAGCCGCATGCTGGAAATCGGTTGTGGCTGGGGCGGTTTTATGGAAGTCGCGGCTGCACGTGATTGCCATGTCACGGGTGTGACTCTGTCAAAAGAGCAGGCGCAATATGCTGCTGAACGACTGCAATCCGCCGGACTGGACTCGAATACCGAGGTTCGATTGCAGGATTACCGCGAACTGACGGGATCGTTCGATTACGTGGTATCGATCGGGATGTTTGAACACGTTGGCGAGTCGTATTGGTCTACGTATATGAGGGATGTGTACAACTACCTAAGACCTGCGGGCAAGGCAATGATACAGACGATTACCATCGCAGAAGAGCGGTTTGACTGGTATCGAGCCGGCAGTGATTTTCTCAGAGAGCATATTTTCCCCGGCGGGATGCTGCCCTCCAGGGAACGCTTTGAAACGATTGCTGTGGACAGCGGCCTGGTGCTGAATGATGTTTTTGAATTCGGTCTGGATTATGCCATTACGTTGGAACAATGGCTGGCAAACGTTGATAAACACATCCCGGCAATACAGGCGCTAGGCTACAGCGAAAAATTTATACGCAAATGGCGGTTCTACCTGGCCAGTTGTGCTGGCATGTTTCGTGCCGGAGGGATCAATGTAATGCAAGTGGAGTTGGGCCGACCGTAGTAGCACGGTTCTGCCTCGGTCGTTGGTAGATAAGGTCTATGCAATTTACGACATAAGTAAAGCGCATGAAGAAAAGACATCTCAAGCGTTCAGCTATCAACGTCACCGGCGATATTACCGCTTGTCTGGTGCTGGACAGGCTATTGTCGAACAAATATGAAATTTACCAT
Organism: uncultured Oceanobacter sp.; assembly: GCA_913061185.1. GTDB lineage: Bacteria > Pseudomonadota > Gammaproteobacteria > Pseudomonadales > Oceanobacteraceae > Oceanobacter > Oceanobacter antarcticus. The sequence goes on from CAJXTI010000063.1 coordinate 12,691, forward strand.
AACAGCACGTGAGTTGGAGGATTAAAGATGGAACAAACGATACAACATTCAGGCGCGTGGGCGCTCGCGATCATTATGATCGTGGTGATTTCCTGGTTTTTTTATCGCTATCTGGCACCCAAATCCTGGCATGAATGGGCCAGTGCGGGCGTGGTGCAGGCATTTATTATCGCGCTATACGCTGAAATGTATGGATTCCCATTAACCATATATTTGCTGTCACGGTTCTTTGGCCTTGATCGGTACGATCTGAATGCCAGCCTATGGTCCACCTTATTGGGCATGGGCGAGACGGGCATGATGATTTCGATGATTCTGGGTTATGCGTTGGTGCTACTCGGGATTGGCATTTTTTTCCAGGGCTGGCGACAGGTGCATCGCGCACGTCAACAAAACACGCTGGTGACCGATGGGTTGTACCGTTTTGTCCGGCATCCTCAATACACGGGCCTGTTTATCGCGCTGTTTGGCGAGGGTGTGGTGCACTGGCCCACACTGTTTTCTGTGGGGCTTTTCCCGGTGATTGTATTTGCTTATTACATGCTGGCCCGAAAGGAAGAGCGCCAGGTACTGGCGGAATTTGGCGAAACCTATCGCGCCTACCAGCAACGGGTGCCTATGTTTATTCCTCGACGGGAGCAATGGCGAGCGTTTGTCGGCAGTTCCAGTTTGAATTCTGATGATTGAATATTGCGCCGGGTTGAACGTGAGGCCGGACGGACTGGAAAACCAGTGTAACGGCAACGATTGCGCCACATTACCTGTTCATGCTATGGAAACCTTTCAGCTGTTTACCGAGGGCGATGATTTATATGCATCCATGCTTTCGGCGATAGTGGGTGCTAAAGAGAGTATCCGGCTGGAATGCTACATCTTTGCTGATGACGCGGTAGGTAATCGGTTTTGTCAGGCGCTTATTGAACGGGCACAGGCGGGTATCGCAGTAAAGGTGCATATTGACGCGGCGGGCTCGCTGTTCTGGTTTTCGCGCAAGATGCAAAATCACCTGCGTTGTAACGGCGTGAAATTGCGCTGGTTTCACCGCTGGAGCTGGCGCAGGCCCTGGCGCTATAACCGCCGTAATCATCGCAAAATGCTGATTGTGGATGGTCGTGTCGCCTTTCTCGGTGGCTTCAATATACATCAGGAAAATTCCAGGGAGTATTACGGGGATGCGCGCTGGCGTGATACCCATGTGAGTTTTGGCGGTTCACTTGTCGACGTGGCCGCGCAATTGTTTGACGCATTTTGGCAAGGTCGTCTGCGTTGGCAGCCCATGCAAAAGGAAGCGGGTAGCAGACTGCTGCACAATCATACGCTGACCTGTCGCCACCGCTTGCGATGTGTGTACGGCGCGGCATTCGACAAGGCGAAGACGTTTATTTATCTGACCACCCCTTATTTTGTCCCCGATAGTCATACCCTCAGGCAGTTGTGTCAGGCCGCTGAGCGTGGCGTGGATGTCAGGCTACTGGTTCCCGGTGAGAGTGACGTGCGTATTGCGCGCTGGGCCGCCCGTCATATTTATGCCTCCTTGCTCGAGTCCGGTGTGCGAATTTTTGAGTACCTGCCGCGAATGCTGCACGCAAAAACGGTGGTAGTCGACGACAACTGGTCGATGGTGGGAACGGCCAATCTGGACTACCGCAGTTTATTTATTAACTACGAACTCAATCTGGCAACAGCCGATAGGGGATTGGCCGCCGAACTTAAAGTGCAGTTCCTGCAGGATTTATCGCAGTCGGAAAGCATCGAGTCTCAGGACTGGGAACGGCGCGATGGGGTATCGCGATGGTTGGAGCGAATTGCCATGATGGTTAAACGCTGGCTGTGAACAGGTTGGTGCCAATGATTCCAATACAAACAATATCAATATTGATCGCCGCCTTTCTGTTGATGATCGGCAATGGTTGGGCTGACGCCACCCAATATTCGGAAAGCACCGACGTAAAGCGCATCCTGGATACACGCTGCGTGGTGTGCCATGGCTGTTATGACGCCCCCTGTCAATTAAAACTTGGTGCTTATGAGGGGCTCTTGCGCGGAGCGACCCCTCAAACTGTCTATAACCCCTCCAGATTCTCAGAAGACGTCACCACAAGGCTGTTTATTGACGGCCGGTCCGTCACCGACTGGCGCAAGCTAGGCTTTCACGAGGTGATTACCGCCACCTCAGCTTCGCCCAAAAATACCGACTATCTGGACGACGCGTTATACAGGCTTGTTACACGCAAACCCGAGAATACCTTTCCCTCCGGAGGAAAATTGCCCACGGACTTTCCGTTGGATATCAACCGTGAATTGTCCTGTGCGGCAACAATCGAAGAAGTTGATAATTTTCTTGCCAAACAGCCGATGGCCGCCATGCCCTATGGCATGGCGCCCTTACCGCGCCAGGAACAACTGCAGTTGGAAAACTGGATAAAGCAGGGCTATCCGGATTTTGATCCACCTCTTGATCTGCCATCCAGTGTGATCGCGCAAGTCGACCAGTGGGAGGCATTTTTCAACGAAAAATCACCCCGGCATAAACTGGTTTCCCGCTATTTGTATGAACATTTGTTTCTGGGGCATTTGGCGATTTCCGATAAGGAGCAAACTTATTACTTTCGGTTGATCCGATCATCGACACCGACGGCTATTGCGCCGAATGAAATCGCGGCTCGTCGTCCTAACAGTGACCCTGGGGAAAAGCCGTTTTACTACCGGCTCATTCCTGTCAGGGAAACACTCCTGGATAAAACACATAGCGTTTATCCACTCGATCAGCGTCGTATGGCTCGCTGGAACTCCCTGTTTTTCTACAGTGACTGGAAGGTTTCTGAGTCGGCTGGCTACACCACGAAAAATGCGACCAATCCGTTCTTGACGTTCAGTGCTATTCCCGCCGATGCCCGTTATCGATTTATGCTGGATAACGTCCAATTTTTTGTTGAATCCTTTATCAAAGGTCCGGTCTGTCGCGGGCAGGTCGCGTTGAATGTGATTAACGATTATTTCTTTGTGGCCTTCCTGTCGCCGGAGTATGACTTGTCGGTGGTCGATAACGCCTATCTTTTTAACACAATACCCTTTCTGGATCTCCCGCCGACAAGCGCTGGTCCTCTGGACTTTACCGCGTTGTGGCACGAGGGGCTTCATGCCCACCGACGCTACCTGGAATTCCGTGACAACGCCTATCGATCTCACGAGCTGACCCGGCAGGGCCTACCAATCACAGCCATCTGGAAGGGCGAAAGTCAATCGACGCCGGTGCTCACTGTGTTCAGACATTTCGACAGTGCTTCTGTGTCGGAGGGTTTGATTGGCGAGGATCCCAATACCGTTTGGGTCATTGATTACCCGACACTGGAGCGCATTTACTACGACCTGGTGGTGAACTTCGATGTGTTCGGCAGTGTGTCACACCAAATATTGACTCGCATGTACATGGATTATCTGCGCATGGAAAGCGAGGGATTGTTTCTCTCCTTCCTACCCATTGCCGATAGAGAACCCATTCTTAAACGCTGGTATCGGGGGGCGCTGGCACAGGCCAAGGTATTTTACGGCCATTCCAAGTTGTTGATTGATACCCCGGCAGCCATCCGATATGCCGGTCATGATGTCAAAAGCGAACTGGTCGAGATGATCCGTGATCGATCTTCATTCACGCGGGATAAAGCCGTTCCCATCGGTGATCGCGTGCCCAACGCGCTTAAACCTCTGGATCACCTGTCGGCAAAGCAGTCAGCCTGGATACGCAACCTGCCCGAACTGAGTTATTTGGTGATTCATAACGAAGACGGTGAGATTGAGCAGGTGGTGTCGATGATTATCAATAAGGCTCACGCGAATGTGTCATTTATTTTCGGCGAGGAAGATCGTCGTATACCTGATGAAGATATGTTGATGTTGGTGGACGGGGCTATCGGCAGTTATCCGAATTTTATTTTTTGGGTAGAGCGCAGCGAGCTTGATAAATTTACCAGCCAAGCAAACAAAATCACCGACCCGGTGACTATGGATCGATGGGTCGAGCGTTATGGTGTCCGCAGGACAGACCGCCGAATTTGGTTGATCCTGGATAAGCTTCATCACTATCGAGGCCGTATGGGTGGTGGCGAAGGTCTGCTCGATGTGAGTCGTTATGACAATCTTTGAGACAGCAATGAAACCACGCTACAGGGAATTCAGCTTTGTTTTTTAACCTGACATTGTTTTTAACCGCATCACTGTTGATGGTCGCCTGTGATGGGGTGTCTGAGCGATTTAGGTTGCCGCAGGCGGCGGTGGTTATTGTCGTTGGCGTGCTGCTGGGGCCGGCGGGTTTCAGCCTGATTCGGATTGGTGAGGCTGAGCACGTTCTATCGGAACTGGCGGTTATCCTGATCCTGTTCTCAGCGGGTTACGATATTCAATGGTCACATTTTGCCGCTGCAATCAAGCCGGGAATCCTGGTGGGGTTGGCGGGAATAATCTTAAGTCTGCTGTCGGGATTTGCAGCCGCTTATATCGTATCGCAGGACATTGATGAAGCCCTGTATGTGGGTATCGCGTTGTCAGCCACGAGTATCGGACTCAGTGTCGCCCTGATGCATCATGCTGCGGTGCTTGAGAGCAAGGTGGGCCAAATATTATTGGCGGCAGCGATCGTCGATGACATTTTGGTGTTGTATTTGTTATCTGCCACCCATGCGGGGCTGAGCAGTGACAATGGTCTGGGCCTCATCTTGTTTTCGCTGTTAATGAGTTTGCTCGTCTTGTCCGGACTCAGTGTTCTTCTGTGGCTGTTGAATACCTTGCTGGTGCGCTCATCGCTAAGACGACTAACACTTTTGCGCAGGGTTTTTGCCGTTTTGACGGCGCTGCTGGCTGCATGGGTGACGGCAAGTTTTGAACTCTCACCGGTGGTCGGTGGTTTTGCGGCGGGTGCGGTTGCCGCCGTATTTAAAACGCGATTCGCACAATCAACAAAAGCGGCCAAAACAACGGACAGTGAATTTTTTGCCAGCGTCAGCAGGTTTTTTTCGCCGCTGTTTTTTTTGGCCATCGGTATGCAGATTACGGAGCTCGCTCTGGCGGACGATGAGTTGATTGGGTACGTGCTATTGGTCATCGCGGCGGCGGTTATCGGTAAGTTGCTTGCGCCCTGGGTAATGGGTTCTTTCCTGTCACTGCGTGAACGATGGTTGCTTGGGTTTGCGCTATTGCCTCGGGCAGAGGTTGCGCTGGTTGTTGCCAGTGTAGGGCTTCAACAAGGGCATTTGTCCCACCACGCCATGATCGCGCTGGTACTGATGACGCTGGCGACCGCCATTATCGCCTCCAGTGTCATACCGGTGCTGGCGAATCATCTCGATCCCCGGAGTGAAAACGGTCAATGATGGATATGCAATACACTTACTTCGTCTGGAGTCTTATTCTGTTGCTGATTTGGCTGGTCGTTTTTATTGTGCAAAAGAGCCAGCATGTAAAGATGATGACGATGAGTATCGGGACGGCACCGCTGGGACTGTCTGAACCGCTGTTTTACCCGGACTATTGGTTTCCACCGACCTTGTTTCGTTTGGGCGAAGCCACTGGCTTCGATATCGAAAGCCTCATTTTTTCCTTCGCGGTGGGTGGTTTGGCAAGTAGTCTCTTTGGGGTGTCGGATAAATACTATCCAGTCACTTGAAATGAATACCCCAGGTAGCAGACCGTATGCAGCAGGGACGCTGCATCTGAGCTTACAGGGAGGTATTTGCAGCGTGTCTGATAGCTGGGGTATTCATTTCTTCCGACTTGTTAATACGTGCTCAAGCCGCTGGCTGATTGCGAGAAATCCAGCAGGCGTCATCGCTACCATAAATTCTTGCTCAGCTCGCCGGTGTGGCTGTTTCTCGGGCTTGAGGGACTTACCACATGGAATGCCATCTATACCGCCTCGTTGAGTTTGCTGGGAGGTGCAATGACAACGATAGTTTGCCGGCCGGATTTGTTATCGCAGGCAATAAAAGGTGCCATGATGTTTACGGGATTGTATTTTCTGTTTTTTAGCGCCATGGCGGCCTCACATCCGGGTTTTGTGGCGCTGTATTGGAATCATGCCAATATCAGCGGTATACAGGTTGCCGGGATTCCGGTAGAGGAGTTGTTATTTGCCTTTTCCCTTGGCGCAATGTGGAGCGCGTTTTATGAACACCGACACTGGTTGCGTGTAAAAACATCCTAACCCTGGTTATTTTCGATAAGGTAATGTGATGGTTCTGATAATTTTATTTCCTTTTCTACTGGTATTAACCGTGACGGTGCATTATGGGTTTTTGACGCGGTTGATGGCTATATTGGATACCGGATGGGCGCAGTCGATTAAATTGATTGCCATCATTTGCGGATTGTTTGTTGCCCATGTCGTCGAAGTAGTGGTTTATGCCTTTGTTTATTATTTTGCGCATCTTATTCCGGGGTTTGGCGAACTGCCGGGCTCCAGCTTCGAAGACTGGATCAATACCCTGTATTTTTCATTTGTTGCCTACAGCTCGCTGGGTGCCGGCGATTTGTCGGCCTCGGGATGGTTTAAAATTCTCTATGGGCTGGAGGCCATTAACGGACTGGTGCTGATCACCTGGTCGGCCTCTTTTTCGTTGCTGGCGATGAACCGGATGAAATTTTGCCAGCCCTGTTCAGAGAGCGATTCCATAGAGTGAGAATTAGCATGGTGGTCTATGGCGCCCTGATACGAGGGCTATTGCTCGACTGAGTTGATGTGCGAACCAAGGAAAAAAGATGAAAAATCCATCCTGGATCTGGTCGTTAGCGGTGATAGTCCTGGTTGCCGTTGTTTCTTACGGGCTCTTTTGGCTCACCCAGGGTAAACCGCTACCCGAGGGCTTCGTTTATGGTAACGGGTATATCGAGGGGCGTGATGTAAAGCTTGCCGCTGAACGCGGTGGCCGGGTGCTGCGACATCGCCTGTTGGAAGGCGAAGCGGTCTCTACGGGTGACGTACTTGTCGAGATCGATCCGGTGGATGCCGACGAACAGATCCGTGGTGCCCAGGGCGAACTTGAGTCACTTAAGGAGAACATCGCCGTAATTGACAGTGAACGTGATACCTGGCGCCACCACGCCGCGACTGCAAAGCGCCAATTGGAACGTGTACGCGCCCTGCAGACAAAGAAACTGGGTACGCAGCAGGATGTCGATACGGCAGAAAATGCTGTTAAAGAAGCAATGGGGCGCTTGCAGGCGTTGCAGAAGCAGCGCGACGCGCTCAACGCACAGATGGAAGCCGCTGGTGCTACGTTGGCGTTGGCCGAATCCCAACGCAACAAACTGGAGGTGGCAGCCCCCTTGTCGGGCACGGTGTTGATTCGTGCAGTGGAGACCGGCGAGGTGGTCGCCGCCGGCCAGCCGCTGGCGTTGATTGTCGATCTCAACCGTCTGGAGTTGAAAGTCTATGTCTCCGCCAACCACCTGAACCGCCTGCACCTGGGTGATGAGGCGCGTATTCGCGTCGATGGTGTCGATCGAGAGTTTGTCGCCAATGTCAGCCGTATTGATGATTTTGCTCAATTCACCCCGCGGGATGTACATATGCCGGATGAACGCCAGCGCATGGTTTACGGGGTTACCCTGGCACTGGACAATCCTGATGGCCTGTTGAAACCGGGGATGCCGGCCGATGCCTGGATTCGCTGGGACGCCACCCAACAATGGCCGGCTTCGCTACCGGTTCCGGCAAGTTGATACAACATGCCTGACGCCATTGTTGAACAGCCCCAGGCACTTATCTTACAGACTGAACAACTTTCGCGGCGGTTCGGGGAGACGGTTGCAGTGGGTGATATCAGCTTTGCCGTGCGACGGGGAGAGCGTGTCGGTGTCGTCGGCGCAGACGGTGCCGGGAAAACCACGCTGTTGCAAATGCTGGCGGGCATCCTCGACCCCAGCAGCGGTGACTGTCGGGTGTTTGGCCTTGATACACGCCGCGAGTCCAAAATCATTGCCGCTCGCATCGGCTATATGTCGCAGGGCTTTACCCTCTATGATCGCTTGAGCGTGGATGAAAACCTCGCGTTTTCCGCTCGCATCCGCGACGTACCTCAAGATCAATACCTTGCGCGACGCAACAGCTTGCTACAGATGGCCGGCCTCACGACCTTTACGCAGCGGCCGGCGGGCAAGCTTTCCGGTGGCATGCGCAAAAAGCTCTCCCTTTGTACCAACCTGATTCATGAGCCTGAACTGCTCATTCTGGACGAGCCGGGTCTGGGCGTCGATCCACTGTCGCGTCGCCAGTTATGGGAAATGCTGGATCGTTTTCAGCAGCGGCAAGTCACCAGCGTTATTGCGACTTCCTATATGGATGAGGCCATGCGCTGCGACCGTGTGGTTCTGTTGCGGGAAGGTCAAGTGCTGGCGGATGGGACACCCGGGGCACTGCTGGAACAGCTCAGGGGGCGGGTGTTCAGTGTAACATTTTCGACATCGCCCGAGCCGCTTGACGATGTCTCGGTAAAGCTGCGTCGACTGCAAGGGATGCGCGCCATACAGCGGCTGCCGGATCGTCTGCGCTGCGTCACTGATGCCGACGATTTCAAACAACTAGCCATGCGCGAGCTGCCAGCCAATACCGTGGTTACGCCAGCTGAACCACAGCTTGAAGATCTGTTCGTGCTGGATAGCCGTACGGAGGTTGAAATGGACTGTGTTGAACCACCTGCTATGGGGAATGGTGAACAGGCCAGTAGATTCCCTGTAGCAGCAGCCAAACTTGATGCGGATAAAGATCGCAACGGCGTGCAAACGCAAAACCTCAGTATCCGTTTTGGCGAATTCACCGCCGTCGATCGCATTAATCTGACGATTGAGAGAGGGGAGTTGCTGGCGCTGTTGGGACCCAACGGCGCGGGCAAAACCACGTTGATCCGGGCCATCTGTGGTCTGACGGCAATTGCCGAGGGCGGGGCGGTTGTCGGTGGCGAAGCAGTGAGTTTGAAAAATCGCAATCTGCGACGGCAAATCGGCTATATGTCGCAAAAATTTTCGCTCTATCTGGATATGACGGCGGGGGAGAATCTGGCGTTTTTTGCCAACCTCTACGGATTGTCGGGCAATACCGCGCGTGCCGCCGTGGCATGGGCCAGTGCAGTAACAGGGTTGACGGTGCCTCTTCGGACCATGGTCGGGGATTTGTCCGGCGCCATCCGACAGCGGCTGTCGCTCGCTGGCAGTATTCTGCATCGGCCGGCAGTACTGTTTCTCGATGAACCGACATCCGGTATTGACCCCGCCTCGCGCTACCGCTTTTGGGAGGTCATCCGGGTATTGGCGTCACAAGGCATGACCGTGGCCGTGACCACCCATTATCTTGACGAAGCCGCTTACTGCGATCGATTGGCGCTGATGATGAACGGTCGCCTGATCGCACATGGTAGCCGCGATGCACTCATTGAATCTCTCGCCTTGTCGCCCGATACCGATATGGAAACGCTTTTTCTCACCGCAGTTGCACGGGCCGATAGCGCATCATTGAGCGAAGGTGAGGGATGAACGCGCGTCGCATTGTTGCCTTGCTGCTCAAGGAAACTCGGGAACTGGTGCGGGACCCAGTGACGCTGGCGCTGGCCGTGGTGATGCCGCTGGTCATGCTTTTTTTGTTTGGCTATGCCATCAATATGGATGTTGATGAGCTGGCGTTGGGTCTTTACTGTTAACGGCCATTTAAAGTGACCCACCTCTGGCCATTAATTTTGATCCACCTTCGCGTGGCCTTCTGGCCACTTTAACCCTA
>CAJXTI010000064.1 GCA_913061185.1 uncultured Oceanobacter sp.
TCCATTCGGAACGTTGCATTTTCATCAGCAGGTCGGTGCCGATGTTACCTGGGCCAATAATGACCGCTTTGAGTTTTTTACTCATATGAATACCTTCTGGTTCTTGTGCTTAGATGGTTATCATCGCACCGGCGTTAAGAGGGGAATGGTTGTCTGCATACAGGCTGGCGATCAGATCCTTACGGGTGTCCAGTAACTTGCGCTGATTCAGATTACCTTTGTCGGTGACTTCACCCAGATCAAGCGAAGGTGCCTGATCGGCCAACACGACTTTGGCAATACGCTGGGATGAGCCCTTGGCCTGGGCATTCACAACATCCAGGGCTGCAACAAAGGCTTGCTGCAAGGATGGATTGGCCAGCAAGTCCGCCGCTGCCATCTGCCCACTGCTATCTCCACCGAGTTGGTAAATACCCGGACTCGGAAAAACCACCAGGCCGATATAATCCTGATCGTGACCAGTAATCAGGGCATCCGACACCAGTCCGTCAAAGGCTTCCACCACGCGTTTGCGCATGGTTGCGACGCACACCCAAGTGCCGGTGGATAATTTAAAATCTTCCGACACCCGACCGTCGAACAGCACACCCGCCGACGGGTTGGTCGGGTCAGCCAGGCGACCGGCATCACCAATTTTGTAGAAGCCATCCCGATCGAAACTGTCAATCGTCTTCTCACGGTCGTGCAAATATTCCTTGAATACATTCGGGCCTTTGACCCGCAGCTCCAACTTGCTGCCGTTGGGAACAAACTTAAGCGCCACACCGGGCATGGGTATACCAATATTACCCGCCTTATCGAGGCGCCAATTGACATTGGTATTGGCCGGGGCCGTCTCTGTCGAACCCCACTCGGTTGAAAACAGAGGATCCTTGCCCTGTTCCGCAGCCAATGCTTTCAGGGCCTTCCAAACCGGTTCAGACAAGGACGCGGCGGCATAAAACACCAGTTGCAGGTTTTCAAAAAAGGCGCTTGCCAGGGACTTGTCCTGCTGCAACATCGGCAGCAGCGCTTCGTAGCCTTTGGGGACGTTAAAAAACAGCGTGGGTTTGATCTCGCGAATATTGGCGACGGTTTTTTCCACCATGCCGGGCATCGGGCGGCCGTCATCAATGTAGAGTGAGCCGCCATTACGCAAGACCAGATTAAAATTGTGATTGGTGCCGAAGGTATGACTCCACGGTAGCCAGTCGAGTACGACCGGCGGCGTGGATTCAACAAAGGGATAACACTGGGCAATCATCTGCTGGTTGGAGCACATCATGCGCTGGGTCACCACAACGATTTTCGGGTGTCCGGTGGAGCCGGAGGTCAGCATGTATTTGGCTGGCGTTTCAGGGTTAATCTCAGCAAGGCGCTCATCGACCAGCGCGGTTACCTGGGTATCTGCCAGTGTGGCCAGCAACATCACGGGCTGTTGCACGCCCGCCAGCGCCTCAAGACCGGATGACACCACCACTTGATGATCCCCCTTCAAAGACGCCAGCGGTTGGGCAAATGTCTGCCCCTGCTCTGCGAAAATCAGTCCTGGCGTCAAACGCTCAACGGCGGCGACCAAGCGGTCGTATTTGCCCGCAAACATCGAATAGGCGACCGATAAGGAAGTAACCGGCACACCGACATGCATGGCTGCCATCTTGATCAGGGCATGGTCAATCGAGTTGCCCGACAGAATTAATACCGGTCGCTGTGGCGACAAGCCCAGCGTCAGCATCCCTTGGGCCAGCTGCCGTACCTGATCACGAAAGGCCTGATAGGTCAGGGTTCGCCACCCTTCAGCCTCTGGACTGGCCAGCCGTAGAGGCTCACCAACCAGAATCGCATCCGGGGTCTGTTGCGCCCATTTTTCCAGCCAGTCACCGACACAACGCGCATATGGCAACAGCGCCATATCCGATTCCATGATAATGACACCCTGGTCATCAGTGCTGACCGATGCCAACGGTGTTGGCAGTTGTTCAAACACGGATTGAGTACCCATAAAACACCTCATTTATTGTTATATGCGGACAACAGGAGGGCAGCAGGAAATATATCGGGCATTTGAATATGAATCACTGTCATTACAAACGCCGTCGTTTCTGAATCTGCCCAACAGGCAAACGCTCCCCGACCACCATAACTGGTTGGATATCGGAGGCTTATCCCTGATCCGATGTTGCTGTTTTACCGGATTATTATTGACTGCCAATCACCCGGTTTATATATCGGCCATTTATGACTGCAAACAGCTCGTTATTGTTATCTTCGCCTGCGCTACATTTATAAACATCACCACCAAAGCGTGATGGCTTAGATCGCCGTCACTGCAATGGACTCCAGCCCCTTGAAATCAAACTGCAGGGTTTGTCCGGCAACCACCGGTACCATCGGAGCCAATGCCCCTGACAATACCAACTGGCCCCGACGAATCGGCCGTCCCAGGGATACCATTTTGCGTACCAGCCACTGGGTAGCGTAAAGCGGATTCCCCAGACAAGCGGCCCCCCGTCCAGCAACATTGACGCCCTCACCCCGAATAACGATTTCCAGCTCGGCAAAATCAACGCCGTCGGGTGAATATCGGCTATCGCCAGGAATATACAAACCGGATGAGGCGTTATCGGCAACCGTATCGATCAGGGTAATTTTCCAGTCGGCAATCGCCGAATCCACGACTTCCACAACCGGAAAGAAATAATCAATGGCGGATTTCAATTCAGTGAGGGTGATATCGGTATGTTCTATATCGCGATTAAAAACAAAACCGATTTCACCTTCGGCTTTGGCCGCGATCAAGCGGGAGCTATCCAGCGGCTGATCCTTACGGACTTCCATACTGGCAAACACCAGACCGAAGTCCGGTTCACTGACCCCCAGTTGTTGCTGCACTGCGACCGACGTCAGGCCAACCTTGTAACCCACGATCCGTTCACCCCGAAGCAGCCGTTGTTCACTGATCAGGGTCTGGATGGCGTAGGCATCTTCAACGCTGAGGCCGTGATAACGGGCTGTAATCGGAGCCACAGGCTGACAGTCAAGACGAGCCGTCAGCAGCTCATCCGCAATTGCTTTCAGATCCAAAGACACACTATTTCTCCAGGATGATTCAGGAAAACGACGCCAGTAACTGGCGAGTTTCTGCTACGGCGGTATCAAACTCGGCCACCAGGCTATTCACAATCTCGGCGGTGGTTTCTTTGGCGCGGATATTCCCGACCCCATGGCCAGCCGACCAGACGTCTTTCCAGGCTTTATTGGCAGTGGAAATATTGCCGGAGAAATCAATACCGGCCTTGTTTTCAGACGCCGGGTCAATACCCGCTTGCTCCAGGCTCTGGCGCATCCAGTTGGCCTTGACGCCACTGACGGCTTTGGTTTCGATGACGTCATCCATCACCGCCGCTACCAGCATGTCGCGGTAGCCTTCTGCCACCAGACTTTCGCGGGCACCAATAAAGCGAGTACCGGACAAAACAAAATCAGCACCTGCTACCCGCATGGCCAGCAAGTCGCGACCGCTGGAGATACAACCGGCTATGCCCAGCGGGCCATCCCAGAACTGACGCACTTCGGCAATAAAGGCTAACGGGTTATAGGTACCGGTGTGGCCACCCGCTCCATTGGTCACCAGGATCAAAGCATCCACCCCTGCGGCAGCAGCCTTGCGCGCCATGGCCGGGGTAATCACGTCGGCAATCACCTTGCCGCCGTAGGATTTCACCGTATCCAGAATCCGTGCCGGAGACCCCAGCGCCGTCGAAACAATGGCAGGCTGATAACGTTTGACCAGCTCCACCTCGGCCTCAAAACGGTCGTAGGTTTTGTGCACAATCATGTTAAACAGCCAGGGCAACTGACGCGGGCTAAGCTGTTCGTGAATTTGACCCATCCAGGCATCAAGCGCCTCAACGGTACGGGCGTTAGCGGCTGGCAAGCTGCCAACAACGCCGTTCTGCGAAGCCGCTATTACCAATTCTGGCGACGACACCAGAAACATCGGCGCGACAATTAATGGCAGTCGCAGCCCGGTGGATTCGTTATCAAACAGATTCATAGCGCTACCCTTGTCACTTTATTGTTATTTGGAGATTGTTATTTAACGGCCCAGCCGCCATCACTGTGAATGATGTTACCGGTTGTAAACGGTGACAGCTCATTGCTGGCCATTACCAGATACAGGTGAGCATGGTCTTTGGGAGCTGCAATCCGCTTGAGTGGTACGGCATTGGCTGCAGCCTCCTGAAACCCCTTGATGCTGTTTAATGGCTGTGCCCGATCGGAGACCCCTTCGACCGAAGCCAGACTGGTATCTGTTGCGCCCGGTGACACACCGTTAACACGGATATCCGGGGCCAATTCATGTCCCAATTGCTTGATAATACCCACCACCGCATGCTTGCTGGCGACGTACAGTACGCCACCACCACCCGGATAAAAACCGGAGTTGGATACCGTCAGCACCACCGATCCACGGGTTTTCTTTAACTCCGGGGCAACGGCCTTGACGCCATTGATGTAGCCCAGCACATTGACCCGGAAAATGCGGTCGAAGGTATCACTCAGGGTCGTGTCATCGAGCTTGTGTAACGGCGTGAAATAATCAAACAGTGCGGCGTTGCCGATAAAGCTGTCGATCTTGCCAAACCGTTCGACCGCCAGACGCACCAGCGCCTGATTATCGGCCAACGAAGCCACATCCCCCTGCAGCGTGAGAATGTCGGGCGACACCTCCGCTTGCAGGGTTGCCAGCTTGTCGGCGTTGATATCCATCACTGCCACACTGGCACCCTGCTCCAGCATGTATTCAACAACACCACGACCAATGCCATCGGCCCCGCCCGTCACCAGTACTACTTTCGACTGCATGAGTTTCATCGCTACTTCCCAGACTAGATAAAGGTATTGATGTTTTTGCAGTTCAGCGTCGCGTTCGGCATCAGAATCAGACGCTTTTTCAGCTTCAGCTGACCGTCCACATCGGCCCAGGTATCGTAACGGCGGCCGCTGAACACATACTCTTCGTCCAGACCACGGGAGCGAATGCTCTGGAAGGTGGAATAGACCACGTACTCCCCGGCCATTGCGCCACGAAAGGCTTCGATTCCGGCAACGATATGCACGTTACGGGTGGCCGGGTTTTCGGCCCAGGCCGACGGCTGCTGAAAACGGGCAACACGACGTTTAAGGTCGCGCATGGCATCGTCAAATAGCGCCATATGCTGGGAATCAAAGAAACCGTGTTCCAGTGGATTTTCACGACGGCGGTTTTCCATGCCCGGCATCCAGTAATGGATTTCCGGGTGCAACATGGCCAGCCAGTCGTCAAAGCGTTCTTCATCCAGCAGGCGGTATTCACGCGCCAGCAGCATGCTGATGTTATGGAATTCATCTGGAGATACCGGGGCAAAATCCTCACTTTGATAAAACATCACTTTGCCTCCTTGAGTTCGCAGCGCTCAGCCGCGACTCCGGCTTCGACACGACCGACATTACGGTTGGGAACATCGTTCCAGCTTGGTGCTTTCAGCAAATCACTCCAGAACTGGTAAAAAGCGCGGGAGTTGGCTTCATTCAGCTGGCCGCTGTAGACGTTGGCAGGCAGATCGGTTTCTTGCAGCAACGAATCCTGACCCAGGCCGACGTACAGATCCTGTTTGGCGGTTACCTTGCCACGAGCGGTTTTGGTGCAGTATTCCCAGTTTTCGCCATCGTCCATTTCAAACACGCCGGTGGGCGAGAAGGTCATCATCGCGCCCTTGCGCCACTTTTCCTTGATCTCTTCCGGAGCCGACTTGTTCACCAGCACCCAGGTATAGAGTTCGATCTTGTTCGGCCCCCGTGGCTGCCACACCCGAATGGTGTTTTGCCCCGGCAGGAAGGAAAAATTCGGGAAAATCGTCGCCGACGATACCGAGCCAATCATCTTGGAACGGAAGTCACCCAAGCGTTCAGCCACCGATGGCTTGATGGTGTGGAGATATTTATTGAGCGCACTTTCGCCCAAAACGGCCACGTTGCCGACGGTATCCAGCGCGAATTCGTAACCATGGCCATTCCAGTTAACGGAATAGGACTCGTCGAAATCGCTCACCTTGGATACCGCACCACCCAACATCGCACGGGCAGCGGAGTCATGTGTCCAACCGGCATGCAGAATGTCGCCGACAAAGTTTTCGGCGGCAATTTTCCAGTTACAGTCCATGGTGGAACGAATACAGCCACCGACAAATTCAGTACCACCTTCCTGGTTATCGAACAAGGCGTCGAAATACCAGGCCATCGGGCCGAGATACTCTTTCAGCGACGGTGCGTCGGCATCGAAGTTGGCAAAGATCAGTCCCTTGTAGCTGTCGATCAGAGCAACTTCCCGCAGCCCCCATTTCGAGGCATCAAAATTGCTGCTCTCGTAGATACCAGATTCATGCTGGCCAATCAGGTTACCGGCAATATCAAACGACCAACCGTGATAGTTACAGATAAAACCGCGCGCATTACCGGATTCGGAAAAACACACCTTGTTGCCGCGATGCGGGCAAGCGTTGATAAAGGCGCGGTGGCTGCCGTCTTTCTGGCGCACCACAATCACGTCATCTTCACCCATGGTGGTGGCAATATAGTCCCCGGCTTTTTTGAACTGGGATTCGTGCGCCACAAACAACCAGCAACGGGCAAAAACTTTTTCCAACTCTTGCTCGTAAATATCCTGTCGGTGAAAGATTTCACCGGAAATACGGGCATTGGGGATGTCGCAGAAACGATCCACATCACTCAGTGCCGTGGTAACGTCGACGGTTTTTATCATTGTAGTCATATCGGTAACCTCTCAGCCTTTCGCTATTACGTCAGGTTGCTGTTCAGTTGTTTCAATAAGGGCGTACAAGGCATCGCCCTCCTGTTTGACCGGATAGGTTTTGATGTTGATTTCGCAAGGAAACCCGCGAGCCTCGCCAGTCGGAATATGGAACGTGCCCCAGTGCACCGGGCACACAATCAGGTCGTCTTCAATATCGCCTGCCGCCAGCGACGCCGTAGCATGGCTGCATAAGTCCGCCGTGGCGTAAAACTGGCCGCCGAGGTTGTACACGGCGATATCGCCGTGTTCCGCGTTATCGACCTTGCGGACTGCGTTGTCGGGCAGCTCACCGACCTGGCAAAGAAAAATCTGTTTCATACGATATCCGCTGTTTGGTTCAGTGCTTTTTCAATTCAATAAAGCCCAGCCCGGTGACCCACTCAGGGACTGGCTGGTATTCAATCAGGCTGGTGCTATCGGCATTCACCGCTGCCATGGCGCAGACAAAGTTGCGCAATTCCATTGCACCGTTGCCGCCATGTTCCAGAATGTGCTCGTCACTCAAGGCCATGATGGCGTTGATATTGAGGGAACAGCAGTGATCCAGAACCATGTGGTCGAAGGTTTCATTCACCCGGCCAGACTCTTTGGTGCCGACCCAATGGCTGATGCCACCACTGCCAATCACCGCGACCCGCTCGTCACCGTCAAAGGCTTCAACCGCAGCAGCCATTTGCTGACCCAGCTGTTGGGCACGCTGCATGGTCAGAAACGGATCAACGGCACTGGCCAGATACACAGGAATGGCCTGGATTGGCTTACCCCGGATCTCCGCCGCCCGCTGGACGATTTTCTGAAACGGAATCGAAAACGAATGATCGGTCGAAAACGACCGCGCCACCGCCCAGTCAAAGCCGTTGGCATGGCCATGAGCGGCAATATGCGTCGCCAGCGCTTCGTGATTAGGCACCGGTTGACGCTTCAAACCCGGCAGCTGATCCAGTGGGCCATCGACATCACCGGTCGCAATACAAAACTGCGGCAAACAGGTGGTGCCAAACAGCATGTAATGGTCGTTACCGACGATAATCACGGTGTCTACATCCTGCTCGGCCAAACGTTCGGCACAGGTATCAAAGGCCGCCCAGGCCTTGTCTGCGATTTCTTTGGCCGGTGCATCCGGTGCCACAAACATCACTGGGTCATGTGGCACCAGCAAACCACTTACTATTGTTGCCATGGTGTTTACCCCTTGAGCGATGCGGAATACTGGCCGGTTGAGCCAAGCTTCTGGTTGTAGGTATGCATCGAACGGTCGGGAGACATCTCGATCCAGTAGCCCATGGTCAGCATGGGATTAACACCCATTTCCTGTAGCGCTTTGACATCGAAGGTTAGGATCTTCTTGACATCTGACTCATCCAGCACAAAGCGCGACAGGAACTTGTTCGGATCTTCCTTGAATTTCATTTTCGAAAAACGGTCCATCGACAAATTCCATAACACTCGTTCGATTACATCGCGTTTCATAAGCTGCTCCCTTACTCACCAACAAACAGGGTGACCATGCGGATGAACTTGGTGCGCTGTTCGGTCTGTACCCAGTGGCCACACTGACCAAACACAAACAGATCGGCATTGGGGATGTTTTGCACCAGACGAATACCGCATTCCAGTGGTACGACCTTGTCTTCGCGGCCGTGTAATACCAGCGTCTGGGCGGTGATTTTTTGTAATGCCGGTTCCGGAAAGCCCTTCACCAGGGTCTCGCCTTCGTCGTTGGGCTTTGGCAACAACTTGCGCAGCGCTTCCTGAGCGCCTGGACGATTACTGGCTTCAAAACGGGACTGCACCAGTTCGTCAGTAATCAGCGCAGTGTTATAGGGGAACAGCTCCATCAGCTGGCGCATGTTGGCCACCGTTGGCTCATACAGCCAGGCACCGGCCAGACCCGGAGTCTGGACAAAGGTGCCCGCCGGAGTACCCAGTAACACCAGTTTGTTCAGCCGCGCCGGAGCAAATACACCCAGCCCGACACCCACAGCACCACCAAATGAATTACCCACCAGCGAGGCCTTGTCGATGCCAACAGCATCCATAAATTCGACCAGGTGATTGACCCAGAACTTGATGTCGTATGTGGTGCCTTCCTTGAACTCGGTAAAGCCAAAACCGGCAATATCCGGCACATACACATGAAAGTGCTGGCCCAGTTCAGCCATCACACCACCCCAGTTGGTCCAGCCAGAAACGCCGGGGCCAGAGCCATGTAACAACAACAGCGGCTCACCACTTCCACATTCAAAGTAAGCCGTCTGATGACCGGATGCCGTGACAAACTTGCGTTCTGATTCATTCATAAAACCACCTCAACATACACAACTGTATTTAAACAATACTCAAACATACAGAAGTGTATGTCAAGTACAAAAATTATCCTGTAAGGACAACCACCGGTGCTGCCTGGGTACTAAGATCGACCAGCAAGTGCCAGGATCGACCAGCAAGTACCAGGAGCGGCTAGCAAGCCCCGGCCCGACGACGCCTTAATGTTTCCGAGGGCAGCTCCCCCATGCATTCACGATACTGCTGGGCGAAGCGCCCAAGATTGGAAAAACCGTAATCGATGGCCACTTCCGTGACACTGCGTGACAGCGGTGCCGACAGATCTCGGTAAGCGCACTCCATTTTCAGGCGGCGCAGATATTCACCCGGAGTCATGTCCAGCTCCCGGCGAAACAGGTTGTACAGACTGCGGGAACTCAGGCAGCACTCTTGTGCCAGGGCGTCGATATCGAAGGTGTTTTTTATATTCCGGATCAGCCAGTCACGGGCCAGACGTAGCATCGGATGCTGAATCGACCGATGCAGATGAAAACTGGTCATTTTGCCCGGCCAGCCCTGCAGTACCAGGAAGTCACACAGGCGTACGTAATCATCAATGGCTTCTTCCTGAAATTGATAGCGCTGCAGTCGAAAAACGTCGTCCACCAGCGCCGCCAGACAACCCGCGTGCTCGGATGACACAATCGCATCGCCAGGCTGATAACGGCCACCGCGCCAGTACATGCCAAAACCCAGCACGGTTCGCATCAGCTTGGCCTCGGGTATCCGGAGCAGTTGCACTCTGGCCTGTTCATGGCACCACAGCGACACCGGCCTCCCGGCAGGAATCGCACGCATGCAACCCGCGCCCAGATATTCATCACCATCGCTAATACCGCCACTCTGACAAATAACCAGCAGCAACTCACCGGGCAACACCCGGCCATGCACCGCGATAGACTTGTGACAGACCAGCTGCAGATATTCCCGCCCCCGCAGGGTTTTGCACTGCAATTCGGAGACGTGGGCGCTGCTATCAAACGCTGTCCACTTACCCGCGATCCAAGCCGTGAGCTTGCTTTCCAACTCATGGTTGACACTAGGGTTAACATGCCCGCCGAATTCCCGGCGCAGTACACGCGGCACCGGTACTGGCAAAGCCCGAGTGCTGTGCATTTGCACACCCCAGTGTTCGCACGTCGTCTCTATTTCAGCACCAGGGTTCAAACTTGCCATGGTTACACCCCACACACAGTCAATCACTGCATCATTATTATTTTTATTCACTAATTTGTGGTTCCCGGTGTTCAGCCAGACGTATCAGCAGATACATCAAGAATAGAGTACGGCCGCCCGACCATCAGAATACACAACTGTATTCTAACTTATTACCAACATACATAAGTGTCAATCGATAATTACACGGCGGGCAGGCGCAGCAGGCCAGCGAGAAAGACAGCGGCTTGGCGATAAAGGCCAATATGACGTCGTCCGTGCCAGTGGCATATCCGCAGTAGAGCAGTCCTGAGCCCGACAGGCTCCTGGCCGTTATCCATTCAAAACCATCGGCTAACGCCGGACTATCCAGCTGCTGCACGGCGCTAGCCAGAATCGGTCGTTGCCAGGCTTATAAACGCCGCAACCCCGGCCGCTGCACACGGTTTTTTCCCGGCTCGATGGGCTCTTGCCAGTAAACCGGCCACACGTATTCTTGACAGATAAATCGTGATCCCTTATTCCAGACAGCCGATAGATACCATTATCCAGCCGCAGGGCAAGAGGTCTGATGAGCATTCTGATTCAACAACAGCAATCCATGAGCCACCAGCACGAATGGCTGCCGGTCACCGGCAGCGACACCCTGGTACTCATTTACCCGACCTGGGCTGGCATTGCTGACTTCGAACGACAAATCGCCACACGCCTGAATCAGCAGGGTTTCAGTGTCATGCTGGTTGATATTTTTGGCCAAGGTGTCGCCCTGAACAGCATGGAAGAGCGCCGTGCGGCCATGGCCACCTACCTGAACAATCGCCCACTGCTCAATCAGTCACTGCAAGCTTTTGCTGACTTCGCCCTTGAACAACCCGCTGCCAAAGACAAGCGTTTGATGGTAACCGGCTACTGTTTTGGTGGGCTGTGCGCCATGCTCAGCGCCTTGTTGCTGCCGACCATCGAAGCAGCGGCCAGCTTTCATGGACTGTTTAAAGTCCCACTGGATCTGACACCAGCCAACCCCGCCGTGCGCCTGCTGATACTGAACGGCTATCGAGACCCGATGGTGCCGGAACACGAGGTACTGGCTTTTCAGCGACGTCTGGATGCCCTCGATCTCGATTGGGTGATCATGCATTTTGGCAAGGCCATGCACTCATTTACTCTGCCCGCCGCCAATGCTCCCGATCATGGCAGCTGCTATGAATCCAAGGCGGCAGCACGGGCATGGCAAGCACTGCTGGCGTTTCTTGCCGAGTCGCGGGATTAAGCCGGGTAATTTATGACGCAGGTATTAACGGCGACCTCCTATTTTTTGTTATATTGTAACAAACAAAAGGAGGTCACCCATGAAACTACATCGACACTACCTTGCCGGGATACTACTGACGACCACTGCCTCACTGGCTCAGGGAGTCCCTGCCCACCAGCACGGAGTCGCCACCCTGCAAGCCGTTTTATCATCAACAACGCTTCATATTGAACTGCGTTCGCCCTTGATGAACCTGGTCGGATTTGAAGGCCATGCCGATACCCCCGAACAGCAACAGGCATTGGATGATGTACGCCAGCGCTTTGCCCAGGATGTGATTCAGTCAAGGCCGTGCCAATTGCAACACACCTCGATCGAATTGCCAGAGCAATCGCACGACCACGACCACGACCACGACCACGACCATGATGAACACACAGACCTGACCGTCTCTTGGGAGTTTTATTGCCCGGCGGCAGGTTCCGTCACACTGGATTCCCGACTGATCACGACGTTCCCCGGTATTGAAACCTTGCAGCTACTCTGGATAACGGATCAGCAACAGGGTGCAGATACTTTCGATCACGATCAGCCTATTCTGCTACCACGACGTTGAGCCTGTTCGCACCTCAGACGTCGGCTAACCGCTCTTATTGGTAATACGCTTCACGCTTTTCAACGGTGAGGGCGTATGCCGACTGGCCAAGGCCGTTGTCGTTTTTCTGTAAATGCAAAGTCCCTTCCAGCCAAACCGGATCGAAGATGGACTCCAGCACAAACGCATCATCCACCTGCGCATAAATAATCTGGTTCGGCGGCGGCGGCGGTACATGAATACAGGCACCAAAAAAGGGAACCAGGAAAAACTCGGTCACCCTTTGCTGATCATCAAAGTTGATTGGCACCACAAAACCCGGAATCCGTATACGTGTCCCGTCTAACTCCTGTCGCGTACGGGTTGATGTCAAGGCAGCCTGATAACGCTGCAGCCGGGCAGACTCTTCCATCGAGATATCGGAGCTGAGCTGTCCATCCAGACTATTCGCCATGGTATCGGCATCCGATCCCTCCTCAATACTGTCGAGGAGTGCCGGGCGATCTTCCAGTGCCGCCAGATCGTCATCGGGAAGCAGATCGACCCAGTCAACTTCTCGGATTGCATGACGGCTGTTCTGACCCTCGCCGGTATCCGCAGTTGCCAGCGAGGAATCGGTGCAACCAGCAACCAGGAGCAATAACAGCAAGCTGCCAGGTAAAAAGCCTTTATTCATAATCAGTACTCTGGAGTATCGAGGCCACTTTATTGTTACAATATAACAAACCAGATACTCCAGAGAAACCCATGCTGGCAATCGAGCTACAGGACATCGTGTTCCACTACCCATCCTCTCCGCCTGAGCATGCCTTGTGTATCCCACATTGGCAGGTTCCTCCCGGCCAACGCCTGTTTTTACACGGCCGCTCTGGCAGCGGTAAAACCACGTTGCTGCGTTTATTAACCGGCATGATGTCGCCACAGCAAGGCCAGATCCGCCTGCTTGGGGAAAACATCCAATCGCTGTCTCCACCGCAACGAGATACCTTTCGAGCCCAACACATCGGCCAGATTTCACAACAGTTTTATCTGCTGCCGTATTTATCCGTAGCCGACAATATTCGTCTGGCGGCGGTGCTGGCCAAAAAACCCAGTGCCTTTCTGGATGACAGAATCTATCAACTGTTAGAACAATTGGATATGCCGCCAGCGCTATTCCATCAGCCTGCCGGACGTCTCAGTCAGGGCCAACAGCAACGGGTCGCCATTGCCCGAGCCCTGATCAACCGCCCGGCGCTGCTGTTTGCCGATGAACCAACGTCGGCCCTTGATGAAGCATCCACCGCCGCATTTATCCGCCTGCTGCTGCAGAATCTGGCAACCGATACCACACTGATCATGATCAGCCATGACCACCGACAAGCCAGCTGGTTTGATCAATCGGTCGCCTTGCAAGATCTTACATCCGTTAGAAAGGGGCTTTAACATGTTATGGCGCATTGCTCGCTTGAGCCTCTGGCATCGGCGTATCACCATCAGCCTGATCGTATTGGCGCTGACACTGGCGTTTGCCGTACTGCTGGCGGTGGAACATATTCGCCATGAGGTACGTGACACCTTTACGGGTACGGTATCCGGAGTCGATCTGATTGTCGGTGCCCGCACTGGCTCCAGCAATCTGTTGTTGTACTCATTGTTTGGCATTGGCAGCCCAACCCGCAACATCAGCTGGACAAGCGTTGAAACCATTACTCAACAGCCAGCCGTCGATTGGGTTGTGCCTTTATCGATGGGTGATTCGCACCGGGGGTTCCGGGTACTCGCCACAACCGATGCGTTTTTTGCACATTTTCATTATGGCCAGCAACGCCCTTTGTTGTGGCGGCAAGGCCAAGGATTTGCCACCTCTCGTGAGGTTGTCGTCGGGGCGGCAGTGGCGCAACAACTGGGCTATATTCCCGGCGACAGTCTGGTACTGGCTCATGGTCAGGGACGTACCAGTTTCAGCCTCCACTCCGACCATCCGTTCAAAGTCTCCGGCGTGCTAGCGCCAACCGGTACACCGGTCGACCAGACATTACTGATTAACCTTGACGCCATGGATCAGATTCATGGCCACTCACCAGGGGCGCAGCCTCAAGCCGTCAGCGCCCTGCTGGTCGGGCTGAACAATCGTATCCAGACATTTGCCCTGCAGCGTTATATCAATGAATTTGACCAGGAAGCACTGCTGGCGATTTTACCTGGAGTCGAACTGTCCTTACTGTGGGAGAATCTCCGCTGGATTGAAACCAGCCTGAGATCCATTGCCGCCTTGGTCTTGCTCTCCTCCATGCTCGGCATGATCACGTTACTGCTGGTATCAATCCAGCAACGTCAGGAAGAACTCGGAACGTTACGCTCGTTAGGAGCAGGCCCCTGGTCGGTGTTTGCCCTGATTGAAATCGAAGTATTGCTGATTACCGGCAGCGCATTACTGCTGGCGCTGCTGATCACCCAACTGGGTCTGCTGGCCGCCAGCCAGTGGCTGGCACACATCACCGGCATTCAGCTGACGCCGCTATCCATCGACATCCGCTTGCTCGGCTGGCTTGGGCTACTCCTGCTGATTTCCCTGATGGTCGCAGTGATACCCGCCTGGCTTGCCAGCCGTCGTTCGCTGCTGCAGCAGTTGCACAGTGAGCGTCACTGAAGGGACCGGCTCCGTATTCGGACAGCCACGGAGGGCGTCCCTACGATTACCGCCATTTGTACAACGTAGGGATCGGCTCCGTCCGTGTCCGCAAAACCGGCTCCGTCCGTGTCCGCAAAACCGGCTCCGTCCGTTCGCAAAACCGGCTCCGTATTCGGACAGCCACAGAGGGCGTCCCTACGATTGCAGCCACTGTCGCTCTTGAGGTGTGAAACCACTTTGCTGCGAGGCCGGTAGTCTCACCAGATTAATATCCGGTGCATAAATGCGGCTCAATTCAACAATCGTGTCAACCTCCAGACCACGTAATGCCGATACTTCCAGAACGTCAGCCTGGTTGCTCAGGGTCATTGGCCAAACTCCCATTCCGGGAACGGATCATCCATCCCGCTCCAGAGCTGGCGACCGGCGACCAGTTCATCCTCGCCCAGGGATTCCCCCGCCTTTTGCAGGCACAGCGCAGCATCGTAATCGTGCAGAAAATTGACCGCATCGACGACGGTCACCAGCGTATCAAGCCGGGCAATATCGCTCAGAGAATGACCTTGTTCATCAGTAAAGGTAAACACCGGTAGCGGCTCGGGTACCCCCGTCGATTCAATCAACAAATCTTCGCGTAACGTACAACAAATGCAGCCATTGCTCATTTCTACCAGCTTTTCTTCAGCACGATGCAAAGCAACCTGTTGGCCCACCGTCATGACATCAATATTCACCTCACTCATGTCATTGACGATCACCGCGACCCGCAGGTCTTCACGATTATTCAAAATGTGATTCAGAACGGTGGTTTTTCCAGCTCCCAGAAACCCGGACAGCAGCGTCACGGGAAGCAATTCAAACGGATCTTCAGACATATTCAGCCTCCTTATCGTTGCCAGACAGCGTCAAAATCTGTTTTCAGTTCTTGACGATCCCTACAAATGTTATGTTATAACAATAACAACATTAAGCAACGAAGGATTGCAACCCATGCTCATCCAATGGAAGCGCCAAGCACTGTTTCTGGCCATCACCAGCCTGCTGTTAAGCGCCTGTGGCTCTGACGACAACTCGTCCAGCAATGATGATCACGACCATGAAGACGAATATGGCCAACGCCTGGTCATGACGGAATTGAATGGTCAGGATATTTCGCTTTATGACCGTGACGAGGCCAGTGTGAGTCTGGTCGGTCAGGCCAACGCGGCGGCCGGGCAATTGTTAAAATCCGATGACGGCCTCAGTGCGGCGCTGATCACCTCTTCCGGCGTGCAATTTATCAGCAGCGGTCTGGCCACCGAGCCAGAAACCGATGCCATCTTCCTCGACACTCTGGCGGTGACCCTGGCAGATCCACAGCTGATCATGACGGCCAACCACTTTGCCTTGTTGCAAGACGGCAACACCGAGTTCTACCCGGCGGAAGACCTGACAGACGCCACAGGCCCAGAAGAAGACCTGACACTGACGGGTATCACCCAGACCTTCCCGGCACTGATTCTGAACGAAGGCGAAAGCCTGTACGCGGTGTTCTACGATGACCAGCTGCACGTTTACCAAGACAGCGTGCTGCAAACCAGCTACAACTGCAGTGCTCCTTCTGCGGTCATGCACAATGATGCGCTGGCGCTGATCCAGTGTGACGGTGCCTTGCGTTATCTGGTTATGGAGGACGACGACAGCGGCTCCCACGTTGCTTACAGCGGCACCACGTTCACGGGTGAAACCGTATCCGGCTGGAGCAGTGGTGGTGAGTACATCCTGCTGTACAACAGCGATACCGTTTCCCTGGTTTACCCCCACAACGATCACACCCACAGCACCGACCCTGGCATCAGCCTGACAGATGACCAAAGCATTTGTGCTGCCGCCATCAACTACGATGCCAGTGCCCTGATTACCGTCCGTGACGACGCCAGCGCTGAAGTGCTCGACCTGACCGATAGCGGTCTGGATCCGGCTACCATCAGCCTCAGCGAAGCAGAAGCCACCTTCAGCTGTGACGATATACAACTGGCCGCAGGCAGTGCGGCCTTCATGATCACCGACAACAGCAGTGGCCACCTATACACGGTGGATTCACACGATGGTGGCGCCTGGCACCTGCATGGCAGCGCGTTGGCGTTATCCAGTGGTATCAATGTTCAGTCTACCGTGCTGCTGGAAGCAGACGACGATCAAGAGAGTGACGACGACGAACATG
Organism: uncultured Oceanobacter sp.; assembly: GCA_913061185.1. Lineage (GTDB taxonomy): Bacteria > Pseudomonadota > Gammaproteobacteria > Pseudomonadales > Oceanobacteraceae > Oceanobacter > Oceanobacter antarcticus. Next base: position 16,980 of record CAJXTI010000064.1, read on the forward strand.
ACCATTAATCGGCCAACCGCCACCGGTAACGGTGGCAACCCGGTCAGCAGCAGACAGACAGGCACACCGCGACGGCTGACAGCAGCCGTCATCAGCCTGCCCCTGTTGTGGCTCGCTGCCCTGTCGCAGGTCGAAGCTGAAACGGCTCCAGAAGCTGCCAGCCACTGGCAGGATCTGGAAGAAGTTCGAGTCACGGCTCCAGAGCAAACGCCTTCCGAGGCCATCAGTCCGGTACTGGATCAGGAATCGATTCAGGGTAACCGTAGCCAGTCATTGGGGGCCTTGCTCGAATCGATGCCCGGCGTCAGCAACGCCTCGTTTGGCCAGGGAGTTGCCCGTCCTGTCGTACGCGGATTATCCGGCAACCGGGTGCAAATCCTGACCAATGGTGCCGACAGCGCCGACCTCTCCGCCATGAGTTCCGACCACGCCCCGATGGCCGATCTGGCCGCTGCCAATCAGGTGGAACTGGTACGAGGCCCGGCCGCTTTCCGTTATGGCAGTGGCATCCTTGGCGGCATCGTCAATGTACAGGACAGCCGCATCCACGATACCGAACTGGATGGCATCGACGGCGAGGTCACACTGGGGTATTCCAGTAATGATCAGGGCTGGACCCGGATCGCCCGGCTTGACGCCGGTAATGGCCAGACCATTGTTCATATCGATGGTTTTGACCGTGAAGGCAACAACTATCATGCTGGCGCTAATGGCGCACAGAGCAGCGGCCGCAGCGGCGAAATTTTCAACAGCGACACCAGCAGTCAGGGTATGGCATTCGCTCTCAGCCAGATCTTCGATAATTACGGTTATCTCGGTCTCAGCATCAGCAACCTCAGCAGTGACTACGCCGTCCCCAACGAAGATAACGACAACGCCCGCGTCGCCCCTGACCAGACGCGCTACGACCTGCGTACCGAACTCCCGCTGGACAGCAGCTGGGCCAATACCTGGCGGCTGCAACTGGGCTGGAGCGACTACGAACACGATGAATCCACCGACGACCTGGTGGTCGGCCTGTTTATTCAGGCGTTCCGGGAATGGCGTACCGAGCTGGACTATCAAACCGAATCCGGCTGGAACGGCACCATTGGCATCGGCAGCAACCAGCGCAGTTTTGAACTGTGCCACGATCATTCCGGCTGTGAACAGATTGCCGACCACAGTGACGAGAGCTGGGATGGCTCCCAGGGACCCGACTTCACCCACTACGAAGGTTATGACTTTGCCCACGATACCCCGATGCCCAGTACCGTCAGTCGTGACATCATTGGCTTCTGGCACGCCGACCAGCCATTGACCTTTGGCCAGCTGTCGCTCGGCGGCCGCGTTGAACAACGTCAGATTCAGGCCGACGAGTCTGTCATCAGCGCCAGCTTCCGCCAAGGCGAAGCGTATTATAAAAACCGCCATTACACCCCGGTGTCGCTGTCTGCCAGTCTTACCTACGACCTGAACGACATCAGCCAGATGATCGCGACCTTGTCGCGCTTGCAACGGGCACCGACAACTGACGAGCTGTACTGGAACGGCGACCATCACGCCACTTTTTCTTTCCAGCTGGACAACCCCGACCTGGGCCTGGAAACCGCTCGGGCACTGGATATCAGCTGGCAAAGTTACCCCGCTGCCAACGCCAGCCAATGGCGTATCAGTGGTTATTTCTACGACTATCAGGACTATATCTATAACGACCTGAAGGACTTCACCGATCCTTACCACGGCAACCGGGTATATCGCCACGAGCAAACCGACGCCCGTCTGGCCGGTGCTGATGCCAACTGGACGCAGCCCCTCAGCGAGCAATGGACGCTGGACGTCGGCGCATCCCTGACACGTGGCTGGCTGGTGCAATCCGGCGACCCCCTGCCACGCATGCCAGCCGACAACCTCATGCTCGCTTTCAGCCGCCAACACGCCCATAACCGGCTGCGGGCTGAAGTGTTCTACCACGCCCGTCAGACACGCGTTGCCACCGCAGAAACCATCAGTCCGGCCTGGTATCAACTGAATCTCGCCGCACGAACAGAAATCAGACTGGCTAACCAGACGTTACGACTGGATGCCCAACTGCGTAACCTCACCAACCAGTACGGCGAACAACATACGTCCTATCTCAAGGAATATGCCCCGATCATGGGACGTAACCTGCTGCTGGAACTGCAATGGCCGTTTGGTGACTCGGGCTAACGGAATGCGCGCCACAATCAGCATGGCATTGGGACTGGCTGCTAGGGGGGCTCTCAGCAGGTTCGATTGACCAATTGAGAACGCCCCCTAGCGCTGTTCAACTGCCATGCCGTCGCCAAGTTCGGCGGCGGGATAGAGAATCACCTTTTCATTCACCTGCAATCCCTGTAATACACTGGCCTCGGTGCCATTATTTTTTTCGATGCGCAGGGTGCGTAATTGCGCTTTACCGTTGTCCACCACGAATACCGCCCAGTCGCCGTTTTCCCGCAACAGCGCACTTGACGGCACCTTGATCGCGCTTGTTTTCTGCCAGACAACAATCGCCACATCGACCCGAAAACCGTGCCCCAAACCAGAGGCCGAGACCGGTAGCGATGGCAGAGAGATCAGCGCCTTCACCCGTCGTTCTTCAACTCCCAGTGCCGACGTCTTGAGGTAGCCCAACGGATCCTTGAGCGCTGTGGTATTGAGGAAAAGCTGGCGTTTATGTATCAGAACGATGGTCAGGCCTTGTGTCTTAACCTGTATCGACTGGCATCTGAACACTCGACCCGCCTCGACATGAGTTCGCTGGCTCAGCATGGTGAGTTGCTGGCCACCCTGTTGCAGCGTCATATCCAGCTGACTCGACAACATCGCATGGTGTTTGATCTGCCCTGGGTACGAGCACGTCTGGCAGCAGCCGTGGGCAAACAGCTGACCGCTCGCGAACTCGATGTCGGCTCTCGTATTGTGTTGGGTTACCGCTCCGACGCCATTGCACTGGATCTCGGTGTCAGTCCCAATACCGTACTGACCCACCGCCGTAACCTGTACGACAAACTGGGCATCGGCACTCAGAATCAGCTATTCGGCATGGTGATTGAAGGCAAATAAAGCCTCGGAATCCGCTATTCAGAAAACAACTCAAAAACGATATTTCTTAGCCAGATATTACCCGTATCCTGATGATAGCGACGATGCCAGAACACATTGATCTGCGCCGGAGGAATCGGCACCGGATGCGGCCGGGCCACCAACCCCAGGCTTTTTGATGTTTGTAACGCCAGTTTTTCGGTGACGGTCGCCACCAGATCCGTCGTGCTGACAATATAGGGAGCCGAAATAAAATGCGGCAGCCGCAACCTCACAATGCGTGAAATGCCACTCCGCATCAGCTGCTTTTCAACCCGGCCGTGGCCGGTGCCCTGAGCCTCGATGATAATATGCTGCGCCTCGGAAAAACGTTCCAGCGTCAGCTCACCGTCTGCCAGTGCGTGGCCTGCCCGCATCAGACAGACATAGTCCTGATCAAACAGCCGCCGCTGATAAAACCCGCCCTCCAGTTGTGGTAGCAAGCCAATCGCCAGATCCACGCTTCCGCCTTCCATTTCTTCTTTCAACGGTCGGCCCGTATCTCTAACTGTCGTTAGTGATATATTGGGTGCGTGTATCGCCAAATAAGCCATCAGACGCGGCAGCAGGTACATCTCGCCCAGATCAGTCATCGACAGGCAAAACGCCCGTTCGCTCTGTATTGGGTCAAAACGTTCCTGATAATTCAGTCCATCCTGCAAGGTACTGAGTGCATACCCAATGGATTCGGCAATGGCATCAGCAAAGGGAGTCGGTCGCATCCCTCTGGAGGTACGCTCAAACAATTCGTCATTCAGCGCCTTGCGCAAACGCCCCAGAGCATTGCTGACGGCAGGCTGCGACAGACCCAGCTGCTCGGCAACCGGGCCGGTTTTACGCTCCCGGTACATCAGCTGAAACACCAGCAGCAAATTAAGATCGATCTCTCGCAACTGAATCATCGGCTCCCCCTGTTATTCATATTATGAAGATTGCTTATTCAGCCTATTAGCTGTCTCAATATCACGAGCCTCCCTATAGTGCAAAACAAGTTGAATACACGCTTGCGGAGCCATAATGGAAGTCCTGATAACACCCATCAATAAAACCGTCATCGCCGCAAATGGCAGCACTCTGCTGGATGTCTTACTTGCCAATGACATACCGGTCTCTTACAGCTGTTTGTCTGGCCGCTGCGGCACCTGTCGTTGCAAGGTAATTGAAGGCAATGTTCAGGGCCCTTCCGCCGCCGATGGCCGCTTGGCGTCCAGCGGGCGTTATGTGCTGGCCTGCCAGAGCCACGTCGAAAGTAATTGTGTGATCGAACTGCCGGAGATGGACGAGGTGGTGATTCACCCCACCAAAACCCTGAAAGGCACCGTGACGGCCTTTGAAACCTTGTCTCATAATGTCCGCCGTCTGCGTCTGCGTACCAACAAACCGCTGGATTATTCTCCGGGCCAATACGCCAACCTGCAATTCTGGCCAGAGGGTATCCGCGCCTATTCCATGGCCGGACTGGCCACTGATGATGAACTGGAATTTCATATTCGTGTTGTGCCTAACGGGCGTGTGACCAGCCAGTTGGATGAACGATTAAAACCCGGCAGCAGCGTGAAATTGAATGGCCCTTTGGGGGCTTCCTATCTGCGCCGCAAACACGCTGGCCCCATGCTCTGTGTGGCCAGCGGTACTGGTCTGGCACCGATTCTTTCCATTGTGCGCGGGGCACTGGAGTCTGGCATGGCCAACCCCGTCACCCTGCTGTTTGGCGCCCGCACCGAAGCCGATTTGTATGGCCTGAATTACCTTCAGACGCTGGCTGGCGACTACCCCAATTTCCACTATCGCATCTTGCTCAGCCATACGCCCGACACCTTGCAATACGAGTGCTGTCTCTTATACACATCTGACGCTGCCGACGAAGAGGATAG
>CAJXTI010000065.1 GCA_913061185.1 uncultured Oceanobacter sp.
GTTAATGTACAAGACCGCCTCCTGGGAGGGCCGGGCCGCTGTGCCCGCCAATGGCATTGATAACAACGCTAAGCTGTTGACGAGCGTGGCAGCTCGCGCCCCCGGAATCGAAGTCCGCCAATGGCGCTGATAACAACGCCAGGCTGTTGGCGAGCGTGGCAGCACGGTGTTCGTAAACCATGCGGACAGCGAGTTGACGGACTTCAGAGGAATACTTGTTGGATGTTCCATAAGTTCATTATCTCAACGTTGGAACCTCCTCAAAACCCGGAGTGATTTATTCAATCCATCCCCTACCCTTGAACCAACCCGCGCCTCCGAATAAAGTGACCACCCGGTCAGTTTTTGATATTAATCACAGGTGCTCGCTCATGTCCGATCAAACCTATTCCATGGATTACCCTGTCAGCTGGGAAGAGCTGCATCGTAATGCCCGCACGTTATCGTTACGTTTGCTGGATAAAGGCCCCTGGAAAGGGCTGATTGTAATTACCCGTGGTGGGTTGGTGCCTGCGGCGATTCTGGCGCGGGAGATGGATATTCGCTTGATCGATACGGTGTGTGTCACCAGCTACAAGAGTGCAGATGATTCGGCGACTCAATCGCTGCAAGGCGAGTTGCAAATTCTGAAGCGTGTCGAGGGTGACGGCGAAGGAATGCTGCTGATCGATGATCTGGTAGATACCGGCACAACCGCCCGCTGTGTCCGTGAGATGTTGCCGAAGGCGCATTTCGCGACCATTTATGCCAAGCCTGCGGGCGTGCCTTTGGTGGATACTTTTATTACTGAAGTCAGCCAGGACACCTGGATTCGTTTTCCTTGGGATATGGAGTACACCTTTTCGACGCCGCTGGCGGAACGTAAATAAAACGAACGGCAACGGCTAATCTCCCAGCTGTTGCACTGTCAACCTGGCGCGGACTGCAATGCGAAGCGCCCTCTAACCTTCCCCAACACTCGTAGCGACTCAGATTGCAACATTTAGGTGCTTGTCTATTTGCCCTGCGCACTATCGGCAGGCATTTCATCGTGTGCACCGTTGCAGGTAGCGCAGATTTGTCGCACCGATAGCCTGTAAACATGGGCTTTATAATAAAAATTAAAATTTCTGCCCAGTTGGTCAGGATTTTGCTTTTTCAGGAATTACTGTCCAAACGGTCAACTTATAAGACCGGTGACAACATGCTGCAGCAGAAGGCCCAACAAGCCCTGAAGTCAGCCAGACGATTCCTGAACTATTAATCTGAAAGAGAGAGTGTGATGAAAAAACAACTTCTAGCCTTGGCCGTTGTCGCCGCTACAACCATTCCTGCAGCACACGCCGAGCGTTACTTCGCGGACAACAGCATTTCGGTATTGATGGGGGGAGACTTCAAGATCGATTCTGCCGACTGGCCACAAACCGACAAGGACTACGGCCTGACGACTTACACCGTCGAGCACGTATCTGGCTACAGCTGGGGCGGCCTGTTCTTCTTTATGGACCGAGATCAGGGCGACGACCAATTCCGCGCCAGCTACAGCGAATTTTCACCCAAGTTTTTTCTGACCACCTTTGACGACAGCATCGTTAAAAATATCAACCTGGCCTTCACCCTTGAATCCGGTTCCACCTCATCAGGATTCAGTCAGGATAACTATCTGTACGGTATTGGTGCCGACCTGGCGATTCCAGGTATGAACTTCGCCAGCGCGACCTACTATTACTGCAAAAATGACAACGACACCGAAAGTGATCATCAGATCACCCTGACTTATGGCGCGTCCTGGGGGCAGGTTGATCTGGGAGGTTATATCGACTATTCCACTGGCGCGGAAGACCATAAAGCCAGCTTCAACTTCAATCCTCAGCTGACGTACAACGTTGGCCCGATGCTGGGTTACGACAACAAGATCAAGTTGGGTATCGAATACAGCGCATGGCACAACAAGTACGGCACTGAGTTTGACGAGAACACTGTCAGCGCCTTGATCAAAGTACATATGTAACAGCAGCAAAACCGGGCGGTGCTGGCGAGCATGGAGGCTCGCCGCCTCTTCGGTGAGCCTCAGCCGCCCCGGCTGGCGCTGGTTATTCCGCAAATCGGTCCGTCGCCCGAATCAATTGATCCAGAATGCCCGGCTCACTCATCGAGTGACCCGCAGCTTCCACTATATGTAATTCGGCATCCGGCCAGGCGTTAGCCAGCTGCCAGGCATATTTTAGCGGACATGGCATATCGAAGCGGCCATGGACGATAACAGCAGGTATACCGTGCAGCCTGCTGACGTCGCGCAGCAGTTGACCTTCGTCCATCCAGCCTTTGTTGATAAAAAAGTGGTTTTCAATGCGAGCGAAAGCCAGCGCGAATTGGTCACCGCCAAAGTCATCAACCAGGGACGGGTCCGGCAGCAGGGTAACGGTGCCGCCTTCCCATTGGCTCCAGGCTTTGGCGCAGGCAATTTTTTCAGCCTCGTTGTTACCTGTCAGGCGCTGGTGATAGGCCAGCATCATGTTGTTGCGTTCATCTGCAGGGATCGGAGCAACAAAGCGTTCAAATTTTTCCGGATGCATTTCCGACACGCCGTACTGGTAATACCAGTCGAGTTCCGCCTGGGTGAGGGTGTAGATGCCGCGTAATACCAGCTCGCTGACGTACTGCGGATGGGTTTCGGCATAGGCCAGTGCCAGTGTCGAACCCCAGCTACCGCCAAACACCAGCCATTTATCCACACCACACAATGCTCGCAGCCGTTCGATGTCGGCAACCAGATGCCAGGTAGTATTGGCATCCAGACAGGCGTGAGGAGTGGAGCGTCCGCAGCCGCGCTGGTCGAACAGCAGTACATCGTATTTGGCTGGATCAAACACCTGACGATGGTTGTGACTACAGCCCCCACCCGGCCCACCGTGCAAAAATATCGCCGGTTTCGCGCCGGGTGTGCCGACCCGTTCCCAGTAAATCTGATGGCCATCGCCGACATCGAGCATGCCGGAGTCGTAAGGTTCGATCGCAGGGTAGTCGCTGCGGAGCTCGGTGGCGTTGGCCATAATCTGATCCTGAATAGGCAATGATAGTGTTTGTTAGAGTACCACTGCCGCACAACTCATGGGCAAGCCTACCAAATACTCGTTTGCAGGCAATGTCTTTGGCTCGGCCCCAAGCCCACTTTCTGTGCGCTTTATCGGTACGTGTCTCCTCTCGGGGCATGAGCGGTCACCTCTTGTGACTCGCAGACCAACGGGAGGCCAGCGTTTTGTTCATAACAGGTTGTTTTTACGGCAATAAATGCTTTTCCCAGGACTTTCTGACCGGTTGGCCAGTTTTTTGCTATTACCCAGTAACTTGACCATATGGTCAGAAAAGAACATCAACAACTACGGCAATGGCGACCCACCATTACCCGCAACAAGCCTTGCACGCAGCCCTGTTCCTTCCAGTGACTGCCTGACTGACGACTACCATCCTCAGGGAGATAACCATGTCCGACCATCAACCTAATGACCTGCTGTATTCGCTGGATGCCAGACCCGGCGTGCTGGAGTCCAGCTTCGCTGCCATCCAGCACGTGTTGGCCAGTTTTGTCGGTATTATCACGCCCACGTTGATTGTCGGCGGCGTGCTGGGACTGGGTGAACATATTCCTTACCTGATCAGCATGTCGCTGATGGTGTCCGGGGTGGCAACCATTATTCAGGCACGCCGCCCGTTCGGCATTGGCGCTGGCATGATCTGCGTGCAAGGCACCAGTTTTGCCTTTTTGAGTTCCGTACTGGCAGCGGGTTTTATTGCCAAAGGGAAAGGTGGAGGCCCGGAAGAGATACTGGCGCTGATTTTTGGTGTCTGTTTTCTCGGAGCTTTTGTCGAAATTTTCCTCAGCCAGTTTTTGCACAAGCTGAAGTCCGTGATTACACCGCTGGTCACCGGCATTGTAATTACCATCATTGGTATCAGCCTGATCAAGGTCGGTATGACCGATCTGGCGGGCGGCTTTAAAGCACCCGACTTTGGCAGTCCGGCCAACCTGGCGCTCGGTGGTCTGGTGCTGGTCAGTATTATTGCCCTGAACCGTTCTTCCAACAGCTGGATTCGTCTGTCTTCCATTGTGCTGGGGTTAGCCATTGGTTTCGTGGTCGCCGCCTTTATGGGCAAGATCAGTTTCACCAACCTGGCGAGCCTGCCTGCCTTCAGTATTCCAGTGCCTTTTAAATACGGCTTCTCGTTCGACTGGACGGCATTTGCACCGATCGCCCTGATTTATCTGATCACGGCCATTGAATCCACCGGCGACATTACTGCTAACTGCATTGTGTCGCGTCAGCCAATCAAGGGCGATAGCTACATCAGCCGGGTGAAAGGTGGCGTATTGGCCGACGGTCTCAACTCCATGCTGGCCGCCCTGTTCAACAGCATGCCCAATACCACCTTCAGCCAGAACAACGGCGTGATTCAATTGACCGGCGTGGCCAGCCGTTATATCGGTTTCTACATTGGCGGTATGCTGTTCTTGCTGGGGCTGTTCCCGGTGATTGGCGGCATTCTGCAAAACATTCCCAAGCCGGTACTCGGCGGTGCAACGCTGGTGATGTTTGGTACGGTGGCAGCAGCCGGGGTAAAAATTCTCGCCACCGAAGCACTGGATCGTCGCAAAATGCTGATTATGGCGGTGTCGTTTGGTATGGGTCTGGGCGTAATCATGGTGCCGAATCTGCTGGCCGAAATGCCCAAGCTGGTGCAGAGCATCTTTGGTTCCGCCATCACCACTGGCGGCCTGGCGGCCATTATTCTGAGCCTGGTGCTGCCCGAAGGAAAAGTCGCCGCAGAAGATGAAGCGGAAGAAAACCCGAACATAACCGCCGACAGCGCCACGTCCTGATTCACCAATACGAGTGTTAATAACCATCATTATTCAGGCCGCCTTCGGGCGGCTTTTTCAGCTCTGCCGCATTTCAGGCTACATTTCAGGCTACAATGCCGACACTTTCGACATAACCAGATGATCTCATGCCTTTAAACATCACCTCTCACAGCCATGAAAAACCCGCTGGCGATATCCGTCAACGTAACGAGAAAGTGATCCTGGCTGCCGCAGAGCAAGAATTTGCCGCCTTCGGCTTCAAGGGTGCCAGCATGCGCGAAATTGCCAAACGTGCAGATCTGCCCAAAGCCAATATTCACTATTATTTCAAAAACAAATTGGGCCTGTACCTGGCAGTATTAAGCGACATTATCGACCTCTGGGACGGCACTTTCAGCAAGATGACCGCAGACGACAATCCCGCTGAATCCCTGCTTCACTACATTCGCAAGAAAATCGAGTTTTCCTGCCAGCACCCATTGGCATCCAGAATTTTCGCCACCGAAATCATCAGTGGCGGCCCCAATCTCGACGGCTACTTCAGCGACGGCTATGTGGAGTGGTTTGAATCACGGGTGGAAGTGTTTCGGGAGTGGCAGCGACGCGGCAAGATGGACGCCACGATCAACCCGGCGCATCTGATTTTCCTGCTGTGGTCGAGCACCCAGCACTACGCCGACTTTAACTTCCAGATTACTTCGGCGTTGAACAAACCCGAATTGGCACAGACGGATTTTGATGCCGCAGCAGAAACGCTGACGCATATTATTCTGAAAGGATGCGGGGTGGTGTGAACGGGCGGCGAGCGTCACTATTGAATGTTTTCGGGTGACATGTTTTCTGGCCCCCGCGCTCCTGAGGCTGTGCAAGTATTCGGGGGATTATGGCTGCCACGCTCCTGCGTGGTAGCCGGCGGCGTTATTGTCGATGACCGGCTAAATACATACCGGTCGTTACCACGCGGAGCATGGGAACGAGATAGGCCGAAGCACTAGCCTGGACTCCAATACCCACGCCACACGGATGTCTTCACACGTGACCGCCATCCACCAGCTTCAACCCCACCACTCCGACCATAATCAGGCCGATGCAGGCCAGTCGCATCAGGCCACCCGGTTCTTGCATAAACAGGATACCGACCAGCGCAATGGAGGCGGTGCCGATACCGGCCCAAACGGCATAGGCGGTACCCATCGGGATGGTGCGCATGGCCAGTGATAACATCGAAAGGCTGGCGATAATCAGCAGAACGGTGATCACCGATGGCCATAATTTCGAAAATCCATCGCTTTGTTTCAGTCCGATGGCCCACAAGCATTCAAGGCCGCCCGCTATCAGTAAATAGATCCAACCCAAGGGGTCACTCCTGCTTTGTTAATCTTGATTATTGCTTGTGGCCGCTGACCGCCTGAGTATCAGGGCGTCATCTAACGGCCTCTCGGGAACAGTTAATTTCCCCTAATACATCCTTTACCCTAATACATCCAGGCCCACGGCTCCGCCACCAAATTCCTGCACCGCGTCCATCAGGGCAGTCCAGAGGTAGTCGCTGGAGGCGACGTCACACAGAATCGATATTGCCGGTAAACCCTGGTAGCTCTGGCGCACCATAATGGCATTGACACGGGCGATCGAGGTCTGGGCAATACTGCCTTCCGGAAAGACGGCTTCACGCATATCGACACCACAGATCTTGGCCATCACGGCAGCCATGTGTTCACCGGTCAGCATCAGCCAGGCATGGGAGTCCATGCAAAACAGCGGGTAGCAGCGATCCGGTGTGTCCGACTGCTGGGTCGGCAATGCCATGATGGCAGCACCGAGATCGGTCGGGCTGCCCAGCAGCCAGTATTCTTTCTGGCTCAGGCGCAGTATGCAGTCACCGTTGGCGCTGCTGGCTGCGGTGTTGGGACGCGCGGGAATCGGCATGCCGTTTTGGGCCAGCAAGTCGGTTGTGCTCACGCCGCGATAGCCGGTACGTGGCAGCATCGACAATTCCAGCAGACCGGCTTTGCGGGCGATATCAGCATCGTTCCTGGCGATCCGGGAGACCACGCTGGCAGCGGCAGCGGTCTTGACGCTGCTGGTGTCGGCGGTTGCAATAGCCGCCAGGCGACGATAGTTACCGCTGCGGGCAATGTCAGCATCGGCCCGGTCAACGTGAGCGGGCGATGCGGTGTTGTACAGTTCAGACATTGTGTTGTCTCCTGCTGGGCGCAAACGCCCATGTTATTAATCCGTTTGAATCAAACCCTGTCGCATATGTCGCTGGCGTTTTCGGGGCAAGCCCTCTCCTGCCCATTTGGCCTCGTACAAAACCTGGCTTCCTGCAAAACCTGTCTTCGCGGGAAGTGGCTTGCCGCCGACAGGGGATTAGGGAGTGCCAGATTTACATAGCTTGACGGGCTTGCTCGGCATCGTAAAACGGCAGGGCCACCACTTCGGCCATGATCATTTCGCCATCTACCCGAATCGGCAACTGGGTGCCGGGTTCACTCTGGTTCACGGCAGCGAAGGCCATGCCAATAATGGCACCAACGGTGGGTGAATATTCACAGGAGGTGACGTTGCCGGTGATATCGGCCATGCGCTCTGTCGTTGCCAGTACCAGGTGCCCTTCTTCCGGTTTTTTACCGCTTGCCATCAGGCTGGCTGGCAATTTGAAGCCCACCAGCTTGCGGGTTTGCAGCCGTTTCATCACGATATCGACCGCCCGGCAGCCATTGAAGTACGGCTTGTTTTTACTGACCGCCCATTCCAGCCCCAGCTCACCAGGATGGCTCATGCCGTCGGTGTCCTGGCTAATAATAATGTGGCCTTTTTCCAGTCGTAACAGACGCTGGGTTTCAACCCCAAAGGGTTTAATGTCGAAGGCGGCACCTGCGGCCATCAGGATGTCCCACAGGGCCTCGCCATAACGTGCCGGTACGTGAATCTCGTAACCCAACTCGCCGACAAAGCCAACTCGCAGCAAGCGCGCTGGTATGGTCTGTTGTTGGCCATCTGCTGACACTGCGCCAGGCACGTTGATGCTGCCTTCGCGGCAGGCCAGGTACGGGAAGCCTTCCTTGCTCAGATCCAGGTCGGTCAGCTGTTGCAGTACCTTGCGGCTGTCTGGCCCGGCCAGGTTAACGGCGGCAAAGGCCGAGGTGACGTTGGTGATATCCACATCCAGACGCCACTGCGTATTCCAGAAGGTCATCAAACGGTAGACCGCATCGACTCCGGTGGTGGTCGCGGTAACGTAGAAGCAGTCATCGGCAAAACGACAGGCGACGCCATCGTCCACCACCACGCCCTGATCACTGGTAAGTACCGCATAGCGGGTTTTGCCCACCGGTTGCTTGAGAAAACCAAAGGTGTAAATACGGTTCATCAGCTCGGCGGCATCCGGCCCACGCAGTTCAATGCCACCGAGGGTGGAAACGTCGATCAGGCCGACGCGACTGCGTACATGCAGGGCTTCGGCTTCAATCGTGGCATTACGAAGCGCGCGGCTGCCGGGAATCAGCGGGCTGGCGTCACTGCCGCTTAACAAACTGCCTTGTGGCGGATAAAACGCTGGCCGCGCCCAGATACCCGCCGGGATCATTTTGGCACCCAGCGCCAGGTGACGATGGTGCATCGCGGTATGTCGATATGGGTCGAAACCACGTCCGGCCAGGAAGGCCAGTTTTTCTGGTGTCAGCGGCGGACGGGCAGTAGTGACACCGGTTTCGGTCACTGTCCGGCCGGTCGACTGAGCCACCAATCGTGCCGTTGGCAGTGCCGAGTGGCGACCTTGGGATGGCCCCATGCCCACGGTGGAAAACCGTTTTACCAACTGTATGTCGCGGTAACCGAGACGAGTGGCGTTAACGATGTCCTTGCTTTGCAGGTCTTCGTCGTAATCCACAAAGTCCTTGCCTTTGGGGTGCGGGAAAATCGGCCAGTCGTAGTTGACCTTGCGTGAGCACTCGACCACCTCGGGCTGGCTGGCGGGCGGATGGCCCAGCAGGGTTAACGCCGCTGCCGCAGCGTATTCGGCATCCTTGATCACGGCATTGATGCTGTGTTTGCCATTCACCGAACCGGCAATATGCAGGTGTTGTGGCAGCTGACGAAGTGAAAATTCGGCCCGCGCTTCATCGTAACTGAGCTGGCCACCAGCCTGGCATAACAGCTGGTAGGCTGGCATATAGCCAGACGACATACAGACCAGATCACAGCGCAACAAATCGCCTTCTGGCGCGACTCGTCCACGACCACGAATCGCCCGGATTTCTACCGCTTCAACGTGATCCTGGCCAAAAGCTTCGTAAAGCGTCTGGCCAAAACGCAGCGCGATACCGGCCTGCTGGGCGCGGAAGATCAGGTTTTTGGTCTCGCTGGATTCGGTGCCCATGGGGTCATCCACGCCACCACGCATATCCACCAGCGCTTTTACCTCCACCCCTTGTGCGGCCAGCGCCAGAGCGGTCAGGTAGCCATCGTCGTTACCGGTCAAGACCACGGCACTCTGGCCAGGTTTGATGGCGTAGAGTTTCATCATGCGCATGGCAGCGCTGCACATCACCACACCGGGCAGGTCGTTACCACGGAACACCACGTGTTGCTCGTAACTGCCGGTGGCCATGATGCATTCTTGTGCCCGGATCTTGTACAGCCGCTTGCCATGCAGAACCGGTAACCAGTTATCGACAAACCAGGCGTTGCAGATCGAGTCAGTCATCACGGTGATATTAGGGTGCTGTTCTACCTGGTGAACCAGTTGCTGACGCAGGGCTTCGGGATCGTCCAGATCACTGAAGTCGGCATAACTCAACGAACCACCCAGCAGCGGTTGTTCTTCCAGTAGCAACACGTCCACCCCGGCGGCAGCGGCAGTCAGTGCCGCTGTCAGGCCAGCCGGGCCGGAACCCACCACCACCAGATCATGGAAGCGATAGGCCTTGTCGTAGTATTCCGGTTTGAAATCCAGATCGGCGATACCCAGACCGGCTTTTTCACGAATCTGTTTTTCCCACCAGTCCCAGATGCCTTTCGGCTTGTAGAACGCCCGATAGTAAAAGCCCACCGGCATAAAGCGGCCAAAATGCCCGAGAATGGCGTCCTTGTCTTTGGCCAGCGTGCCGTTGACGTTCTGGCCGGTTACCTCCAGACCATCGATGGCGACCATTTTGTCTGCCAGCACATTGGGTTCACCCTGGATCTGTACCAGGCTGTTGGCATCGTGCGCCGACATCGTCAGCGGGCCTCGGGCACGGTGGTATTTGAACGACCGCGACCACAACCAATAGTTATTAGCCAGCAAGGCACTGCCAATGGTATCGCCCTTGTAGCCGGTCACACTCTGGCCTTCAAAACGGAACTGCACAGTCTGGCTGCGATCCAGCAGCAGGCCCATCGGCGCTGCCAGTCTCTGAGAGAGGGTAGTCGATGGTGTAGATGCAACGGAATTCATCAGCAAGTCTCCCCGTCAGGCGTTGACTCATCCGATGGTAATTCGGATGGATCATAAGTACGTAAAATGTCATCGCTTACACGATGGCGCTCGGCGACAAACCAGTAACCCGATGGTGTGTGGTACCACCATTCGCGGGCCACACCCGTGCCGTTGTAGGCGTAAAAGGTGTGTTCTGCCCAGGCTTTGTCGGGGGCAGATTCAACGCTTGGCAGTGGAGAAACGTCACCGCCATAAACAAATTCGCTGATATTGCGTGGCCCGTTTAACGGGCAGGGCATGATTTTCATATCTCACCTATCTTGGCGAACGGTTGCCGAACGTCTGATCTCAGACGTCTGACGCCGATTAATACTGTGTTGTGGCCGACGTTGCCCATCAATGGGATGCCGCAGTGGCACCCATTTCATTCACCTGACGGAATTCGCTGAATCGCTCCACGCCGAAAGGTTTGATCAGCTCTGGCACCTTGCCGCCGCTGGCAACCAGTTCGGCCATGGCCTGACCGCAAATCGGGGTAGACTTAAAGCCCCAGGTTCCCCAACCGGCATCGAGGTAATAGTTCTTTACCGGACTCAATCCCATAATCGGGCTGTAGTCGGAGGTCATGTCGGTGAGACCGGTCCACTGGCGCATCAATTTGAGGTTGGCCATAAAGGGGAACAGCTCGACTGCGTGTGCCAGCAATTGTTCTTTTAACTCCAGACTGGAACGGGTGTTATAGAGCGGGTACGGGTCGGAGCCGCCACCAAACACCAGTTCACCACGGCCAGTTTGTTGTACGTAACAGTGGAACGCAGGAGAACTCACCAGAGGGTCAAGGAACGGCTTCACCGGTTGAGTCACCATCGCTTGCAGCGGATAAGACACAATCGGCAGCTTGAAACCGGCTTTTTCCGCCAGCAGCGAGCTGTGGCCAGACACCGCCTGTACCGCACAGCCGCATTCAATGGTGTGTTCTGCGCTGCCTTGTTTGGCTTTGACAGCGGTCACTTTGCCGTCTTCCACCACCACGCCGGTCACTTCAGTCAGCTGATGTAATTCCACACCACGCTGGGTCGCGCCTTTGGCATATCCCCAGGCCACGGCATCGTGACGCGCCGTCGCGCCATCCATATGCCACAAACCCGCCAGTACCGGCTGGTGACCCGGATTCATGTTCAAGGTCGGCACCAGCTCACGGATTTGCTGTGGGTCGATCAATTCGGTTTTGCCACCGAAGTGCTTGTTTACTTCGGTGCGTTGACGAAAGCCACGAATGGCGGCATCCGTATGGGCCAGGGTCAGCTGACCACGTTTGGAATACATGATGTTGAAGTCGAATTCGTTCGACAGTCGCTGAAATAACTTCACCGACTCGCTGTAGAACTTCACCCCTTCCGAGGTGAGGTAGTTGGAGCGAATCACGGCGGTGTTACGAGCGGTATTACCGCCGCCAAGGTAGCCTTTTTCCAGTACCGCGACATTGGTGATGCCGTGGTACTTGGCCAAGTAGTACGCAGTGGCCACACCATGCCCGCCAGCACCGATAATCACCACGTCGTAGCGACGTTTGAGAGCGGTCGGTGCTGGCAGATCGGCGTCTTGTTCAAACGGATAATCGTTTTTCAGCCCGTATTTCAGAAGTGCAAAAGGCATGGCCTTGCTCCTTGTTGATCGTCAGACGCCGGACATCTGCTGCAAGCGTCTTGCAGCAACCAGTGTGTTTTTCATCAGACAGGCAATGGTCATCGGGCCAACACCACCAGGAACCGGCGTAATGGCGTAGGCCACTGGCTCCACGGCGGCGTAATCAACATCCCCGACCAGCTTGCGCTGCGTACCACCAGAGGGGCCAACGCGTTCAATGACGTTGATACCGACATCGATCACCGTCGCGCCGGGCTTGATCCAGTCCGCGCCGATCATTTCCGGGCGGCCAACGGCGGCGACCAGAATATCGCCCTGCTGTGCCAGTGCCTGCGGATTCGGGGTACGGGAATGAACGATCGTCACGCTGCAGTTAGCCTGCAATAACAACGCTGCCATGGGCTTGCCGACAATATTGGAACGCCCCACCACCACGGCGTGTTTACCGGATAAATCACCTAACACCTGTTCCAGCATGATCATGCACCCTTGTGGGGTGCAGGGAACCAACGATTCCTTGCCGACGCTGAGCGCGCCGACATTGACCGGATGAAAACCGTCAACGTCCTTTTCCGGGCTGATCGCGGCAATAATCTGCTCTTCGTCCAGATGTGCAGGCAATGGTAATTGCACCAGAATGCCGTGCACCGCTGGGTCGGCATTGAGGTCGGCCACCAGCTGGTTGAGGGTATCCTGGGTCGTATCCATCGGCAGACGATGCTCAATGGAGTTGAGGCCGGACTCCGTAGCGCGGGCAATCTTGTTGCGCACGTACACCTGGCTGGCCGGGTCTTCACCCACCAGCACCACTGCCAATCCGGGCTTGATACCATAGCTATCAAGAAAGGCGGCCGCATCGCTAGCGACCCCGTCCAGCACTTGGGCTGAGATAACTTTTCCGTCGATTCGAATGGCCATGGTGTGCACCTATTTGAAAACGACGGTTTTGTTGCCATCAACAAACACACGATGTTCGGTGTGCAGTTTGACAGCCCGCGCCAGTGCCACGGTTTCGGTATCGCGACCGGCAGCGGTGAGTTTTTCTGGCCCCATGGTGTGATCCACTGGCTGCACCGATTGCTCGATGATCGGGCCTTCATCCAGATCCGAGGTCACATAGTGGGCGGTGGCACCAATCAGCTTCACGCCACGGTCATAGGCCTGGTAATACGGCCGGGCACCTTTGAAACCTGGCAGGAACGAGTGGTGAATATTGATCGCCTTGCCCGCCAGCTCGGCACACAGGGTGTTCGACAAAATCTGCATATAACGGGCAAGTACCACCAGCTCGGTGCCGGTTTCCTTGACGATGTCGATCAGCGCTTGCTCTTGCTGCGGCTTGTTCTCTTTATTGACCGGCAGGTGGATAAAGCGGATGCCTTCGCGTTCGGCCATGGGCCGCAGATCCTGATGGTTGGAGACCACGGCAGTGATTTCCATGTTCAGTTCACCCTTGTTCTTGCGATACAGCAGGTCACTGAGGCAGTGATCCGCCTTTGATACCATGATCAGGGTCTTGATCGGCGCGCAGGCATTGTTGAGGCTCCAGCTCATCCCGAAACGTTCGGCCACGTCGGTGAAACCTGTGGTGACTGCCGCGTACTGGTCTCCGGCTTCAAAATGAAAGCGGGTACGCATAAAGAAGTTGCCGCTGTCCTGGTCATCAAACTGGGACTGCTCGCTGATGTAGCAGCCTTTCTCCGACAAGAAGCTGGCGACCGCCGCCACAATGCCACTGCCCGCCGGGCAGGTGGTTTTTAATACGTATTCAATTTTTTCGTTGTCATGAGGCATGGTTCTGTTCCCCTGTTGGCTTGTATCAGTTGGCTTATATGGAGTTTCAAGCCGCACAAAGCCTGCGAAGTCAGTCGCTTCGCTGATCAATTCAGTTGTTGTGTTCACACTCACCCGCTGGCATGCAGGGTTCGGCGGTGTCTCGGCACGACAAGCTCGTGCGGTTAACCCGGCTGGCTAGCCGCAAGGTTCACCTCGTTCCCCTGTTCCTGCGTGGGAAGACAAAGGGCACCCGGCTACCACGCAAGAGCGTGGGAGCCAGTCTGGTCGTCGCGCCCGACGTCAGATTTCCGCTGCCAGACACGGCCGTCAATAGCCACCCTGACCCGGAATCCAGCTGGTACCTGCCAGCGGCACTCGGGCCATGGCGGCAGATTCCACCGTCAGGGCGACCAGATCTTCCGGTTCCAGGTTACGCAGATCACTCTTGCCACAGGCGCGTGCCAGCGTCTGGGCTTCCATGGTCAGTACCCGCAGGTAGTTGGCCAGACGGTGGCCAGCGCTAACTGGGTCGAGGCGTTTGCTCAGTTCCGGGTCTTGAGTCGAGATACCCGCCGGATCCTTGCCTTCGTGGTAATCGTCGTAATATCCGGCAGCGGAACCGATTTTCTTGAACTCGGCATCCCACTTTGGATGGTTACAACCCAGCGCAATCAGAGCAGCAGTACCAATCGCTACCGCGTCGGCACCCAGTGCCATGCACTTGGCGACGTCGGCACCGTTGCGGATACCACCCGAGACGATCAGCTGTACCTTGCGGTGCATGCCCATTTCCTGCAACGCCTGTACGGCTTGTGGAATCGCGGCCATGGTTGGTATACCCACGTGTTCGATAAACACTTCCTGAGTCGCAGCGGTACCGCCTTGCATACCGTCGACGACGATCACATCGGCACCGGCTTTAACCGCCAGTTTGACGTCATAGTAGGTACGGGTCGCACCCACTTTAATGTAGATCGGCACCTGCCAGTCGGTAATCTCACGCAGTTCCAGAATCTTGATAGCCAGATCGTCCGGGCCAGTCCAGTCCGGGTGACGACAGGCAGAACGTTGATCGACGCCCATCGGCAAGGTGCGCATTTTCGCTACACGATCGGTAATTTTCTGACCCAGCAACATACCGCCGCCGCCTGGTTTGGCACCCTGACCCAGTACCACTTCGATGGCATCGGCCTTGCGCAGGTCGTCCGGGTTCATGCCGTAACGGGAAGGCAGGTACTGATACACCAGTTTGGTGGACTGGCCTCGCTCTTCCGGTGTCATACCGCCGTCACCGGTTGTCGTCGTGGTGCCGACTTCAGAGGCACCCCGTCCCAGCGCTTCTTTGGCATTGGCGGACAAAGCACCAAAGCTCATACCGGCAATCGTGACCGGCGTCTCGATGACGATCGGTTTTTTGGCGTAACGGGTGCCCAGCGTGACCTGGGTGTTGCACTTCTCGCGGTAACCTTCCAGCGGGTAGCGGGACATACTGGCCCCAAGGAACAGCAGGTCGTCGAAGTGCGGCAATTTACGCTTGGCACCAAAACCACGGATATCGTAGATACCGGTTTCGGCGGCGCGGCGGATTTCCTGCATAGTCAACGCGTCAAAGGTCGCGGACTCACGCAGGCCAGGGTTCACATTCAGATCTTTTTCGCTCATATCACTATCTCCTGGCTGCGGGCCTAGTAGGCTGAAATGTTGTCTACTTTGAAGTTATACAGCTGACGGGCAGAGCCGTAGCGCTTGAAGCTGGCCGGGTCTTCATCAACCCCGGCGCGGTTCAGCAGCTCGGTCAGGTAGTCGAGATGTTCCTGACGCATTTCTTTTTCGATGCAGTCAGCACCCAGCGAGGCAACCGTACCCTTGACGAAAATCCGGGTTTCGTAGAGCGAATCACCCAGCGCTTCACCGGCATCACCACACACCACCAAAGCACCCGCCTGGCCCATAAAACAGCTCATATGGCCAACATTGCCCTTGACCACAATTTCCACCCCTTTCATGGAAATACCACAACGGGCACCGGCGTTACCTTCGATCACCAGCATGCCGCCGTGAGCGGTGGCTCCGGCCGATTGTGAGGCTTCGCCCTTGACGCGGACGGAGCCGGACATCATGTTTTCAGCCACGCCCTGCCCGACATTACCGTGTACCACGACGTGGGCTTTCTTGTTCATACCGGCACAGTAGTAACCGGCATGACCTTCAATATCGACACTCAGCGCCTGGTCGAGACCACAGACCAGATTGTGGTCGCCCTTGGCGCCAGTGATTTTCCATTCGCGTTCGGTGCATTCCGCCGCCTGATCGTGCAGCGTCTGATTAATATCGCGCAGCGAGGTGGTGGCCAGATCAAATGTTTTCATGTGATGTTCCTCGTATTAGCCCTTGGCAGCTCGCGTGCTCAGGCACGTTCCCAGACATAGATTTTGGCCGCTTCCGGCTCCCACACGTTGGCATTCTCGATACCGGGCAAGGTGGTCAGCGCCTGGTATTCGGAAGCCATGGCGACGTAGTCGTCGGTCTCAGCCAGTACCGCCGGCTTGCAGGCAATGGGGTCGCGCACCACGGCAAAACCGTTCCGGGTGCCAATGGTGAAGGTAAAGAAACCGTCGAGGTCCTTCATCGCATTTTCCAGCGCCTGATTGAGGGTATCGCCCAGCTGCAGACGACGAGCCAGGTAACCAGCAGCGACTTCGGAGTCGTTTTCGGTCTCGAAGCGGATGCCCTGGCGTTTCAGTTCCAGCCGCAGACGGTTGTGATTCGACAGCGAGCCGTTGTGCACCAGACACAAATCTTCGCCGGTCGAGAACGGGTGCGAACCGGCCATG
This sequence comes from uncultured Oceanobacter sp., assembly GCA_913061185.1. GTDB lineage: Bacteria > Pseudomonadota > Gammaproteobacteria > Pseudomonadales > Oceanobacteraceae > Oceanobacter > Oceanobacter antarcticus. Next base: position 16,523 of record CAJXTI010000065.1, read on the forward strand.
GTCACGGCAGACTCGGTGGCCATGCGGGTGTGGCCAATGATGTGTGTGCCCTTCATACCCTTGAGATTGAAGTTTTCGGAAATCACTTCCGGCAGACCCACTTCTTTCAGAATCTCGATCGAGTGACCGGCGCTGAGAATCAGCACTTCAGGTGCTTTTTCCTGGACATACGCCGTGGCGGTGGCGGCATCGGTGTGCATTTTAAACACGGCAACGGTGGCATTCTGAAACCAGCTGACCTCGGCATTAAGCTCAGCACGAGCCGCTTCTGCCAGCGCTTCCCAGTCGTAATTCAGATGCTCGTGACGCAGGGTCAGCTTGGTGCCATCGGCAACTTCATCACCGTAAATGGCAAACCCGGCGCTGTCCGGGCCGCGATCGGTCATCGCGATCAGCATCGGTTCAAACAGGGCACCGAGCTGGCTCTCCAGCGCCGGATTTTTCAGGTACAGACCTACGATTCCACACATCGCGTTATCCTCGTTTTTTCACAGTCGTATATTCATTACACACTTCGCTATGCCTGCTTCAGACCGAGCGAAACCGTTCCGCTTTTGCCGGGGCAAAAGCAGTGAATTCAGTATTTAAATGTTTGTTTCTCATTCCCATGCTCGCGCCTGGGAATGCAAACCGCAGGGCGACCACGCCGGAGCGTGGCAGCCAGTTACAGGTTACTTGGCACAGCTCAGAAAAATTCGCCGTAGCGTTTCACTTCCCAATCACTCACATGACGGCAGTAATCAATCCACTCGTCTTTTTTGAGCTTGATAAATTCACCCATCACTTCCTTGCCAATGGCGTCGGTCAGCACGGTGTCTTTTTCCAGCTCAGCAATGGCTTCACCCAGGGTTTGCGGCAGAATCTCAATGCCTTGCTCTTCGCGTTCTTGCTGGCTCAGTGCGTACAGATTGATATTCATCGGATCACCGGCTTCCAGCTCACGCTCAATGCCGTCCATACCGGCAGCAATCAGTGCCGCGTGCACCAGATAAGGGTTACAACCTGAGTCTGGCAGGCGGAATTCCAGTCGTCCGTAAGGTACGCGCACCATGGCAGAACGGTTGTTGTCGCCGTAGCAGATATAGGCCGGTGCCCAGGTCGCGCCAGAGGCTGATCCACCTACCACCAGTCGCTTGTAGGAGTTCACCGTTGGCGCGGCGATGGCACACAACGCCTTGGCATGCAGCAGCAGACCGGCGGTGAAGTGGTAAGCCATTTTCGACAACCCCATACCCTGCTTGTCACTGTCATCGCCAAACAGGTTCTTGCCACTCTCATCGCAAATCGACAGATGGAAGTGCATACCGTTACCGGTACGATCCGACGCGGGCTTGGGCATAAAGGAGCACACCATGCCAAGGTCATTGGCAATTTCACCTGCGGCCATACGCACCAGGGTGAAACGGTCGGCAGAGGTCAGGGCATCGCTGTAGGTGTAGTTGATTTCGAACTGGCCGTTGGCGTCTTCATGGTCGATCTGATACACGTCCATGCCGACTTGTTGCAGGCTTTCGACCAGTGTTTCGAGAAACTCACGCGAGCGCGACAGTCCCTTGTAGTCGTAGCAAGGCTTGTCCAGGTTGTCGGTATCATCAACCGGCCCCAATGTGCCATCGGCGTTACGTTTGAACAGCGAGAACTCAGGTTCAAGACCGGTGTTTAATGTCCAGCCCTTGTCGTCCAAGCGCTTGAGCTGGTTTTTTAACACCACGCGGCTGTCGTATGGGTGTGGCTGATTATTGACGTAACCGTCACAGGCAATGCGGGCATAACCTGGCTGCCAAGGCACCGTCGTCAGACTGGCCAGATCACCACGGGCGAGGAAATCCGGGCCGTGTGGCTCCATCCCCATACCCCAGACCGCAAACCCGGCAAACCCGGCACCCTTTTCAACAACATCCATAAGACAATTGGCTGGCACTGACTTGGTCTTGGCCACACCGTGAATATCAACAAACTGCGCCAGCACATACCGAATATCATTTTCCGACATAAAAGCTTCGATTTCGGCGGCGGATGGGGTCGTGGACGACATACACTTGCTCCTGATTCCTGGGTCAGCTTTTCGCCGAACCTTTGTTTCTCTTTAGGAAAATTAATTTCTTTAAGTGAATGCAACCCCTGTGCCAGCACTTTCCTTGAGGGAATATTTTTTTCATATTGAACCGAAAGCCCCGATTTACCTATAGTGAGTCAATAAATTTTCCCTCAAAGAAACCCTCTTGCACCTGCTGCAATGCTTGAATGACTGTTTTTTGGCACCATTGAAATGCATCCATTCACACAATCGCACTACAGAAGGGCAAATCAGGTATTAGTGGAGCTTTCAGATATGGAAGGAAACGACACCCGTTTTAATCTGGACCAGTACATTGCCATGAAGGTCAAAAAGGCCAGATTGGAAGAAGGATTAAAAATCACCGATGTGGCGCGAATTTCCGGCATCAGCCAGGGCATGGTCAGCAAAATAGAGAACGCCCAGGTCTCCACCAGTCTCGAAACCCTCAGTCGCCTTTGTACCGCCATTGGCCTGCCTATTTCGAAACTGTTCAGCGACTACGACCGCCCGGATGGCGGAGCCCACTTCACCCCGTCGGGAGCAGGACTGGAAGTCGTCCGCAGAGGCACCGACAAGGGCCATACCTACCAGCTACTGACTTACCAACGCGGCGGCAAACGCAATTTTGAACCCTTCCTGATCACCATGGACGATCTGTCGGAAGTCTTTCCGACCTTTTCGCACCCCGGCGAAGAATTTATCTACATGCTGAAAGGCAGCCTGATTTACCGCCACGGCAACCACCTGTATGAAATGGGCCCGGGCGACAGCCTGACCTTTGATGCCGAAACGCCACACGGCCCGGAGAAACTGGTCGAAGTGCCGTTGCAATTATTGTCGATTATTAACTACGTGGAAGAATAACGGTCAGCGGACCGGCTTTTGGACAGCCACGGAGGGCGTCCGTACAAACCGGCTCCGTCCGTGTCCGCAAAGTGTCCACTAAAATACAAGTGGACACTATCCTGAGGGCGCTTACGGATTACCGCACACGATGGTGGGTAATCCTTGGGCGTTACCTGCTGAGAGCGTTGGTTTCAGAACAAGGCATGAGGAACGCAGTTTAGCGAGTTCAATAAGTAACGAATAACATCGTTCTGGAGTCAACTGCCCTCAGCCCGAAAGGCCAGGGTCAAATAATTGAGAACGCCCCCTAGCGTTTTGTCGAATAGAAATCCTTACCACCGACTAATACCAGGACAACAAGGCCAAACGATCACCCGCCAGATCAGTGGAAAAATTGAGTGGGCAGTGCCTGAATCTGATTCCCATGCGATACCTGACTGTTTGTGAGAGAGCTCAGAGCCTATTACACCCAATATGCGGGAATCTAGGGATTAACGACCATAGAGCGGCAGTAGTCGGTTATTTTTTGGCGAAGGCAAACACCACCGATTTTACTGCCGTTATCGCCACACTAAAAGTGCGATGAACCTTTATTTGGCAACCACTAAAGATTGGATACTGGTGTATTCATCCAGTCCGTGTTCAGAAAACTCAACCCCCATACCGGATTGTTTGACACCACCAAATGGTACGTCTGGAGCCATGGCAAAATGTTGATTAACCCAGCTAATGCCACACTCCAGCCGACCAGCAATGGCGGCAGCTTTTTCGACGTCAGATGACCAGACCGAACCACCCAGCCCATACACTACTGTCCGGTTAACCAAATCCCAGACCCAGCTGCCCTGTATCATCCGGCAA
>CAJXTI010000066.1 GCA_913061185.1 uncultured Oceanobacter sp.
CGGCATGGGAACCGGGCTCCTTTCTTTTGGCGGGTCAGTTAACCGGACAGTAGTGATCCCGATACATATGCCACCACTGCGGGAGCGCGGGCAGGATATCTTGCGTATTGCCAATGCTTTTCTGCAGATGTTTAACGAAGACGAAGGCAAATCTTTTCAAGGCATCAGTCGTGAAGTAAACGATCGCCTGATGAGTTACCAATGGCCGGGTAATGTGCGAGAACTGGCGAATGTGCTGAGAAACATGGTTGTTTTAAACCAGGGACAACAGATTGAAACGAGCCATCTGCCTGATTTTTTTCAAAAACAGGAAAATGCTCCGGCTCCTTCATTAGCTCTGAAGCCTGCTGCTGTTGCTGCCGCCGAGCCTATGGTAGTAGCGGATACTCCGATTCTGCCGTTATGGCTTGAGGAAAAACGGATTATCGAAAGAGCAATTGATCACTACCAAGGCAATATTCCCAAGGCGGCAGCGATGCTGGATATCAGTGCCTCAACGATTTATCGCAAGAAACAATTTTGGGCGGCGCAGGACGCAGAGCAAGTAGGCAGTTAAAACGCTTGCCCCGTGAGTGCGGGCAAGGCACTGGGGCATCCTGGCGGGTGCTCAAACTCGAAAGATTCCCTTCTCTGACCCGTAGCAGCAAACGGTATGATGCCTTGATCCTTCTTTGACGGGTCGTTTATATACGTTTGAAAAATGTAGAAAAAACGAATGTTGCCTGAAACTATTGAGTGAATTTCCAATAGGTATGAATGACTTACCTGTCTTCACCTTGCATGGGTAATGTTTTAAACGTATGTTTAAAAGATTATTTGTACACCGGGGTTACTGGTACTATGGCTCAAAAAGACACAGCCAGAAGTATTCTTGATTCTGCCGAGGAACTGTTTTCCGAACGGGGCTTTGCAGAAACATCGTTACGCAATATCACCACTCGGGCGGGTGTTAACCTGGCGGCGGTGAATTATCATTTTGGTTCTAAAAAAGAGCTGATTCAGGCGGTATTTGCCCGTTTTTTGGCACCGTTTTGTGATGACTTGGGCAAGGCACTGCGTGGTTACGAACACGGCTTGGCTGGCAAGTCGCCACAACTGGATGCACTGTTACGCTTGTTGGCCGAAACCTCCATGGCAGCTGGTGGTGGTAATGCGCGCCGTCTGGGAATTTTTATGCGTTTGCTGGGGTTGGCCTATTCCCAGGAGCAGGGGCATTTACGCAAGTTTCTGCGTAACGAGTACGGCGCAGTGTTTGAACGCTACATGCAGCTGGTCACGGCGGCGTCACCTGAGTTGAGCGATGAAGAACGTTTCTGGCGTATTCACTTTATGTTGGGAGCAACGGTATTTACCCTTTCGGGGGTGGAATCACTGACGGCGATGGCAAAGCACGATCTCGGTGTCAGTACCGGGATTGATGGTGTTATGGACAAATTGGTGCCCTTTTTGTCGTCTGGTTTTCAGGCGCCACATCAGGAATGATGCTCGACCCGTTTCAACGCCAGGAGGCCAGTTATGCCGCAGCAGTTGCCACCGTCTCAGCCTGTGTACGATGAAACACGGATTGACATTTCAATTGCGGATCAGCAGTTACGACTGACAACCGCCCAGGTTTGTATTATCTATCCGGTATCGACAGCCCTGAATGGGGCAGGGGAGCAGCAAAATTCCGGTTGCACCCCACGGGGGTGGCACCGCGTGGCGGCCCGTATCGGTGCTGGTTTACCAGTAAACTCGGTATTTATCGGTCGGCGTTTTACCGGCGAAGTGTACTCCGCTGCGTTGGCCAAGGATTTTCCTTCTCGTGATTGGATTCTGAGTCGCATTCTCTGGTTGCAAGGGCTCGAAATCGGGCGTAATCGCATGGGGCAGGTCGATTCCATGCGCCGCTATATTTATATTCACGGCACTCCGGATTCCGAACCGATGGGCGTGCCCGGCTCCCATGGCTGTATCCGCATGCGTAATCGTGATCTGTTGGCGTTGTTTGACCTGATCAGTACCGACACCCTGGTGTGGATTCAGGCGCACAGTTTTTCGAGGATTCCATGTCGCAACCTGTCTTGATGGATACCGCAGCCGTGGGAGTGATCGCTGATCTGCTAGGCCCTCAACTGTTAAAAGAAGACTGGCCAGTACTGGAGTCTGAGGCGTTAAGCGGTCTGATTCTGTTTGCCCGCAACTATCAGAACCCGCAACAGCTGCGGCAGCTGACGGCGGATGTTCGTCATATTCGGCGTGATATTCCCTTGTTTGTTGATCAGGAAGGCGGGCGAGTACAACGCTTTCGTGAGGGTTTTACCCGTTTGCCACCGATGGCGCTGCTGGGCGAAATATTCCAGACCCGGCCTGAATCGGCACTGACACTGGCTCGGGACATCGGCTGGTTGATGGCAACGGAGCTGGTTCGTTGTGGTGTGGATGTCAGCTTCGCACCGGTACTGGATATTGAACGTGGTTGTTCGCAGGTGATTGGCAATCGTGCCTTTGCTACCGATGCGGCGGCGGTCAGCTTGCTGGCTGCTGCCTTGGTTGATGGCATGGCAGCCGCTGGTATGAAAGCGGTGGGCAAACACTTTCCGGGGCATGGTGCGGTCGTCGCCGATTCTCACCGCGAGTTGCCGGTCGATCACCGCAGCCTGGCGCAGCTGGATTACGACATGCGGCCTTTTCACTACCTGATCGCAACGGGGCGAATGGCAGGGGTGATGCCCGCACATGTGGTTTATCCAGCGCTGGATAGCACGCAGACGGCCGGATTTTCCTGTCGTTGGCTGACGCTGTTGCGGCAGCAGCTGGGTTTTACCGGCGTTGTGTTCAGTGATGATCTGACCATGGAAGGTGCTGCCCGCTATGGCAGCTACCGCCACCGGGCAGAACTGGCGATGGCCGCCGGTTGCAACGCGTTGGTGGTGTGTAATCGCCAGTCGGGCGAGTTGGAAGTGTTGCAGCATGTCGTCGAGCAGGCCTTGGCCCAAGGACGGCCCCGGCTGGATCTGTCGGGCTGGCAATATCAGCCGCCGTCGATGGCGGCAGAGGCGGCAGCCGTGACAGATATAAACATATCACTTGAACGTATTCGATCCGGGTTAGCGGCACTGACAGCGTCCTGATGGATATAAAATTTTTTCTGGCGTCCTGAGCTGGGGCGTACTCCCTCTTTTCATTTGTTAGCAGGAGCGCTTGTATGCCTTATCAGCGTATCGGCATTATTGGTGGTACTGGTCTTACCCGTCTGGAGGGGCCAAATATTACGGTGCGTCACGACATCAATACGGTGCTTGGCACACCGTCGGGCAGTATTCATGAAGGTCTCTGGCAGGGGCGTGAAGTGCTGTTTATGGCCCGTCACGGCCACCCTCATGCCGTTCCGCCTCATAAGGTGAACTACCGTGCCAACCTGCTGGCATTGCAGGAAGCCGGAGCCGAAGCGATTCTGGCAGTGAATGCGGTAGGGGGGATTCACGCCGACATGGGAGCGGGTGCGCTTGTTATTCCAGATCAGCTGATTGATCTGACCTGGGGGCGAGAAAACACCTTTTTTGATGGCAGTTATCAACCGCTGGATCACATTGATTTTACCGAGCCATTTGACGCTGGATTACGCCAGGCACTGATTGCAGCGGCGGCGGCACTGGCTTTGCCGGTGAGTGATTATGGTGTGATCGGAGTGACTCAGGGGCCGCGATTGGAAACCACTGCCGAGGTGAATTATCTCGAGCGTATTGGTTGTGACCTGGTCGGCATGACCAGTATGCCGGAAGCGGTACTGGCACGTGAGTTAGGCATTCCCTATGCCAGCGTGTGCTTGGTGGTGAACCCGGCTGCGGGTCGCAGCGACACCGAAATTACCATGGCAGATATTCAGGCCGTGTTGGATGGTGGTATGGATAAAGTCCGTGACCTGCTGGCGGCAGTACTGCCGTCGCTGTAGTTTTACAGGAACCATGTCGCGTTGCGTGGCATGCTGCGGCCTACCGTTGCATTACCACGCGGAGCGTGGAACGAGAAATCTTCTGGCGTCAGACGGCTGTATCAGCCCTGTGGGTCAAGCGCTGCTTCAGCCGTCAGGTCTGGAAATTCAACCGGTGTCAGTATCACCACAATCCCCAGCATGGGGTGGTCTATATAGTGTAATTCCTTGCTGCGCATGCGGCGCTTCTGCCGTACTTCGGTGGCCCGTATCGGGTAGCGGCTGTGAATGGTCAGCGGCTCTTCGATGGATTGTATGACGGGGAACGACGTAGTGCTGGTGTTGGCGACGCTACTGTTGAGGGTTTTCAGCTGCGGATCTGTTGGCATTTGGCTGCTGAGATGCTGAACATGCAAATCGGTGGATATATGCAGATAGCGGCTAAGGTAGAGGCTGAAGCCGCCGGTAATCTGTATTTCCGGTTCGCCGCTATCGGTCAGGTTGACTGCATGGACGATGACTCCGGCGTCATCCTGCACCGGTTCAAGCCAGCTCTGGTGCCAGACCACGTCCATATCCGCTTGCGGGTCGATGCGGTTGGCTTCCCGTTTCAGCTGGAGTGTTGATAGTGGTGCCAGTGGTTGCCATAGCTCATCGGACATAACGATTGGCAATTTGAGGGCAGTAAGCCATTGCCTCTGGAGTTGGCGGTAACGGTAGAGAGCGACCACCGGGTTAAATCTTTTGGGTCTGGTGGTTGGCGCTGGAAATATCGATTCGCTGTTGATGATTATTTTGGGCCAGAGTTCCTGGTCGATGTCGCTGGCGTTGCGGTAGGCCACCAACATCACTTCTGCCCGGTACCAGTTGTCGCCAAACGGCTGCCGGTTATCGGCGCTGGCGGGGGATGTTAACAGTGTGGCGAGGCTCAGAAATAACGCCATTTTGACGGAGTGAAACAGGTTCAAGGGTCAGAGTTCCTTTTGCAGTTCGGTCAGCACCTGGTCGATGACGTTAAAGCGCCGGTCGATAGTGTCCATGTTGAAGTAGAAACGCAAGGTGTGGCCACCTTCAAGCTTGTAGCTGTGGGATTTGCTTTGTACCAGCTTGACCAGGGTGAAGGGGTTGATTTTGGTTTCGGCGCTGAACTCCAGTCGACCGGAGTCGGAACCTACATCGAGTTTGGCAATACCCAGCGGGTTGAGTTGCAGTTTCAGCGATGTCTGGCGGAACAGGTTTTTTACCGCATCCGGCAGCAGTCCGAAACGATCGATCATTTCTACTTGCAGTTCTTTTAATTCGTTATCATTTTGGCCGTTGGCAATCCGTTTGTAGAGCGTCAGTCGGGTGTTGACGTCGGGCAGGTAGGTGTCAGGAATCAGTGCCGGTATGTGTAAATTGACATCGGCCATCTGTTTTGGTGTCAGGTCGTCAGACGGCATTTTGCCGGAGCGCATGGCATTGACGGCCTGTTCGAGCATTTCCATATAAAGGGTGAAACCGATGGTTTCGATCTGGCCGCTTTGCTCTTCACCCAGGAGTTCACCCGCACCACGGATTTCCAGGTCGTGGGTCGCAAGCATAAAACCGGCACCCAGATCTTGCGCTGATGCAATGGCTTCCAGGCGTTTTTCGGCATCCTTGGTTATGACTTTTGGCGGTGGCGTCAGCAGATAGGCGTAGGCTTGATGGTGCGAGCGGCCAACACGACCACGCAGCTGGTGCAGCTGGGCCAGACCAAACTTGTCGGCCCGTTCAATGATGATGGTGTTGGCGGAAGGGATATCGATACCGGTTTCAATAATGGTGGTACAGACCAGCACATTAAAGCGTTTGTGGTAAAAATCGCTCATGACGCTTTCCAGCTCACGCTCCGACATCTGGCCGTGGGCAAAGACGACGCGGGCTTCTGGTACCAGCTGATCCAGTTCGCGAGTGAGTTTTTCGATGCTTTTGACTTCGTTGTGGAGGTAGTACACCTGACCGCCACGGAGGATTTCCCGCAGAATGGATTCTTTGATGGTGGCTTCGTCGTATTGGCGCACAAAGGTTTTGACGCTCAGGCGTTTCGCCGGTGGTGTAGCAATAATCGACAGGTCGCGAATACTGGCCATGGCCATATTCAGTGTCCGGGGGATCGGCGTTGCCGTGAGAGTAAGGATGTCGACATTGGCCCGCAGAGCCTTGATACGCTCTTTTTGTTGTACGCCAAAGCGGTGTTCCTCGTCGATCACCAGTAGCCCCAGATGCTCAAAACGGACGTCTTTTTGCAGCAGCTTGTGGGTGCCGACCACGATATCGGTTTTGCCATCCAACATGCGTTCGAGTGCCAGTTGGGTCTCTTTGGCGGATTTGAAACGTGATAATACATCGACCTTGACCGGCCATTCAGCAAAGCGGTCGGCAAAGTTCTGGTAGTGCTGTTGCGCCAGCAGAGTGGTAGGTACGAGTACAGCGACCTGCTTGCCACTTTGAACCGCCATAAAGGCCGCCCGCATAGCCACTTCGGTTTTACCAAAACCGACATCGCCACACACCAGACGATCCATTGGCCGTGGTGAACACATATCGTTGATTACGGCATCAATGGCGGTTTGCTGGTCGGGGGTTTCTTCGTAGGGGAAACCGGCGGTAAAGCGTTCGTATTCTTCGTCCGGGCCATTAAAAGCGAAGCCTTTGCGAGCTTCCCGGCGAGCATAGATTTCCAGTAACTCGGCGGCCGTATCGCGGATTTTCTCGGCGGCCTTGCGTTTGGCAACGGCCCATTTTTCAGTGCCCAAACGGCTGATTGGGATGGCGCCGTCTTCGGCACCGCCATAACGTGAAATCAGGTGCAGTGAAGAAACCGGTACGTACAACTTGCTGTTGCTGGCGTATTCGAGCACCAGGAATTCATTCAGCTGACCACCGGCATCCAGTGCCTGTAACCCCTGGTAGCGGCCAATGCCGTGATCCAGGTGAACGACCGGGGAGCCGGGCTTCAGCTCAGACAGATCACGAATAATGTTGTCAGCGTCAGTTTTTTGTTTGTTGCGGCGGCGGGTCTGACGAATACGTTGACCAAACAGTTCATTTTCGGTGATCAGCGCCAACGCCGGGCTACCGGCGATCACGACCCCTTTACCGAGCGGTGCAATGGTCAGCATCAGGCGATCATTACTGCTGATGGCCGTTATCCAGTCCGGGTGTTCACTGGCTCGAACCTTGATCCGGTTGAGCAGTTCCTTTAACGCTTCCCGGCGACCAGCTGATTCGGCGCAAAACAGGATACGGGTGTTCGGGTTGGCCTGCAGCCAGGATTGCAGCCGTTGTAACGGTTGTTCCAGCCGTGAGTCAACGCTGATGTCGGCTGCTGGGCTGGTATCAAAATGAATCGCACCGGCACGGGCGGGCATCTCTGTTTCGTACCACTGGATGCGCGGGTAGTCATTGAGGTGACTGAACAGCTGTTCGGTGGCAATAAACAACTCGCCAGGTGTCAGGATCGGGCGGGTGCGATCGTAGCGACGGCTTTCATGGCGTTGCTCCAGATCGCTGCGGAAATGTTTGGCACCTTGTTCGATAGCGGCATCGTGGATGATCAGCGTGTTGCGGGGCAGGTGATCAAAAAAGTTGCCCAGATCATCGGCAAAAAACAACGGCAGGTAGTATTCGACCCCCGCTGGTGCAATACCCTGAGTGATGTCGACGTAAACCGAACAGTCGTTCGGGTTGTGTTCAAAAAAGTCGAACCAGCGCTGTTTGAACATCTTGATCGCCGCTGCATTGAGCGGGAATTCCCGTGCGGGCAGAATCCGGATGCTATTGACTTTATCCAGGGTGCGCTGGTTTTCGGGATCAAAGGTTCTCAGGGTTTCTATTTCGTCGTCGAACATGTCGATACGAAACGGCAACTCCTGACCCATTGGATAAATATCGACAATGGCGCCCCGAACGGCAAATTCGCCGTGTTCATACACCGTATCGACGCAATGATAGCCAGCTGCCTGTAGCTGTTTGCGGGTGTTCTCGACATTAAAGTGCTGACCGACATCCAGCGCAAAACTTTGGCCCTGATAAAAGCTGGCGGGTGGCAGGCGGTGTAGCAGGGTGGCGACCGGAATAATCAGTACCGCCTGACGAATATCCTGCAACTGGCTGAGCGTGGCAATCCGTTGGGAAACGATGTCCTGGTGCGGGGAAAACACGTCGTAGGGCAGGGTCTCCCAGTCGGGAAATAACAGTACCGGCAAGTTGGCAGCAAAAAAACGGATGTCTTCTTCCAGCTGCAGTGCGCTGGTGGTGTCGTTACAAACCACCAGGGTCAATCCCTTGTTTGACGATGCGGCCTGAGCAATGGCCAATGCCAGGCTTGCTCCCTCAAGATTGCCCCAGAAGCGACGTTCGGCAGCTTTGGTCGGCAGGTCGGGAGTCATCGGACTGGTCATGCGTTCTCCGGGCAGGTGTGATTGGGTGAGGATCAACAGACGGCTAAGTGTAATCAATGGCTTACAGGGTGTCACAGGTTTCCCGCTGAGCAGCTGCGGTTTTGATGTGGGCGAAGTTGTTGAAACTGAATGTTGGCGTTTGATCCGGGATGGATCGGAATGAGCTGATTTGGTACTGGTCGTTGGCGATTGTTATCCGACTGACAGGTATTGAGCGATAGTGCACAAATTGAGGGTCTGCTGTTGCCAATGTATTGAAAGTGTCACATCAAGCCGGATTTTTCTGTAAAAAATGTCGTAAAACAGCGCGGTTGTGCGTTCCTGTGCTGCAAAAACCAGGCGCTAAAAGGGGATAAAGCCGGTAAATTTTCTAATAAGTATGGTTTTTTGTTGGAAATTTACTACGTTAATCGACTGGTTTGAGTTGCCTGATGGCAAAGGTAGTTATTTTGCTGGTGGCTGATGGGGCTGGGTTCGTAATGTTTCGTAGGTTGTTTTAAAAAGTAGGTAGGTTTTCTACAAAGCAGGTTGCTTTTTGGCCGGATTGTGATCTCAGGTCTGCGCGTGCATAATCCGCACCGTAATGATCCCTCGAATAATTGAATGGAAGGTTTGCCTGTGACCCAAGATATGCGCGACACCTGCTTGCAGGAATGGATGGAACGCGAAACGATCGCTGAATCCATGATTCCCCTGATTGGTGGTTTGTACCGCACTCACAATGTGATCACATCCTTGTATGGCCGTGCGATCATCAATCGTTCTGTGATTGATATTCTGAAGGCTCACCGTTTTGTCCGTCATATGGAGAAACAGGAAGTTTCTGTTCAGGATACCTTTCCGATTCTCCAGATCCTGGCGGAGCTGGACGTTAACCGCGTACACGTCGATATTGGCCGTCTGGCCGTCAAGTTCCGTACCGAAGCGAATGGCCGTGACTTGCGGGCATTTGTGACGGATGAGTTGGGCGATGCGATTGGTCAAAGCACTGAAGATGGCGAAAACCGCGATATCGTATTGTATGGTTTTGGTCGTATTGGTCGTTTGCTGGCGCGTATCTTGATTGAAAAATCCGGTGGTGGCCGAGGTTTGCGTTTGCGTGCGATCGTGGTTCGTCGTGGCAAGGGTGATGACCTGGTCAAGCGCGCCAGTCTGCTGCGTCGCGATTCGGTTCACGGTACCTTTCGTGGCAGCCTGTCGGTTGACGAAGAGAATGAATGCCTGATTGCCAATGGCAACGTGATCAAGATTATCTACGCTGGCAGCCCGACTGAGATTGATTATGCCGATTACGGTATCAAGAATGCGCTGGTGATTGATAATACCGGTGTGTGGCGCGATGAAGATGGCCTGAGTCAGCACCTGAAGTGCAACGGTGTTGCCCGTGTGCTGCTGACCGCGCCAGGCAAGGGCGATATCAAGAACATCGTCTACGGCATCAATAACGGTGATATTGCCGAAACCGACAAGATTCTGTCTGCGGCTTCCTGTACCACCAATGCCATCACGCCGGTTCTGAAGGTGATGAACGACCAATACGGTATCGTCAGTGGCCATGTGGAAACGGTTCACTCTTATACCAACGACCAGAACCTGATTGATAACTACCATAGTGGTGATCGTCGTGGCCGTTCCGCGCCGCTGAACATGGTGATTACGGAAACGGGTGCCGCCAAGGCAGTTGCCAAGGCGCTGCCTGAACTCAAAGGTAAGTTGACCGGTAATGCGATCCGGGTTCCGACACCGAATGTGTCGATGGCAATTCTGTCATTGAACCTGAGCAAGGAAGTCAGTGTTGATGATGTTAACGAGTACCTGCGTGAAGCATCCTTGCGCTCAGATCTGCATCGTCAGATTGACTGGGTAAATTCACCGGAAGTGGTTTCTACTGACTTTGTCGGTAACAGTCATGCCGGTATCGTTGATGCCAAGGCCACCATTGTGAATGGCAATCATGCCAACCTCTATGTCTGGTATGACAATGAATATGGCTATAGTCGTCAGGTGATCCGTATTGCGCATCAGTTGTGTGGCGTGGAATATCCGACCTATCCGGTAAAAAACTGAGTGTTTGCCCGTCGGTTGCTGTTTTGATCGGGCAATCTGACGGGTAATGCCTCTGCGCTGGCCGGGAGAGAAGGGTGTTTCTCTTCCGGCTGAGTTGCTTTCGATTGATCCCTGTCATTGTTTCTTGTTGTTGTACCCCGTCAATTTGTACTCTTTTGGTATACAGCGTTCCCTCTAAAGCATCGTCTTCAGATCCCCTTGATCGCTAGATTATTCGGGTGCGCATCTTTATACTTACCGCCGATTTTTCACTTAGTAAACTTAGCAAACGAGTATCCAAGTGCTTGTTTCCCAATGCAAATTGCAAGTAATACGGGCCTGCTTCCGATTTCAACGATGATTTTGGCGGCATTTTCGTGTGTTTGTGTTGAGGATCTGGCACGTCGGCACTCATGTGATTAGGCGAGGCATATGATCAAAATTAAAAAAGGTCTCGACTTACCTATCACCGGAATTCCTGAGCAAACCATCACATCGGGCCAGAACGTAACGGAAGTTGCGATACTGGGCGCGGACTATGTTGGTATGAAGCCAACGATGGCTGTTCAGGAAGGTGATTTGGTTAAGAAGGGGCAAGTCCTATTTACAGACAAGAAAACCGAAGGTGTGCAGTTCACCTCACCGGTTGCGGGTGTGGTCAAGGCGATTAATCGCGGTGATCGGCGCAAATTCTTGTCAGTTGTTATCAAAATTGAAGGTTCCGATGAAGAAACCTTTAATAGCTATCCAGTGGATGCTCTGTCATCCCTGTCTGCAACGGATGTCCAGGCCAATCTGGTGAATTCCGGTCTGTGGACGACTCTGCGTACCCGCCCATATTCTCGGGTTCCGGCGCTGGACAGCACGCCGGAAGCAATTTTTGTTAATGCCATGGATACCAATCCACTGGCGGCCAATCCGGAATTGATCATCGCTGAACAGGCTGAAGCGTTCAAAAATGGCATCCAGGTTTTGAATAACCTGACGGCTGGCAAGCTGTATGTGTGCAAGGCTGCGGGTGCCAATATTCCAGCAGCTGGTGTCGAGGCAGTGGAAGAATTTGCGGGTGTTCATCCCGCAGGTCTGCCGGGTACCCATATCCATTTTCTGCACCCGGTAAATGAGCATCGTACCGTCTGGACCATGGGTTATCAGGATGTGATTGCCGTCGGTATTCTGTTTACCACCGGCAAGTTGTCTTCCGAACGTGTGGTCGCTCTGGCAGGCCCACAGGTCAAGCA
Source organism: uncultured Oceanobacter sp. (assembly GCA_913061185.1). Lineage (GTDB taxonomy): Bacteria > Pseudomonadota > Gammaproteobacteria > Pseudomonadales > Oceanobacteraceae > Oceanobacter > Oceanobacter antarcticus. Next base: position 11,628 of record CAJXTI010000066.1, read on the forward strand.
GCCTCGTCTGGTTCGTACTCTGGTGGGTGCCAGCTTGCAGCAGTTGACTGCTGGCGAACTGGTGGATGATGAGAATCGTATTGTTACTGGTTCGGTGTTTGGTGGGCGTACGGCTGAAGGGGCTGAAGCCTTTCTGGGCCGTTACCACAATCAGGTCAGTGTACTGCGCGAAGGACGTGAACGGCCGTTGTTGCATTACTTGACACCGGGCGCCAATCGTTTTTCTGTGATGCCGATTTACCTGTCCAATCTGATGAAGAAAACGTTCCCGTTCTCAACCTCTACCAACGGCAGTGAGCGTGCCATGGTGCCCGTAGGTGCCTATGAACGCATTATGCCGCTGGATATGCTGCCAACCCAATTGTTGCGCGCATTGATCGTTGAAGATATGGAATCGGCCGTTGCGCTGGGTGCGCTGGAGCTGGATGAAGAAGATCTTGCTCTGTGTTCTTTTGTTTGCCCTGGCAAATATGAGTATGGCCCGATCCTGCGTAAAAATCTTACTCGAATTGAGGCGGAGGGCTGATTATGGGTCTGCGAACTATGCTCGATAACCTGGCGCCCCTGTTCGAAAAGGGCGGCAAGTATGAAAAAATGTATCCTCTTTATGAGGCTGTTGATACCGGTCTGTTTTCTCCCCCGAATGTGACCAACAACACCGCACATGTGCGTGATGGTATTGACCTCAAGCGCATCATGATTACTGTTTGGGTGTGTACCTTTCCGGCAATGCTCTTTGGTATGTACAACATCGGACTGCAGGCGAATGACGCCATGGCAGCGGGTGCGGGTACGGTCATTGAAGGCTGGCGTGAATTCCTGATCGTGTTGCTGGGCGGTGGTGCTCACAATGCGGCCAGTTTCTGGGATAACTTTGTTTTTGGTGCCGCCTACTTCCTGCCGGTTTATGCCACTGTCTTTATTGTGGGTGGTTTTTGGGAAGTTTTGTTTGCAACGATTCGTCGCCACGAAGTGAACGAAGGTTTCTTTGTGACCTCGGTGCTGTTTGCGCTGACGTTACCACCGACCATCCCGCTGTGGCAGGTTGCTCTGGGTATTTCGTTTGGTGTGGTTATCGGTAAGGAAGTGTTTGGCGGTACCGGCAAAAATTTCCTCAACCCGGCCCTGACCGGTCGTGCGTTCCTGTTCTTTGCTTATCCGGCCAATATGTCGGGTAATGCAGTATGGACCGCTGCCGATGGTTTTACCGGTGCAACCGCGCTGGGTAATGCTGCCGAAGGTGGGGTACAGGGAATTATTGATGCAGGCATTAGCTGGAGCGATGCGTTTTTTGGCACGATCCAGGGTTCAATGGGTGAAACCAGCACGCTGGCCATCCTGATCGGTGGTGTGGTACTGCTGGCCATGAATATTGCGGCCTGGCGTATTGTGGCCGGTGTGTTTGGTGGCATGGTGGTGTTCAGCCTGCTGTTGAACATGATTGGTTCAGATACCAATCATATGTTTGCTTTGCCATGGTACTGGCATCTGGTAGTGGGTGGTTTTGCCTTCGGTATGATTTTTATGGCGACCGATCCGGTATCGGCTTCCATGACCAATACTGGCAAGTACTTTTTTGGTGCACTGATCGGCTTCATGGTGGTGATGATTCGTGTGGTTAACCCAGCTTTCCCTGAAGGCATGATGCTGGCCATTCTGTTTGCCAATCTGTTTGCACCTTTGATCGACCACTTTGTGGTACAGGCAAACATCAAGCGGAGGATTGCCCGTGTCAGCTAATAACGAGAGCATTCAAAAAACCCTGACGGTTGCCATTCTGCTGTGTCTGGTGTGCTCGGTGATTGTTGCCGGTGCTGCAGTAGGCCTGCGTAGCAAACAAAATGAAAACAAGGCCAACGATAAAAAGGCGGCGGTATTACAAGCGGCCGGTTTGTACGTTGAAGGCCAGCCGGTAGCCGATCAGTTCAAGCAGATCACTACCCGTATTGTTAATCTGGAAGCCGGACGCTTTGCGACCGACGCAGAACTTCAGCAAATCCGTGATGCCGGTTTGACGATCGAAAATTTCGATCAGAAAAAATCGTCAAAAACGCCAGCGCTGTCCCGTGCCTTGTCTTCCGATGAAGACAAGGCCAGCATCAAGCGGCTGGAACAATACGCAGCGGTATTTATCGTGGGCGATGCAGACCATATCGACAAGATAATCCTGCCGGTGCATGGTTATGGCCTTTGGTCCACACTGTACGGATTCCTGGCGCTGCAAGGCGATATGGATACGATCGTGGGGCTGGGTTTCTACTCTCATGCAGAGACGCCGGGACTGGGTGGTGAAGTTGATAATCCCAAGTGGAAAGCGTTGTGGGTCGGCAAGCAAGTCTTTAATGACAAAGGCGACGTTGCGATCTCTGTTGTAAAAGGTGGTGCCGAAGCCGGTAATCCCTATCAGGTCGACGGCCTGTCAGGTGCAACCCTGACCAGTCGTGGTGTGAACAACCTGGTGCGGTTCTGGATGAGTGACAAGGCATTTGGTGGCTTGTTGAACAAACTGAAAGGGCAGGGGGCGTAATATGTCTGAAATCAAGAGAGTCCTTACCGAGCCATTATTTGGCAAAAATCCGATTGCAGTGCAGATTCTGGGTATTTGTTCGGCGCTGGCAGTAACTACCAGTCTGAATGTGACCCTGGTAATGTGTATTGCATTAACTCTGGTAACGGCGTTTTCCAGTGCTGGTATTGCACTGATCCGTCATCACATTCCCAACAGCATTCGTATCATCGTGCAGATGATCATTATTGCTTCTCTGGTGATTGTGGTTGACCAGATCCTCAAGGCTTACGCCTATGAGATCAGCAAGCAGTTGTCGGTATTTGTGGGTCTGATCATTACCAACTGTATCGTCATGGGGCGCGCAGAAGCCTTCGCGATGAAAAATGGCCCGGTGCTGAGTTTCTTTGACGGTATTGGTAACGGTCTTGGCTATTCCCTGATGCTGGTTCTGGTCGCCACGGTGCGTGAGCTGTTTGGTTCCGGCAAGCTGTTCGGTTTTGAGATTCTGCCGCTGATTCAGGACGGTGGCTGGTATCAGTCCAATGGTCTGTTGCTGTTGCCACCATCGGCGTTCTTTATTATCGGTTTTTTTATCTGGGCGTTACGTAGCTGGAAAACAGAACTGGTTGAGCAGACTGAATTCAAGATCCTGCCAAATACCGAACACTCAGGAGGTCACTGATGGAACATTATATCAGCCTGTTCGTCCGATCCGTGTTCCTTGAGAACATGGCTCTGTCTTTCTTCCTGGGCATGTGTACCTTCATGGCCATCTCCAAGAAGATCCAGACCGCGATTGGTCTGGGCATCGCTGTGGTGGTTGTGCTGGGTATTTGTACCCCGATCAACAACCTGATTTATACCAACTTGCTGAAAGAAGGTGCGCTGACCTGGGCTTCCCCGGAGATGGCGACGGTTGATCTGAGCTTTCTGGGGCTGCTGACCTACATCGGTGTGATTGCCGCTGTGGTACAGATTCTGGAAATGGTGCTGGATAAGTATGTACCAGCGCTGTACAACGCGCTGGGCGTGTTTCTGCCACTGATCACTGTAAACTGCGCCATCATGGGTGCGGTGTTGTTTATGGTTGAACGTGACTACAACTTTGCCGAAAGTGCGGTGTTTGGTGTGGGTTCCGGCGTTGGCTGGGCTCTGGCTATTACCGCATTGGCCGGTATTCGCGAAAAACTGAAGTACAGCGACGTGCCAGCAGGTCTGCAGGGTCTGGGTATTACCTTTATGACTGTAGGTCTGATGTCACTTGGCTTCATGTCCTTCTCTGGCGTATCACTGTAAGGAGACGAAGTTTTGGATATCGTAACAATTCAAATTATTCTGGGCGTAGTGATGTTTACCGTGATCGTTTTGTCACTGGTATTCATCATTCTTGGCGCTCGTGCTCGACTGGTAAGTTCCGGCAACGTCAAGATTATGATCAATGGCGAGCGTGAAGTTGAAACGGAAGCGGGCGGCAAGCTGTTGCAGACGCTGGCGGCCAATAACATCTTCCTGTCGTCTGCTTGTGGTGGTGGTGGTACTTGCGCACAGTGCAAATGCAAGGTGACTGACGGCGGTGGCGAAATGCTGCCAACCGAAGCTGCTCACTTTACCAAGGGTGAAGCTCGTGAAGGCTGGCGCTTGTCGTGCCAAACACCGGTGAAGCAGGACATGGTGGTTGAGGTTCCTGAAGAAGTGTTCGGTGTGAAGAAGTGGGAAACAACCGTTGTTTCCAACCCCAACATGGCGACCTTTATCAAGGAATTGACGCTGGCGTTGCCAGAAGGCGAAAACGTTGACTTCCGTGCCGGTGGTTACGTTCAGCTGGAATGCCCACCGTACGAGATTGACTTCGCTGACTTCGATATTGAAGAACAATATCGTGGTGACTGGGAGCGTTTTGGCTTCTTCGACATCAAGGCAGTGAACAAGGAAGACACTATTCGTGCCTATTCCATGGCTAACTACCCTGAAGAAAAAGGTCTGGTGAAGTTCAATATCCGTATTGCAACACCACCTCCGGGTTCTCAGGGTATTCAGCCTGGCATCATGTCGACCTTCGTCTTTAACCTGAAGCCAGGTGATAAGGTGACGGTATACGGGCCGTTTGGTGAATTCTTCGCTCGTGATACTGACGCCGAAATGGTCTTTATCGGTGGTGGTGCAGGTATGGCACCGATGCGCTCCCATATCTTTGACCAGCTCAAGCGTTTGCATTCCAAGCGCAAGATCAGCTTCTGGTACGGCGCGCGCTCATTACGCGAACTGTTTTACCAGGAAGAGTACGACAAGCTGGCAGAAGAGAACGATAATTTCGAATGGCACGTGGCGATGTCTGATCCACTGCCAGAAGATAACTGGACGGGTCTGACCGGCTTTATCCATAACGTACTGTACGAGCAGTACCTCAAGGATCATGCTGCGCCAGAAGATTGCGAGTACTACATGTGTGGGCCGCCAATCATGAACCAGTCTGTGATTAACATGCTGCTCTCTTTGGGTGTTGAACCTGATAACATCATGCTGGACGACTTCGGTGGTTAATCACTGATACGTTCTGAAAAGCCGCGCAACATGCGCGGCTTTTTTATGACCGTATTTATGCTGATTATAACTAAAGTTGTATATGAGCATGAACGGCGTCCGAATTGGGCTGTCTGAAAGGGTAGAGCAGCGGTCTTTCCTAACCTTTTGAAATTTCTTGCCATATTCCACCGAAGGCGCATGTCGGATTACGCAATCCTGGTTTAGTATGAATACCTCTGTTACTGCGTCGATTGTCACAAGAAAGAGTACTATGACCCAAAACGACCAAGCACAATCTGCTGCTGAGCAGCGTAAAAATAACAAGAAACCACCTATTTACTGGATACCCACCATTATGTTCAGTGTCAGCACACTGGGTGTACTGACACTGGTTCCCTGGTACGGATTCACCCATGGCTACGATACCTCGGCCTGGGTTGCCTACGTTGTCATTACCTGGTTAACCGGGATGGCGATCACGGGCGGTTATCACCGGCTCTGGTCACACAATGCCTACGATGCGCATTGGGCGCTACGCATCTGGTACGCCCTGTGGGGGGCATCGGCATTACAGAATACTGTGTTGGAATGGTGTTCTGGTCATCGCAAGCATCATCGCCATGTGGATGATGTTGACCAGGATCCATACTCCGCCAAACGCGGTTTGTGGTTTTCTCATATCGGCTGGATGCTGCGAGAATGGCCAGCGGGTAAAACAGATTACGCCAATGTGAAAAACCTGCTGAAAGATCCGATTGTCATGTGGCAAGACAAATACTACGTCTGGATCGTGCTGGCCATGAACGTTGGTCTGCCCGTGGTGCTCGGACTGGTGTTTGGCGACGTCTGGGGTATGCTGTTGCTGGCGGGGCTGCTGCGTTTGTTTACCACTCATCATGTCACTTTCTTTATTAACTCCATCGCCCATAAATGGGGTTCGCAGCCTTATACCGACGAAAATACCGCGCGAGACAATCCGTTTTTTGCCTTTCTGACTCACGGTGAGGGTTACCACAACTACCACCATATTTTTCAGAACGACTATCGTAACGGCATCCGCTGGTATCACTGGGATCCGACCAAATGGTTTATCCAGGCCTGTTCCTGGGTCGGGCTGGCCTCGAATTTGAGAACCGTGTCCAACTTTAAAATCCAGCGCGCCAAAATCCAGATGCAGTTCAAGCGTGCCAAGGAAGAACTGGCCTTGCGTCAGCTTAAAGAGGCCGATCACCAGCGTTGGAGTGAGGTGCTGGAAAAAGAGTACGCCCAGTTCAAGGCCATGCTGAACGACTGGACCAGTCTGCAAGGTGAGCGTTATTCGAATACGCGCCAGTCACTGGCTTGTCGTTGGGAGAAGGCCGCAATCAGAACTCGTTATCAGGAATTGGAATATGCGCTCAGAATGCAGCACAAGCGTATGCAGTTATTGATGGTGGAGCTGGCACCAGCCTAGCCTGATCAGCCATTGATTAACCGAATAGATCCAGTGTAACTGTGCCAGTTCATGGCTGCAGTCAACAGTAAAGCCACCGTCGGGTGGCTTTACTGTTTATAGAGCTCGGTGACTGCGGTTCACAGTTATAAACACAGTAGCCATTGCATCCCGGAACAGCCCTTGGTTAGTATGGCGCGCAATGTTCCGATCAACAGTCCAGACAGGAGAGATACATGGCGAATGTACTGATTACCGGTGCCAACCGAGGCATAGGGCTGGAGCTGGTGCGCTATTTTTCCAGTCGTGGAGACTGCGTCATGGCTGTTTGCCGCGAATCATCCGAAGAGCTGGATACGCTCGCGGATCAGATTATTGCCGGTATCGATATGACCGACGCCGAAGCCGTTCAGGGTTTACAAACCATCGTTGCCGAGCTGCTGGATGGCGGGCCATTGGATATTCTGGTCAATAACGCGGGTATTTTTGAAAACGAAACGCTTGAGCAGATGGATTTTGAACAGATTCGCCGTCAGTTTGAAGTGAATAGCCTGGCACCCTTGCGTCTTGCTCACACCTTGCTGCCACTGATGAGCGCGGGCAGCAAAATTACCAACATCACCAGCCGTATGGGCTCCATGGCTGATAATAGCTCCGGTGGTTATTACGGTTACCGGGCATCCAAGGCGGCGCTTAACGCCTTCGGCAAAAGTCTGGCCGAAGACCTCAAGCCTCAAGGTATCGCCGTGGCTCAGCTACACCCCGGATTTGTGCAGACCCGGATGGTGAATTTTGCCGGTGATATCTCGCCACAACAGGCAGCGGAAGGATTGGTTGCCCGCATTGACGAATTGACGATTCATAACAGCGGTGGGTTCTGGCACGCCAATGGCCAGTCTTTGCCCTGGTAACATCTTTTATACAGACAGGCCGCTACAACACGCAGCTACAACTACGGTTACAACACACAGCTACAACACACAGCTACAACACACAGCTACAACACACAGCTACAACACACAGTTACAACAGGAAATTTATATGGCAAATGCCCGTATCACCAAAAAATACCACACTCGTTATCTGGCCGATTTTTTTGTGGAGTGCACCCAGGTAAAAGAGTGGGAAGAAAAACTCAAGGCGATGGGCCTGGAAGATAAAACAGATACTGCCGTTGACGGCTTTCCGGCCAGCTTTGAGCAGGAATTTCCTGAGATTATTGGCCTTGGATTACACTACTGCATTGAACGTGTAGAGCTGGCCGACATTCCCCGCGCCGCCTCCTGCTGGTGGCCCATCGATGATGCGACCCAGTACTTTATGTGTTATCCCGCCGATTTTCCGCAAAGCGCTGTGTATATGGCCATCGACTTTGACGAAGAAGGTCATGCTTGCGGTCACGATCACTAAGAGAAAACCAGCTTCTTCGCAGTCGAACAGCCCCCGATAGGTTGCGACGTCCTGCTTGATACGCTCTCGTTGGCTGGCTTGAGCGGCCAGTCGTGTGCCTGAATAAGCATTTCATCACACTCTCTTCATTTATTGAGGAAAGGCTGGCAGAGCTTTCAGCCGCTTGCGGAACTGTTTGGTTCACTGGTCATCAGTTGCAGATGGTCTGTGGTTCTGAATCTGTGGTTCTGAATCTGTGGGATGGGTGTTTAAACCGTTATGGTGTTAATCCAGGGGGGACATATATAGACGCTCCCGCGGTGTCAAGGACGACTTCACCCTGGCACCTC
>CAJXTI010000067.1 GCA_913061185.1 uncultured Oceanobacter sp.
CAGGTCATACCAACAGGTCATACCAACAGGTCATACCAACAGGTCATACCAACAGGTCATACCAACAGATGTCGGCTCTCTGCGGCAAAACCGGCACCGACTTCAGAATAATAATTAAACACGACATCAACGCCAAGATTGAGTAATTCCTGGCGCTCATCGTCATAGCGGGCGACCGCCGCAATCTTGCCCTGATAACCGGACAAACGCAGCATCTCCAGCGTGCTTCTCATTTCCAGATGCGAAGGCAGTGCCATCATCACCAGCCGGATATCTCCTCGTGCCGTGCCGATACATTCCCAGAATTCCATATCGTCGGCATCACCAGCGACTACATTCAAACCCCGATCCTTCAGGTAGGCGACCCGCTCGGGATCGGATTCCACTCCACAGACACGATGGCCATATTCGGGTTCCAGCGCCTTGTAAGCGCCTTTGCCAACCCGTCCCATACCCAGAATCAGCACTTCGGCCTGTACTGGCGTTTCGTAAGTCGGGTGAGCACCCGAGCGCTCATACCGGTTAATTTGTTGCTTGCGTAACGCATAGATATGGTGAGCACGGCGATAAACCGCAGCACTGATCACAAACGACAGTGACATCGCCACGGCGATAATCACCAGCCAGTCATTACTCAGCCAGCCCTTCGCCACACTCAGATTGGCAACGATCAGACCAAACTCGCTGAAGTTGGTTAATGCCAGTGCACTCAGATACGAAGCCCGACCCGACACCCGGAACTTCAGCATCAGCACAAAAAACAGGCCGAACTTGAGCAACAGCAACAAGGTTAATAACAGCACCGGTACAGCCATATCGAGGGTCGGTAACGCAGTAAAACCAATCGACAGGAAAAACCCGATCAGGAACAGATCCTTGAACCCCATCAGCGCCTTGTAAATCTCGGCCGACTTGCCATGGGATGCCAGCAGCATGCCCATTAACAAAGCGCCGAGGTCGCCTTTCATATGCACCAGAGTAAAGAGTTCTGCTCCCCCCAGGGCAAGGAAAAAACCCAGTAACGGTAACAGTTCATCGTGGCCAACCCGGCTGACCAGTCGATGCAACAGCGGTTTCAGCAGCCATAATCCCAACAGACCGAAGGCCATTATCGAAGGCACCTTGCCAGTGGACGCCACCAGAAAGATCACCGCGACAATATCCTGAATCACCAGAATGCCCACCGCGATTTTGCCATGGCGTGCTTTCAGCTCGGAAGATTCTTCCAGCATCTTGATGACACAGACAGTCGATGAAAAGCTCAGTGCAAAACCGATCAACAGCTGGGTTTGCCAGGAAATATCAAGATAGTGGCTGATACCCAGCCAGCCCAGCAGGGTCATAATACCGACCAACAAGACCGTCCAGACTCCGGTATGCAGCACGCTAGTGGCCCAGACCTCGGTTTTTAACAACGCCTTGATGTTCAGCTTGAGGCCAATGGTAAACAGCATCAGCGTAATACCGAGATCGGCTAACCGGTTCAGCCCGCTATCCGGCTGCATACCAGCTGCATTCAAGCCAAACCCGGCTAACAGATACCCCACCAGTGGTGGCATTCCTAACTGCTTGACGGCAAAGCCACATAAAAATGCCACCAGAATCCAGACAAAATCCATTCCTGCTCCTTAATTACTACAGCGTTACTACAGCGTTACTACAGCGACTCCGGCCAATAACGACTGCCGCCAACGGCAAGAATACCAGTCGATAAGCTTTGCGCCACTGCTTCCAGTGCTCAGCCACCCAGCGGCCAGACCAGCTGCAGGTAGCCCTCACCGCCGTTACTGCTGGCGTTATCCAGACCTTGGCTGTAACCGATGGTTAATGAACCCGGTGTGCTGTAGCCCCACCAGAGTTGCAGCGTCAGCTCTCCCCCCAGCGCTGGTAACCAGCGTGAAAACTGGCCATCTTCCTCAACGCCACCGGCAACGGCATATACGCGGGTGAAATAATCGCCAAAGCCGATTGGCCAGGTTGACCAGTTCTGCTCCAGCCGCCCGAGCCACAGGCGGGAACTGAGGCTTTCCTTGTGGTAACGGTGGCCGTAGCGGACACCTGCGTGATAGCCAGGTAAAGCAATCTGATCGCGACCAAACAGCTGCGCCTCATCACCGGTCTGCCCACCCAATGCAAAGTACTCGCCGGTATCTGCCGCGATGCCGCCATCGAGACCTAACGTCAGAGTATCTCGACCAGGTAGATCCAGAGTGTAACGGCCCCGGAACTGGGCCAGAGCTCCCCGGTATTGGCTATTGAGTACATCATTACTTTCAATCACCAGATCAGCGTAGCTGCCCTGCCCGACACCAGGCACCTGACGAAAGCTCTGGCGATTGTCCCAGGTCGCCGCCAGCCCCACCAACCCCTGAGACCATTGCCCACCACGCCAGGGCAAACCGGCGTTATCAATCACCTGTTTGCTTTCCCAGACCGTACCCAGGTGGAGCGCGAAACGATCCTCAAAGCCGTGTAACAGGTAATTACGCTGGGCAATTAGCCGATCCTCGCGACCCAGCTGATCGCGCTCGTTATCCTCGGCACCCTGGGCATAGCGGTATTCTCGGGAGAGGTACAGCGCGTAGCGATTGTCGTAGCTATACAGCAGGGTTCCACTGGTCACCCCATAAGTGACATCACGCAACAGGTTCACGCTGTAGTTATGTCGTCCCAAGGCATCCTGACCCCAAGTGGTAACGCCCAGTTCGGTATGAAACTCATCGACATACCAGAGTGGAAACCAGCTGCGCGGCCGCAGGTCGTGCCAGGGTTGGTATTGATCGGCTGCTACCAATGTTGGCGCAGATATCGGCGATGTCTGATCCTGAACGGTGGCGGCTGGGTGATCCTGAACGGTGGCGGCTGGGTGATCCTGAATGATGGCCGTGATCGGTTTGGTATCGACGTGCCGGTATTCAATCCGCTGCCGGTTATCTGCCAATCCTGTAGCGCTTGTCATCAACGGTTCTTTCACTTCATACAAGGCATAGCCTTCGGTGCTATAGCGTTGATAAACCAACCGGTCTGCCAGCCATTGCGGTTCAAATGCGCCGGTCATCACCCGCGTCCAGCGGGTCAGCTGCTGGTCGGTCAGCGACAGCTGGTAAATATCAAAGTTTGCGTCGTAATCGGCACTGAACAGCAGGGTCTGGTTATCTCGGAATACCGGCGCATTTTCAGTAGCGGAGGTTTTGGTCAGCGGTTGCCATGTCGCGCTGGCCAGAGAGTACAGTGCCAGATTCCAGCCCTGTCGCGGCCGTTTGACCGCCGCGACCAGACGGGTACGATCCGGTGAAAGATCAACATCGCCGATCACCACACCATAGTCGCCGCGCCACAGCAACTGGCGGTTGCCGTGTAAATCCAGCGTTAACAGTTCTGCCCGCCCTGCCACCATACGGCGTACCAGCAGCTGCCCTGTATTCAGCCAACGTACCTGGCGGGCACGCAAACCCTGGCTGATACGCACTTCCCGGCCGTTTTTCTGACGGTAAAAAACATCATTCCAGACCCGGCCATCAACCGCTGTCACCGGACGGCTATACACCAGCCTCCCATCCTGGCCAATGTCCACACTGGATGCCCCTGTTACCGACCCGTGCTGTACCCGTTCCCAGCCCGTTCCTGCAGACTGATAACTCACGAGCTGCCGGGCCGACTCGCCGCTGTATTCCACCGCTGCCAGCCAGCTGCCGTTGCTGGCCATCGGCCGTCGCTCTGTGACCAGATCGTTACCGGGTAATGGCTCCCCTTGCCACGATTGCGCCAGACGCTGCTGCCGCTGAGGTTGCCAGTCGGCTGCCTGAGCGGTCAGGAACCCCTGCCACAACTGCTCCAGCGACAGCCCGAAACTGCGCCGAAAATCGCCGCTGAGTTCTGAATAAGGCAGCAGCCGCCCACTGTGCAGCCAGAGGAAATACTTCAGCTGTTGTTCACTGTATTGCTGCGCCAAATAACGAACAAACCAGGCACCATAGAGATAGGCCTTGTTGTATGGCCAGTCCCGTGGTGGAACCAGCACTTGGCCGAGGGAGTCAGGCTGCTGTTCCAGCTCGGCCTGCATTTGCATGCGATAAAAGGTGCTGTTGAGTCGGCCACTGCCAAGATCCTTGTTGCTTTCGAGATACACCGCCAACCCTTCCAGCAACAGTGATGGCTCCAGTGCATGAGGAAAGCTGAACCACATTCGGCCAAATAGATTGCGACTCTGACGTACCGCACCGCGCTGCAAATCGGTGTGCAGTACATGAGTATACTCATGACGAATCAGCAAACTGAGCCAGTCGTCATAATGTTCCAGACCGCTAACCTGATCCGGTGGACTGATATACAAACGCATCTGGGCAAATGGCAAGGGAGTGGCCCAGCCGTTAGCGGCGTCAAAGTCGTCCACCAGCACCACCTGGGTGGGATGCTCTGGCTGACTGCCAAACCAGGCCGACAGTTCGGTATGGGTCTGCTCGGCGATCTGCACGGTTCGGTGGGCAATATCCTCCAGACCGGAGGGGTAATTGACAACAAAATGCTCGCTCTGCAGCGAAAACCAATGCTGGCCCTGGTATTGCCAGCCCACGGCTTCAGCTCGTACCGGGCCGCTGACTAGCCACAACAGTAACAGCAACGGCAGTAACAGCAACGGCAGCAACGGCAACAGCGGCCAAAGACACCGAACCCGTCCATCCGGCCGGGTAATAGTAGAAGTGTGACAGCGGGTGGCTACATACATAAAAAGGCAATCCATGTCCTGAAAGGCAGTGATACAGACAACAAGATAGACAGAGAAATAGACCAAGCTTCAGTGTAAACACGAATGGATGACAAAACCCACCCTGCCCACTATAAGCCCTCGCCGTGAGTGGCAGCCAGATTCTGATTCGGCTACAGTCCCGCCATAAGCTATGCTCTCCCATGCCCGACCCGAGAGGTTAAAAGATTACCCTTGCTCGACATCCTCTATCTTGACGACCATCTGGTTGCCATCAACAAACCCAGCGGACTGCTGGTACACCGCAGTGAAATCGACCGTCACGAAACCCGTTTTGTCTTGCAACTGCTGCGTAACCAACTGGGACAGCGCGTGTATCCGGTACACCGGCTGGATAAACCGACGTCCGGTGTTCTGGTGTTTGCGCTCTCCAGCGAAATGGCCAGCAAGATTGCTGATCAATGGCGCGAGCGTGCCATTGATAAACACTACCTCGCCATTGTGCGTGGCTATATGCCGGAATTTGTCCACCTCGACTACGCCATGAGTCCGCCAGTCGACAAGTACGCCAAGCAGGAAGTGATCAAACCGGCGCAAGAAGCCATTACCGATTTCAGCTTATTGGCCACCGTCGAAATTGATGTCGAGATCGACAAATATCCGCAGTCCCGTTATTCACTGGTCGAAGCCATGCCCAAAACCGGGCGTAAACATCAGATCCGCCGCCACCTAAAACACCTCAGTCACCCGATTATTGGTGATGCCCGTTATGGCAAAGGCCGTCACAGTCGCTACTTTCGCGATCACTTTGACGCCGGGCGCCTGCTGCTCCATGCCTGGCAACTCAGCATGACCCACCCGGTTACCGGGCAACCCCTGGTGTTTACCGCACCACTGGACGATATCTGGCTGTCGCTGGTCAAACGTTTTCAATGGCAGCAGCAGCTACCCGGCCTGTTGTCTGAGACCTTGCCCGGAACCAGGCACGAAGCACCGAGTACCTTTGCACAGCAATAGCCCCTCCAACGATGCTTATTCCCCAGAGTTGTGCACAACCGGTCTGATTAGAAGTTGTGCACAGTTATCGAGGCCGATAACGTAAAAATCCATGCCAACCACTTTTCTTCGTGTATTTTTGACAGGATTTTTTGCCAAAATCAGCAAAATAACCGCCAATTTCTCTTGACGACCGGTTACCCACAGAATCTGTGGATAAATCTGAGGACAATTTCTTTAAAAGTACCTGAGAGCCGCGAAAATACTGGCTTGGCTTCAGATTGGTCGGTTTTGAACCAGAAATAAAACCCCTTAAATATCAACAAGATAGGAAAATTTCAACTTTTCAAAGACATATATTGACTTTTATCGATGAAGAAAATTACCGTTTTATTACTTTGTGAATAACGGCTGTTAGAAAATATTTGTGCTTCATTTTTAAAAAAATCTCTGTCAAGACTTGCATGCCATCATTCTTGGGCTAATTCCACCAAAGCGTTGAAATATCTTCTTAATAACTTGTGGATAACCTAGTGGATAAAATCGCGGACGCTGAAATGGATATTCATCACACCGCCTTACATTGTGTTCATCCGATTCCGGCTTTAAAAAATACCTGCTTTTCAATACCTTAGAGCGTTACAACTACTGGTTGTCAATATCATTACAACCAAACCGCAACATTTGGCCTTTTTCTCCAGTGTGAGTAATTTCTCAACGCCTCAACTTCGCCGCGTGTTTTTTATCGCTGTTTTGAGTGACTTTTCCGAAAAGATACTTGACGTCACTATTCTGTCGATTTGACCCTTCACAACTTCATCCACAGTTTCTGTGGATAATCGTGTGAATATCATCTTCAAAAGCGCTCCAGAGCCAGTCAGGGCAACGACCCGCCCCAGATTGGTTGTTTTTTAACCAGACCGATAACAATGTTACCCACAGAAACAAGTCAGCTCTTGATTCAGTAAGCGTCAAGCATTGGAAGTAAAAAATATCACTTATATAAGCCGCAGGCATAAGCAGCCATGGCCAGAAAAATGCGCAAAAGCGACTGCGGTTATAAAACGTTATTGCCATAAAAACAGCCACAAAAAAGCCCGGATGTCTTGACCCTGCTGCTGCAACGTCGAGTCATCCGGGCCATGCTTGTTTCGCAGTTTGCTGCCGGTTTGCTTTTACTGCCTGAAAAGTATCCCGTCCCTTCAGAGCACACCCAGTTCTCTTGCCAACTCCTCGGCGGGCATATAGCCAGGAAACAAACGACCATCGTCAACAATAATCGCCGGCGTTCCATTCACCCCCAGCTTTTGACCCAACTGGTACTGTGCGGCAATCGGTTCCTGACAGGCTGCTCCTGCTTTCATATTAGAAACCAGCGTGTTTTGTAATTCATTCACCCGTGTCTGCACGGCGGCATCACCGGCTCGCAGCTGGCGACTTAAAGAATTTAACTCGCGTTGGGTATTCTTCATTTCAGACATCGCGGTCTTACGGTCATCCTGACACCAGACATAGTTGATCTTCTGGAACGATTGGGTAGGTCGGCCCGTTTGCGGATCCTGAATTCCAGAACGAGGGTACGCCAGGTAACGAACGGTGATTCCCAGTTCATTAATACGCGGGATTTCCTGATGCAGCTTTTGACAGTAGCCACAATCAATATCGGTAAACACGTTAATCAGGGCTTTCTGCTCGCCTTTGGCCGGAAACAGCACGGTATCCGAATCGGCAACCGCCGCCAGGCTCTCGGCTCGACGCGGGTTCATGCGCTGCTGGGTAATATTGACAGCCTGCGGGCCATCAATGGCGATCAGTTCATCCCGATAGATAAGATGACTGGCGTCCGGTGTCATATAGATTGCCGGGCCACCTTCCAGAATCACTTCCAGTATCTGGCCATTGGCAATCAGAGTGGCTGCTTCGACACTGACATGTGGACCATAAACTTGCTGTAAGCGGGATTCTGCCAGTGTACGGTTATCGGAGCTGGCAGCTTGATTCTGCGTAGCCGCCGCATCGCTGTTGCCTGCATCCGAATCGTTACAAGCGGCCAGGCCAACCACCAGCAACGCCAATAATAATTTTTTCATCGTGTCCAACACCCTGTTGTCAGGAATAAATTCAGGCTTAGAGACCAAAGGCTCATCGTTGGTTCCAACAATACCTTATGCACTCTCTCCATGCTGTTTTTCAGCCATAAAAAAACGGGCGCAAGGCCCGTTTTTCATAACAAGAAGGTTATACCTTCTCTCTGATACGCGCAGATTTACCGCTACGCTCACGCAGGTAGTACAGTTTCGCCTGACGCACATCACCACGACGCTTGACTGCAATGCTGTCAATCTGTGGGCTGTGAGTCTGGAACGTACGCTCTACGCCAACACCGTGAGAAATTTTACGGACAGTGAAAGCAGAGTTCAGGCCGCGGTTACGCTTGCCGATCACTACACCTTCAAACGCCTGCAGACGCTCACGGGTACCTTCTTTTACCTTAACCTGTACAACCACAGTGTCACCTGGGCCGAATTCAGGAACGGATTCTTTCAGCTGGGCGTTCTCAATCTGCTGAATGATTGGATTCTTGCTGCTCATTGTTTGCTCCTCAACAGTCTGGCGATTTGGTGTCGGATTCACTCACTCGTTCGCTCAGATACTCTGTCAATAACCTATGTTGTTCGTTACTCAGTTCCAGCGCGTCCAATAAATCTGGCCGACGCTCCCAGGTTCTGCCAAGAGACTGTTTTAACCGCCAAAGGCGGATTTTCTCGTGGTTGCCACTCAGTAATACCTCGGGCACAGATTGTCCGTCGTAAACTTCCGGACGAGTGTAATGCGGACAGTCGAGCAAGCCTTCCATAAAGGAGTCCTGCTGGGCCGACAGGTCATGTCCCAATACACCCGGCACCAAACGAATCACTGCATCCATCAACGTCATGGCAGCCAGTTCACCACCGCTGAGTACAAAATCGCCGAGCGACCACTCTTCGTCGATTTCCTGCTCAATCAAACGTTCATCAATGCCTTCGTACCGCCCCGATACCAGAATCAGCTTGTCGTGTTGTGCCAGTTCCAGCACCCCCGCCTGATCCAGCTTGCGCCCTTGCGGTGACAGATAAATCACTCGCGCCGGCTTGCCTGGTTGCTGATCTGCCGCTGTTCGAGCGGCGGCGATGGCTTCTTGCAGAGGCTGAATTTTCATCAGCATACCTGGGCCACCACCATAAGGGCGATCATCAACGGTTTGGTAATTGTCATACGCGAAATCACGGGGATTCCAGCGCTCAAGCAAAATCTGTCCCTGCTTCACTGCCCGCCCACTCACACCAAAATCGGTGAGCGAGTTGAACATTTCTGGAAACAGGGAGACAACGCCAAACCACATCGTTTGTGCCTCTACCAATGTTGTCGAAACAACACCGGTCAATAATCTGCTTCCCATTCGACCTGGATGACCTTTGTTTCAAGGTCAACATCCAGAACGATGGTATCCACGTAGGGGATCAGGCGCTGTAGCTGGTCAATACTGCCTTCACAGTTCGTCAGCTTCATTACCTGGTTACCGCCACCAGAATCAAACAGTTCTTTCACCTTGCCCAGCAGCTGACCCTGAGTATTGACTACTTTCAGGTCTTCCAACTGGAACCAATAAAATTCATCGTCGTCGGGTTCAGGCAGCTGTGAGGTATATACCGCAATCTCGGTTTGAGACAGCGCCAGAGCCGCATCGCGGTCTGCTATACCTTGCAGTTTTGCCACAATTCCCTTGCTTTGGGTTTGGCCTGCTTCCACTTCAAACTTCCGCCACTCGCCATTGATATTCAGCAGCCAGATCGGGTAGTCCAGAATGTTGCTTACAGGGTCGGTAAAGGAATACACCTTGATCCAGCCCTTGATGCCAAATGCGGTGGCTACCTTGCCCAGGACGGTGATTTCCTGGTCTGTCACCAACACACCCTCAGCCAACACGTATTAAGCTTCAGCTTCAGCTGCAGGAGCAGCAGGCTGGACTTTACGTGCATCCTTGATCAGTTTGACAACACGTTCAGTAGGCTGAGCACCACGCGCCAGCCAGAAATCAACGCGTTCCAGATCCAGACGCAGGCCTTCTTCGGAGCCGCGAGCAACCGGGTTAAAGAACCCCATACGCTCGATAAAGCGACCGTCGCGAGGACAACGCGAATCTGCTACGTTGATGTGATAAAAAGGACGTTTTTTAGAGCCACCACGGGCCAGACGAATAACTACCATAAAAAAGATCTACTCCGATCGTTTTATCAAGCGGAACACCCGGAAGCGACACTCTGCAAAGCAGAATCACACAGCCGAACATCCCGGTGGCGGGTTTTGGAATCGCCCACCGTTCAACATCTTTCTCGCTTGCCAGGCAGGGTATGAAACCCGGAGGTTGCTCACACCAAACATGGAAACAGGCGAAAAAGGCCTATTAAAAGGGGCGCAGATTGTATGCTGGATTGATTGGGAAGTAAATGGCCGTTTTCTTGCCCCGGCGTAACCCTTGCTGCTACAGACAACAGCCCAGCGGCTATTCAGCCACCACCGGGGCTGGTTGCGGCTTCGACGGTTTGACCATCACTGAAGCCACAGCGGCAAGCAGCATCGACGCACCCAGTACTGCAAAAGCCTCGTTGTAAGACATCACCGCAGCTTGTTGATGAATTTCATTAGCCACTCGGGACAACACCTGGGGAGCCTGCTCCGACAAGCCCATTTGCTGCCCCATCTGGGACAGATAATCGAGCGTCGACTGGCTGTTGGCCACCAGCGTCTCTCGAATTTCTGTCGTGTGTATATCCGTTCGCTTTTGCAACAGGGTGGCCAGACTGGCGATCCCAATAGCGCCACCCAGATTACGCATCACGTTATACAGGATCGATGCCGAGGCAACGTCCTTTGGTGGTAACGCCGACGCCGACATCAAAGACAGCGGCACCATAATAAACGGCTGGCCCAGTGCTCGCAGCAACAAGGCCGGAATCAGGTAACTGCCATCGTAATCCATACTCATGTGCATATTCATAAACAGACTCAGACCCATGACTACAAACCCCATCGCCACCAAAAAACGGGCTTGCACGAATTTGAGAATTTTGGGGATCAAGGGAAAAAAGGGCAACTGTGGAAAACCTACCCACATCAAGACCAGGCCAATATCGAGCGCGGTGTAGTCGTGCAGCGACGCCAGATACAAAGGCACCAGATAGACAGAACCAAACAACCCGAAACCCAGCATCAGATACGCCACGCAGGCGAGACTGAACTCCTTGTTGGCAAACAGCCGCAGATTCACCAGCGGGAACGCTGCACGTAATTGATGCCGTACAAACAAAATCAGCGATACCGCTGACACCAGCGCCAGCCAGCGAATATATTCCGCATCAAACCAGTCGTCTCTGGCACCCTCTTCCAGTACCAATTGCAAGCAACCCAGTCCGAGTGCCATCGTCACCATGCCAAACAGATCGATACGGGCGAGCTGGGAGTCATTCACCTCGCGTTTGTCGAGGCCCATCGACAGCAGGGCAATCACCGCAGCGCCGGGCAAGACATTGAGGTAAAACAGGTAATGCCAGCTGAAGGTTTCGGTCAGCCAGCCGCCCAGTGTCGGGCCGATACTGGGGGCAAACGTCGCAGTAACACCAAACAATGTCATGCCTACCGGACGTTTATCCACCGGCAGCAAGGTCACAATCAGGTTAAAGGCCATTGGAATCAATGCACCGCCGGTAAACCCCTGCAATGCCCGAAAAACAATCATGCTTTCGAGATTCCAGGCTTCTGAACAAGCCAGCGACGCCAAAACAAAAGCGGCACTGTTCCACACCAGATAACGGCGTGGCGACAACCAGCCAGCAAAAAAACCGGTCAGCGGGATGGCAATCATCTCGGCCACCAGATACGACGTCGCAATCCACGACGACTCTTCCAGTGTTGCCCCCAGCGCCGCCTGAATATCCTTCAGTGACGAGTTGGTGATCTGGATATCGAGAATTGCCATGAAAGCGCCGATCAGCGCGCCGGCAATCGCCAGCCAGTGACGGGGAAAACGGTCTACCACAACTTATTCAACTGCAGTTTGAGCAGTAAATACCGCCGCTTCAACCGACATTCCCGGCCGCAGCATTGAGGTGTCCTGTCCAGCCTCAAACACCAGCTTCACCGGTAACCGTTGTACCACCTTGGTAAAGTTACCCGTTGCATTTTGCGGTGGCAGCAGCGCAAATTCCGATCCGGTGGCAGCAAAAAAACTATCGATATGGCCCTTGAATACCTGATCAGGCAAGGCATCCACCCGTATTTCAGCAGCTTGCCCTGCCTGCATTGCCGCAATCTGGGTTTCCTTGAAATTGGCATAGATCCAGACGGGCTCTGTGACCAGACTCATCAGTCGTGCACCGGGAGCCACACCTTGGCCCAGCTGAATTTGACGACTGGTAATCACGCCGTCTCGTGGCGCAACGATGGTGCAGTAATCCAGCATCAGTTGCGCCTGGGCTACCGCTGCATGGGCTTCATCGACACTGGCTGTCAGCTGTGGTGCCTCACCCTTGACCGATACCAGATTGGCCTTGCGTGACGCCAACTGCGCTTCGTTTTCATGCAACCGCGCTTCTGCCGAAGCCAGCGTCAGGGCCGCTGCGTCAATGTTGTCTTGCGAGACGTATTGCTGTTGTTTGAGCTTTTGTAACCGTTGTAATTGTTGCTGGGCGCGCAAGTATTCTGCTCGCGCCCCTTCCAGCGATGCAGCGGCTGAAGCAATCAGCGACTGTTCTGCCTGCACCCGATCAGCCAGATGGGCTAACCCCGCCTGTGCCGCCGCCAGTAACGCCTGTTGTTGTCGCAAGCGTGCCTGATACAGCCCAGGATCTAGCTCCAGCAAAACCTCACCCTGCCGCACACGTCGGTTGTCCTCCGCAAACAAGGCCAACACCGTCCCGTCAACACGACTCATGACAGGCACAATATCCGCTTTGACGTAGGCATTGTCGGTATCTTCGCGACCCTGGTGCCACCACCACCAATAACCCACCAAGCCGACTAACAGCACCACAAACAGAGCAATAACCAGTTTACGCATCGCACCACACCAACCAGTGAACCAGAACAGGGCGCTAAACTAGCCTGCTATTTATCAAATTGGAAACCATACTGCTTTCACATACTGTTCCAGAATTAACAACAGCAACGGCAAGCGGAAGCTTCAGCGTCTTAACGCATGGCCAAATGACCACTGCCGGTTTTACAAGTCATCCAGTATTGCCGCACGTTTTGCCGTGTACTCCGGCTCAGTCAGCAAGTGCTTTTGTCGTAGCGACTCCAGTCGCAACAAACGCTCCTCAATGCTTTTGCCTCCGCCCTGCACTGCTGCAGGCTGACGTACCCGAGACGTTTCATCACAAGCAAAATAACGGGCCTTCATCCTTGTTTTGGTCACACTGGTGTAGAGACCGTTAGCCATCCGTTTTTTATGATCGCTCTGGTCGGTAGTGCCGATAACGACCCGGTTGGCGCCGAATTGGGCGGCAGATTTTAAGTGCTCCTGCCGACAATGCGCCACGCCGTCCCGGCTTGTGGTGGAACACATCTCCTGCTTGACCATGCGGCAACTCTGCTCATCAACCCCATCGCGAATCTCAACAGACTCTGCGCTGACTCCCATACTGGCACTCATACTGACGCCGAGCAGCAATCCAACCCACACCTTTTTCATCATTTTTCTCACTGTTTCTGTTGATACGATGATCTGACTCACGGCTGGAAATGCCGCATCTGGAATCGGCATACTCAGAGCACGCGGGCCACTACAACTGCCCAGTTAAAACAAAAAATCCGCTACCAGAAAACTGATACCGGATTTTCAGAATCCACTTATTAAACCCAGCTAAAGCCCAGACGCTCTGCGATTTCGTCCAATCAACTGATCTCAGTCAACCGAGCATACTCAGTTCTCTTCACACCACACACGGGCATTACGGAACATTCGCATCCAGGCACCGTCTTCACTCCAGGGCTCGCCATCAGCGCCCACCGGAATATACGAGTTCTGAATGGCACGGAATACCCGTTCCGGGTGCGGCATCATGATGGTGATGCGGCCATCGGCTGCGGTCAGGCCGGTAATACCTTGCGGCGAACCGTTCGGATTCAGCGGGTATTGCTGGGTAACCTGGCCGTAGTTGTCAACGTAACGCAGCGCAATCTGGCCAACCAGTTCGTCGAGATCGGATTTGGCGCTGAACTCTGCCCGGCCTTCTCCGTGTGCCACCGCGATAGGCATGCGGGAACCCGCCATACCGGCGAAAAACACGGAGTCCGATTCCTGCACTTCGACCATGGCAACACGGGCTTCAAACTGTTCGCTCATATTGCGCACAAAATGTGGCCAGTGTTCAGCCCCCGGAATCAGTTCATGCAGGTTGGACAACATCTGACAGCCATTACAGACACCCAGAGCAAAGGTATCGTTGCGAGCGAAAAAAGCTTCAAACTGACCACGAGCCTGGGCGTTAAACAGGATCGACTTGGCCCAGCCTTCACCGGCACCCAGTACGTCACCGTAGGAGAAACCACCACACGCCACCAGTCCACGGAAGCTGTCCAGCGTCACTGCACCCGACAGCACGTCACTCATATGAACATCGACGGTGGCAAAACCAGCGCGGTCAAAGGCGGCGGCCATTTCAATCTGGCCGTTTACGCCTTGCTCACGCAGAATCGCCACTTTGGGTGCGCCGTCAACATCAGCGGCTGGTAAATCAGAGGTAATGTCTTCGTTGATATCAAAAGTCAGCTCAGCGTGGATACCGGGATTTTCAATCTCCAGCAGTGCATCAAATTCCTGCTGGGCACAGTCGGCGTTGTCACGTAGCGCCTGCATACGGAAGCTGGTTTCTGCCCAAATGCGGTGCCAGTTGACACGAGACTCACTGAGGAATTCTTCATCCTGGAAACTGAAGGTAATCTGATCGTCGTCGTTGGCAGAGCCAATCACAGCGGTGCAGTCACCTAATCCTGCAGCTTCAAATTGCGTCAGAACTTCTTCCAGATCGTCTCGACGCACCTGCATCACCGCACCCAGTTCTTCAGCAAACAACGCTCCTGCCAGCTCGTCTTCGGCATCCGCCAACAAGTCCATCGAAATATCCAGACCAGCGTGACCGGCAAAGGCCATTTCCACCAGCGTGGCAAACAGACCGCCATCGGAACGATCGTGGTAAGCCAGCAACTTGCCATCGGCGTTTAGCCCCTGCACCACGGCAAAGAAGGCTTTTAAATCTTCGGCATCATCCAGATCAGCCGGAACATCACCCAGCTGCTGGTATACCTGCGCCAGACAGGAGGCACCCAGACGATTCTGACCACGACCCAGATCGACCAGAATCAGATCCGATGCCACATTTTTCTGAATTTGTGGCGTCAGTACCGAACGGGCGTCCGTCACGGGCGCAAAGCCAGTGATCACCAGCGACATCGGCGAAGTAACGGCTTTGTCTTCGCTATTACCCTGTTCGTTGGTGTCTTGCCAACGGGTCTTCATTGACATGGAGTCCTTGCCTACCGGAATGGTCACTTGCAGTTCCGGGCAAAGTTCCATACCCACGGCTTTGACCGTGGCGTAGAGTTTTTCGTCTTCACCGTCGTGGCCAGCGGCGCACATCCAGTTAGCCGACAATTTAATATCTGCCAGCTGGGCAATCGGCGCAGCCGCCAGATTGGTGATCGTTTCTGCTACAGCCAGACGACCGGATGCCGGGGCATCCAGCAACGCCACTGGGGTACGTTCCCCCATGGCCATCGCTTCACCCACAAAAGAGTCATAAGACGAGGTCGTCACCGCGACGTCAGCTACCGGCACCTGCCAGGGGCCAACAAACTGATCACGGGCAACAGTACCGGTAATGGAGCGGTCACCAATAGTGATCAGGAATGACTTGCTGGCGACCGTTGGCAACTTGAGCACCCGTTCAGCCGCTTCGGCCAGATCGATCCCAGCGGATTCAAATGCTTTGACGCTTGTTGCACGGGTGACTGCATCACGGTGCATACGTGGCGGTTTACCCAACAGCACCTGCAGCGGCATATCCACCGGCTTGTTGCCAAAATGGCTGTCGGTCACGGTCAGGTGTTCTTCTTCCGTGGCGTACCCGACCACCGCATAGGGGCAGCGTTCACGCTGACAAATGGCATCAAAAGTGGCCAGATCTTCCAGCGGCACCGCCATGACGTAGCGTTCCTGGGATTCATTCGACCAGATCGCCAGCGGGCTCATGCCCGGTTCATCGTTTGGTACGTTACGCAGTTCGAAGTGACCACCTCGGCCACCGTCGCCCACCAGCTCGGGGAAAGCGTTGGAGATACCTCCGGCACCGACATCATGAATAAAGGCAATCGGGTTCTGATCGCCTTTCTGCCAGCAGCGGTCAATCACTTCCTGACAGCGACGTTCCATTTCCGGGTTCTCGCGCTGCACAGAAGCAAAATCGAGGTCGGCATTGGACTGGCCAGACGCCATCGAAGACGCAGCACCACCACCCAGACCAATCTGCATCGCCGGGCCACCCAGTACAATCAGGGCCGCGCCAACCGGAATTTCACCTTTCTGAACATGCTCGTCACGGATGTTGCCGTAACCTCCGGCGATCATAATCGGCTTGTGGTAACCACGGACTTCACCGTCGTGTTGCAGTTCGAAGGTACGGAAGTAGCCACACAGGTTCGGACGACCAAATTCGTTGTTAAACGCCGCGCCACCCAGTGGTCCATCAATCATGATGTCCAATGCCGAGACGATACGACCCGGCTTGCCGTAGTCGCTTTCCCACGGCTGTTCGAAACCGGGAATTTTCAGGTCGGAGACGGTGAAACCGGTCAGACCAGCTTTGGGTTTGGAACCACGACCGGTTGCCCCTTCGTCGCGAATCTCACCGCCGGAACCCGTGGCGGCACCGGAATGCGGTGCAATCGCAGTCGGGTGGTTGTGGGTTTCGACCTTCATCAGGATGTGCATGTCTTCCTGATGATAGCGGTACTGACGAGACTGATCAGAATCCACCGGGTTCGGGAAGAAACGACCAGCCTTGTGACCACGAATCACCGAGGCATTGTCTTTATAGGCAGAGAGGACGTTGTCGCTGTAACACTCGTAGGTATTCTTGATCATCTGGAACAGGGATTTGTCCTGTTCCAGACCATCAATGGTCCAGCTGGCGTTAAAAATCTTGTGACGGCAGTGCTCGGAATTAGCCTGAGCAAACATCATCAATTCGACGTCGGTCGGGTTACGGCCCATGATCTGGTAGTTATCGAGCAAATAATCCACTTCGTCATCGGCCAGCGCCAGACCCAGGGTTTTATCGGCCTCAACCAGCGCGTCTCGCCCGCCGACAAGAATATCCACGATCGATAACGGTGCCGGTTCAGCGTGTGAAAACAGGGCTTCGGCCTGCTCGCTGCGCTCCAGTACGGTGTCGACCATACGGTCATGCAGCACGGCGGCAATGGCATCACGATCCGTAGTGGCCGCACCTGCGACATAATAGGCAATCCCCCGCTCCAGCCGTTGCACCTTGCCCAAACCACAATTATGGGCGATGTCTGTCGCTTTCGACGACCACGGGGAAATGGTACCGAAACGCGGCGTCACCAGAAAATAGTCACCCACAGCATCCTGTCGGGCAGCCTTGGGGCCATAACGAAGAATGCGTTCCAGCACCAGACGCTCGTTGTCCGCCAGATCCTCACTGAGATCAGTAAAATGTACAAACTCGGCGTACACACCGGTCACGGCCGGAACCGCAGCCTGCAGTTTGGCCAGGATTCTGGATTGACGAAATTCTGAAAGCGCAGGTGCGCCACGCAGCTCAAGCATTGTGCCTTGACTCCAGGGGTTGGGGCCGAAAATACGGGAAAAAATGAGGCCGAATGATACTGGATAGTGGCCAACTCCGCTACCAGAGGGCTATCCCGGCACCGCGAGAGGGCGGATTTGTGAGCAGTTTCATTCTCTGCAATACCACCCAAACCGCATCGATTAACGGCTGTCGACAACGTATTCATGGCCTGCTGAACGTTCACTTCAGATCCATCTACCGGCTTGTCGCCGCAGAAAAAGGATGAGCCATTGATTGCCTTTCTTATCACCATTCACCAGAGCTATAGGCAACAAGGTTGTTTTTTGACCACCTTATGTTATAAAATGGAACAATAATTGCTGCCACGCCCACTATTGGTGCAGGAGAGCAGAAAGTAAATTCTGGAGCTTACATGTTATTGAAATCAGTCAAACTGATGACTGGTCTGATGACCCTGCTGGTCTGCCTTACGGCTATCACAGGGAGCGTACGTCCAACGCAGCTGGAGCAAATACGGATGCACGGTGAAATTACCGTCGTCACCCGCAACAGCCCGACCACGTACTACGAAGACCGAACCGGCCAAACCGGCTATGAATTTGAACTGGCCCAGGCCTTTGCCGACTACCTCGGCGTCAAATTAAATGTTCAGGTTGCCAACAACCTGACGGATATATTCACCGCGCTGGATACTGACCAGGCTCAGTTTGCAGCAGCAGGACTTGCTATTACGCCAGAGCGTCAGCGCTGGTTTCGCTTTAGTGAGCCATATCAACAGGTCAGTGAACAGGTTATTTATCGCCGTGGTACCCAACGGCCACGTCAGTTGGATGACCTGCTTGGCGGTATGACCGTCGTTCCGGCCTCATCAAGCCATGCCCAGACATTACGCAGAGCACAAGTCACCGAACGGCCCGAACTGAGCTGGAGTGAAACCGGCGAACTGGACGTGACCGACCTGATGCATATGGTCGCTAATGGCGACATCGATTACAGCCTTGTCGACTCCAATGAATTTAATATGCTGCAAGCCTATATTCCCAACATCGGGGTGGGTTTCACCATAACCGAGCAACAGTCCCTGGCCTGGGCCTTTCAGCACAGCCGCGATGACTCCTTGCTGAATGCTTCCCGCGACTTTTTCCAGTCACGTCAGACCCGTCAGCAACTGGCGACACTGAACGAGCGTTACTATGGCCACCTGAGTGAGCTGGACTATGTCGGTGCCAAACGCTTCTTGCGCCAGACCGTACGCAAACTGGATCGTTACAAGCCCTACTTCGTCAGCTCTGCCACTGACAATCAGTTTGACTGGCGCTTGCTGGCTGCCGTCGGTTATCAGGAAAGTCACTGGAATCCGGTCGCCACCAGTTATACCGGTGTCCGTGGTCTGATGATGCTGACCACCGCCACCGCCAGTGACTTGGGCGTCAGTGATCGCCTCGACGCCGAACAGAGCATTCTGGGCGGCGGGCGTTATCTGAATACATTACGAGACCGTCTGGGCACCCAGGTCGCAGAACCGGATCGCACCTGGATGACTTTAGCGGCCTATAACGTCGGTTATGGCCATTTGCAAGATGCCCGTCGTCTCGCTTATGAAATGGGTGGCAACCCGAACCTCTGGCGTGATGTCAAAGAAGCCTTGCCATTGCTGAGCCAGAAGCGTTACCACAAGAATACCCGCCACGGTTATGCGCGTGGACGTGAAGCCGTTGACTATGTCCAGAACATACGCCGCTACTACGACGTACTGGTATGGAACGATGAGCAACCGTTACATATTGCGTCGAGTGAAAATGAGAGCCTGCACCTGTCCTCATCGCTTACGGTCATTCCTCCGCTGCTCTGAGCTATGCTATTCGCCGACACTCTCCACTCCACTCTCACTGCCAGCGGCTGTTGCTCTCCCGGCAGTGAGATAGCGACTCCAAGCGTCAGCTGCCGTTATAACCCGTAGCCGGGCGGTTCTGGCCTTCTCCGTTTTGATCGACAGAAGTTCGATCGCAGCAGCACTAACAGGCTGTTGAAATTCTTATTCGCTTTGCTGACAGAAGCTTTTCAACTCGCTAAA
>CAJXTI010000068.1 GCA_913061185.1 uncultured Oceanobacter sp.
CTTCGTCGGCAGCGTCAGATGTGTATAAGAGACAGATCCATAGAGGATATTGCGCTTCCAGCGTCTGTAGTTCACGCATCAGGCGGTCGTATTCCGCATCCGGAATCGCCGCTTCATCCAATACGTAATAACGATGATTATGGTCGTTGATTTGCTGACGCAGCTGTTCAATACGTGTGCGGGCTTGCGTCGGTAACACATTGGACTGGGTTGACGATGTATCTGGGGAAGACATGACTATCTGGCTCGCACTGGCAAGCGCGGTCAGTGCCGCGCCTGAAGGGTTCGGTTGTTCGGCAATAAGCTGGCAACGAAGTTAACGTCGCTTGCCCGCAGCCTGTTTTTTCGCCAGCAAGGCTTGCCGACGTTCATATTCGAGAATTTGCTGACGATCATGCTCGACCGTTTGTTTGGTGAAGGTACTGTGAGTCGCATCCTTGAGTTCGGCGTTGAGATGGTCTGCCAACAGGCGCGCCATTTCAGACATCGCCTGATAAGCCTCTAACGGACGCTTTGCTCCCGGCAAGCTTAAAAAGAACGTCAACCCGGAAAAGTGCTCATCTTCCATGCTAGCCGGGCTAAAAACACCGGGTTCATAGGTTTGAGCGACCGAAAACTGGATTGGCCCCTTGCCATCTGCATCTTCAAATCGATGAAAGATTTGTTCCTGGCCGTAACGTAAATCGCAACCATCAAACAGGTGTAAGAGAGAACGGCCTGAAAATCCGGCTTCTTCGCGGGCGCGGGCATGAATCACCAGTACCACCTCTGCCGCCGCACGGGTGGACAGTTGTTCGGCATCGTCCCCAGCATAGATAATCAACTCACTGCCCTGGTCAGCGCCCTGCTCTTCCTGCTGGGCAATTTCATCTTCCAGATGAACCGTCTCTTGCTCACCCGCTTGACCGCTCTCTTGATAGTCAGCACCGGCCAGCAGTGGGTCTGCTTCGTCGTCCTCTGCCGTCAGCGGTTGCTCGTCAGCGGTATCCTGCACTTCAACGTGCAACTCCGGTTCGATAATGACATTGCGTTCGCCCAACGCTTCTACCGTCATCAACAGCGGCACGGCTTCATCCAGATTGACTGGCCGGGCTTTTGGAATAATGGCGGCAGGAGCCTGATCTGCGGGTGTTTCCTCCAGCTCACGACTGCGAGAGTTCAGCCAACTATGGAGATTTTGCTGCAGGGCCTGCTCATCGGATTCGAGGCCATCGGGTTCGAGCGCATGAAATGCTTCACTGCGGGGCGCTGCCAGTTCATCGCCATCGCTGATCGACTCGCTGACCGACTCGTCGCCAGCTCCGCTCTCCATCAGTGGGTTCTCTGCAGCATGACGTTGTTCATTCAAGGCGCTACGATCGTCCTCTGATATCAAGTCAGGCACGCCATCTGCTGTATTTGCAAATCCATCAAGCCGGGTATCCGTATCTGGCGCACTGACGCGGGCGTCTGCGTCTGCCTCCGCTGCTGCCGGATTACCGACAACCCGAAAACGGCCACCGGGTAATTCCGGGTTGTGGTTACCTTCCGGAAATTTAAAATCTTTGCTGATATCCAGCTTCAGTGCCATGGCGCGAGCACGTTTCATACGTCGTATGCCATCCACTACAATAATCACGACTGCCAGTAAACCCAGCAATATCATGACCGTTTTCCAGGTCAATTCCATAACGTCCTCATCGTTTGTGTTTTGTCGGGCAACTGGATCTGATGTCTCATACAACCCGTTGTAGGCTGCCCGTTATTCTTCCGGTTCTATTTCCAGATTATCGCTACTGTTCGATCATTTCTGTGGCTGCCTCTACATCAACGGAGACCAGTCTTGATACGCCCGGTTCCTGCATGGTGACTCCCAGCAGCCGGGATGCCATTTCCATCGCAATTTTGTTGTGGGTAATAAAAATAAACTGCACCTTGTCTGACATCGCTTTTACCAGTTTGGCATAACGTCCGACATTGGCATCATCCAGTGGTGCATCCACTTCATCGAGCATGCAAAACGGTGCCGGATTCAACTGGAAGATGGAAAACACCAGGGCAATGGCCGTTAATGCTTTCTCCCCACCAGACAACAGGTGAATGGTGCTGTTTTTCTTGCCCGGAGGGCGCGCCATAATAGCGACACCGGTATTCAGCAAATCGTCATCGGTCAGATCCAGCCAGGCATGGCCACCACCAAAGACTTTGGGAAACAGCTCTGCCAGTCCGTTATTGATTTTATCAAAGGTCTCTTTAAAGCGGGTACGGGTCTCCCGGTCAATTTTATGGATTGCGCTTTCAAGTGTCGCCAGCGCGGTTTCCAGGTCGTTGTTCTGGGCATCCAGATATGTCTTGCGCTCGGATTGCAGGCGGTATTCATCAATCGCTGCCAGGTTGATATTGCCGAGCCGGCGAATACGTTCACCAAGATCCGCCAGATCCTGCTGCCACTGCTCGGGATCCGCTTCATCTGGCATGTTATCCAGTACTTCTTTCAGGGTGAGTTTCTCTTCTTGCAGTTGTTCAATCAGTGCCTGACGACGTATATCCAGTGCCTGGCATTCCATTCGTACCGCTTCGAGCTGGTTACGTACATCCAGTGCTTGCTGTTCCGCCTGGCTACGTTGTTGTTCCAGCTGACGCAAGCCGGTCTCTGAACGTTCCAAGCGGGAACGAGCTTCCTGTACCTGCTGTTCAGCTTGCTGACGCTGTTCCAATAGTTGCTGCAATTCTTCTTTCAAGTGCGTCAGATCAATACTGTGATCCTGTTTCTGGCTTGACAGTATAGTCTGTTTTCGACTGCGCCACTGTTCCAGCTGGACGCTTAATCGCTGGATGGCGGTGTTCAGCCCCTGAATGCGGCTATCCAGCTCACGCTGGCCCAGTTCTGCCTGATGGGCTCCCTGCTGCCGCTGCTGTAACACTGAACGGGCATCGTCCAGTTGCTGTTGCTTACTGTCCCGCTGCAACAGCAGCTGATCTCGTTCATCGCCGTACAGTTCTATGGCATCACTGGCTTGCTGCCATTGCATACGGGTTTCTTCCAGTTCTTGCTGTAATAACGCCTGCTGTTCACGAGCTTCAGCCAGATCATCGTCGATACGCTGGCTGCGTTGCGCAAACTGTTCTGCTCGTGCCTGATGGGCTGAAAGCTGGGCCTGTAAGGTCATCAGTTGGCTGTTCACTTGTTGCCATTCACGCTGGGCGGCGTCGCGTTGCTGCTCCAGTCCGTGCAGACGCATACGTGCCGCTTCGTATTCTGCTTCCCATTCTTCAACATCCATATCGAGCTGGTCCCATTGCTCCAGCAGTAATTCCAGTTCTTGCTGGCGGCCCAGTACACTGCCTTGACTTTCCGCCTGGCGTTGCACTCGTAACCAGTCACGACCCACCCGTACCGCATCGGGCGTCATCCAGCTTTCACCCGGAGCCAACTCCTGCCGCCGGGCCAGCGCCTGATCGAGTGAACCAATGGTTCGAACCGGAGCCAGTAAATCGCCCAGTTGGTAGGGAGATTGCAGCCGTTGTAACAATGAGTCAGACGCCAGCGGAGAATCTGACGGCGGTAGTTCGAGACCCGACCAGAGCACCAGGTTGCCTTCCTGCAAGCTGTCCAGCCATTGGCTCGCCATGTCCAGATTATCGATCACCAGCGCCTGCAGGTAGTCGCCTAATACCGCTTCCACGGCGGTTTCCCAGCCACTTTCAACCTGCAGTCGTTCTGCCAAACGGGGTTTGCGTGACAATTGTCGGCTTTCGAGCCAACGTGCCATGGCATCACTGCTTTGCCCCAGCGCCGCTTTTTGCAGGGCTTCCAGTGTGGCCTTGCGGTTACTGAGCAGATTCAGCTGCTGCCGACCGGTTTCCACCTGTTGCCGCTGTTGCTCGATATCGGCACGGACTCGTTCGGCCTGCTCCCGACTGCTGTCGACACGTTGCTGCTGTTCTTCCGCTTGCAGTTCATATTCGGCGGCTTCCTCTTGCAGTAACTGGATTTCGTCGAGTTCGGGGTTGTTTTGCAACTGCTGTTGCTCACCTTGCAACTTGTGTATCTGTTGTTGCAATCGCAGCAACTGCTGGTCGAGGGATTGAATGCGTGTGTGTGCGACGTCCGCTTGCCGGGCGGGCTCACCGGCACGCTGGGTAAACTGCTGCCAGTCATCCTGCCAGCGGGATTGTTCGCGTTCGGCATCATCAAGCTGGTCTTTGGCCTGGAGTAATAATTCTGCCAGCAGTTCCTGTTCTGGCTCCTGTTGCAGTCGCTCGGCTTCGAGGTTATCCAGCTGCTGCTGGTCGGCTTCCAGGGCAATCTGACAGGCTTCCAGCTGCCGTTCGGCTTCCGCCAGATTACGATCCAGCTCCAGCGACATTTGCGACTGGTGTTCTATCTTTTGTTCTTGTCGGGCAATTCGAGCACCAACTTCGTAAAAGCGACCCTGAACAGCCTGGAACCGCTCATTGTCTTCACTCTGTAACAGCCGCAGCGCTTCGGAATCCGCGTCAATCCTGACTTGTTCAGAGCGGTGTTTTTCAAAACGGGTGTCCAGTTCTGTAATGAACAACTCCCGTTTCCGATAGTCCTGATCCAACTGCTGCCACTTCAGGGCTTGCAGTTGAGCCTTCTTTTGCCGCTCTTCGGCTTTCAGCGCCTTGTACTTTTCAGCCGCTTCGGCCTGACGTTGTAAATGACCGAGCTGGCGCGTGAGTTCATCGCGGATGTCTTGCAGACGCTCAAGATTTTCCAGCGTACGTCGCATGCGGTTCTCGGTCTCGCGGCGACGATCCTTGTAGCGAGAGATACCTGCGGCCTCTTCGACGTACACCCGCAGCTCTTCTGGTTTGGCCTCAATCAGGCGAGAAATCATGCCCTGTTCGATAATGGCATAGGAACGCGGCCCCAGGCCGGTGCCAAGAAACAGGTCGGTAATATCCTTGCGACGGCAGCGGCTGCCATTCAGAAAGTAGGTGGACTGGCCATCTCGGGTAACCTGACGGCGTACGCTGATTTCGGTGTAGGCGGCGTACTCGCCCCTTAAGGTCTGATCACTGTTGTCAAACACCAGATCGACGCTGGCCTTGCCAACCGGTTTGCGCTCGGAAGATCCATTAAAAATGACGTCCGTCATGGAGTCGCCGCGCAGGTATTTGGCCGAGCTTTCCCCCATCACCCAGCGGACGGCATCAATGGTGTTGGACTTGCCACAACCATTGGGGCCAACGATACCGGTCATGTTGGTATCAAAGCTGACGGTGGTCGTATCGACAAAAGATTTGAAGCCAGAGAGTTTGATGGCCTTCAGGCGCATAGGAATCCGGTGGGCTGGAGACGACAGCCCGCTATGATAGCGGTGTTGATTTGAAGTGGCTAACCCGGCGGGCTACGGCCACTCCGGGTATGTTACACAGACTCTTTCAGTGTGTTGGCTTCGATTGCCTGAACCACCAGCGAGCAATGACGTTTGCAATACTCATTGACCAACGCTGGTATCTCATCATTTTGGTCGCTGAGTGTGCATTCGATCAAGCGAGTAACAAACAGGCTGGTTTCGTCCATTTCGCCAAGGTTTTTGCGTAATGCCAATGCCAGCGCACGATGCAAGGGAGGTTGCAGATTGTCGAGTGCGGTTTTCAAATACTCATTACCAGCGGCGACGGCAGCACTGGAAATCAGTTCAAAATTGGCTTCGATAAAAAGATGGTGATCATGTACAGCAGCCGTATTACGGAGCTTGTTGACCAGCAACTCCAGCTTTTTCTTGTCTTCTTCTTTCCAGCTCCAGGCCAGCTTTTCGGCCAGCATTTCGAGCAGATTACCGTACAGGCGATAAAGGCTACGTACCCGGTCAGCATTCAATTCAGTCACATAGGCACCACGGCGCGGCTGAATAGTCACCAGGTGGCGACGCTCCAGAATCAACAGTGCTTCACGTACAGAGCCACGACTGACTTGCAATTCACTGACGATACGGGCTTCCTGAATACGTTCATTATTCACCAGATCACCCTGAATAATGCGATCTGCAAGGTGGTTGGCTATTTGTTCTGCAAGACTTTCGGCGACGACAAACGCCATAATCAGTTCCTCTAAAGCGTACATATGACTTGAAACGATCAACCTGCCAAAGCTCAACAGCGTTGATTTCAATCACGTTTCAGTCAACAAATTATCGGTAATCATGGTTCCACTGACAAATATCACAAACCGCTAGCTCTAAAAACGGAAGATGCCTCGCAGTTGTCTGCCATGACGTCCTTACATCCGTGAGATAGCAATCCTGGCGTCTGAAAGCCTGCTGGATCGACCTCACCTTCTTACAACGATCCTCTCAATAGAGGCCAGACATCCGCGATTAACGCAATATCTTCAATACAACAGGGTGGAACAGATGAACATTAACAAAACCGGAAAACGCGGAGGCAGCGAAAACAAACCGTGCCCGTAGCTGCAACAAGAGTAAAACTCTGGCAGTCATTTGAATAGAACCGCCGCTCAGCTCGCTTGCGCTGAGTTCATCGCCAGCAAGCTTGCCAGACCATATGGCAACGCGGAAAGCATCAAGCATACTATCTGAACGCCATTTTTCATTTTCTCCAACCAGTTCCACTGCGGTACTGATTTGGGAACATCTTGCTGCGCGTCAAGAGACACTCACAGCCGATATGACCCTTTAATGGGTAAAATCTATAGTCCAAACCCATTTTCTCAGGCAAAAGTACCAATTTTTACTAATGCAAAATCAACTTTGTGTTTTTATACTGCCTGCTGGAAATACACTGACAGTATAAAAACGGTCGCCTTTTGCATGGACACGTAACTGTTTGCCCGCAAATACCCAGCAACCTCTCGTTGGTCTCTCAGAGATGTGCGGAGCATATTGACACATATGCAACCAAGTCAACAGATACAAGCATATATGTGTGACACCAACACTCCGAGTGAGACACACAAGCGGTTTTGCATACCTAACCAGCAGCGACGACATGAATAGCGCACCGACCGACAGTGAAAGTAAAAAATCGATGGATTTTTTGACCAGTCTGGGACAACGAATTGCTGCGATGGCCGATCTGGTCGGCAGCAAGAAAAAACTCGCCGATGCCGCAGGTATCTCGGAGTCACAACTCTATCGTTGCATCAAGGGTGCCAGTGCGACAACCGTTGAGCCTCTGGTCGCCATGGCCAAGGCAGCGAATGTTTCTATTGAATGGGCGGTATCCGGTGAAGGGCTGATGCATGCGGATCAATATGACACCTTGTCTGCCAACGACAGCAAGCTGAAATCGATCCCTTGCTATACCGCCTCTCACCAGCATTGCCAAACCCGGACAGCGAGTCCGGAATTTGCACTGCCGAGCCACTGGGTCAAACAGCGAGGTCTGAACGACCAGTCTCTGGTGATACTGACGGCCAAGGGCGACAGTATGAATCCGACCATTCCCGACGGCAGCCTGGTGCTGATCGACACCCAGAACAGGTCGCTTCTGGATGGTCGCCTCTATGCCTTGCGGGAAGAAAATTTCGAAATGATCAAACGCATCCAGAGAGTACCGGGACAAGGGGTCTGGCTACTGTCGGACAACAAGCACTACAACGACGTATTACTGGAACAAAACGACATGAACCAGCTGGAAATTATCGGTCGGGTTGTCTGGATCGGCACCGATGTGTGAGGCCTGGTTCAGGTATCAACGGATCGGCGCGCCCGAATCGCAATCAAAACACCGGCCACAATCAGCCCCATGGCCAGCAACATCAAGGTTGTTAAACGCTCGGATAACACCAGCGCCCCCATCAATACTGCCAGCCCCGGCACCAATAGCTGTACCTGAGCAGCACGATGGATCCCCAGCCAGGGCAAAACCCGATACCAGCCAAAGTAACCCAGCCCTGAGGCTATGGCACCCGATATCACTGCAAGCAGCAAAGGCCGCCAATTCGACAACTCGGGCTCAACCGTAAAAGGTATTAATAGTATCGACAGCAGACTAGCAGCGACAAAGGCAGCTTGCACATCTGCCAAAGGTGTTGACGAACCCTGGCCCAGCACCACAAAACCAGTCCAACCGAGTGCAGCCGTGACCATTAACAGCACTGCCCACCAGGAAGACAGTGCACTGCCAGGCAGCAGCAGCAAGGCCAGCCCGGTAATCGAGACCAACATCCCCACCAGCTGCCAGGCTCCAGGCCGTGCGCCGCGCCAGATATTTACCCATTGCAGCCCAAGCTGTACTGTGGCGAACAATACGAAAGCCCCGACACCGGTATCCAGACTGACATACGCCATGGAAAATGCCGACGCATAAACAAATAACCCCAGCCCCAGTAACCAGAAGCGCCGGCTGTTCGGGCAGACACAATTGCGGCTCCCCAAGCGGATATTCTGATACCACAGCAACACACTCAATATCACCGCACCCGCCACCAGACGGATGATCGTAAAGCTTTCGGAATCAAAACTGTATTCCCTCAAAGCCCAGCGGCATAAAAGAGAATTGGCTGCAAAAGCCAGTAATACCAGCGCGGTCTGAACCACCATCATATGCTCACTTATTATTAACTTTATTAGCAAAACGGCAATATTGACTTCATTGCTGGACTATCTCTGAAAATCATCTTGCTTCGCTAGATTCATGCTGTATCAGCGGGTACAAGTACCCTACGCTTGCGGTGTACATCCTGTCACCCGGAGCACTGAACAAGCTACAAACGAAAACAGAGGAGCCCTCGACAACAGATCCCGTTGATAGACAATAACGGAATACCCGAGACGAGTATTAACGTCGCAATTGAATATCTCAACAGCAATACCACGACTCAACAGCTGGTGAAAACGTTTCTAGGCCGCAAGTACAGGGTAATCATGACCGAACGTCAGAGTTGATAAGTCACTTATGAATATTTTCAGATCATTTTTAACGCAGTCATCGTCACGCCGATAGATTGTCAATAGCCGGTTAAACTACAACGTCAAGCGCAACAAGTTCAGGTGGCCCCTGAACACGACCACAGAGATGATTCTGTCGCTTATCAGGGAGATATCGATGAATGCGTTTATAAAAGCAGCAGAAATTTGGGTACCAAACCATACGGAGTCTGACCGCTCCAGTCATTTACACGCTGCAGCCAGTTACTACGGAGAACTGGGCCATTTTGCCGAAATCAGTGCGACCATGACCTTTGGTTATGGCGAGGGTTTACCTGGTAGTGCCTGGCAATGTGGCCACCCGGTTCTCTGGTCTGATCTCAGAAGTGACCGCTTCAAACGCAGCAATTTTATTTCTGATACTGGAATAGACTCAGGTCTTGCAATTCCGATCTTTGCCGGTGATTTTCTTCAAGCGGTTGTGGTGCTCTTTTGTGGTAACCCTGGAACCGCCAGTGGCGCTGTCGAAATCTGGCAAAATGATACCCAAAGCCCACAGCAGTTAAACCTGATGGATGGTTATTACGGTGTACTGGAGCAATTTGCCGCCATATCTCGCAATATGACCATCCAACAGGGAGAAAGTCTGCCAGGCAAGGCATGGCAGCTGGATCAGCCACTGTTACTACAGAATCTGGCGAATCGTCACTGCTTTATCCGTGCTCATCCCGCCGAAGAATACGGGCTCGCAACCGGCCTCGCTTTGCCGTATATCGATAATCACAGGAATGGCCATGTGGTGTGCCTGTTATCCACACTGGGTACGCCTATCGCCAGCCAATATGAAGTCTGGCTGCCAGATGGCAACCAGCTGAAATTCCACGATGGCTTTGCCATTGATGGCTCAGATCTCCACCAGCGCTATGATGGGGATCAGATTGAGCGTGGAGAAGGTCAGCTTGGCAAAGTCTGGCTCAGTGGTGTCCCCCATCTGGCCAGTCGGAATCTGACCGCTCCCATACTGTGTTTACCCGTAATCAATGCCGGTCGCTTGAGCGGCATTGTTCGCCTGGTTCTATAACAACGCGGAAGCACACGCCCACCTGCTCCTGCGCCTGGTGTGCAGGAGTCACCTAACCCGAAGGGGCCGTTCCAATCAGGCCGACGTTATGCAACCTTCCTGTCAACCTGGTATCTCATGCGTAGATCGACACCCAGTCACTGCATTTTTTCAGCCGGTTTGATCTGTGGTTCTGTAACCACAGACAGAGCAAGCCAGCTATGTCCCCTATACGAACAACAGCGACGAGTGCAGTCCGTAAGGAACCCCAGGTTTGATTCATCACCTAGCCAGCAGAGATAACCCATGATTAAAAAGTCTGCCCTGATCCTGATCAGTGCACTCACCCTGAATAGCCTGATTGCCAGCGCCAATCCATCACCACACTGGAGTTACGAGGGTGACGATGGCCCCGAGCATTGGGCCACCCTATCTGCAGACTATACAAGCTGCGGCAGTGGCCTGAACCAATCGCCATTGAATCTGACCGAGATGATCGCAGCCGATCAGATACCTCTGGTCTTGAATTACCATCCCGGCGGCAAGGAAATCCTCAACAACGGTCACACGGTGCAGGTGAATTACGCCGCGGGCAATACCTTGAATGTGGGTTTTCGCAGCTTTAACCTGATTCAGTTCCATTTCCACACGCCGGCTGAAAACCGTATCGAAGGCAAGTCGTATCCCATGGCCATGCATCTTGTCCATGCCACTCCGGAAGGTCGGCTGGCGGTGCTGGCCATCATGTTCCAGGCTGGTGAAGAAAATAAGGAATTGGCCAAAGTCTGGGGCGACCTTCCCCTGCCTGGTGAGAAAAAGGAATTGGACAACGGGCTGGACATATCAAAACTGCTGCCCGAATCCCTGGATTACATACAATACAACGGCTCCCTGACGACCCCACCCTGTACTGAAGGCGTCAGCTGGTTTGTACTGAAAACCCCGATTGAAGCCTCTGCTGATCAAATTGCCGCCTTCACACGTTTGATCGGTGAAAACAGCCGTCCGATTCAGCCCCTGAATGCCCGAGTAGTTATCCAGTAGCCCGCCATATCACCCTGGCCGCTAAACAAAAAAAGCCCGCAGCGGTTATCGCTGCGGGCTTTTTCCATTCTTTGCAACAACAGACTGTCGAGCCCAGACAGGCTGTTGATGCATTGAATACTTGACGATAATCAGAGGCGTTCCCACACGGTGGCGATACCCTGACCCAAACCAATACACATGGTCGAGACGCCATAGCGTCCACCTTCCTGCTCAAGCACGTTGATCAGAGTGGTGGAAATACGGGCACCGGAACACCCCAGCGGGTGACCCAGAGCAATCGCACCGCCATGGATATTGATACGATTTTCAGCAATTTCGGTCAGCTTCAGATCCTTGATACAAGGGAGTGACTGGGCCGCAAAGGCTTCGTTCAATTCCCAGTAATCAATATCCGTGGTCTCCAGACCAGCACGCTTCAAGGCTTTTTTGGTCGCTGGCACCGGGCCGTAACCCATAATCGCCGCATCCACACCGGCAACCGCCATGGAAACGATACGAGCGCGCGGCTTGAGGCCCAGCTCTTCGGCTTTTTCAGCACTCATCAACAACATCGCAGCAGCGCCGTCAGTGATCTGGGAAGACGTACCCGCCGTCACCGTACCACTCTTGGGATCAAATGCCGGACGCAAGGCACCCAGGGTCTGTAACGTGGTTTCCGGGCGAATGGTTTCATCTTCACTGATCAGCACCTGTTTGCCATCCGCATCGTGGCCATAAATCGGTACGATTTCATTCTTGAACTTGCCATCCAGCGTTGCCTGGTGGGCACGTTGATGCGACCGCACCGCAAAGGCATCCTGCTGATCACGACTGATGCCATGCATCTTGCCGAGCATTTCTGCGGTCAGGCCCATCATGTTGGAGGCCTTGGCAAAGTGCTTGGACGATGCCGGATTATGATCAAAGCCATGGGTCATTTCTACGTGGCCCATATGCTCTACACCACCCACCACAAACACATCACCGTTGCCGGTCATGATCGCCTGGGCAGCGGTGTGAATGGCGCTCATGGCAGAACCACACAGGCGGTTAACAGTTTGCGCACCGGCTTCTTTGGGAACTTTGGTCAGCAGACCAATTTGACGAGCAACGTTAAAGCCTTGCTCTTTGGTCTGATTCACACAGCCCCAGATGATGTCTTCCACCAGCTTGGGCGGGACATCCGGGTTACGTTCAAACAGCGCGTCGATAATCGTGGCTGACAGGGTTTCGGCCCGCACATGGCGAAAGGCACCACCACGGGAACGGCCCATGGGCGTACGAACCGCGTCGATCACTACAACGTCTTTGGGATTCAGGGTTGTCATAAATTTCTCCAGGTTCGCTCTTATTCCGCACTGTCTGTCGTGACGGGGGCGTTGGCTGCTGCCGGGAAGTAGGATTCACCATTGGCGGCCATAACACGCATCCGGTCAGTCGGCTCATACAGTTTGCCCAGATGAGCAAATGTGTCGCACAGGGCGACGAAGCTGGCCAGGCCAACAGTATCCATGTAACGACAGGCACCACCACGGAATGGCGGAAAACCAATACCGAAGATCAGGCCCATATCCGCTTCTGCTGCCGTATCCACAATGCCTTCTTCCAGACAGCGGGCAACCTCGATACACATCGGAATCATACAGCGGGCAATTATCTCGTCGGCGTCAAGCTCAGTCGCAGCAGCCACAACCGGTTTGATCAGCTCATAGGTTTGCTCATCAACGACTTTTTTGGGCTTGCCCTTCTTGTCGGTTTCGTATTTGTAGAAACCAACACCGTTCTTCTGGCCATAACGATTGTTTTCAAACATCACTTCCATGGAAGTTTTGTAATCGGCTTTCATGCGATCCGGGAAGCCTGCTGCCATCACCTCGTTGGCGTGAACACCGGTATCAATACCAACGACGTCCAGCAGGTAAGCAGGGCCCATTGGGAAACCGAACTTTTCCATCACCTTGTCGATTTTCTGGAAATCAGCACCATCCCGTACCAGAGCCGCAAAACCGGCGAAATACGGGAACAGTACCCGGTTCACCAGAAAGCCGGGGCAGTCGTTGACGACAATCGGGGTCTTGCCCATTTTTTTGGCGTAGGCAACGACGGTCGCAACCGCTTCAGCAGAGGTTTTTGATCCACGAATCACTTCCACCAGCGGCATCATATGTACCGGGTTAAAGAAGTGCATGCCAAGGAAGTTTTGCGGCCGCTTGAGGTCTGCCGCAAGCAGGTCAATAGAAATGGTCGAGGTGTTGGAAGTGACGATGGTATCGTCGCTGACCTTGTCTTCCAGTTCCGCCAGAACGGCTTTTTTGACGTTCGGGTTTTCAACCACCGCTTCTACCACGGTATTCACAGCGCCGAAGTCGCCGTAGCTCAGGGTTGGGCGAATACGGTTCAGTGATTCGCCCATTTTCAGAGCCGTCATTTTGCCTTTTTCGACGCGCCGGGAAAGCAGCTTGTTAGCCTCGTTCAGGCCCAGTTCAATACCGGCTTCGTTGATGTCTTTCATCAGGATCGGCGTGCCTTTATAGGCGCTTTGGTAGGCAATTCCACCGCCCATGATACCGGCACCCAACACCGCTGCCATATTGGTTGGCTTGGCGATCTTGTCGTATTCCTTGGCTTTCTTTTTCAACAGCTGATCGTTCAGGAACAAACCGATCAATGCCTGGCTTTCAGTGGTTTTAGCCAGCGTTGCAAAGCCTTTGGATTCCACTACCAGCGCTTTGTCGCGGCTCATGGAGCAATGCTTTTGCATCGTTTTGATGGCGGTGATCGGCGCCGGGTAATGACCCTTGGTCTGCCCCATCACAAAGCCCTTGGCCGTTTCGAACACCATCATCGATTCCATGGTGTTCAGCGTCAGCTTGGCGGTTTTTTCAGCCCGGCGTTGCTGCCAGTTGATGGCACCAGCAATTGCAGATTTGAGCATTTCAAGCGCCTGTGGGCGCAGTGTGTCAGCACTGAATACTGCATCCACGGCACCGTCGGCCAGCGCCTTGTCGGCTTTCTGCTCGTTGCCCATGCAAATCCATTCGATCGCATTGTCGGCACCAATCACACGCGGCAAGCGCACGGTGCCGCCGAAACCAGGCATAATGCCCAGTTTGACTTCCGGCAGACCAATTTTTGCACTGTCTGCCATCACCCGAATATCGGTGGACAGCACCAGCTCCATACCCCCCCCCAACGCAACACCGTTGATCACTGACAAGGTCGGTACTGGCAAGTCTTCAAGTGCCGAAAATACACTGTTGGCATAGCCCAACCACTCAACGATCGTCTCTTCAGGGCCGGCAAAATAACTGCCGAATTCGGTGATATCGGCACCCACGATAAACGAGTCTTTGCCAGACGTTAGCAGCACGCCCTTGACTGCATCATTGGCGGCAATCGCAACAGTGGCAGCTTGTAATTCTTCCAGCGTGGCACGGTTGAATTTGTTGACGGACTCGCCTTGCAGGTCGAACCTGAGTTCGGCGATGTCACCTTCGATCATGCTGACCGTGATGGCTTTACCTTCGTAAATCATCAACTGATCTCCAAGTGGTGGTTAGCGTAAGGACTGCCTGTTGACAATCCGATCCATTATTAGTGCGTTTGCATCATGTTCTGATTGGTCATAATGCAGCACAGCCGTTTCAAACATTCGATTAATACGACCGTTTGAATTCTGTAGCAACCTTCGTTGAATCGAGGAATAAAGTCAATAGCAAGATTAGACCCTCATGACAGCACCACAATAATGACTCGCTACTAAACAGGTCAGTGACTGTTCGCGCCAATGACGGCTGCGGCTAAGCATCAATGGCTACGCCACAAAGCAGGGATTAACAAAAGCACGGCCAAAATCGGCAATGATGCGACTGGCAATACATCCAGACGAGCCAAGTTGAATATCTGCTTTAATATAGTTACTTTTCGTATCAAAGCGTTCTACTACCAACGTACGAGATCGCGACATTTGCTAGCAGATACCGTAGTATTGTTCGAACCAGCTTTACTTGCAGCGATGCGTCCATCCTGCCTTTTGAGAGCATTTTTCTCATCATCAGACAGACGGTGCTGCTGAAGACCATAAAAATAATCATAAAAAGACTGAGGTCATGATGACTAGATATCTCCAATCGCTGGGCCTTGCCCTGGCACTCCTGCTGACATCCGTCTCCTCCCATGCGGCCGCCAATGAGCTGATGATCCAGCTACAGCATATGCGCCTCGCCTCGATTGGTGTGATGACTGACTTTTTTATGTATACCGGCCTGGATGGTGACAGCAAGTACGGTCGCCGTATGAATGCCGATATGGAATCGTTTAATGCGTCACTAGCCCAAGCACGGGAAAACGTTGCCAGCCAAGAACTGATCAGTCACCTGAACGATATTGAGCAAGAATGGCTGAGCTTTACCCAGTCACTGAACAGCAACCGCAACCTGGTTGAAAACCAGGGTTTTCCAAGCGTTCAGATGGTTGACGAGCTGGGTCGCCTCAACAACGCGCTGGTTACTCGTATTTCAGCGGCCTACCACCAGGTTGCCGGAGTCAGTGATACCAACCCGGCGATAGAAAAAGTCCGTGATATGGCCATGCTGTTGCAGGAAATGACCACCCAGTATGCGGCGTCGGCCGCCATGGATGACTCCGAGGTTTATCTGGGTGAATACAAGCGCACCATGCAGAAGATGACTTCGGATTTTGAATTCCGACTGGCAGATCTCAAAGCCGTGGCGTACCAGCGCTCCACTCA
This sequence comes from uncultured Oceanobacter sp., assembly GCA_913061185.1. Classification (GTDB taxonomy): domain Bacteria; phylum Pseudomonadota; class Gammaproteobacteria; order Pseudomonadales; family Oceanobacteraceae; genus Oceanobacter; species Oceanobacter antarcticus. The sequence goes on from CAJXTI010000068.1 coordinate 15,680, forward strand.
TATTCTGATGGACAACATCAACAGCAAGTGGCGTTTTCTGCGCAATTCCATTACCCGTCAACACGAAATGGATGTTCCCTTCCTGGTGATCAGCTACAACGATCGTATTATTCGCCACCTGGAAGAACTGGAAGGCAAGATTGGCAGTTGATCTGATCTGATCCAACCGATCCGCCACCAATAAAAGAGCAGCCCTCATCAGCTGCTTTTTTATTGGTCAGCGTTTATTGAGCGCTCGTCAGGCCAAAGCAGCCAGTGCGGTCAACACCTGTAGATATCCTTCGGCACTGGCGGCTTTTCGCTCTGCCGGAATCAGGCTGACCCGGTTTTCATACAGTTCCAGTAACAGGACGTCATCATTCAGACCCGCCAGCGCTGCTCGAATGCCAGCCCCAAGCGACTCGGCCAACGCCAGCCGCTGCTCCTGACCCTGCGCCGGATCACCCGGTAAATCATGCCACGACAGTCCTTGCGGTAATCCGGCAGTTTCCCACGCCGGCTGCCCGACAATACGAAACAACAGCTCATGACGGGGCTTGCCCTCGTCATGAGCTGGCTGCCGGAACACCAGTGTGTAACTGGTGCCGGTGATGTCTTCCCTCACTCCGGTTTTGGCTCCGTCCGCCTGAAACCGATAGTAGCGAACCTGCAGCCCTGCCTTGATGGCATCAAGCCGCAACGCCGCCAGACGGGAATCTCGTGGGCTGGGTTTCATCCAATAAACGGATCCAAACACCAGTAGCACCACCGCAAGCGGGATAAGCCAGCTCACGATGCCATTTCCTCAAGCTCCAGCCAACGCTCTTCCAGTTGCTCGATTGCTGTTTCGGCGGCTGCCAGTTCCGCCAGAGCAGCCTGCACGGTATCGGCCTCTCCGGCATAAAAATCCGCAGCATGAGTGGTCGCAGCCAGAGCATCTCGCCGGGCTTCGGCAGCGGCAATCTGATCCGGTAGCTGATCCAGTTCGCGCTGCAGTTTGTAGGAGAGTTTTTTTGCTGCCGGTGGTTTGGGTTCGGCCTTGGCGGGGGCAGACGCCACCGCTGCCGTCTTTGGTGTCGACTTTAGTGATTGTTTTTGCTGTTTACCGGCTTTTTGGCTTGCCTTGGTGGCGGCCTGTTTGGCCAGATGGCGGGCCTCCCAGTCGGAGTACCCACCGGTCTGTTCGTCAATATGGCCATCACCTTCAAACACCAGCAACTGGGTAACCACGTTATCGAGGAAAGCCCGGTCGTGACTGACCAGTAACAGGGTGCCCTGATATTCCATCAACCGTTCTTCCAACAGTTCCAGGGTTTCTACATCCAGATCGTTGGTCGGCTCATCCATCACCAGCAAATTGCATGGCTTCAGGAACAGTTTGGCCAGCAACACCCGGTTACGCTCACCACCCGACAAGGCCCGAACCGGTGTGCGGGCACGTTCCGGGGGAAACAGGAAATCCCCCAGGTAACCGATCACATGGCGGCTCTGGCCGTTCACTTCGACATGATCCTTGCCATCAGCGACGTTATCGGCGATCGATTTGTTGCCATCCAGCATATGCCGGGACTGATCGAAGTAGGCCACTTCCAGCTTGGTGCCAACTCTGAGCGAACCAGACTGGGGTTGCAGCTGCCCCAGCAGCAGTTTCAACAGCGTACTTTTACCTGCGCCGTTGGGGCCGACCAGCCCGATGCGATCACCACGCTGAATAATGGTGGAAAAATTGGCCACCTGGGGCTGGTCACCCCAGGCATAGCTGATGTCCGTCGCTTCAAAGACAATTTTCCCGGACGAATCGGTACTGGTCATATTGATATTGGCGGTACCTTGACGCTCACGGCGAGCACCGCGTTCGTTACGCATTTCTTTCAGCCGTTCAACGCGACCTTCGTTCCTGGTGCGGCGCGCCTTGATGCCCTGGCGAATCCATTTTTCTTCCTCTGCCAGGCGCTTGTCGAACAATGCATGCTGAGTCGCTTCGTCTTCGAGACGCTTTTCCCGATATTCAATAAAGCTGAGATAGTCACCTTGCCAGATGTAGACATGGCCACGGTCGAGCTCAACAATGCGGGTCGCCAGGCTTTGCACAAAGGCCCGGTCGTGGCTGATAAACACCAGCGTGCCACTGAATTGTTTGAGCTGTTCTTCGAGCCACTTGATCGTGGCGATATCCATGTGGTTGGTGGGTTCGTCCAGAATCAGCAGATCCGGCTCAACCACCAGAGCCCGCGCCAGCATGACTCGTCGTTGCCAGCCACCGCTCAGCTCCGCAAAGCTGCGTTCAGCGGGTAAATCCAGGCGCTGAATAATCGCCTCGACCTTTTGCTGCCAACTCCAGCCGTCATTGGCTTCGATGCGGGTTTGCAGTTTTTCCATCAGGTTGAGATCTGCGTGCTCTCCCTTGTGAGTTTCTTCATGATAGCGGGCAATGTCTTCACCCACCTGCCCCAACCCCTGGGCAACCACATCGTAAACCGGAATATCCACTTTTTCTGGCAGCGCCTGCTGCAGCGTTGCCATACTCAACATGTCGAGACGCTGAATAACCCCATCGTCTGTTGTCACTTCACCGGTCAGGACTTTCAGCAAGGTTGACTTGCCCTCGCCATTACGGCCAACGATACAGACCCGCTCGCCGGAGTGGATATCCAGATCCACCTTATCGAGCAGTACATGATCACCAAAGGCCAACTCGGCCTGTTTTAAACTCACCAACACCATACAAACCGCCTGCAAACCGACAGAATCGCATCCCGAATACGCAATATACCGGGCCAAGCGCGCAGTTTACTGGTGCTGCCGCCACCTTAACAGGCAAACCGCTATCAGATTGCAAAGTATTGGAGACATCTATTTAATCCGGTGCTCACTCTGGGCTACCAGAGGGTTTCGAATCACGAAGCCGACTTGCAGGCCTGACGGGTCAAGTCAAACGTCGGC
>CAJXTI010000069.1 GCA_913061185.1 uncultured Oceanobacter sp.
ATCTACACTATCCTCTTCGTCGGCAGCGTCAGATGTGTATAAGAGACAGGATGTGTTGTTCACCGTTGCGGCGTAAAGGAATGGTCAGTACGTGTCGTTCAGCGCTGCTGCCCCGGTATATACCATTGATATACCAGTAACGCATTCCGACTCCGCCGTTGGCTCCGAGCGCAAGATTGGGCAGTTGTCGTTCGCCCGCGCTGTTTCTTTGTGTTGAACGTATATGTTCGCCGGGTTCGATACCGGTGATTTGCAAGGTACGCCCGATGATCAGCGAGGATTCGCAACCTGGTGCCGGAGCGGGGAGTTGGTGGCTCAGTCTTTGGGCTGCGGGAATCCAGGATTCCAGTATTACTGGCCACAGCGCCAGCTGGATCAGCCGCCGGGTGCTGTTTTTGCCGTCATTCTCACAGCGGGCGTTGATTCGTTGGCCTTGTTGGTTCACCAGCACGGGCAGTGGATTGGCGGCGATGGGGTTGGCGCTGTCTGGCAGGGTTGGCGGCACCAGTTGGCGAATGCTCCAGCCACTGACGCTGCGATGGCACTGGTCGGAAGGAGTACTGCTGGCCAGTCGACCCAGTGGCCAGCAGGCGTTTATCTGCTGTACCTGCGACGGCGGCGCTGGCCAATGGGGCTGTCGGTCGATCATGGTGATCACCCGTTGCAGAGTCGGCATGGCGGTTACGGCTCCAAAGTAGCCGGGCGATGGGGTGCCATCCGGGCGACCAAACCAGACGCCGACGGTGTACTCCGGGGTGATGCCGATGGCCCAGCTGTCGCGAAAACCATAGCTGGTGCCGGTTTTCCAACCGAAAGAACGCGGCTGAATAACGGCAACACTGCGGCTGCGGTCTGGTAGCGGGTTGCGTAACCAGTCGGCGGTGACCCAGGCGGCAGCTGGGGTGAGCAGCGGGCGAGGTACTTGATTGGCTTGCGCTGTGATGGGCTGTTGTACTGACTGTAACGGAAACAGCTGTCCCTGATTCATAAGCGAACTGTACAGCATCACCAGTTCCCACAGGCTGACCCCGCCCCCTCCCAGTGCCAGCGACAGATTCGGACGGGCGGCGAGAGGTAACTGGTAGTGGAATCCGGCATTACTCAAGGCCGCATAAAAACGTGCTGGTGTCAGGGCTTCCAACACCTGGACGGCGGGTAGATTGAGGGAAAAATGTAACGCTTGCTGCGGTGTTACTGGCCCGGAAAACCCGGCGGAGAAGTTGCCCGGTTGATATTGCTGGCGCAGACGGGGCGCATCGGTTAGCAGGCTGGCACCGTGAATCAGTCCCTGATCCAGCGCCAGCCCGTAAATAAACGGCTTCAGTGTTGAACCCGGCGAGCGAATGGCTTGCACCATATCGACATGACCAAGCCGCTGGCTATCGCCGAAGTCGGCGGTGCCAATATAAGCGCGCACTTGATGGCTGGGATTATGAACCACCAGTACCGCTGCGGAATGTTGCCGTGGCAGCAATTGGATATCCCGCTGTAATTGCTGGCTGAGTTCGCGCTGCAAGTCACCATTCAGAGTGGTGCGAATCAGTCGTTGTTGCGGGTATGCCTGAATCAGCAGGCGCGCCAATAGCGGCGCTTGTTGAGGTGTTGCCGGTTGACGGCCAAAGACCGGGTCGAGCAGCGCTTGCTGGTAGGCGGCGTTATCGATCGCCTGAAATCGGAGCAGACGCCGGAGTACTTTGTCGCGGGCGGCACGAGCACGCTGTGGGTGACGGTCGGGGCGCAGGAAACTGGGGGCTTGCGGCAGTACTGCCAGCAGCGCAGATTCCGACAGCGACAGGTCTGCGGCGGGTTTGTCGAGGTACATCTGGGCGGCGGCTTCGACGCCTTCGATGACGCCACCCATGGGAGCATAGTTGAGGTACAGGGCAAGAATCTCGTCCTTGCTCAGGTGCCATTCCAGTTGCAAGGCGCGTAATGCCTGCTGCAGTTTGCCACGCATATCCCGAGTATGGGGATACAAACGGCGGGCCACCTGCATGGTCAGGGTGGAGCCACCGGACACCACGCAGCCACAGCGGAGGTTTTGCCAGGCCGCGCGGGCAATGGCAACCGGGTTGACGCCAGGGTGAAAGTAAAACCAGCGATCTTCGTACTGGATAACCGCTTGCAGGTAGGCGGGTGCAATCTGCTCCAGCGTGACGGGCAAACGCCAGACTCCCTGGGCATCGGGGAAGGCGCGCAGCGTGCGGCCGTTACGATCGACCACGACGCGGGCAAATTCGCGCTCGTTGTGTTCGGGTAACTGCAACGGGTAGCGCCAGTTCAACAGCGCGGCCGTTAATACGACTGTTAGTACAACTGCCGTGAGGACGACAGCTGTTAATGCGACTGCTGTGAATACAACAGGCGCGCTGGCAGGCCGTTTATTCAATGATTAACCAGTGTGCATTGGCTCCCACGGAGCGGGCTTCCGGGTCGTACATATCTTCCAGCAAGGGGCCGGGAATCCGGTATTTGCCAGGTGTGACGGCACGAGCCAGATAAAACACCCGTGAGCTGCGGTGTGCGCCGGTTTCGAGGGCGGCAATAAAGCGGTCGTCGCGGTATTCCTGGTGTAATACACCATTGTTGCGGGTCCAATCGGCAACGGATGTGCTGTCGACCAGGATGTCGGCCACCGACTGGCTGTCGAGCAGGTTCTGATTTTCCAGTTCCAGCCCGGCGGGCAGCAGATCGACTGCCATCAGGTCGGGCCGGTACTGTGTGCTGGCTATGCGTAATTCAACCAGAATCAGGTCGCCGGTTGCTAACCTCAACGGTTGATTGGTCAGGGCGATGGGTTCGCCAGTGCGGCTGTAATAGTGGCGTTCGATGGCCACATTGCCGCTGCTCTGTTGGCTGGCCAGCTCGCGGTAGCCTTGTACCGCCAGCTCGGCACTGACGGATTCGGCCCCGGTATTAGTGAGGGAAAGGCCTTGCAATACGGTCGGATCATCGTAGTGAAAGCGCTTCATGTGCGTGCCGCTCAAGTCATGGCTGACATCGGCATAACTCAGATTGGCTTGCCAGGCTGGAGTGTTTGGTGATGGTTGCTGCTGTTGCTGTGCTTGCTGTTGTGAGGCATTTAACAGCTGAATACGCTCCTGGGTGCTGAGGTAACGGCGGCGGCGCAGTTCGGTTTCCAGTGCGAGCAACAAGTCATCGGCCCAGGCTGGTTCCATACCGTTTGCCATTAACAAGGCGGCAATGGCTGCCTGATCACGAATGGGTGAGCCGTAGTCACCAATATACATATGAGATGGTCGTTTGGCGTGCTGCGCCTGTTGCATCAGCTGGTTGGCCAGGGCGTTATCACCCAGCTGCCGGGCGGCTAATGCCAATTGAACCAGTGCCAGCGGAGTGGCATTGGCGGGCTTGGCGTTACTGAGTTTACGGACGTCGGTCAGGGTGATGCGCTGCTGCTGGGCCAGCACATAGGCGGCGTAGGCACGGTAGACAAAACGGTACAGGCTGGCATCGTCATTCCAGCGTTCGGCGTTTTCAGCTCGACCCCGAATATAGTCATGCAGGCGTGTCAGTGCCTTGTCGATGATTTGCTGGTCGACAGCAAAACCGTGGGTTTTGGCATCGATCAGGAATTGGGTGGTGTAGGCAGTGAGCCAGTGCTGTTCATAGGGATCATCGGACGACCACAATGAAAAGCCACCACTGCTGCGCACTTTTTTGATGATGCGCTGAATCCCGGCTTCCATCGCTTGTTCGCGGCTGATGGGATGAGCGCTGCGTGAGGTGCCATTATTAAATACATCGATTTGCTGCTGCCCCACTATCAGCCAGGGGTAACTGCTGGAGACCGATTGTTCCAGACAGCCATAAGGATAATGCAGCAGTTGGTCCAGCTGGCGGTGTGGATTCAGGTTTACCTGCTCATCCAGTGTCAGTTGGGTGCTGATATAACGGGCGTCCAGTCCAGTCAGCTGTTCGGCACTTAATTGCAGTTGCTCATTACTGCTCAGACGGCCACGGGCAAACTCGGTGTAGGCGGGCAGGGTCGGGCGGCTGACCAGTGTCCAGCGGCGGTCAATCGGGTATTCCTGCAGTCCGGTTACCTGCATACGAAATTCAATATCGCCCAAGGACGCCGCTTCTGGGTAGGTCGCCTTGAACGGGTACACCAGCGTCTGTTTTTGCTGGTTGGCCAGTGTCAGGGTGTGCGGCTCGGTCTGGAATTCAACCGCGCCACTGGCATCTGCTGTCACCGTCAGAGTGAGGGATTTTCCGCTCAGGTTGGTGACATCCAGGGCAATTTGGGCATCGTCGTCCATACCGGCAAAACGGGGCATCGATAGTTGGGTAACCACCGGTGCAGCGACTGTGACTTCTTGCTCCAGGTGCCCAAACGCATGGTCAGTGAAGGCAACGGCCATCAGCCGCAGGCGGCCATTAAAGTCGGGTAATTGCAGCGGGATACGGGCTACACCGTTGACCACCGCCACCTTGCCGGAGAACAGCGAGACAATGTGCACCTGCGATCGGGCCATATCACCACCACGAGCCATGGCGGCATCACCACCAAAATTCAGTGTGGCGGGTTGGCTGTTGTTGAAGTCGATCACCTGGCTATACAGGTCGAACAGATCAACGGCGTAACGGCGCGGCTCGAAGAAAAACCTAAACGGGTCGGGTGTGTCAAAACGGGAAATCGACAATACACCGACATCGACGGCTGCCAGTGTCACCCAGGCTTTTTGCACGGGTTGTTGCTGGTTGTCCGTGACCTGCAGATCGACGTTGACGGTACGATCGGGCAGCCATTTGGCTGGCGCATTGGATTCAATCGTCAGTTGGCGATCACGACGATCCAGCGGCAAATGGATCAGGCCAACGGCGCGGGTCGGGGTAATGCGCTTCTGGCTATCGGCCGGTTGCAGATACAGCACGGTGACGTACAGATCATGACGTTTCCAGCCGGGATCGATGGGAATATCTACTTGTCCGCCCTGACTGCTCAGGTCGATACGTTTGAGCCATAACAAGGTATCTGCCTCGACCATCACCAGCGCCTGTGAGGTTGGTTGGGGAGTTGGCTGAGCTCTTGATTGAGAGTTTGATTGAGAGTTTGGTTGAGAGTTTGGTTGAGCGAGCGACTGCTCGGCAGCCGACGGTGGAGTAATCGACAGCCGGGCAACGTCGCCACCCTCATAACCACCCTTGTCCCAGGCCAGAGTGACCTGACGCGGGCGAGCATTACCCTGGCGATTTTGCGCATACTGACCATACCAGGTGTAACCGGACTCAAACGTCAGCACGGCAGTCTGGCCGTTGTGCGGGTTCTGCACCTCCAGCCGGTAATGGCCCCAATCGACCGGTACGGCAATACGGGTCGGCTGGCTGGCCGACAAGTCTACCGTCAGGCTCAGTTCTACCGTGGCCCGATCCTGCTTTTCGTAGTACCAGCCCCGGTTGCTGTTATAACGCCAGTCGTAGTCCGGGTTGGTATTGATCAGCCGTACCGTGACCTGACTGGCAGCAAACAACTGATCGCTGCCGTCGGTCATGAGGAGTTCAAAATGGGCCATACCATTGGCAGGAGCACGGTTGTCAAACAGCGGTTTGACACCAACCAGTTGCTGCTCCGGTAACCAGATTTCTTTCTGCCGTCGTACCACTGGCCGACCGCCACTTTCAAACAGGCTGGCGGTAATGGTCACCGCCATGGGAGTGGGGGACGCCGACCAGCTGTTGGCAATATTCAGATCCAGTTTGCCTTGCGTATCCAGCGTGTGTTCAAGCTGACTCTGACTGTTCCAGTCGGTTGCGCCAGCGTTACCAAACACGTAGTCGGGCCAGTGTTCGAATGGCCGCAGTTCGGGTTTGATGTCCAGCGCCGCCTGCAAACGATTGCCAGCGGCAGGGGCACCGTACAAATACTCGCCCAGTAGCGGCACAATCAGGTTGCCTGCACCGGTATGTTGGTTGGCATCGCTGCGGGTGGCCTGCGGGTGCCAGCTGATTTTCAGCCGCTCTGGCATAAAGTCTTCGACCTTGAATTGATAGCGGCTGGTGCTGTTGTCTGGCAGCTTGATGCTGACGTTCCAGTTCCCTGTCATGGCGTCTGCTGCCAACGGCAAGGACCAATGGTAGTAACCGGCGTCCTCTGCTGCCAGCGACAGGGTTTTGACCTGTTGGCCATCGGGACGCGTGAACACGGCCTTGAGCTTGGGTAGCCGGATTTTTTCGCCATCCGGGCCGCGCAGCAGGGCCGAGAATTCAGCGGTTTCACCACCGCGATACAAATCCCGTGGGCTGTAAATAAACAGCTCCTGCTGGTGGGCCGGGCGCTGGCTGAAGTGAAAATCGGACAAATCGAGGGCGCTGGTGTTCAGTGACAACAGGCTGACCGAGGTGCCTTTACGCACCACCAGAGTAGCGCCAGTATTATTACGATTGAGTAACGTACGGCGGATACTCAGTTGTCCATCGCGATTGGTGTTGCCGAGTTTAATGGAGGAACCGTCTTGCCCTAATAATTCAACCGTTGCAGCGGCAATTGGCAGGGTGGTTTCCAGGCTTTGCACCAGTAATTCGGCCTGGTTGGCGTACTGATGCAGGTGCAAGCCAATATCGGTGAGACTGTAGTAAGTGGTCGCCAGCTGGTTTTCAAAGGTGCCTGGGGCTTGCATCACCACCAGATACACCCCTGGCGTGGCCAGCTCGGGAATATCACGCACGGGCAGGTTTATCTGGCGACGGTGATTTTGTTCATCGGTCAGTTTGAAGCGGCCTTCGTATTTCAGCTCTGCCAGCTTGGCCAGATTATTAAGATTCCACTGAGAGGCACGCGTGCCGTGACCCAGGTAGCGGCTGATCTGGTTGAGCTTGTCATCGTGCAAGCGGAAAAAACTGACGTTGGCTTCGGCTACATTCTGGGTAATCACCGGCAGCCCTTGTTGGCTACTGAATGCCAATACCCGGCCATCGCTGGCGAACTCCAGGCTGGCTGGAGCCGCCTGGGTTGTGACGGTTGCTCGGCTGGCACTGTTTAATACGGAGTCGTTGATGCCTTTTAACCCGGCGTTCACGGTCAGGCGATATTGGGTTTGTGGTTCTGCGCCAAGCATATACAGGTTGCGACGATCGTCAGACAGCATCCAGCTTTTGCCCTTGCGGCTGTTAACACTGATGTACTCTGCAAATGGCTGACGCTCGTCCAGTGGCACGGAAAACTGAATATGTACCGTACTACCACCGTCGTAGCTGGCTTCGCTGATGCGCACAACAGCAAGAGGAATACCGGCGTAGCGTTGTTCAAGATCGTCGGATACTGGCTCCGTTACGTTTGATCGAGGCTCGCTTGATTCTGGTGTTAGAGATTCTGGTGTTACGGATGCAACGTACTCCACCTGTGTGTCATCAGATGCTGGCTGTCGCGGTGGTGTGGGTTCAGCGGTTAGGTTCGGGCTGACTGTGAGTGGTTCCGATTCGGAGGTGACCGTGGGTGTTTCACCTGCAAGCTGTTTGGGCGGTGGCTCTTTGTGGGATGACTCGTGAGCTAATGGCGGCTCTTTGGATGGCGGCTCTTTGAATGGAGGCTCTGGATCAGATGGGTCACAGCCGACGATGCTGAAAAGACCAATCAATACCAGGCTAGCGAAAGCCCGTCGCAGTAACTTGCTGGACATGGAAATGCCTTCCTTTGCTGCCGTGTTGTGTGGGCGGGATTAAGCCATATTCACATCCCCCCGGCCAGTGGCGTGCCGATGGGCGATTGATATTTCTGCGCCAAATATCGACCTGTGAGCGTCTCGGGAACAGTTCCAGTCGGGATCAAAATGCCATCGTCAATATCTCATATTGATAAGTCTGTCACATTTAATTTGATGTAAATGAACCCAATTCCCCGATTCATTGTCTCGGGGTCTTTATCTTGAGGTTTGGCGCTTGTTCTTGTTATCGGAGTCGTTGTCATCGGATAGTCGTATAAAATCTGTCCAATAACAGATAGACCAGTACAAACGGGTAGGGGCTTGCCTGCCCTGGGAGGCGTGTGTAAATGACGGCACTAAGACATTCCTTAATGGCCTTCGGGCTGTTGGGAGTCATGGGTTTGACCGCCTGTGGTGGCGGTGGCAGTGGCGGGGATAACCCGGAAGAGGTTCAGAGCGTCTCGGTGACCGGTGTTGCAGTGAAGGGCCCTTTGGCCCAGGCAAGCGTTGCCGTGTACCGGTTGGATGTCAATGCCAGCGACCTGAAAGGGGCGCTGATTGCTGAAGGCCAAACGGCTGATACCTCGTTTATCGACAGTCTGTCGATAACACCGGATTTAGCCGGTCAAGCGTTGCTGGTTGAATTCAGCAGCTCGACGTCCACAACCGATATCAATACCGGCGTAACGCCGCTGATCCGTCGTTTTAAAACGGTGATTGATGCGGATACTGTCTTGTCCGGCGGTTCTGTGTACGCCTCACCACTGACCAGCCTGGCGGTTAGCCTCGCGCAGTTACAGGCAGACACGGCGTCACCGTATGCCGGTAATGGCGATGGCATTATTTCCGCTGCGGAATTTGACAGTGCATTGGACATTGCTGTTCAGCAAGTGCTATCGACCCTCGGCTTTGGCTGGAAAACCAGCGCAGATCTGCTTAATACCCCACCTCTGGTGACCAGCGAAGCGGCCAGCGACGACGAATTGCAGCAAGTGCTGTTGTGCCGTCAGGCGATCGAGAGTGTGGCCGTAGTGGCTAACGACATTGCTACCCAGCTGCTGGCTGGCAATGCCACTGCCGAACAGGTGTTCGATGTGCTGGCGCTGGATTTGACCAATGGGATAATCGACGGTCGTTCCAGCAGTGGCGCTATCGAACTGTTCAGCTCGGTATCCAGCGATGACCTGCAGGCGGTTGTGGAAGAGGACGTCAGCAGCAAGCTGATTCCGGGCACCAACGTCACCGTCGGCAATGTTGAAGCGCTACTGGTGTCGGAAACGGCCACCACACTGGTGACCCAATCGACCACTCCGCTCAGTGACGGCACGGTCAGCAGCGAACCGGAAGCCGCCAATGCTGAAGCCGACATCGACGGCGATGGCGTGGCAGACAGCGAAGACGCCTTTCCCCAAGACGCTACCGAAACCACCGACAGCGATTCTGATGGAGTGGGCGACAACTCAGATGCCTTTCCGCATGACAGCACCGAAACCATCGATTCCGACAGCGATGGCCTCGGCGACAACTCCGACCCATATCCCAACAGCGTCGATGGCGATGCCGACGGTATTGATGATCCATTAGACAACTGCCCGACCTTGGCGAACGCCGACCAGGCAGATGACGATCAAAACGGAACCGGTGATGCGTGTGAGCCGAGCAGCGGCGGCAGCTGGGACAATTTCAACTGGGACGAAGCCAACTGGCAATAAGTCAGTACTGCGGCCCAACGAACACAACGAATTTGGAGCAAATTATGAAAACTCGGAGCATTTCAGTCATTTCCCTGATGATGTTGTCGATGGCGATTGCACCGCTGGTGGCCAAGGCCGGTACGGTGGATACGTCGGGCGTTACCACCTTCAGCGCCGGTTCTGCAGCAAAAGCCTCGGAAGTGAACGGCAACTTCAGCACCGTGATCACTGCGGTGAACGACAACGCATCCAGCCTGGCCGCTTTACAATCCAGTATTGAAGCCCTGCAAACCCAGCTGGAATCCATGCCGACCAAAGTAACCGACGTGTCCGATCTGGTTGGCCGTACCTATTGCATGATCCAGGATCACAGCGCCGGGCGTTACGATGGCAATAACTTCGCCAGCGTCAATTTCGCCAGTGAAACCTCCACCGTTACGGTGACCAGCGAAACCCAGCTGTCGATCACCGGCGTGTCGTCGGATGAAGCGGAACTGGGCTTGCAGCTGAGTCAATACAGCTACAACGGCAGCGACGTGGATGGCCTGCAGGGAACACTGGAAGCCTATCAGGAGCCGGAATCTTATAATGGCACCATCAACAGCCTGAGCAACGGTGAGCTGTCGGTGACCGTCGGCAGCGATACCATCCAGTTTTACGTCAGCAAATACGGCGACGTGATGATCGGCCGTTCATTCACTGATGACAGTAGCGCCGCACCGGCTGAAATGTGGAACACCACCGCCGTACTGGTGGAGTGCCAGTAGGAGTGCCAGCAATAGAGCAATAGCGGGATTCCGGCCTGAACTGGCTAAAAGGGCGGCATATCGATAGAATGTCGCCCTTTTCTTTTGCCCGGTTATTTCATCACGTTCTGATTGAAATACCGGAGCCTTCCAAGGCTGAATTCATCTGGAGAATTTCATGTCAGACATCAAAAAAGTGGTGCTGGCCTATTCCGGTGGTCTGGATACATCTGTGATCGCCAAATGGCTGCAAACCGAATACAACTGCGAAGTCGTCACCTTCACCGCCGACCTGGGTCAGGGCGAAGAAGTCGAACCGGCACGCGCCAAGGCCGAAGCACTTGGTATTAAAGAAATCTTTATCGACGACCTGCGTGAAGAATTTGCCCGTGACTTCGTCTTTCCGATGTTCCGTGCCAACACCATCTACGAAGGTGAGTACCTGCTGGGTACCTCCATTGCGCGCCCATTGATCGCCAAGCGTCTGATTGAAATCGCCAACGCAACCGGTGCCGATGCCATTGCTCACGGCGCGACCGGCAAAGGCAACGACCAGGTGCGTTTTGAACTGGGTGCCTATGCCCTCAAGCCCGGCGTTAAAGTAATTGCCCCATGGCGCGAATGGGATCTGACTTCCCGTGAAACCCTGATGGCCTACTGCGACGAGCACGACATCAAGGTCGAAAAGAAAGCCGGTAAAAAGTCGCCATACTCCATGGACGCCAACCTGCTGCACATCTCCTACGAAGGCGACATCCTGGAAAACCCATGGAACGAGCCAGAAGAAGACATGTGGCTGTGGTCTGTTTCGCCGGAAAAGGCCCCGGATGAACCGACCTACCTGACCATCAGCTTCAAGAACGGTGACCCGGTAGCCATCGACGGCGTTGATAAATCCCCGGCGACCATCATGGAAGAACTGAACAAGGTCGGCGGCGAAAACGGCATTGGCCGTGTCGACATCGTTGAAAACCGCTACGTCGGCATGAAAGCCCGTGGTTGTTACGAAACCCCAGCCGGTACGGTACTGCTGAAAGCACACCGCGCCATCGAGTCGATTACGCTGGATCGTGAAGCCGCGCACCTGAAAGACGAATTGATGCCGAAATACGCCAACCTGATCTACAACGGTTACTGGTGGTCTCCAGAACGTAAAATGCTGCAAGCCGCCATCGACGACACCCAATCAGTGGTAAACGGCGACGTCCGCGTAAAACTGTACAAAGGCAACGTGATCGTAGTTGGCCGCCAGTCTGAAGGTTCACTGTTCGACGAAGCCATCGCTACCTTCGAAGACGATGCCGGTGCCTACGACCAGAAAGACGCCGCAGGCTTTATCAAGCTCAACGCCCTGCATCTGCGTACCGATAAACCGCCATTTTTATACTGGAACCCCCATGCAAGATATCCTGATTAACTGCGAGCCAGTCGAGCTCTATAAAATCTTCAAATTTGAAAATATCGCCTCCAGCGGCGGTGAAGCCAAACTCATGATCGAAAACGCCTACTGGACAACTAGGGTGACAGAGCGGGGGACTGCCTACGCTACGCTTCGGCAGCCGTTTAACTTGGCGTTAGCACTCCATCAGGCATTGCGACTCTGCTTTACATCATCAGCGAGCCAGGCTTTGATGAGAGATTGATAGGGCATATCGCGTTTATTGGCTTCGATTTTAATACTATCCAATAAGCCTTCTGGCAATCTGAGAGATATGGTTTTTGTAGAAGGCTTTAAATTCGGCATCGCAACAGATTGGGCCTGCGTCCAATCAAGGTATTCGCTAGAGTCATGCTTTTCCCAAAAAGCTCGCTCTTCGGCTTCATTTTTAAACTTAGGTACGGTTTTAACTTTGCTCATAAATGTTCCTCTCTTTCCGGTGCATGTCACGAGCTGAAATAACACGAATCAAAGTATCATCAGAGCGTAAGGTAAAAGTTATATGCAGCAACCTAGCCTCATTACTTATTCCCAAGGCGTGGTATCGCGCTTCGTTTTGGCTGTGTTTTTGGTCTGCCAAAATCAGCAAGGGCTGGTTAAAAAACACTTGCTCAGCTTCAAAGCGACTAACAGCATGTTTTTCCTCATTTTTTCGCTCGTTTCCAGCATCCCAGTCAAAGCCAGTAATTTGCTTCCAATTAATCATTTTTGTATATTGCTATCATATACACTAAAGTCAAGCGCTAACAAGCGCATGTTGTCGGACTGGCTTTCCGCTGCGCTCCAAACCAGCCGCAAATGCGGGCGTTAGGCAGCAAACTCAAGGAACGCATTATGTCTCAAATGGAATCATTATTTGAAGAGTGGAAGCGATTGGTAGATGAAGACACTACTGTCCGGTTAACCAAATCCCAGCCCCAACTGCTCCGTATCATCTGACAAATCCAGTGGTTTCCTGAACACCTCCATCAGTGGCATGCGCTGCATAAGTACCGATTTCAGCCGGATCGACACCTCCCCCAAACGCCTTTCAGGGGCCACGCCTACTGGACAACTAGGGTGACAGAGCGGGATCTCATCAACTATGCTGGCAGCGGGGAGGGTATCGAGCAATGTGGACTCTGATCCAGTTTGTGGTTATCGGGCCGTTGTGTTTTATCCTGGGTGTACTGTTGTTGATGATGGCATTCAGACTGTTGGTTGTGGCGTTGCCTTTTTTGCTGGTGGTCGGTTTGGTGATTTGGGCGATGCGGCGGTAATATCACTCGCGATATCAGCATCGCGACACGCAGTAGACTGATTATAGCCGCCACCTTTGGGTGTGAATTTGCAACAGGTGATGTAATCCCCGGAAGTACCGGGCCATGGTGCCCGGAACAGAATCAGTAGCGGAAGCCGTCCATGAACTTCTCCCCCCAACAACGTACTCGCCAGTACATCCATGCGCGTCAGCAGCATCCTGCCTGGCGTTTGTTGGCGTCGCCACGTGCGCCTTTGGTTCTGGGGTGTTTAACCACGCTATTTGAGCATGCCCAGAACGGTATCGCGGAAGAGGATGCCTTGCAGGCTTTGTCGGAGATGCTGGCAGCGTATGCCGGGCAAGATGAGTTCGCTATTGATCCAGACAATACCCGTCAACAGGCGGGGCGCGAGTTACGGGAATGGATCAAGCGTGGGTTGGTGATTGAACGCGGTCAGCGTTTGTACGCCACCGATGCTCTGGCGACGGCGATTCAGTTTGTCGATTCCCTCGATAACCGTATCATGACATCGACGGCATCCCGTCTATCAGTCGTTCAGTCGCAAATAGAAAAACTCGAAACCGGGCTTAATCCCAATCCGGCCAGTCGTATTGCCTCGTTGCAGGGGCGTATAGCCCAATTGCAGCAGGAGCTGGCCGCTGCGGAGGCGGGTGATATTCCGGTGTTGTCTAACGTAGAGGCGATTGAAGGTATTCGTGAAATCTTTTCCTTGGCGACCGGGTTGAGTGCTGATTTTCGTCGGGTGGAAGATTCCTGGCGGGAGGCAGATCGGTTGTTGCGCCAGTCTATTATGGCTGAGGGGACCCATCGCGGCGTTGTGGTGGATCGGTTGCTGGATGGTCAGGCGGCCTTGTTAAATACTCCAGAAGGTCGGGTATTTGATGGCTTTATTCAGCAATTGCGACAAACCATTGAGCTGGAGAATATGAATCACCGCATTCGTACCATTCTTGCTCATCCGGCAGCGCCTAAAGCACTGAACCGCAATCAGCTGACAGATCTGAAATGGTTGCGGCTGCGGTTGGCGCAGGAAAGTAAATTGGTGCTGCAGGCGCGCGCGCGCAGTGAACAGGATGTACGCGGTTTTCTGAAAAGTGGCCTGGCGGCCGAGCACCATAAAGTCGGTCAGATACTGACAGAAATTATGAAAGCTGCGCTGGATGTTGATTGGCAACGGCAAAAAGTCCGGCGCGCCGAGTCGCCGTTACCGCCGCTGGGGTTTGCGCTGGCCAATGTGCCGCTGGTGGAGCGGTTACGCTTTAAAAACCTGGAGAACCCGGCAGAACAAACACTGGATTTTACCGCCGCAGAGGCCAATCTGGGTGATCTCGACGAGGAGTTCTGGGCGGCCTTGGACGGGTTGGATCGCGACGTGGTGATTGCTGAAACCCTGGCGGTATTGGCAGCTGCCGGGCGGCCGTTAAGCTTGGTGGAGCTGGCGGAGCAATTACCGCCCACTCACGACCTGGAAACTTTTGCCTTGTGGATTGGAATGGCCCGTGAAGCGGGTATTGATATAACCGGGAACCACACCGAATCACTGGAATTGACAGATGCTGAGCACCGGCGCTGGGCCTTCAGTCTGCCGTTGTTGTCACTGGATGCGGCCGCGTTTGCTGGCATGGACTGGGAATTCTGAATATGACCAGTATCTTTGATGAACCGACGGCGCAGCCACCAGAAAAACCGCCGCACTTGTCTGAAAAATCGTCTGAAAATAATCATGCTGAGGGCAGTATTCCCCAAGTTATCGCTCCTGATGTTGGCGTTGTTGGCGTTGAACGTACCGACCGCCGCTTGCGCGACACCGCTCAGCAGCTATTGAATACCGGTTTGCTGGAGCAAACGCTGAAGCCCAATGTGTATCGGGTAGCGGTGGTGAACCTGGAAGCCATCAACGCCATTCTGGAACCGCTGGATTTACAAGCTCAGGTGGATGACATTCGCGGGTTGGTGTTCCTGAAAGTGGTGGCGGCTGAAAAGACCGAGGAGCAAGACGACTGGTCGCACCCGCTGGTGCGCAAGCAACGGCTGACGCTGGAGCAATCACTGTTGGTGGCGATATTGCGGCAGTATTTTGTTAACTACGAGCAGGATTCCGGTGTGGGTGCGGCGGACGCCGTGGTGGCGATTGATGAACTGGTGCCACAGTTGCAGTTGTATCTGGGCGACAGTGGCAGTGAATCGAAAGAACGCAATCGCATGATCACCTTGTTGGATCAGCTTAAAGGACATGGGCTGGTCACCGCCCCGGACAGCCACGACCGGGTGACTATTCGTCCTGTCATTGCTCATTTGGCCAACCCGGAAAACCTGCAAGCATTGCTGAACGGTCTGCGTGAGCAGGCCGATGGTCAGCCTGATGATTCGGCGCGGGAGGAATAACCGTAATGCCAGCTCAGGAAGAGATGTTCGGGTGCGAGCCCACCTACCGTCTGCAACAACTGGAAATCTTTAATTGGGGTGGTTTTGGCGGCCCGCACAGTGCTGAGATTGATGCCGAAGGTACCGCGATTGTCGGGCCAACCGGTAGTGGTAAAACCACCCTGGTGGATGCCTTGATGACACTGCTGACAGCCAACCCCAAATACAACCTGGCATCGACGGGAGGCCACGAAAGCGACCGTGATTTGGTCTCGTATGTGCGCGGGGTCTCTGGCCCTGGGGATGGCGGTGCAGGCCAGGCGCATATCGCTCGATCCGGCAAAACCGTCACCGGTATTTGTGCCATCTTGTCGAATGGTCAGGACGTGGCTCGCCTGGGCGCGTTGCTATGGTTTGACGACATCAGCTCGACCCCGTCTGATTTGAAAAAACTCTGGTTTTTTACCACCGCAGCTGAACAGACCTTGCAGTACTGGCTGGAAGTGCATCAGGAAGGCGGTATGCGAGCGCTGCGGAAACTGGAAAAAACCACCACAGGGTTGTGGAATTACCCGGCTAAAAAAGGCTATCTGGCCAGAGTTCGGGATTTTTTCGAAGTGCGCGAGAACGCTTTTAACTTGCTGAATCGGGCGGCTGGTCTGAAGCAACTGAACAGTATTGATGATATTTTCCGCGAGCTGGTACTGGACGATTCATCCCAGTTTGAGCGGGCGTTAGAAGTGGCCGACAGCTTCGATGACCTGACGGCCATTCATGAAGAGCTGGAAGTGGCCCGGCGACAGCAACGCTCACTGGAGCCGGTCAAAGCCCACTGGGAAAAATATCAGCTGATTGATGGCCAACTGATGGAGCAACGGCAACTGGCTGATATTTTGCCCATCTGGTTTGGGGAGCAGGCGTATCAGCTCTGGAAAGCGGAGTGTGTTCGCCTGGTGACGGAGGTTCAAAGCGCCGAGGCAGGCTGTGTCGATGCGGAAGAAAGTGTCCAGGCGCAACAGCGCAGCTGCGATGCCCTGCGTGAGCAGTACTTGCAGTTGGGTGGCCATAATATTCGTAATCTGGAAGAACTGATTCACGAGAAACAGAACAATCTGGATCGTTGTGACCAGAACGCCCGCCACTATCAACGTATGAGTCGTAATCTGGGGCTGGACGATAGTCTGAGCCGTGCCGCGTTAACGGATAACCAGCGCGTGATAGCCGAGGGTCTCGAAGTGCTTGGCCACACGCTTGAGCAGGCTAATGAAGCCAGCTTTCAGCTGGGTGCCGCCGCCCAGGCAATTCGCTCGAATATTCGGCAACTGGAGGCTGAAATAACCGCGATCCAGCAGCGGCCCGGTTCTAATATCCCGGCCAAATTCCATACTTTCAGGGCGCTATTGGCCGATGAACTGGGTCTGCAAGAGGATGAATTGCCTTTTGTGGCTGAGCTGGTGCAGATAAAAGAGCAAGAACGGGATTGGCGTGGCGCTATCGAACGGGCGATTGGCAGTCACCGCTTGCGTATTCTGGTGCTACCGGAACAGGTCGCAGCGGCGCTGCGCTGGGTCAATCAGCGTAATAACCAGCTGCATGTACGTATCCTTGAAGTTAAGCAGCCTAGCCAAACTGCACGTTTTATGGACGATGGTTTTACCCAAAAACTGGATTACAAACCGCATCCTTATCGGGAAGCTGTCAAACACCTGTTAGCTGGGTTGGATCTGCACTGCGTCAACAGCCCGGACGATTTGCGACATACCGAACATGCCATCACCAAACAAGGGTTAACCTCTGGCAAGGCTCGGTTTTTCGACAAACAGGATCAAAAGCGGCTGGATCAGGACTGGCAAACGGGCTTCGACAATCAGGATCGTTTGAACAGTGTCCAGCAGCAACGTCAGCAAGCTCAGGTCACCTTGAAACAACAGGCTGCAGACGTTGAACGGGCAAAAGCGACGGTAGCTGAGTTGACGCACCGACAGATGTTGTCGCAGCAGCTGCTGGATATCCAGTTCGATCTGATGAATACCGAACAGGCGCAGCGCGAACTGTCTCATGTGCAAGAACAGTTGGTACGACTAACAGCCCCCGATTCCGACGTTACGGCGGCCAAAACAGCGTATGAGCTAGCCAACCAGCAGCTGAAACAACTGGATGATGAACGGATTCTGCGGAACCGCCAGAGCGAAGGTTGGCAACAACAACTGAAGAACGCTGAAACGCAAAAATCCCGAGTCTGGCGTCGGGCCGAAGCCGGATTGCTGGAATCCCAGCGTCAGTTAGCCGCTAGCCCTGTCTCTTATACACATCTCCGAGCCCACGAGACAGGCAGAAATCTCG
>CAJXTI010000070.1 GCA_913061185.1 uncultured Oceanobacter sp.
GTAACGGATGGTCAGTCACCCTGATATCCGCAGCAGCACTCGGCTCTCCCCTGCCGGAACGGGTCAATTCGCCATCCGGCCCCAGTTTGAACAGGATTTCCAGATTGTCTTCATCACCGGAAAACAAATGGTGTAAATCGATATTGGCGTCGTTATCCGCCAGAATAACTGCTCTTTCGATGATATTTTCCAGTTCCCGCACATTGCCGGGCCATTCATAAGCCCACAAGGCTTCGCTGGCGCGCTGTGTGATGCCCTTGATCACCTTGTTAAAGCGCTGCGAATAACGTTTTACAAACACGCTGACCATCAGCGGCAGATCTTCCCGGCGTTCCCGCAGTGGAGGTATTTCGATGGGGAAAACATTCAGCCGATAGAACAGGTCTTCACGGAAACGTCCGGCTTTGACTTCGTCGCGCAGGTTACGATTGGCAGCGGCAACAATACGCACATCCACCGCCCGAACCCGGATGTCACCAACCCGTTCAACTTCACCTTCCTGCAGCACCCGCAGCAATTTGCCTTGGGCATGGAGTGGCAAGCTGGCGATTTCATCCAGAAACAGGGTGCCGCCATCGGCTCGTTCAAATCGTCCGGGGCGCGATACGGTCGCCCCGGTGAAAGCGCCTTTTTCCACGCCAAACAGTTCTGCCTCGACCAGATCTGCTGGAATCGCAGCGCAGTTTACCGAGATCAGCGGTTTATCCGCACGGGGGCCAATCGCATGCAGGGTTTTCGAAAAACGTTCCTTGCCAACGCCGCTTTCGCCCTTCAGCAGTACCGTGGCATCTGTCGGGGCAACCCGCTTCAACAAGTGTACCGCTGCGTTAAAGCTGGCGGAGGCACCGACCAGATCGGGTAAACTGCTGATGTCGGCCAGTTGAAAACCCTTGTCCTGCCGGGGTGGCGGTCGTCGGCCTGGTGCCGCCACAAAGTCCTCGATTTGTAAAAACTTCAGGTGTTCGGCGGAGTCGTCACACTCATCTAACGGTTGTCCAACCACGCGACAACGAGCATGACCCATGGCAACGCATTCTACCTCGCGCCAGAGAATCGGACGCCCCATAATGGTCGTGGTTGCACCGCAGGCGTAACCCGTCATCATCCAGCAAGCCGGAATGCCACTGATGCTGTAATGCTGCAGATGAGCATCGGCTTCCCATGACGATTGCCAGTAATAATCGCCCCAAAAATCACCGGTCTGCTCATTGAAGTGCATGCGGTCGACGGCCTGATTACGAACGAATCCCTGCAGTTCCCGCAGCCTCGGCAATATCGCCAGCTTGGTGTCTGTCTGACCGCCTTCGGACTCGATCAGCGAGCGGGCATCGGCCACGCCCTGCTGATAGCCCAACCGGGTGAACATCTCTCGGGTCTTGTCCAGCCCCAAGCGTTCGATCAACTCCCGCCGCAGCGCGGCCAGAGAAAATCCATGCACCAGTAACATGCGATTTTCAAACAGCTGGATAAGTCCACTATCGGGTGCAAAGCGGAGTTTTTCCGCCAGTGCCTGATCATCAATAAATTCACGGATCGGATGTAACGTCTGATGTTGGTTGTGGGCTGACATAGCAGTTTCCCACCTCCTGTTTATTTTTATTATTAGAGCAATTTTCTTTATTTAAGCAATTGCTGAATTTCATCATTTTATTAAAGCAGTCTATTAAACCATCAGCAATAAAATTAAATTCCCATAAAATTCAATATGTTACAAGAATTAAAAAACTGGCATATCGGTTGCTATCTCCTAGTCAGCCCGACAACCGGGACTTTGAACAATAATAAAAATGATCAAGGGAGCAGGCCATGACCGGTCCATTGCTTTTCACCGTACGTATTCAGCAAAAACTCACGCTGGCAGAAGATATTATTGGCCTAACGCTTGTTTCACCAGACGGTAGTTTATTACCCGAATTTGAGGCCGGTGCCCATATCGATATCCACCTTGCCAATGGCATGGTGCGTCAATATTCGCTCTGCAACAGCCCGGCACAACGCGACCACTACCAACTGGGAATCCTGTTGGACCCGTTGAGCCGGGGTGGCTCGCTGGCGATTCACCAGACCCTGCAAGCAGGCGACACACTCACCATCAGCGCACCGCGTAATCTGTTTCCACTCCAGCCTTCTCCACGCTACCGGCTGTTTGCCGGAGGCATCGGTATTACCCCGATTCTGGCCATGGCCGAAAGCCTGCAGCGGCAAGGGCAGGACTTTGAACTGCACTACTGTGCCCGTTCGCGTTCCCGTGCCGCCTTTGTCGATCGTCTGCAAACATCTGCCTTTGCCAGCCGGGTGCAGTTGCACTTTGATGACGACCCGACAACCGCACCACTGGATGCCCCGGCGCTGTTAGCCAACCCGGATTCCAGCCATCTCTACGTCTGCGGGCCGGAAGGCTTTATTCGCCATCTGACGGAAACGGCCAAGTCCTGCCTCTGGGCGACCACTCAGGTGCATTACGAGCAGTTTTCAGCCCCCGTTACCAACCACGAGGCGCTGTCCAACCGTCATGCATTTGAGCTGCAACTGGCCAGCTCTGGCCAGATTATCCCGGTCTCTGCCGATCAGTCTGCCGCCCAGGCGCTGATCGCAGCCGGTGTCCCGGTGGCGATCTCGTGCGAGCAGGGCATCTGTGGCTCCTGCCTCACGGCGGTGATCGATGGCGAACCGGATCATCAGGACTATTTTCAGACCGAGGCTGAAAAAGCCACTAACAACCGTTTCACACCCTGTTGCTCCCGCGCCAAATCCAGACGTCTGGTACTGGATATCTAGGCGGATGGGCAGCCAGTCATAACACCCGTTCAGTCACCGTTTTGGTTGAGTCAGTCTCAGCCACGCTATGGCCGTACAGCGTCGGCCACCCTTCACACAACATGAGATATAACAATGACAACAACGCAAAATCTTCCCTATCTGAGCAATATCTGGTACGTCGCAGCTCTGTCCACCGAAGTCGATGATGAGGCCCTGTTCAGCCGCACCTTGCTGGACACCAGCGTCATGATCTACCGCCGCCAGGACGGCACCCCGGTTGCCTTGCGTGATCGCTGCCCACACCGTTTTGTGCCGCTGTCGCAAGGCAAGCGAGACGGTGACAGCGTGGTCTGCCCTTACCACGGCCTGAGCTTCGATTGCAGCGGCAAGTGCAATCACAACCCCCATGGCAACCAGCATATTCCCGAGGCAGCGGTGGTGCAGTCTTTCCCACTGGTGGAGCGTTATGGCTTCCTCTGGATCTGGATGGGCAACCAGCCAGCCAATCCGGATCTGATTCCCGACTATGGCCCGCTGGTTGATGGCCACCCGAACGGCGTCGGTTACACCTACATGCGCCGGGAATGCAACTACGAGCTGATCAACGACAACGTGATGGATCTGAGCCACATTGACCATCTGCATGGTGAAATCATCACCACTCGCGGCAAACTGTCACCCCAGGTGCCGCAACTGTCCGAAACAGCGGACACAGTGTCGGCCCGCTGGGAATGGGAACAGACACCACCCATGCTGATTTTTAACCAGTTCCTGCCAGCCCCCGAAGCCTCAGCACGGCATTTTATCGGTATTACCTGGAGCGCCCCGGCTAATATTCAATTGACGGTGGGTGCCACCCAGAACAATGACAGCCTGGATCTGCATCATTGTGTCGGTCAATACGACCTGCATACCTGTACTCCGGAAACGCTGAACTCAACTCACTATTTCTTTGGTACCCGGCGCAATCATCTGGAAGATGATGCGGAATTTAACGCCATGAAAACCAAAGCCATGCACGATGCCTTTGAAACCGAAGATGGCCCGGTGCTGGATGCAGTTCACCAGCAAATGGGCACCACCGACCTGTTCAGCCTGAAGCCGGTCTTGCTGCCCAGTGACATTGCCGCCGTCAAGGTGCGTCGCAAACTGGCTGAACAGATTACGCTGGAACATCAGCCATTATGATGGCTAACGTGCTAACCGGCTGATCGATTCTGTTCTGCCACTCGACCGGGCTGTTGTGAAGCAACAGCCCAAACCCAAACCCAAACCCAAAACTAAACCTAACAGCGGCAGCGACGACGGTTTATTCCCAGGCCCGCTCGGCGACTTCCTTCTCGGTGGGGACGATGATCTGACCAGCGATATTGGAAACCACCCGAAAATAGTCTTCCCGCAAACTCCCTTGCATCACCTGTTCCCGAGGCTTACCGGTCACCACGTACACCGACTGCACACTCAAGTGATCAAAACGCCGCCAGCTTTGCGGGTCTTTCAAACCAGTAAAGGTCAGCCCTTCAAGGCGTTTCGCCAGTGTCCGGGAATCCAGTGTGCCTGCTTCCTCGGCCACGCGCTGGTAGTGCCAGACAAGGCTATAGGCGGTAGCTGCCAGCGCCGACGGGTTGGTTTCGTAACGTGCAACATAAGCCTCGGTAAAACGCACACCATCGCCATAGCGGTAGTCTTTCGCGACCTGCCAGCTCCAGGGAACCGTCGCAATCACCCCTTCCAGCCTGTCCGCTCCCACCGCGCGGGCCACACTGAGCGTCATATTGGGAGCGACGATTTTTAACGCCGTGGTCAGCCCCAATTCATGGATCACCTGCAATGCCTTGGCCAGGTCATCACCCGCTTGCACCAGTACCAGCACCTCGGCCCCGTCATCCCTGGCTTGCTCAACGGCGGCGATAAACTCCTTGCGGCGCGGGCCAGGAAAGCGGGTTAACGACTGTCCGTGCACACTGAGATCGGTGGTATGGGTGAATTTGCGCAGAATCTGCTCTGTCATTAATCCCCCAGGGCTATCGCTGGTGATATAAAACATCTTCTTGCCGCCAAGCGACTGGTTGATATAAAACGCCAGCGTCTTGGCCGCCATCCAGGCATCGTAAGAGGCATAAAACACCGTCGGCCGTTGTATACGGTCGCCGGGCGAATGAAACAGGGTATCGAAATACAGCAGGTTGGCATTGGCCGCCGCCGTGGCGGTTGCCTGCGGTTGCCTGCGGTTGCAGCGAGCTGCCAAAAGCCATGCTGACACCCGCGTTGACCAGTTCGCTCACATGTTCCTGTTCCTTACCCTTGCGGCCCGAGGCCGACAGCAGCAACTCCAGCGGCTTGCCCAGCACGCCACCTGCCGCGTTGATTTCATCAATCGCCAGCAAGGCTCCACGCGCCTGATCGATACCCAGATTTTTGTAGCGTCCGGTATTCGGAAACGTCATGCCGATTTTGACGGTATCGGCGGCCACGACCGGTAACACCAGTAGCGCCAATAGCCAGACACAGCCTCTGAACGAGGCCGCCAGTAACCCAATCATCTTCATAAACTCAACACCCGTTCACAAACCAGTGACACAAAAAGGCCCGCACAGGGCGGGCCAAACGAGCACTCCAACAAGAATCTAACGACCGGCAGCGCGCAGTTGCTGTACGGTAAACTTGGACGCCGGACTCAATTCAGGGTTAACAATGCCCTTGAATTGACCCGTGGTGCAGTGATCCGCCTGCATATCCACCATTGAGAACGAGTCATCGATCGACACACCCGATCCCTTGTTAATGGCCAGATGGTGGTCTGGATGCGTCTGACCAATGGTGAAGGTTTTCCACATCGCCCCGTTGCGGTCATAGGTGATGTTACGCGGGATCACGTACGTCTGGGCGTCGATATAATGCTCGCGACGACCAACCGGATGGTTGGGATCGGTTGGCTCCGACCAGAGGACGTAGGTCTTGCGCAGCTGCCAGGTGATCTTCGGGAAACAACCGCCCTTGCCACCAAAATCGACAAACTGATACCCCTCATCGTCCACTGGCTCAGCGGCCAGTGCCAAGTCGTTGTGGTTATACATCGGCGACAACATCCACTGGGTACCCTTGTAGGTCCACTCCATGTCACTGATGCGGCCACCATAACCTTCAAAGTCTTCGATCATGATGTCGGTACCGAGGAAGGCATCCGTGGTTTGACCAGACGACAAGCGACGCACCCGGCGCTGGAAACCCAGATACAGGTAGGCGTTATCGTTCTTGGTATCGTCCTGGAACTTGTGAATCAGCAGCTGGGTGTTCTTGACGTCAAACGGTTCCAGCACCTGGGCATAGGTGCCACGGAACAGGCTGGACGGGTTCGGGGTGATTTCCGGGTAAGGTTCCTGGGCAGTACGGCGGGAGAAGTTCAGGAAGTTGAAATTGAACTTGAAGGTACGCTCAACCTTGCCGGACGACATGTTTTTCATGGTCCAGTAGGACGGCATAATGGCGGCAGAATCGCCCCAGTTGTAGCCGTACTTGTAGTTCCAGGCCAGCTTTTCACCGGCTCGGGGATCATCCAGGGATGGCTCCTGCGGGAACGGTCGACCGGCACCCGGTGCATTGATTTCACCCACTTTTTCTCCCAGCGACGCCTGCCCGGCATACTGGCGAGTGGCATCGACATACGACTTGTGGAGATCAAACGAGGTCGTTGCGCCGACGGTAATTTCATAATCACCGTTCTTGATAAACATATAGGTGGCCGGATCCAGATACGACACCACCGAGTCGACGTTGCTGGCGTTGATCACCATACCGGGTTTGATACCGGCAACCTCCGGGACGCCCCCTTTCGCATACGGATAAAACGATTCCTGAATCACCGCTTCCGTCACTGGTGCGGCCTCGACGGCCAACGCTGGGCCAGCCAGCACGGCTATTAATGCAATCTGCTTGTACATGTCGGTTACCTTTTATGGTTATCAGAAGCCGTAACGAACGGTCAGCTGGAGTTCATCTTCCTGGTTGGCAACACCAATCGGGCCATTGCTAAAGCGGGCCAGTGGCTCCCACTGCGGCACATCGGGTTCACCGGCCAGAGCGCTGGCGGACCATTCAAATTTCTGTTTGCCGCCTTCCTTGATATTCAGAGCGAGGTTGACCAGCCAGTGATTGTCTGGCTGATACGAAATACTCGGGGCAATCGCGGTGGCTTCGGCCTTGACATCGTGAGCAACCAGCAGCTGTGGACAGAGGCGGTTGTTCATATAGAAGCCCTTGAAGAGCAAGGTGCCGGTCCAGTTTTTCTCGGCGTCCGGCATATCGTCTTCGTGATCCAGTACGTGTTGACCAAACACCTGCATCGACAGCAGGAACGCGCTGCGGGTGCCGAGCGCCGGAATAATGATGTTCTTGTCCATACCAATCACGTAACGGGCAATATCGGTTTCCTTGTGCCCATCGAGATCACGCGCCAGCTCTTCACCCTGGGTGTAGGCTGCTTCCACACGCCAGGTGGCATCGGTATTCATATCGTAATAATCGAGCGAGCCGCCGAGCAGGCTGACGCGAGGGAAGTAAATATCAAACACACCATCGGCGGCCGGGGTGCCGGGATCTGGCCCACGCCAGTGAATGGAAGGCAGCTGCTGGAAGTAACGCAGCGCATTCACCGAGAAGGTGGCATCGCCATAGACCCCTTCCCACTTCAGCCCACCCTGGGTATTTTCCAGGCTGCGATCCGGCAACTTGACGTCGTGAATGATCGGAATGGTGCCCGCCAGGTAAGACGAGAAGAAGCAACCGGCATCCAGAATGGCGTATGCCTGACCACAGGTGCCCAGGTTGTTGGGACGGAACTTGTCGAAGTTCCAGATCAGCTGGAAGTTCATGTCGTCAAAAACGCTGTTGGCACCCATCAGCAGGTCGGCTTTCAGCATCCACTGGGGAATACGAATGTCTTCCAGTTCGTCGTAAATATTGTGACGGGAATAATCCACCGGGTTGGTGGTATCCAGTACCCGGAACAGGTCAGTACGCCCCCAGATCACTTGCTGTTTACCCAGCCGGACGGTCAGCTGGTCTTCACCGACATCGCGGGTCGCATCGATATACAACTCACGGATAAAATCCAGTTCGTCGTTAAAGTCAGGGGTGCGGACGTCTTGCGAATCGTCATCCATATAGCCATGCAGGTTATCGCACAGCTGCTCATCGTTCTCACACGGCAGCGGCACTCCTGCGGAAAGCAACAGGCTGGACGCACCGCCATCCGGGTGCCAGTTTTCGCCCAGATAGTCTTGTTCGGCATCCTTGCCAAATTCATCACTGTTGAGGTCGTAAACACCATCGTAGGTAGCACGTAATACGCCATTTAACGTGACGTTGTACCAGCTGCCACTGGTGTCGACAGGCCGTATAAATTCAGCTTGTACGGTGTTGCGGAACTTGGATAACCCAACCTCGTCCCGATAGTAAGTCGCGTTCTCTCCAAACCCGCTCCAGCTCGTCTCATTGGCCACCACCAACGATGGACTGACAGCGGCTGCAACAGCAAGGGCTATCAGGGATCGTTTGGCCAGCATGATTCCAGGCATGTTATACCTCCGGTTTATTGTTATTTTCGCAGCGCCAACCACTCTGGATATGAAGAATCCAGGCAGCAGGCAGCCGATTCCCGACCTCGACCAGGCGAAGCGCGTGAATTTTTTATTAACGGTTAATCGGCGTGAATAATACCGTCTTCGTCAGTGTACGATTGACAGATAAACGCCGGTTTGAATACCAGTATCCAGCTGGGCACCAGTAACATGGCGGCCAATCCGTTTAATACCACCATAACAATCAATAACAGTGCGGCATCGGCCTGAAACCTGAGGTCCGATAACAACACCCACATAACGATACCGGATATCAGCGTAATCGCGGTGAAACTCACCGCCAGACCGGTGGTTCTCACCGCTTGTCGAACCGCAATATTGATATTATGCGAACGCACCATTTCACTACGAATCCGGTCCATCATATAAATCGAATAATCGATACCCACCCCGACACCGACGGCAATAATAGGTACAGTATTGATATTAATACCCATCCCCATCACGCCCATATAGGCATACGTCAGCGTGGTGGCGAACAGCATCGCCATAAACATCATTACCCCTGATATAATCGAGCTGTAAAACAGGGCGACAAACACAAAGATCAGAATAAACACCAGCGGCAAAACCCACAGGTTGGTTTCGTAAGCCGCTTCGTTCATGGCGGCGGTTACGCCAATAGTGCCACCGGCCAGGCGAATACTCAGCCCTTCAACCTCGTCGCCATGGGCGGCGATCCATTCCTTCACCATATGAATGGCACGACGAATAGTCTCGCCCTGGTGATCCTTGTAATAAAACACCAGGTTGGCAATACGTTCGTCGGTATCAACAAATTCGTTCAGCGCGCCAGGAATCGGGTTCGACATCATGTAGGTAAACATCAGCCCGCCGACGTACTGCTCATCATCGGGAATTTGCAGCCAGCGCGGGTCATTGGTGTGCAACAAGCGGTTGACCTGCATCACCAGATCGGGGATGCCCTTGGCCCCGCCCACGTCCGGGTCAGTCAGCATATGGCGTTCCAGATCGGCCAACGCCGCCAGTACTTCCGGACGTTTGATGCCGCCCTTGCTGTCGGTTTCGGCAATGATGTAAAGCTCTTCCGAACCGGGAAAACTATTGTTAATCGCGCTGGAAGACAGGTTGTAGTCGTGATCCTGATAAAGAATCGGCGAGCCGGGTTCCGATTCACCAATCACCACCAGCGACGAGGCATAAAACCCGCCACACAACAGCAAACCGCCCAGCCACAACGCCCGGCGTGCGGATTGGGTATCGCTGACCAAATCGGCGCAGACAAACCCGACATGACGAAACAGGTTGTGTTTGATGCGGGTGTTGCGTGGCCGAGGCAATACCGACAGCAACAGCGGCACCGCCAACAACACGGTAATGATAATGCTCAACGCCCACAACGAGGCGTAATGGGCCAGCTTGGTATTCAGTGGGATCGAGCCAACCGCAATCAGCAACAGGCCAATGGCATCCGAGACCACGCCCAGGCTGCCCGGCCGGAACAGGTTTTCAAAGGTGGTGCGGGCGGCCAACTGGTGATGATCCTTGCCATCCGGCGTGGCCTCATCCAGCTCATTGATTTCGGCATAGTAGCGCTCAACGATCTGGATGCCGTGCGACATCGCCCGTGCCGAAATCAGAAACGGAA
The DNA here is from genome assembly GCA_913061185.1 of uncultured Oceanobacter sp. Lineage (GTDB taxonomy): Bacteria > Pseudomonadota > Gammaproteobacteria > Pseudomonadales > Oceanobacteraceae > Oceanobacter > Oceanobacter antarcticus. Next base: position 10,009 of record CAJXTI010000070.1, read on the forward strand.
TCACCATGCCCAGCGGGTCAATGTTGTAGCCAAACAGCGAGATAATACCAATGCCCCAGATGGTCGACACCAGCACCGCCGCCAATGGCACCAGCACGCCGTATAATTTGCGAAAGTAGAACACCAGCAAGCCGATCATGATCACCGCAGTAAACAGAAAGATCTCGATAATCTGATCCAGATACTGGTAAGCCCAGCCCACCAGCATCGGCTGGCCGGTAACGTGAATGCGGTATCCAGGTTGCGCTTCGGTGGCCCGAATCGCCTGAATTTCATTAAACGTGGCCTCGTAATCAAGTTTGCCTTCGTTTAACTGCGCCTTGATCAACGCCATGCTCTTGTCCGGACTGACCAGTGGGCCATACACCCGAGGATCCGAGACCACGTCTTTTTCCAGCTTTGCCAGCGCCGCCGCCGAAAGATCGCCGCCCTGGGGGTCGAAATAGGATTGGGAATTGACATTACCTTCCGGCGTCATCCACACCTTGCGGGAGTTGCGGTGCGTAACGGAAGTCACCAGATTGTGGTTCACCCCGGTCAGGCTATCCACCGCCATCGTTACCCGGTGAATTTTCTGCAGCGCCTCATTGGAAAACACGTCACCGTCGAGTACTTCAACTCCCACCACAATCACATTGGCACCACCAAAACTGTCTTTGATGCTGTTGTGCAGCTCGATATACGGGTGTTCCTGCGGCAACAGGTCGGCAAAATCAGAATACATTTTAACGGCCGGAATCTGCGCCGCAAAAAACAGCGTAATCAGTAAAATAGCCGCCAGAATGGTACGAGGATGCTTAAAAGCCGACGTCTCTAGCACATGCAGAAAATGCGTTGCCTTGTGGGCGTCTGCGGAATACTGGTTCATTTGAAGGTCTCTGTTCTGCTTATTATTGTATTGGATTTAACGCAATTGATTACGGGCCACGACAACCAGACCACCGCTGCCTCCCACCAGAATCAGCTGCTCGCCCACGAGTACCGCATCGCGAAAATAGGCACCATGGCCAACACCACTGACGGTGCGCCACTGCTCACCGGATCGACGCAACAGCAGACCGCTCTCCCCCAGTGCCATCATCTCGTTGCCCACTTGCTGCAAGGCATAAACCGGTGCCGCCACACCGGTTGGCTCGGCCACCCAGTGCTGGCCGCCGTCACGGGTGTGCAGAATCGAGCCGCCCAGACCCGCCACCCAGCCTTCTCCAGAGGTCTCGAATAATGCTCCCTGAGGGTAAAAGTCATCATCAATCAGCCCGGCAGACTGCCAGCTGAGACCGCCATCACTGGTGTGGTACACCAGCCCCAACTCGGCCACGGCGTAGGCGTCAGAGGTGGAGACAAAATCGATCTGGGTGAAGATGGCGTCTTCGCCCAGGCTTTGCTCCTCCCAGGATGCACCGCCATCCAGGCTGCTGAGCAAGGTACTGAAACTGCCACCAACCCAGAGTGTATTATCGGGAGCGCAATCCAGCGTCAGCAGCGATTCCAGCGTTGGTATTGGTACAGAACGCCAGTGTTCACCCTTGGCGTCACTGACCCAGAGCTGGCGATTATTCGACAGCGCGTAAAAGCGCTGATCCGGACAGACTTCAATATCAATCAGATTAGCGTCTCGTCCCAATGCCAGCCGCTGCCAGCTGTCCGCAGAGGCCCGTGGGCGCACCAGCACCACGCCAAAATTCCCCACCGCCACCACTACCTCATCATTGGCCGCTACCGCCATCAACTGATCGGTACGTTGAACCGGCTGGCGATTGTTTTCCGCCACCCGCTCCATATTCAGACGTGCCTCACAACCATACAGGCCGACAACCAGCAAAAAGGCACAACAAACCCTGACAGTCATAAACATAGTCATATCGCCATTTAAAAAATAAAAGCCCGTCCCACCTGTTATTCAGGCGAGCATCATTACGAGCAGAAAAATTACATCAAATCATGCCGCCTGATTAAATCGACGCGCCAGCTTGCCAACAACCTCCAGGGTTATATCACTGCGGGGATATACCCGACAGGCAAGGACAATATTTTTTTGTTGATCTTCGGCACTGATATGACAACGAGCCATCGGCCCCGCTTCGTATTCGCCGGAGGTAATACGGACTTTGCAGATACCGCAACCACCACCACGACAACCAGCAGGCACCGCACGGGAGTTGGATCTCAGCAACCCGGTGAGCAAGGAATCCGAATCGCGACAAATAACCGTGCGGTCACAGCCGGAGACAGAAATTGAGTAATGCATGGCGACCTCGACTTTTTATTTTTATTCAGCAAGTCTGATGGTGTTAGAAAGCTACAATAACTCGACAGAAATATACTCTCTAATACTATTTGCAGACCGGCTTAATACTGATCAGGTATTAGAACATACAGCGGGCTACAACAAAGCGGATTTACGACTGTCTGGCCCGAGTTTCCAGCGCCTGCTGCCATGCCCGACCAGCCGTTATCACGCCAATCGCCCAATCTGCAGGACGGATATTGGCTGGCAGTACAAAAAATAACGAGTTGCCAATATGGGTTTTCGAATATTCATATTTGAGTTCAAACATACGGAAAAAACCTTTTTATTATTGTTGGCCAATGACTCCCGCAATATCAGCAAGACGTATGCCATAAACGACACCACATATCAGGCCATAACTCGGGTATATCAGTGCGATAACCCTCATCGCCTGAGCAATTCATCAGGCGGCTCAAACAGCCTCATTATATGATCAGGTAAGACGCTATTACCGTAACGGATATGACGCCAGCATGGTGCGCCGCTGTTTGACTTGACCCGCCAACAGATGACCCAGATCACTGCGACAGATCGGATTGACTACTCACTACTCCTGCCCGGCCCGCGCTTCCAGCTCCTGCTTCCGTGCCCGATCCGCCGTAATCCCGCCAATCGCCCAGTCTGCCGGACTGACACGGGTACAAATACCCCGGATTTCCATCCGATCAATCCCCAGGCTGGTGACCAGAATCGCGGTAAAAGCAGCATGCAGCTCCTGCACCTGACTGGCAGCACGGTCTTGCAGCACAAAAAACTGGTAGAAAGGGGCCAACAGCGTGGCGTCAGGCAAACCCAGCCAGCCACCACCCGCCGCAATCTGAGCCGCTGGCAATATCTGGATATAGGCACGAATACGCTCAACCGGCGCAGCCAGTATCTCGGCAAACACCCGGCAGGCTTCGGTGCAAATCACCTCGCGGGATTCCCGCACCGCGTCGGTATCAGGCAATGTAAAAATAATAACCGGCATTTTAATGACCTCTCATCAACAACATAATCAGGACACTGTTACAGCAAGACAAACAGGAACAGCAGCACACACAGGCCCGCTATGGCAGGCCACGGCGACGGCCACTATCCAGCATCAACGTCGAACCCGTCATCGAGTCCGCCTCGACGGCCAACAGGGTTTTAACGGCCCAGGCCACTTGCTCCGGAGTGGTAAAAGCCCCGATAGACGATTCTGCTTTCATTTCTTCCAGCACCTTCTCCACTTCGATACCGCGCTGCTCGGCACGGGCTGTGGCCACGTGCCGCAAGCGTTCGGTATCAGCCGGCCCTGGCGCAATCGTGTGAGCCGTGACGCCACGTGGCCCCAGAGCCAGACTGATTTGACGTACCACGTTAAACAACGCCGCGTTGGCCACTCCGGCAGAAGCCGCATAGGCCGTCGGCTCCAGACCATAATGACCGGCAATCGCGACCAGCCGCGAATGGGGCTCAAGGTACGCATCGACGGCACGACACAACCGCATAAAGCCACCCACCTTGATATTGACGGCATCCACCATGGTGGCCGTCGGTGCCACCAGAATACCACCAGCCACCCCGACACCCGGCCCATGCACCACCAGCTGAACCGGGCCAGTCACCGCATGGTGAATGATTTCTATCGACGAATCCTCAGAGATATCGGCCGCGACAGTACGGATGCCGGGATACTGTTCTTTCAGTGCATCCAGCGAATTCTGACGGCGGGCAACCGCCAGTACTTGTAACCCTTCGGCCAGCAGTGTTTTGACAATGGCCTGACCAAAAGCACCGGTTGCTCCCACGACCACAGCGGTTTTCTGACGATTATCCATGATGTCTCCCCAACGCCTGCGTCGTGCGCAGATTTGTTATTTTTAGAAGCGTTAATAACGTGTAGAAGGCACCGCTGCAAACGCCACGAGCGCCGTCGTTTTCAGCAGTGCCTCAGGTGTACCTTAGAGCCTGTCGGACTTAGGCGTCCGTCGCGAGGGAAAGACTGATTTGAGCGATGTTTACGCAAATTTGAGGCGAATAGTGGTTCTATTTAACAAGAATTTGCTCACAAAAGAGCCAGATTCAGCTTTTCCGCAGTAGAGCAGCCCTAAGCTCGACAGATTCCTAGACTAAGGAGATAGTAAAATACCTTCCAATACCCTTTGGAAACGCTCTTCATACCTGAAAAGAAGTACCCTTCCCCCATCGCAGCAGGCACTGCCAGAAAAGCCGTGCTGTCACCGGAAGGGCAGTGATTTATACGGGATGCTTGCCTGCCGCAACGGCGTACAACATCTCCAGCGCCAGGGTTGCTCCCGCCAGCGAGGTGATTTCTGCATGGTCATAAGCAGGAGCCACTTCCACCACGTCCATACCACGAATATCCATTCCGGCCAGGCCCCGGATAATTTTTAACGCACAATCCATGCTCAGACCTGCCGATACCGGTGTGCCGGTGCCAGGCGCAAACGCCGGGTCGAGAGCATCGATATCAAAGCTGATATAAACCGGCCGCCCTGCGACCCGCTGGCGAATGCGTGTCAGTGTCGCGGCTGGGCCAAGGTCGTTTAACTCGGCGGCATCAATGACTTCGAACGGGTGCCCATCCAATTCATAAGCGGTACGAATCCCCAGCTGAATCGAGTGTTCGGTATCCACCAGCCCTTCAACCACCGCGTGGTGAAACAGCGTGCCGTGATCGTATTTGCTGCCGCCGTCATAGGTGTCGGTGTGGGCATCAAAATGAATCAGCGCCAGTGGTCCGTGCTGTCGCGCCTGGGCCCGCAAGATCGGCAGGGTGACAAAGTGATCGCCACCAAAAAACAGTGTCTTTTTCCCACCTTGCACCAAAGCAGAGGCAAAGGCTTCGAGGTTGTCTACCAGCGTCTGTGGTTCGCCATGGCGGAACGCAAGGTTCCCGGCATCCTCCAGTTTTAACACGTCATCCAGTGCAAAAGTCCATGGCCAGCGCCTGCCTTCCCAAATCAGGTTGGCCGATGCCTGACGCACCCCCTGAGGCCCGAAACGGGCACCCGGACGACCAGATGTTGCCATATCAAATGGCACGCCTGCCACAATGACATCGGCCTGGGAATGGTGAATATCCGTCATCAGCGGGCACTGCATAAAGGTCATGCCTAACGCACTATAGAGAGGCATATCGGCATTGGCAGTAGCGGAGGCAATAGCCATCGGATTCTGGGCAGCAGGCGTCGGGTACATGGAAGTTCCAGTCATTCATTCGCGGTTGTCAGGAACTGAGATCACGGCTGTGCCTCAGTACTATATATGGAGCATATTGCTTGGAGTGTATGGCGCGCAGAATAAGCGCCACCAAATTATTAGAGAAATGAATAGTATTCCTGACATAATGCACCGTGTGCATAATGAATTGAGATCCTGAGAATGTCCGACACCGCGTCGCCACTAAGACATTTTGACCTTAACCTGCTGCAGGTATTTGATGCCCTGATCAGCGAATGCCACGTCTCGCGAGCCTCCGAACAGCTGTTTCTGAGCCAGTCGGCCACCAGTCACGCCCTCAACCGGCTGCGTCAGCAACTCAACGATCCCCTGCTGGTACGCTGCGGCAGCGGCCTGCAACCCACGCCCCGTGCGCTGGCAATGCTGCCAGACATCAAAGCCATCCTGAAACAGTTGGAACTGACCCTGGCCCCACCCAAACAATTTGAACCGGCCCACAGCCAGCGGGTATTCACCATTGCTGCCACCGACTACTTTGAAGCAGTGGTACTGCCAGACATGATGCCGATGCTGCAACAGCAAGCACCCGGAGTCATCTTTGATCTGGAAATGATCGGCCCGCACGCCTCACTGGAACGACTGGAAAATGGCACAGTGGATCTGGTGATCGGCCTGGATGAAAACCTCACCGTGCCCGCCCATCTGCTGCGGCAGCCCTGGCTGACCGAACAACTGGTCTGCCTGGTGGGCACCCGTTTCGACGACATCCCCGCACAGCTCACCCTCGATCAGTACCTGGATTTTCCCCACGTGGTGATGCTGGACCAGACTGATACCAGCACCAATGGCATCGATCGCTGGCTGGCGGGCCAACAGCGACAACGCCAGCGCATGGCACAAATGATCAACTACCTCGCCGCCGCCCGTTTGGTTGCCGAACGCCGAGCTTTATTAACCCTGCCGCGTCGCATGGCCGAACTGTTTTGTCATTGGTTACCGGTGCGTACGGTGGAAGGGCCAGACGATATGCCCAACTGGGAAATGACACTGATACAACACCCGCTACACGTACAAGACCCGGCCCTGCAGTGGCTGATAGAACAAGTTGTCAGCGCCAAGCCGTAAACTGGGAAACACCATGCTGCCGCCAAGGAAGGCCACAGTGCCCGCCAACGGCGCTGATAACAACGCTATCTTTCCTCCTGGGAGGGCCGGGCCGCTGTGCCCGCCAATGGCGCTGATAACAACGCCAGGCTGCTGGCGAGCGTGGCAGCTCGCGCCCCCGGAGTCGAAGCCCGCCAATGACGCTGATAACAACGCTAAGCTGCTGCGAGCGTGGCAGCTCGCGCCCCCGGAATAGAAGCCCGCCAACGGCGTTGATAACAACGCTATATTTCCTCCTGGGAGGGCCGGGCCGCTGTGCCCGCCAATGGCGCTGATAACAACGC
>CAJXTI010000071.1 GCA_913061185.1 uncultured Oceanobacter sp.
CTATCCTCTTCGTCGGCAGCGTCAGATGTGTATAAGAGACAGATGGATAGCTGCGCCGCCGTGACGACAGGGAAAGGGTCATGAGGATTCCACCTATACGGATGCCAGGTGCACTGCGTCAGTAGCCCGGCCGCAGGAATCACGACCGACATCGCAGAAAACACTTGCAGTTATTATTGTGATTGAATAAATTGGTCTTACCAATTTACCAAAAATACAACGCCAAATTACCTCTGAATATTGTCGGGGTCAATGGACAACTGTGGCCGCTACCGATCAAAGTCGCACGTCTGGCGTAAAATCAGCCACCATGGCGCACTTGATGGCACATTTGATGGCACACCGTACACAGGATTTCCCATGACCCAACGCATCCAGAGTCAGAAAATCTCCGCTATTATTGCTGGCCAGCTGGAAAGCATGATTATTGAAGGCAGTCTGGAACCAGGGCAGAAAATGCCGACCGAACGTGAATTGGCTGCTCGCTTTGACGTCTCTCGCCCTTCCATTCGCGAGGCGCTGAATCAGCTGGAGACCAAGGGACTGGTCAGCCGTCGGCAGGGCGGTGGTACCTATGTTGCCACCGCCCTTGGCCATTCTCTGGCCGATCCACTGCTGGAATTGTTTCAGAGTCACCCGGAGTTTAATTACGATTTGCTGGAATACCGCCATGCGCTGGAGGAAGTCGCCGCTCACTATGCGGCCCTGCGGGCGACGCCGGAAGACCATGCCATTATTGAACGTCGTTACCAGGAATGGCTCGACGGGCATCAGGCCCGACTCGGCGCCAAAGCAGAAGCCGAGCTGGACTGGCGCTTCCATTTATCCATCGCCGAGGCATCACACAATGCCGTCCTGTTGCATTCCATGCGGGCATTACTCAGCCTGTTCAAACAGACCATTGCCACCAACCTGACCTACCTCTACACCGAGGAAGGACGTCGGGATACCATCCGCCTGCAGCATGAAGCCCTGAAAAATGCGGTGATCCAGCGTAATGAAGACGACGCCCGACAGGCCGTCAATAACCATTTGGCCTTTGTTGAAGAAACGCTGCAGCAGAGCAGTCGCTTTGAAAGTCATGCCCAGCGCGCGCTGCGACGTTTCTCGATGATTCGCTAGGTGTCTGTTGTTTGCCATCCAATCAACATTCATCCCGCTTGATCAGCTGCTGCACCAGCGCCACCAGTGGTTCCAGCCGGAAGGGTTTTCTGAGATAGCCATTCATGCCGGCTTCCAGGCTAATCCGTTCATCTTGCGCTGAAGCATTGGCCGACAGCCCGATCACCGGGGTATCGATCTGGTAGTACTCCCGTAACAGCCGCGTTGCTTCAAGCCCGTCCAACACGGGCATCTGAATGTCCATCAGTACGATATCAATCGGCTGTAGCCCGTTCAGCAAGACGTCAACCGCTTCATGACCATTTTCTGCACACACCAGGGTCGCCCCACGCCGGCCCAGCATTTCACTGACCAGCTTGCGATTCACCGCGTTATCATCAACGATCAGGATGCCAATCCCCTGAAGCGACAACGACTCCGGCGCTGGCACACCACTGGCGAGGTCTGTGCCAGGACGTGCATCGACCTGATCAGCCTCAGTTTCTGCAATGGCAAGCGCTGACGAAGACATCTCAGGGCCAACATCCGGCAATGCCAGAGTCAAAGACACGCCAAATTGACTGCCTTTATCTTCTTCACTGCTCACCAGCAATTCGCCTTCCATCGCTTCCACCAGCGAACGGGTAATACTCAACCCGAGACCGGCACCGCCATAGTGGCGAGTATCCGAGCCATCCACTTGCTGGAATTGCTCGAAAATCAGCGACAGCTTGTCTGCCGGAATACCGCGACCGGTATCGTTAACCATAAATCGGAGCCGGACATGACCCTCACCAAAATGGATCAGTTGTACCGCCAGTTCAACCATACCGGCCGCCGTAAACTTTGCCGCATTGCTGATAAAATTGATGAGTATCTGGGTCAATCTCAGCTCATCACCGCAGACGTGTTGCGGGATACCATCGTCCAGGGTCAACGCTGCCTTGACGGGCTTGTCTCCCAGCAAGGCCTTGAGACTGTCCATCACGCTCTCCAGCATACGATGCAGCGGGAACGGCTTTGATTCGATCTCAATACCCACTGCCTGAATTCTGGAAAAGTCGAGAATATCATTCACCAAAGCCAGCAAGTGCCGCGCCGACGCCAGCGTCTGACTGGCATAACGGTGCACATGGGGTTCGGTTGTTCGAGTATCAATCAGGGTCGCAAACCCCATGATGGCATTCAGTGGGGTACGTAATTCATGGCTCATATTGGCAAGGAACTCGGACTTCGCCTTGTTGGCCACTTCCGCTTCCGTCAATGCCGCCTCACTTCGGGCATAAGCTTCCTGCAATTCGGTGGTGGCAACCGCCACTTCACGTTTGAGCACTTCCGGTTCGTTCATCAAATGCCAGAACATCCAGCCCAGCAAGGGAGCAACAATACAAAAGACCAGCCACAAGACAATCCGTTGTGGCAGCAGATAGCGATAATCCAGCGCCCGACTGGCACCTATTTGCCAGGATCCCCCCGGTAAAATGACCGATGCAACCACCGGATCTCGCTCAAATACCTTGGCATCACCAAAGAACACATCGCCCTTGGCGCCCAGTGCATCCTTGCCACGCACAGCCAGATCCAGCCAGTATTCATGTTTGGATAAACCGGCATCCAGTAACAGCCGCTCGATATCGAGCAGTATGGTGGCGAAGCCCCAAAATACTTCACCCTCACCCTCACCCTCTGGCAAAAAAATCGGATTGCGGGCAATGATCGCTCTGCCCCCCTGAACCAGGGTAATCGGCCCGGCAATGACATAACGACGTTCATCAATCGCACGCTTGACTATCTTCCGGCGCGCCGGATCTGCCAGTAAATCGTGACCTAGCGCCTTGCCATGGTGTTCCTTGTTGGTCATATAACGGACGACCGCGTCCGGTGCCAACTGCAAGCTCATCACGCCATCGGTATTCTGCTGGCTACTGGTCGCAAACACCTCGAATTCCTGTTCGGTAAAATTTGGTTGCGCATGAACAAAAGCCGCCAAGCCATAGGTCAACTGCAGGTGCTGGTTCACTACGGCAGACAGGCGGTTACTTACCTCATTGATACGGGTCTTGGCAATAATGGTCTCTGAGGCCTGTTGCTGGGCAACCAACAGCCGATCCATGTACAAAAAGACCAGACCCAGGCCGACCAGCAACACAACAGGAAGCAAATATTTGCGCATGGCACTCCGGGTGATCGCAAGGTAGTTTTTATCCCACGCTCCAAGACTAGCCCACTGAATACAATCCGGGAGAGAAGCCGCCGACAATTACTATGCCCAACTGTCATTCCTGCTCAGGCAGACTCAACGAGTCTCGGAACCGATCCACTCAACCCGGTATAAATCGCGGCGACGATCGAGAAAATTGGTCACCGACCCTTCATTTTTGACTTCCTGAAGTTTGGCCAGATCAACATCCACAATCAGTGTCATTTCAGTATTGGGGGTGGTTTCCGCCATGATGGCATCGTGTGGAAAAGAGAAGTCGGAGGGTGAAAACACCGCCGTCTGGGCATACTGTATATCCAGGCTATCCACTTGTGGCAAGTTACCAATACTGCCAGCGATCGCCACATAACATTCATTTTCAATGGCCCGCGCCTGGGCACAACGGCGGACACGCAAATAGCCATTTTTGGTATCGGTCCAGAATGGCACCAGCAAAATCTGCATTTCCTGTTCACTGAGGATACGTGCCAGCTCGGGGAATTCGACGTCATAACAGATCAGAATACCGACCTTGCCAAAGTCAGTCTGGAACAATTGCAGTTGATTGCCGCCCTGCATGATCCAGTCGCGTTTTTCGTGCGGGGTAATATGGATTTTTTTCTGTTCTTCCACCGAGCCATCGCGGCGCATCAGATAGGCTACGTTATACAACTCATCATTTTCGATCACCGGCATGGAACCGGCAACAACGTTGATATTGTACGACACCGCCAGGCGGGATATTTCGTCCTTGATTTGTTCACTGAAACTGGCCAGGTAGCGGATTGACTCAACGTAATTTTTATCCGGTGCCATCCCCATCAGCGGGGCATTAAAAAATTCCGGAAACAACGCCACATCACAACGATAGTCAGCCAGGGCATCAATAAAATACTCAACCTGTTGCAGGACTTCCTGAACGCTGTGCATTTCTCGCATTTGCCACTGCACACAGCCAATCCGGGCCGAGGTTTTCTGGGCACCAAACAGTTTGGCTTCGCGCGCTTCATAATAGATATTCGACCATTCCAGCAGGGTCGCATAGCCATGAGATTCCTTGTCGTCGGGTAAATAGCCCTTGATCACTCGTTTAACATCAAAATCGTTGGCCAACTGGAATGTCAGAATCGGATCGTAAAGCTCCTTACGTTTCACCGCCTGGATATATTGTTGGGGCGTCATCTCGCGTGAATGATCCTGGTAACCAGGAATCCGGCCGCCGGCAAATATGGCGCGTAAATTGAGGTTCTGACACAGCTCCTTGCGCGCTTCGTACAGCCGACGTCCGAGACGCAGGTTGCGGTAATCCGGGTCAACAAAGACGTCAACACCGTATAACACATCACCATCTGGATCATGTGATGCCAACGTTTCATTACCGGTGATTTCTTCGTAGGTGTGGTCGTCACCAAAATTGGCGTAGTCCACAATGACGGCAAATGCAGCCGCCACAACACGGCCACCGTCTTCAATACAAATTTGCCCTTCCGGGAAACGGTTGAGCATTGACTGATAGTTTTTTAACGGCCAGCCACCGCCCAGACCGGGATACACCTTATCCATAATCGACTTGATGTCGGCGTAATCTTTTTGGCGCAGACTGCGCATCAGCAAGCGAACATCATGGGTTGGATCATTAGGCTGGGTCATAAAAGCAACTTCCTGAAGAATAAGAACCTGTAAACGCCATTAAGCCGTGAAAGTTCCCGCAAAGTCACCCTGATAAAGTCACCTGACCAACGTCAGTCTGCTGGTGTAAGAGCTGGTGAAAGCATCCTTGCCAGAAAGTGCAGTCGTAGCACTGGTCTCAATTCAAGCCCTTGGCTTGCGCCAGTTCGACTTCCAGTAACAAGCGTCCAAAGATCAGTTTGGTTACATGGGCCTTCATTGCGGAATGTAATTCCAGCACCGCCTGCATCCCTTGCCCTTGCTCATCATCCGGTATCGTCACGGTATGACTGAATTGATGATCAACCCAGACCTGCTGCATCCGTGCGACCACTTCGTCCTGAAGTGCTGTTTGAGCGTCACGCTCGGATAATATCGTACGGATAATATTTTCCAGTATTGCCCATTCCGCATCCGCATCTACGGGAATATTAAAAGGTATTTGCATCCTGACCTCGGTTTTCATCAATGAAACCCGATGCTAACACGGGGAACGTGATCTGCTCCTCTCCATCACCCCAGACCATCACCCCAGACCATCGCAAGGTTAACGGTCGTTGCTGTCAGCTTTAGGTGGGCGCGGCATATGAGCCGACATTTCCTCTTCTGTCAGCACACCGTCACCATCGGTATCCATCTCACTGAAGTGCTCAGCCAGCGGTGGAATACTGGCAGCTTCATCACTAGGGGGCGTTCTCAATTAGTTAACGCGTCCTGTTATGGAGAAAAAATCCATCAGGCAAGGCGTTGAACGCAGAGAATGGTGGGCCCTTTTCAAGTTCAACAACACCGCATGATGGATTTTTAACCATAACCCTTCGGGCTGAGGCCTGTTGACTCCAGAACGGTGTTATTCGTCGCTTATTGAGCACGCCCTGTTTATTAAACACAGGAGGCACTCCTCATGGCTTGTTCTGAAGCCAACGGGCTCTCAGCAGATCCGATTGACCAATTGAGAACGCCCCCTAGTCATACCTCCACCGCCACTGCCACGGATTTGAATGCAGGCGTATGACTTCTGGGGTCTCGCTCAATGCCGGTTAACACATTGGCTTCCGGGTAATAGGCCATCACCGCACCCCGAGTCAGTCCATAGGGGTACACCTCCACCCCTTCCATACAGCCATTACGGGAACGCAAGGTCACGGCCTGTTGTGGCTTGATACCCAGCTCCAGCATATCCTGCGGCGACATCAGTACCGACCAGCGCTTGGGGGTGCCACGATAGCTGTCTGCTTCTTCATAAATGATGGAATTAAATTGCCCTTCGCTACGCACGCTCATCAGTGCAAACGGAAACGCCGCCGACATTTTCAGACCGGGAAGCCTGTGGGTCTGAAAATGCGCCTTGCCAGACGGTGTGGTAAAACTCGGGGTCTTGATCAGCCGGTTGGGAATATGGAACTCCCGTTGGCTGTCACTGATATCCGCCAGCCCTGCCATACCGGGAACCACCCGTGAAATGCATTCGCGCACCCCTTGATGGGATTCAATCGCCGTCAGATCCAGCCCAGGTTGAGACACACCCCGCTTGAGTAACTCCAGCAGAATAGCGCTCTCCGCTTTGACATTGTCCAGCCGGGTAATTCCGCCATCACTGAGGCGGACGTAGTTGAACATCGACTCTTGCGTGGTTGGCTCAAATTCCTCATCCCGGGCGGCAACCGGTAAAATAAAGGCTTCACTGTGCTCCATACCGGAGACATGGCCACGGTTCAGAGTTGTGGTGAGGAACACCTTGGTCTTGACCCGGTCAAGCGCCTCCCTGGCCCAGCGAGTATCCGGTGTGGCATCGAGCAGATTACCGCCCAGCAAGACAGCCAGATCGACGGCTCCGGCATGAGCCTGTTCCAGGCTGGCGAGCGTATCCAGCCCCGTGGTGGTTGGCAGACGGACACCCAACTCCTGTTCAAGCGCCTGAAACACCTGCTCCGGTAACACAGGTTTAACGCCGATGGTGCCAATCCCCTGCACATTACTATGACCCCGCAAGGGCAACAGCCCAGCCCCCGGCTTGCCGACCATTCCCCGACAGAGCGCCAGGTTAGCAATGGCCTCAACGGTATCGGCACCATGGGTGTGATGTGTGACTCCCATCCCCCAGGCAAAAATCGCCTTGGTGGAACGCCCGTACAATGCCGCCACTCGCTCGATATCAACGCGGGCAACACCGGTCGTGTCTTCAATGTCCGGCCACGCCAGCCCGGCCACCTGCGTCAGGAATTCATCACTCCCTTCGGTATGGGCCTGCATAAATGCGTCATCCATCCACCCTTGTTCCAGCAGCGATTTGGCCAGCCCATACAGTAACCAGATATCCGCCCCCACCCTGGGCTGCAGATACTCCGAGGCAATGTCACTCCCCCCCTTGAGCATCGAGCGGGGACTCTTGGGAACCGCAAATTTCACCAGCCCCGACTCTTTCGCCGGATTGATCACCACTACATGGCCGCCACGTTCACGCAGTGCCATCAGCTTGTGCATCAGACGAGGATGATTGGAAGCCGGGTTGGCGCCTATCAGTACCACCAGATCGCATTCCGCCAGATCGGCCAGTTCCACCGTCGCGGTATACGACCCGACGGTGGATTGCAGCCCCACGCCCGTCGCCTGATGGCAGTAATAGGAACAGTTGGTGACATTATTGGTACCGGATAACCGCGCCAGCAGCTGCAAGACAAAACCGGCTTCGTTGGACGAGCGCCCGGAAGAATAAAAAAAGCTCCGCTCCGCCGGAGTCACCTGCATACGTTCGGCGATACGCTCAAACGCTGACTCCCAGCTCAGTACCTGATAATGATCACTGTCTGCGGGCTTGAACAACGGGGTGTTCAGACGACCGAGGTGTTCCAGCTCGTAGCGACTGAGTTGCTGAAAATCGTCCAGCGAGTGTTTGAAGACGGCGGTAGGAATCGGCGCCTGAATGTCCGTCGACTGCGCCTGGATACTTTTGTTGCAGACCGACGGAAACTCATCCAATTCGTTGGTCATTCCCCCATGCTGCCCCCCCATACCCAAACCACAGGCCTTGCAGGTATTGTGGCTTTTCAGCGCCTTGGCAGAATTGATCAGACCAATACGCCCGACAGTCTGCAGGGTATACAGCACCTTTTTCGGACCACCACCGACGATCGTCGGGGCACCCGCTGCACGGGCCGTAGCAAGGACAGAATCAGATTTACTCATAACAGCTCCGGTCAACCGCCCATACCTGATCAGGTGACAGTGACAGAGGCGGTATCAATATGACATCAGGGAGCCAGTAAAGCGCCTCCGGTGTCAAAATCCAAGATCCAAAGCCGACCGTAAAAGTCTTTTACGATCGGCCAGACATCAGATCCGCGGGCGCTCTCCATGATAGAACAAAGCCTGTTGTCGGTGAAAATTTCATCAGCCAAGGCGTTGAACGCAGGGAACGTCTAGGCCAGCCACGACAATATATGATGGCTCTTCGCTACCCCGACCATATAAACGTACATTAACAGAGTCACCACAGCGGCGGGGATACTGCGCTGTCGCACCGCGATGACACCTGCGCCAATCAATACCACCAGCGCCACCACCTTGGCTGTCAGCCAACCATCAACCAGTGGATACTGGCCAATCAGCACACACAGCCAGACGGCAAATACCAGCAGGATCGTATCGATCACGTGCGGCAGAATCTTGACCAGTTTGCTGGAGGCCATCCCGGCTCCGGCATACACCAGTCCGAAACGAATCAGAAACAACAGCGCTGACAAATAAGCCAGGCCAGCGTGAGCGTGTTTTACAGCAGAGTAGTCCATAAGATCCTCAGAAAAGTACGAATTTAAACTTGCAGCCAAAATGTGACCGGGCCGTCATTCGTTAATGCCACTTGCATATCAGCACCAAAGCGGCCGCTGGCAGTATGAACACACTGCCCCGCTGCTGCGACAAAATAATCGTACAAGGATTCAGCCAACGCTGGCGCTGCCGCCGTCGAGAAGCCCGGCCGCAAGCCACGGCCGGTATCTGCTGCCAAGGTAAACTGCGAGACCACCAACAGCTGTCCTCCGGCGGAGAGCAAACTTCGATTCATACGGCCTTCGTCATCCGCAAAGACCCGGTAATTGACCACCTTGTGTAATAACTTGTCGGCCTCTGTCGACGTATCGTCCGGTTGCACCCCCAACAGCAGCAACAAACCACCACCAATCTCGCCAATCACCTTGCCATCCACCGCCACACTGGCGTCAGAAACCCGCTGAATCAACCCAATCATCTGTCTTCCTGTTTAAACTGGTTCACAATTCTAACGCCTGCAGCATAACGATGAATTCAACCCCTGCACATCGTTCGCCTTTGCTGCAGAAACTCGGGTAAGCTGTCGCCATCAAAACCCCATGACAGAGGACAGACTTTATGATGTGCCTGATATCCTCCCGACGGTCTTCAATCGCACGGCTGTTATGCATACTCTGTCTGACCGCCGCCAGTTATGCCCAGGCGAGTACCCAGGTGTACGTAACCCGAGATGCCGCCGGCAACCTGACGTTCAGCGATCGCGCCAGTGCCGACTCGGAAGCCCACGATGTGAATGAACTGCCAACCGTGCCTGCCTTTGTGCCACCCTCAGCAGACCGGGCGCCACCCACTGCAGCACCCGTTCAACCAGAACGTTATTACACCAGCCTGCAAATACTCAGCCCTTCCAATCAGGAAAACATCCCCACCGGCCTGGCCGCCAGCCTGAACATCCTGATTGACGTCATACCGGCGTTGCGGGCAGAAGACACCTTTGTAGTACTGGTCGATGGCAGCCCAATCGCTTCCGGGCACGACAACAGCATCCCCATCAACCAACTGATACGAGGCCAACATTTGCTCGAAGCTGTGATCAAAGACGCCAATAACAAGGAAATACTGCGCAGCCCGGCGGTCACCGTGTATATCCAGCGCCACTCAATTCAAAACCAGCAATTGCAGCGCTGACGCAGCAGTAAAAGGGGTTTGCAGAAAATCAGGTCAACGCCCAAGTCGTCCGACAGGCTTACCGGGTGATCAAAAATGATCTGAAAGTTCACAGGATGCCAATAGCCACCCCCTTTTCTTTTATATCACCACGGCAACTGGTGGCCATTCTACAAAGGGAGAGAGATCTTGTTGAGTTAATGGCATGGTTGGTCAAACCGGTATTACTCGACCACCGAAGGCAGCAGTTCCAGCAGCCGTGTCAGCTCTTTCATATCACCATGGCCACTGCCGATGGCACGATTGATTTTGTCCAGTACGACACCGAGACCATCGTCAATCCGGATACCTTCGTTAAAGACCTTCGAGGTATCGGCCACGCCCTGCTCCATAATGTTCTGGATTGCCCGTTCCTGCTGTTCGTCCATCCCCAGGAACTGCAAACTGCTTTCCACACCTTCGGCCATCCCTTCAACCACATTGGCAATATCGCGCATAACGAGCTGATAGGAATCATCGACCGAGGCCATCAGACCGCGCATGCTGCTGACCAGGCGTCTGACCAGTTGACCTTCGACCTCCAGAGAGTAAAGGTTATCCAATGCCATGGTTCGGGCATGAGCCCCTTGTAATAGCGAGAACACGTTATCCTTGATGGCACCATATTTATTGCGGTCATCCACCGGCATGTTTTTCACCAGGATGGATACCGAGCCGTAATTCATAATGGAGCGCTTGCCAAAATCAACATAGCGGCCCTGATCCCGACACTCCATCAGTAGCGCTGCTTCCAGCTCCTTGGCCATGCCGTTGGCTTCCATGTTCTTGACCACAAAACGGGAGCGTATTTGCAAACTGCAATTGATGCCGTAGCTTTTTAACGCCTGAAACAGCCGCATACCCAGTTCATCCAGGTTGTTACAGGTATTCACGTCGAGCAAAAACTGGATATTAACGCCCAGATCAGACGTATCGGACATGGCAATAAATGCCATTTCATTGGCGTGTTTCAGTTGCACCTTGAGCTGATCGTTTGCAACCTTGTTAAACAGTACCCGATCCAGCCTTGGCTTCATCTCATCCAGGTCGCTGCGAACCAGATAGTCATCACAACCGGCTTCGTAAGCACTCATCCGATGTTTGAGGGTTTCACTGTTGGCCAGCATCACCAGCGGTACTTCTGCAGTGGCCGGATCATCCTTGAGCTGACGACAGGCGGCAATGCCGGTTTTAGGGCCAATACTGACCAGATCGACCAGAATCAGCTTGGCATCGTATTGCCGCACCCCTTCCTGAATGGCGTCCAGCTGCCCAACCTGATGCAGTGTGTAACCGTCGTCCAGTACCGCTTCTATCTCGGGAAGTGGCCCGATCGCCAGAATGACAGCGTGATATGTCGTTTCCATGTGTTACCAACCATTGCATCCAGTAAACCTTTTAAGGTTTAGACGACAGCCGTGCAATTCGCCAGTGACAGCGAGTATTACCAAGCGACCATCTGCTTTTGCATCACCACACATACCATCACCACACATACCATCACCACACATACCATCGCCACACATAAAAAGACAACGGCATCAAGACCGATGGTCAACTAAACGAAAGGGGATATCTATTTAATCCTGCACGGCTCTGCGCGAGTGTTGCCGTTGTTCAGGGCAAGGCGGCGAATGCAGCGAAATGACGCGTCCTTTTCAAATTCGTCAACACCGCACTGGACGGCGGCAACCCGCGCCCTGCGGAGGCTGCCGGATTAAAGAGATGTCCCCTAAAGCAACAGCAGTTCCTTCGCCTTGTGAATTGCCTGGGTACGGTTTTTTACCCCCAGTTTGATATTGATCTTGCGGGCATGAGTCTTGACCGTATGCAGGGAAATAAACAATTGCGATGCTATTTCCTGATTTGATAACCCCTCGGCAATCTTGCGCAGCACATCGTGCTCCCGCTCACTAAGCTGAACCCTGGCCGTGGTGGCGAACGCGGATTCTGCTTCTCGTGCCGGCGCATACAACTCCGGCAACCAGGCTTTGAAACTCATGCTAATGCCTTCCTGGCGCAACTGATGACCGACCTGATTAAAAATATGCTGACTTTCAGCAATCTGATTACAACCACGCAAGGCCGCAGCACGAATCAACTGG
The DNA here is from genome assembly GCA_913061185.1 of uncultured Oceanobacter sp. Classification (GTDB taxonomy): domain Bacteria; phylum Pseudomonadota; class Gammaproteobacteria; order Pseudomonadales; family Oceanobacteraceae; genus Oceanobacter; species Oceanobacter antarcticus. The sequence continues at coordinate 12,049 of CAJXTI010000071.1, forward strand.
ATCAGCATCATGATCATCGGGCTGGAATTACAGCGTAACCACTCATCCACTTCCGCCAGGCAATCATGAAAGCGACCGCACACCAGATACAACCGCGCCTGGGTCGCAGCGGCAAAGTCTGGTAACAACGGGAATACTTCCGGACGCGGCAGGTGCGCTACCGGCTGCCCCTGCAACAATTCAACCAGACAACCCTGGGCGCGATGGTGTTTGCCCTGGGAAATCCAGACATTGGCTTTTACCAGAATCAGCCAGAGGTAACTGGCCGATTCGACGCCCCAACTGTGCATCAAGCGCTCAACCTCATCCAGCAGATCCAGTGCCTGGCGGCAGTGCCCATCTGCGGCAGCAATCATGGCCTGCAGGCCGTAGCCGTAGCAGATCATCACATCCGCCCCTTCACGGCAGTAACGGCTGCCCTGTTCCAGTAAATCTGGCAGCGTATCCGGGTGACGATGAGTGACCCACAACAAAAAGGCGCGATACACCATCAGTCGACCCATTGGCACGACCGCAATACGTCCGGGTTTGTCCCGTAACAGCTGAATACCGGCATCAATCAGATCCAGACTGAATTCCAGATGGCCCCGGTGCAGTTCGATACGCGCCTGGTCAAACATCGCCAGCGCCTCCAGCGCCCAGCCACCATGTTGCCGTGCCAGTTGCATGGCACGCCGATTCCAGGCGCGGGCGTTGTCGAGATCGGTTTCGCCAAGGCTCAGATAGGTCAATGTGCTGCACATCAGAAAGCGAATGCTGTAACGATCGCCCGACAAACCATCAAGTGCTTTTTTACACAGCGTCATGGCGCTTTTTTGCTGCCCCTTGAGACGCGCCAGATACCCTTGCAATGCCGCCAGCTCAGCATCATCCAGTAACTGTCGATGCATCAGCTGCCGCAACATCGACTCGGCCCGACGCTGCCGATGGCTGACCAGCCAGGCCCAACAGGCCAGTTGCATCAGGCGTGGCGATTGATTCAGCACCTGATCACCAGCCAGCTCACACCAGTCGATCAGACCAGCGATGTCCAGGCTCGCCAGCAAAGCCTCCGCCTGCGACTCCATCCAGGGGGCAAGCTCGGCTGCCATGGCCGTTTTTTGTGCATGCTCCAACGCCCGCACAGGCTGTTGATGCTCGCCGTACCAATAAAAAGCCAGACGGTGCCATTGCTCCCGCTGCACCTCCGTAACGGTCGCAAATATCAGCCGTCGAAACGGAGCCGCTACCTTGACCCAACCGGCCTGATCCAACGGCTGTAAAAATCCGTTGCGTAATAATTCATCGATGCCCGCGCTGGAATCCCGCTGATTCAACCGCCGTAACAGATCCTCACAGCCATACTCCAGCACCGCGAGTTGTTGCAACAGTAATCGATTCTCAGCCGACTGGTCGGCAACCACATCGCTGAGCCAATAATCTTGCAACTCAAACATTCCCAATCCGGGGGCCATCACTTCCAGGGTTGCATAGGCCCGGACACAGGCCAGCCAGATCCCCAGCGCTGCCGGCCAGCCACCCAAGCGGCGATCCAGCAGCAGTTGTTCATCCTGATCAAGCGACAGGCCATGCTCCGCCAGCCAGCGTTGCTGCTGCGGCAGGCTAAAGGTGAGCTGACGCATACCAACCGCCAGTAACGCCGGATGCCGGAACACCACACTGGCACCACTGGGTGCCCGACGGGTCGCCAAAACGAGAGAACAAGTCTCTGGCGCCCGACTGATCAGCAGCTGAACCAGACGCCAGCCAGTCTCATCAAGATTCTGCAGATTATCGACACACACACACAGCGGCCGGTCGATCAGCGCCAACCAGTTGATCAGGATCGACTCCAGCTGTTCGGCAGCAAACGCAGGTGTTTCAGCCAAAGGCCAACAATGTCGGGCCAACTCAATCGCCGCTGCAGACCCATCGCCAGCCAATAAAGCCTGCAGTAACAAGGCCGCATCATCCGTCACTTCACAATTGAACCAGATGACATTCAGCCCTTGCCCCTGCCAGTGGTGATACCACTCCAGCAGATATTGGGTTTTACCAAATCCGGCGGGAGCATGAATCCACACCAACCCCGGAGTCGTGGCATCCAGAGGATAATCGAGGCGTTTTATACCGGGTGACAAGGGGGCAGGAGGACGCCGCCGCGCCAGTAACAGCGGCGCCGCAAGGACATCCGCTAACGCAGCAAGCGATGTGTTATGGGAATAGTGTTCAGAGGTCGTCATGGCAGACTGCGGTAACGATTTGAGGCATTATGGCGAGTTTCATCGGCCCACAGCAACCATCGACACCGAACCCACGGTCGATATGGACGACAGAGCAAATGCCCATAAGGCAACAAGATAACAATCGGGCGATATGGCGGAAAACAGCCAAGAGAAACAGGTGCGAAGCCATCCGGCTTCGCACCGGAGCATCAGGCCTCTGGTGCTGCCTTCGGCGCTGCTTCATCAAGCAGGGTTTTCAGTTCACCCTTTTCAAACATCTCGGTGATGATATCGCAACCGCCCACCAATTCACCCTTGACCCACAACTGGGGAAACGTAGGCCAATTGGCATACTTGGGCAAATTGGCCCGAATTTCTTGATTGGACAGAATATCGACATAAGCGAACTTCTGACCACATTCCATCACCGCCTGAACAGTGCGGGCCGAGAAGCCACACATAGGCTGGTTAGGCGAGCCCTTCATGTACAACAGAATATCGTTGCTTTCGATCTGGTCTTTGATGACTTCCATAATTTCCATGGTGACAACTCTCTCGTCAGGTGAATCAACAGCGTTCAGATTACCACAATCCTGGCTAATCCTGACAGCCACGCTTGGGTTTTAGCGTCCATCCATTGGCACAGCGGCTACTACTCCGTAACCGCCACCGCCTGGCGTATGAATTGCCAGCGTATCGTTTACATCCAGTTCCAGCCGGGCACAAGCGGCGACAGGCAACACCGATTTCGGTTCTCCTGCGGCGGTACGTCCGCGCATCACCATATTCACTCCACAGCTACCGGCACCACCGCCCTGAATCCCAAAGGGGGCAACCTGGCGGCGGCCGCTGATGATATTAGCGGTCATTGGTTCGAGAAAACGGATATGCCGCTCAACGCCCATGCCGCCCGGATATTGGCCAGCGCCACCCGAGCCACGGCGTAAATGAAAGTGATCCAGCACCACCGGGTAACGTTGCTCCAGTACTTCCGGGTCGGTCAGCCGTGAGTTGGTCATATGGCTGTGCACCCCGCTGGCACCGGCCCCAAAAGCGCTGCCACCAGCCCCACCGCACAGAGTTTCGTAATATTGATAGCGTTGGTTACCAAAGGTCAGGTTGTTATTGGTGCCCTGACAGGCAGCCATCAGTTGCAACGCCCCCATCAAGGTATCGACCAGGTACTGAGCGGTTTCGACGTTGCCGGAGACCACCGCTGCCGGATAACAGGGGGCAATAATCGATGCGTCCGGTACTCGGATGGTTAACGCCCGGAACAGGCCGGCGTTCAGCGGAATCGGCCGAGCCACCAGCACCCGGAACACATACAGCACGGCGGCACGAACCACCGATGTGGGCGCATTAAAATTGCCAGGATGCATGGCCTGATCCGGCCGATAGCCGGTGCCGGTAAAATCAATCAATGCACTGCGCGTCTGTTGGTCTACCTCGATCCGTACAGCAAACCGGGTGCCATCATCCATCAATTGGGCAAACTGACCGGACGGCAACTGTGCCAGACAGGTTCGCAGAGTGTCTTCGGCATTGTCGAGCACATAGCCCATGTACTGGTGCACCAACCTGCGGCCATAACGCTGGCAAAGGCGTGCCAGTTCTCGGGCACCGGTTTCGCAAGCGGCCAGCTGAGCTTTCAGATCGGCGATATTCTGCTGCGGATTACGTGCCGGGTAACGGGTATTCGTCAACACATTCAGGATTGAGTCCATCAGTAACACCCCCTGCCGCATCAGCAACAGGTTGTCGATCAGTACGCCTTCTTCATCAATGTGTTGGCTGTTGGCGGGCATCGAACCGGGTGTTATGCCGCCTATATCAGCGTGATGGCCACGGGCCGCCACAAAAAAATCGGCCGTTCCTGTGGTGTTCCCGGCAATAAAGACCGGTTTGACAACGGTGATGTCCGGTAAGTGAGTGCCCCCTTCATAGGGTGAGTTCAGCACAAAGGCATCGCCTGCTTCTATCTCTGGGTGGCGACGGACAACGGCCAGCACACTGTCGCTCATGGAACCGAGATGCACCGGTATATGCGGTGCATTGGCAATCAGTTCGGCGTTACGATCAAAAATAGCGCAAGAAAAATCCAGCCGTTCCTTGATATTGACACTGCTGGCGGTTTTTTCCAGCACCAGTCCCATCTGTTCGGCAGCAGCCATAAACAGATTATTGAATACCTCCAGTTGCACCGGATCAGCACCCGATGGTTCTGGATCAGGCAGTTCTGGATCAGGCAGTTCTGGATCAGGCAGTTCTGGATCAG
>CAJXTI010000072.1 GCA_913061185.1 uncultured Oceanobacter sp.
ACGAGATTTCTGCCTGTCTCGTGGGCTCGGAGATGTGTATAAGAGACAGCCATCCGGCAGCCCAGAGTGAGCACCGGATTAAATAGATGTCCCCGACAGCATAGTCGCCATAAAAAACGGCGCCCAAGTGTCTGGCGCCGTTGTGAAGGGATCCGTCCTGCTGCGGGTTATTCAGCAGACGAACAGTTGGGCTGGTAGCGGCTGACCTGGGCCAGGTCGAGCAGTTCGCGCAGGGCGACGGCAATCATGGAGAATTCCAGTGCATCGGCGCTTTTTAGCTCCGTCAGCATACTTTGCCAGCGACCCACCATGATGGTCTGCTCTTCTTGCCAGCGTTGCAGTGCCGTCTCCATGGTCTCGTCTGCGGTTTTGCTGGCCAGTATGCCAACGGTGAGTGATCGCTGCTGCCAGTCGAGGTCGTCACGCAGGCTTTCTCTGGCGAGGGCTTCCCAGTGGCTGTTGGTGGGCAAGGTGTTGATTTGCTGCCCTACCCAGTTGAGCGACAGTTGTTCGCCAACATCGAAGTAGGCCGCTGCCACTTCAGCAAAGGGTCGGCCAGTTTCGGTAGCAGCTTCAATGATGCCGAGTGCGGAGTACAGGTTGACGGCACCGACGGTATAGCTGGCAAGGTCTTGCGGCACCCCCTGATCAATCCGGGCCTGGTAGCTACGCTGCCAGCGCTCCAGTGACGAGCCACGCAGGATATCGCCGAGATTGGCGGCGATGTCTTCAACCGCCGGGCCAAAACGCGCTACTTCATTGCTGATCTCGATTGCCGAGCGGCGGTTACGCAGGAACCAGCGGGTGGCTCGCCGTACCAGCCGCATCAGTTCCGACATCATGTCTTCCTGGATATCGGTGCCAATCTGATAATCGAGTTCGTTAATTTGTAACCAATGTTTTTCCAGCGCAAAAATGCCTCTGGCGGCGACGTAGGCGCGGGCAATATCAGCAATACTGGCACCGGTGGATTTATGCAGCCGATGCATAAAGGTGATGCCCATGTAGTTGACCATGTCATTGGCCAGCTGGGTGGCGATAATCTCCTGACGCAAACGATGCTGCCCCAGTTGCTCACCAAAACGTTCATCCAGTGCCTGCGGAAACGCCGTTTTAAGGATGTCGGCGACATACGGATCCGCATGAATTTCCGGGCAATTGAGCTGTTCTTTCAGATCAGCCTTGGTGTAGGAGATCAGCACTGACAGTTCCGGCAGGGTCAGCCCGGAGCCTGAGTTTTTGCGTTCGTTGAGTAACTCGTCGTCGGGGAGAAACTCCAGCGAGCGGTTGAGTTTGCCCTGGCTTTCATAGGCTTTCATCAGGCGGCTGTACTCGTCAAGGCGCGTCATGCAGTCCTTGTAAGCCAGTGAAATGGCCTGGGTCTGACGATAATTGTTACCCAGCACCAGCTGGGCGACCTCGTCGGTCAACCCCATAAAGATGGCATTACGCTGCTTGCGGGTGAGGTCGCCGTTGTCGAGTACCTCGTTGAGCATAATCTTGATATTCACTTCGTGGTCGGAGCAGTCCACACCACCGGCATTATCAATAAAGTCGGTGTAACCGGCACCACCATGTTCGGCAAACTCGATCCGGCCCAACTGGGTCACACCAAGGTTGCCACCTTCGCCGATCACCTTGGCCCGGACTTCATTACCGTTGATTCTCAGACTGTCGTTGGCCTTGTCGCCGACTTCTGAGTGTCGTTCGCTACTGGCTTTGATATAGGTGCCGATGCCGCCGTTCCAGATCAGGTCAACCGGTGCCTTGAGAATGACACTGATCAGATCATTAGGGGCCATACGATCCTGGGTAATGCCGAAGCACTGTTTCATTGGCAATGAAATGGCAATGCTTTTGGCGGAGCGCAAAAAGACACCACCACCCTTTGAAATCAGCTTGCTGTTGTAATCCGACCAGGATGAACGTGGCAACTCAAACAGACGTTTGCGTTCAGCAAAGCTGCTGACAGTATCCGGTGTCGGGTCGATAAAAATATGCAGGTGGTTAAACGCGGCAATCAGACCGATATGTTCCGACTGCAACATGCCGTTACCAAACACATCACCGGCCATATCGCCAATACCCACGACGGTAAAGTCCTTCTCTTGCACGTTGTGGCCACGTTCGCGGAAGTGCCGTTGTACCGAAACCCAGGCACCACGGGCGGTGATGCCCATTTTCTTGTGGTCGTAACCAATGGAACCGCCGGATGCAAACGCATCCCCCATCCAGAAGCCTCGGCTGACTGCAATTTCGTTGGCAATGTCGGAGAAAGTAGCGGTGCCCTTGTCAGCTGCCACCACCAGATACGGATCATCGCCGTCGTGGCGCACGACGTGTTCTGGCGGGTAAGCCTTGCCTTCGACCAGGTTGTCGGTGACATCCAGCAATGCGCTGACAAAGGTTTTGTAGCAGTTGATGCCTTCAGCAATAAAAGCATCCCGACCACCGTCCTTGGGTAACTGCTTGGCCACAAAACCACCTTTGGCCCCCACTGGAACGATAACGGCGTTTTTGACCTGCTGCGCCTTGACCAGCCCCAGCACTTCGGTACGGAAGTCATCAATACGGTCAGACCAACGCAAGCCGCCTCGGGCAACCTTGCCACCACGCAGGTGGACACCTTCAATCCTGGGTGAGTAGACAAAGATTTCGAACATCGGCCTTGGCAACGGCATTTCGCTGATCAGCGCGGGATTCATCTTCAGTGCAATATAGGGTTTTACCAGCCCGTCATCACCCTGTTGAAAAAAGTTGGTGCGCAGGGTCGCCTTGATCAGTTCGCAATAACGCCGGATGGTGCGGTCTTCGTTGAGCTGACGCACATCGTCCAGGCTATCGAGTATCTGCTGTTCAAGGCTGGCAGTATCCGCTTGACGTTGCTCCTCACTGCTGTTGTCCAGGCCAAAGCGGGTATGAAAGAGTTTCACCAGTAACGTACTGACAGGAATATAACTGCACAGGGTCTCGGCAATATAGGACTCGGAGATACCAAAACGAATCTGTTTCATATAGCGGGCATAAGCGCGCAGCAGGGCAATATCTTTCCAGCCCAGCTGGCCACCCAGAACCAGACGATTAAAGGCATCGTTCTCGGAACGGCCTTCCCAGGTGGCCCGAAAAGAGTCCTGAAACAGGGCTTTGACATCGGTAATACTGATGCTGTCAGACAGCGTGTATTGCAGCAAGAAGTTATGAATCCATACCACTTCACCACTCTGGCAGACAATCTCATACGGGTGTTCTCCCAGCACCCGCAAACCGAGGTTTTCCAGCACTGGAATCACGTCAGACAGCGGCAGAATAGAACCACGATGGAACAGTTTGAAGCGCAGGTGATCATTGTCTTCTTCCAGCTCGCGATAAAAACTCATCGCCAGCTGGCCTTGCTCCTGCTTCAGCAAGGATTCCATATGTTGAATGTCGGCGACGGCAGTTCGAGCGCCAAAGCTTTCCCGATACCCGGCCGGAAAGGCGCTGCGATAATCGTGGAATTGGCGGTTGCCCAGTTCTTCACCGACCTGTTCAATCAGGGCATCGTGCAAATCATCCGGCCAGGAACGCACCACCTGGCGGATTTTCTGCGCCACCATGACTTCGTCAAAGCTGTTGTCGCGATCCGGGTCAAGGCGCAAGGTATACTGCGCCCGCGCCAGCACCGATTCGGAAAAATAGGTGGTGGATTCGATATCCAGCGGTTCGAACTCAAGCCGCAATACCCCTTCAATACGCTGGCGTAACTCGGTGTTGTAAATATCACGCGGTACATACACCAGACAGGAGACAAACTTGCTGTAGGTATCGCGACGCAGATAAACCCGAGTCTGACGCCGCTCCTGGATATTCAAAATACTGATGGCGGTTTTATAGAGCTGCTCGACCGACGACTGAAACAGCTCATCACGCGGGTACACTTCCAGAATCCGGTTCAGTTCCTTACCGTTATGACTGACCGGATTAAAATTGGCCTGATCCCGTACCTGTGCCAGTTTGTTACGTACAATCGGGATGTTATTGGGGGTTTCGATATACACCATTGAGGTATACAGACCCATAAAACGCACACCACCGATTACCTCGCCAGCATCGTTGTAGCGCTTGACCACAACATAGTCCGGGTAGGCCGGACGGTGTACCCGGCTGCGGACACCGGATTTCATAAAACTCACCGGGCTGGTGCCGGTGATAAAATCGTGAATATCGGCAGGCAGATCCTGTAATTTCAAGCGTGTACGGTCGGCCTTTTTATGGAACCGGAATGTACCCAGATCCTGTTCGCCGTCACGCACGACAAATTCGTTATCACCTTCCCGCTCAAAGTGAAACTCATCCGAAGCCAGGAAGGTAAAATGATTCCCCCCCAGCCAGCGCATAAAGGCCAGAGCTTCTGCTATTCCTTCCACCTGAACAGTCGCCAGATGCTGGCTGACCTCGTCGGCACGACGGGTAATGGCAGTAAAATCTTCCACACAACAACGCACCTCTTCCAGCACCGAATGCAGCGACTCGGTCAATTGCTGCAACACGTCCTTGTCGGAGTGATGATCGAACTCAATATAAATAATCGCTTCCGGCAACTTGCCCTTGCCCGGTTTACGCCAGTCTGTTTCGGCTTGCAGATGACCATCACGGTCGCGGGTCGCGTGCAGAACACAGTACTGGATGGCATGTAAAGACATCTGACGGGCGTTCAGCTGCATTCGCACCGAATCCACCAGAAATGGAACGTCCTCGCACACCACTTCAACGACGGTGTGTAACGACTGCCAGCCATGGTTTTCATGATCTGGATTAAATACCCGTACTTTCACCTCGTGGGGGTGACGCTGCTGAATAAAATGCCAGCTCGACAGGGTGGCTCCATACACATCCGCTACCGGGCGGGCGAGCAATTCATCAACGGGAGCATTAGCGTAATAGGTGTCCGCAAAACGGCGCAAGATGTTGGCTTGAGCAGGGGTATTGCGGTCAGTAATGATGTTGTGCAGAGCAGTAAGCATGATAGGCGTCCGATCAGATCGTCATGTTTATTCAAGAGTAGCAGTGCTGGCGGTTATTTTCGTGACACGCTGACAAGTTACCACACCATGCCGGAATCAATTCTCCAACGAAAGCTTGAACTTAGTTCATCCGCCCCCATCTGAGCGTCAGTCCAGCCCACTATCGCCGGTGGCAGATGGCTGCTCCGATGGCTTAAAAATGTAACATGACAGGAACATTCCATGACCCAGCAAGAAGGATTTCAACGTCTTCGTACCGCCTTGCAAAGCCGGATTATTGGCCAGCCTCATCTGGTTGATCGTTTACTGATCGCACTGCTCAGCGACGGACACCTGTTAGTTGAAGGCGCTCCCGGGCTGGCCAAAACCAAGGCCATCAATGCGTTGTCCCAGAACATGGAAGGCGATTTCAAACGTATCCAGTTTACCCCCGACTTGCTGCCAGGGGACATCACCGGCACTGAAATCTATCGCCCCGAACACCACAATTTTGAATTCCAGCCCGGGCCGGTTTTCCACAACCTGATTCTGGCGGATGAGATTAACCGGGCACCGGCCAAGGTGCAGAGTGCCTTGCTGGAAGCCATGGCCGAACGTCAGGTGACGGTTGCCGGTGTCACCCGACCCTTACCGCCCCTGTTTCTGGTAATGGCGACCCAAAACCCGATTGAGCAAGAAGGCACCTATCCACTGCCCGAAGCCCAGCTCGACCGCTTTACCATGCATGTCCGTATTGATTACCCTGATGCCGATGCCGAATTAAAAATTCTGCGACTGGCCCGTGGTGAAGCCATCGACAGCACAGCAGAACCGCTGAAAATGCTGACCCAAGAAGATATTTTTGCTGCCCGCCAGCAGGCCCTGGCGTTGCATATGAGCGAAGCAGTAGAGCAGTACATTGTGCAGCTGATTATGGCAAGCCGGGATCCGGGCCGTTATAACACCGAACTGGCCAACTGGATCGAATACGGCGCCAGCCCCCGTGGCACCATTGCACTGGAGCGCTGTGCCCGTAGCCACGCCTGGCTATCCGGTCGTGATTACGTCAGCCCGGACGATGTACAAGCAGTCGTACACGATGTACTGCGTCATCGCCTGCTGCTGAGTTTTGAAGCAGAAGCCAGCGGTAAAACAACCGATCAGGTGATAGACACTCTGCTGTCGCTGGTTCCGGTGCTCTGACAGGCGACCACTCATGAGCTACCCAACCGACCAGACCCTGAACCTGTTCCATCATGGCAGTCAGTTTGATCCTGCACGGCTGACCCGTCTCAGTCAGCTAGCCCGGCGCGTGCCATTACGCAAACAGAAACGGGTACTCAGCACCCGGGCAGGCAACCACTTGTCCAGCGTCAGAGGGCGCGGTCTGGACTATGCTGAAAATCGCCAGTATTTGCCCGGTGATGATATTCGGTCGATGGATTGGCGCGTGACTGCCCGTACCGGCAGCCCTCATATCAAGGTCTACCAGGAAGAAAAAGAACGCCCCGTACTGTTGGTGACCGATTTACGCGCCAGCATGAATTTTGGCAGCCGCCGGACACTCAAGCAGCTATTGGCCGCCGATCTCACCGCATTGCTGGGCTGGGCCACCATTGCCGAAGGCAATCGCCTTGGGGCATTGATATTTAATGACGACCAGGAGCTGGATCTACGTCCGAAGCCTGGCAACAAGCAACAGCTGCAGGTCATTAATGGCCTGGCCACCCTTTACGACAAGCGACCTCCGGGGAGCCGGGAACCAGCGTTGTCAGCCGCATCTTCGCTAACGGCCAGGCAAGACCGTCCGGCCAACAGGCCCTCGTCACAACAGCGCATGACCGACATTTGTCTGCATCTGCGCCGCATCGCCAAACCGGGAACCAGCATCTACTTTATCAGCGACTGGCACGGCATGAATGCCGACGCCGAAGCCCAGCTGTTTGACCTCAGTCGCCACTGCGATCTGACCGCGATGCAGATATACGATCCGCTCGAAGCCCGCTTGCCTGCCAACGGCTGGCTGACGCTCAGCGATGGCCAGCGGCGCGATCTGATCAACAGTTCATCGCAGCAGCAGCAACACGACCATCAGCACCGGTTTGAGCAGCAACAACAACGCTTGCAACAGCACATGATGCGGTTGCGTATGCCACTGCTGACCATTTCAACCGCCGATGATCCGTTACGGGCCTTGCTCTCCGGGCTTGGCCTGACCACGGCAACAGGAGGATAAAATGGCCACCCATCCCGTCCCACACCCTGCCACTGCCGCACCGGCACAACTGCCACTGGCGGATATACATTTACCCGACCCGGTGTCTGGCTGGCCCGCTCTCGGTTGGTGGCTGCTGGGTGTTGCCGTGCTGATGGCGCTGGCTGCGGCATGTTATGTTGGTTATTTGCGCCTCTGGCTGCCCTGGCAACAACGGCGACAAACCCGCGCCTATTGCCAGTCCTTACAAACCCGTTTGCAACAAGCCAGAACAGAATGGCTGCAGCAGCGCCAGACCGACCGTTATCTACTGACTCTGCAAGCGACGTTGAAACTCTGGTGTCAACGCTACGCCCCGCAAGCAACAACCCTGCACGGCGACGACTGGCTGGCATTTTTGCAGCGCTGCTATCCCAACCACGATTTTGATGACAATAGCCGTCGGTTGCTGCAACACGGGCACTACGCACTGCTGGCGGATATCGACGATCAACAGCTGGAAACCTTGCATCAAAGCATGCTCAATTGGCTGGTCGAAGCCACTGTCATACCCACTACACCCACTACACCCACTACACCCACTACACCAACTACACCAGTAATGCCATCATCCAACTCCGTCACAACGGCCCACGTCATTCAGCAACAGGAACCACAATCATGAGCTGGTTCTCACTGACCGCTTTGACGTCACTGCAGTGGTACTGGCCCTGGGCCTTGCTATTGCTGCCATTACCATTACTGGTGCGGCGGTTATTACCCGCCATCAAACCGGAACAATCAGCGCTACGAGTCAGCCAGCTGGATGACTGGACTGGCCAAACGGCCACTGATTCCCGTACCCGTACGGGCTGGTGGAAGATGCTGGCCATCAGTCTGATCTGGTGTTTACTGATCATTGCACTGGCACGACCCTACCAGCTGGGAGAAGCAGTCTCCTTACCGACCAGTGGCCGGGATCTGCTGCTGGCAGTGGATATTTCCGGCAGCATGCAACGGCCGGATATGGTAATTGATGGCCACCAGGTCGATCGTCTAACGGCCGTTAAAAATGTCGTCAATCGTTTTATCGACCAGCGTCAGGGCGACCGTCTGGGGCTGATTCTGTTTGGCTCCAATGCCTATATCCAGACCCCCTTAACCTTTGATCGGGAAACCGTGCGCAAATACCTGCTTGAAGCCCAGATTGGGCTGGCAGGTGACCAAACGGCGATCGGTGATGCCATTGGTCTGGGGATCAAACGCTTGCTCAGCCATCCCGCGAATAGCCGAGTGATGGTGCTGTTAACCGATGGTGCCAATACCGCTGGAGAAATCGAGCCACTCAAGGCGGCAGAACTGGCCGCCGAGAACCAGGTACGTATTTACACCATCGCATTGGGGGCCGACTCCATGATAGTACCGGGCCTGTTTGGCAATCGTCGGGTCAACCCCTCACAAGACCTTGACGAGCCGACACTCACCACTATTGCGCAAAAAACTGGCGGTTCCTTCTTTCGTGCTCGTAATATCGATGAGCTGAACCAGATTTATGGCCTGATCGACCAGCTCGAACCCACCGAGAAAGATCCGGAAATTTTTCGGCCACAGCACAGTCTGTATGATCAGCCACTGGGGCTGGCGCTGGCGTTATCACTGTTACTGGCACTTGCCCGGATAGTGGATTTCACCTGGCTACACAATGCCATTCGTCGTTCAGGCTCACGAGGTAAACAGCAGTTGTGATGGATTCTGACGTAGTGACCGCCTTTCATTTTATTCGCCCCGAGTGGCTCTGGCTGCTATTGCCAGCCGCGCTGTTATTGTGGCAAGCCAGCCGCCGCCGACTGTCATCACAGCAGTGGCAAACCCTGATGGATCCACAATTGTTGGACTATATGGTCGAGCAGCAACCGGCCCAGGGACGACGTCCGGGACTGATCTGGCTGGCGTTGGGCTGGCTGCTGGCGACGCTGGCTGTGGCCGGGCCAACGTGGGAGAAACTGCCTCAGCCGGTGTACAAGAATCAGCAGGTGTTGGTGATACTGCTGGATATGTCGTATTCCATGGCCGCCCAGGATATCAAACCCTCCCGCGCGGAACGGGCGCTACAAAAGATCACCGATATTCTCAACACCCGCCGGGATGGCCAGACCGCACTGATCACTTATGCCGGTGATGCCCATACCGTTACCCCGGTGACCAACGACACTGGCACCATCGCCAATCTGCTGCCCGCCTTGTCGCCGTTTATTATGCCCAGCCCCGGCAGCCGCCCCGACCGCGCCATCGAACTGGCCCAGCAGCTGGTGCAGGACAGCGGTTATAACCACGCCGACCTGTTACTGATTACCGATGGTATCCAGTCGAAAGATGTCAACCGCATCAACCAGGTACTGGATCAGAACCGCTTTCACCTCGGAGTGATTGCAGTTGGCAGCCAGCAAGGCGCACCGATCCCGTTACCCACCGGCGGTTTCCTTCAGGACGGTGATGGCACGATTGTATTGCCCGGCCTCGATACCCGCCCACTGGCCCAACTGCAACAACAACTCGGGGTACCCTGGCATGCCATGACCTTGCTGGATGACGACTGGCAAGCGGTTGTACCGATGACACCCAACTCAGCCACATCCCCTGAGTCAGCCGACAGCGCTGACGCCAGCCGCAGCGACCAGCAGCCGCAGTTTGATCTCTGGCAAGACGAAGGTTTCTGGCTACTGTTGTTGTTGCTACCACTGGCGTTGGCAGGATTTCGCCGTGGTGTGCTGGCCAGTTGGTGGTTACTGCTGTTACTGCCGTTCGGTTTGTTATCGGCACCTCCCGGCTATGCCGATAGTACCGCTGATATCCCGACCACCAGCGCTACCGCCGCAGCCACCAGTATGGGCCTGCAATGGCAAGATTTATGGTCAACGCCGGATCAACAGGGTGCCGAATTACTGCAAACCGACCCTGCCGCTGCCGCCAGCAAATTTGAAGACCCGAGCTGGCGTGGCACGGCGGCTTATCGTGCCGGAGACTATCAGGCAGCAGCCGACGCCTTCGCCAGTGACAGCAGTGCCACTGGCCACTACAACCAGGGTAATGCCTTGGCACAGCAAGGCCGCTATGAAGATGCATTGGCCGCCTACGATAAAGCACTGCAGCAACAACCGGAGATGGAGGATGCACGTAAAAACCGCGATCTGGTCGAGCAAGCACTGAAGCAGCAACAGCAAAACCAACAGCAGAATCAGCAACAGAATCCATCGGATCAATCGGATCAATCGGATCCATCAAAAGACGATGCGTCAGCACCGTCCGGTGGGCAAAATCAGTCTGGCGACAAGCAACAGCAGCCATCCTCCGCTGATGGCAAGCAAGGTCAGAACCCGAGTCAGGATCAGCCACCTGATAATCAACAACAGGGTCAACAACAACAGGGTCAGCAACAACAGGGCCAACAACAAAACCCACAACAGGGACAAGAGTCAGAGCAATCCGCGTCAGATCAACCGGATCAACCACAGCAAGATGCCAGCAACAACCCGCAGGCCAAAGATGGCGATCAATCCGACCCACAAAGCGGCAAAGATTCAGCAAAGGATACCGTTAATGAGGCCAAAGACTCGGCATCCGTGTCCGACGATGCCGCCGACGGCACTCAAGCCCCGCAACGCGCACTTGGTGATATTCCCACTGATAGCCTCCAGCACCTGAGTCCGGAAGAACAAGCCAGCCTGCGCCAATGGCTCAACCGGGTTCCCGACCAGCCGGGCAAGCTGCTGCAGCGCAAGTTTTTATACCAGTATTCCCAGCAATCGAAAGATCAGCCGCCAGAGGACGTTTTATGGTAATTCAGCGAGGATTCCGGCTGCGGATCCGGTTCGGTTCAGCGTTCCAATACCAGACCCCGCCGTTATTCAAAACCACTGCACAGCCGCTACGCGCAGTACTGCTATTACTGGCACTGATGCTGATCAGCCCGCGCTTGCTGGCTGACAGCTTTACCGCCAGCGTCGACCGCAGTCGTTTAGCGGAACAGGAAACCCTGCAATTGACCTTGAGCCATGACCCGCAAATCATTTTTGGTTCACCGGATCTGACGACCATCAAACAGGATTTCGACATTGTGCAAGGGCCAAACCGCATGAACAGCATGCGCTCGGTTAATGGCGACAGTAGCTCACGCACCGAATGGACCATGACACTGGTGCCCAAACGCACGGGGACACTGACCATTCCGGCAATTGAATTCAAGGGCGAACGCAGCCAGCCACTCACTATCCGGGTTGATCCGTTATCCAGCAGCATCAAGGAACAAGACGACAAATACGCCTTTTTTGATATCCAGCTGGATCAACAATCAGAGCGCTATGTACAGGGACAAATTCTCTACACCGAGAAACTCTACTACCGGGTGAACCATCGCGATGCCAATCTCAGCGACCTTGATGTTGAAGACGCCCGCGTCGAAATGCTCGGCGAACCCAAACAATACACCAGTATGCTCAACGGCGAACGGGTCGGCGTTTATGAGCGGCGTTACGTTATTTACCCGGAAAAAGCCGGCAAGCTGGTGATACCCGGTCAACGCTTCCAGGCCGTCGGCATTGTGCAAAACAGCGGCGATCCCTGGGGTGGTAAACGCACCATGATTTCCGCCGTCACGCGGCCGCTCGAACTGGAGATTCTGCCGATTCCTGCCACCTACCCTACTGCTCCCTGGCTACCCGCGCATCAGCTCAGCCTGACAGAACAGTTCAGTGCCGACCCGGAGCAATGGCAGGTTGGAGAACCGATTACGCGAACGCTGACTATCAATACAGAAAGGATGTCGGCCAGTCAGATCGTCTTGCCGGATTTGCCGCAACCCACCGGCCTGAAGCAGTATCCAGATCAGTCGGAGTACCATGATGACGTCAGTGATAACGGCATCAGCGGCCAGTTTCAACAAGCCGTAGCCATGGTGCCAACCGTGGCTGGCAAGGTAATCCTGCCCGAAGTGCGCATTCCATGGTGGAACACCCAAAGTAATCAACTGCAATACGCTACCCTGCCAGCACGCACGCTGACAGTATTACCGAATCCGGCTCATACCAGCACTAACCCGCCAACCGGTGGCAACACGCTTGCAGCCGCCGGGGCCAACTACCCGCAGACGGCATCCGCTCAAGCCCAGTCAGGCCAACCAGTAGCGAACAGCACAGATGGCATGGCGGCCAGCCATCGGGAAAGTATTCATGGTATCAATACAATAGGGCTGATTGGCTGGATTCTCGCGCTGATTCTGCTGTGTACCAACCTGCTGACACTGTACTGGTGGAGGCGCCGTAATCGTCGACCGTCAGCACCGACCAGCGGTCATACAGCTGGTGGCCTGGGCAGCTGGTCCAGTCTGACAACCGCATGCAACCAGGGTAACACCCGTGCAATCCGTACCGCCCTGTTGGCCTGGCTCCACCACGAGATGGCAGATACCCGGATACAGCGACTCGATCAGCTGGCGGAACACGCCCATGATCCGCAGCTGGCGACACTACTGCAACAGCTGGATGCCAGCCTTTACGCCCCCGTAGCGGATAATGCGAGGTTCGATGGCAAACAGTTGCATACCCGACTGGATAATTGGCGCAAGCAACAGGGTATGCAGGGAAAAGCGCCTGATCACGGCCTGAACGACAGCCTTTATCCAGCCTGAGACCATAACACCCGCGCTGCGATGGCTTGCTGAGCGGGAGACAAGGGTACTGAAAAAGGGGCTTGCCCAAACAGGCCACGCCAGAACCAGCCGTCGTCCAGCGAGTCGCGGCATTGTTGCAACTGACTGGTGTAACGACGGGCGCGCTGGTCAACCTTGCGGGCGATATCCAATAACCATTTTTTATGCTGATAGCTGCCTTTCAAGTAACCACCAGCGCCTTCGTGATAAGCCAGATACAGGCGATAGGCATCGTTGGGGCGAATATGCGCACGCTTGACACTGTTGAGGTTGTACCAGCCAACAAAATCGACGGCGTCTTCAAAATCATCCCGATCGGCACTCCAGCGGCCGGTTTTTTGCTGGTATTCACGCCAGGTGGTATCCAGAGCCTGGGCATAACCATAGGCCGTGGATGGCCGACCACCGGGAATAATCCAGAAGTACCATTTGCGCGGTGGCCGGTTATCGCCGATGAAGCGGGATTCCTGATGAATAAACGCCATGGTGACCGGAATGGGAATGCCATAATGATCTTCCACTGCTTTTGATGCGGAATACCAGTCGTACTGTTCATCAAAGATGGCGCAGACGTCGTTGATATTTTTTGGCTGTGGTGTGGAGCAGGCGGAAAGCAACGCCGCGAGTAACACCGGCAGTAAAAACGCGTTGATGCGTTTACCAACACGACCCGCCATGGCCAACTTGTGTACGAGTACTGCTTGCGATGTCTGTGGTGCTTGTATTCGTGCCTGTATGAGTGCGTATCCTGGTCGCTTCACATCCCTGCCCCCTGTTAACCAATATCAGCGTACCCATCTTACCCATCATTGACTCAAGCAGACATCATTCACATCATTCGGCCCCAAGGGGCCTCCTACCATGTATATCAGCATGTATATCAGCATGTATATCAGACATGAATACCATGTTCTTCCAGTACGGCCAGTAACCGGGTCTCATCCCAGACGCTGACCCCAAGCTGAGTCGCCTTGGCCAGTTTTGAGCCTGCTTTTTCACCCGCTACCAGAAAGTCGGTTTTGGCCGAAACACTGCCGGTCACCTTGGCACCCAGGGTTTGTAAATGGGCTTTGGCTTCATCACGGGACAACGCCGTCAACGTACCGGTAATCACGGCCGTTTGCCCGGCCAGTGGCAAGTCTTCGGCAGCCGCTCTGACCGGCTCCCCTTCGGGCCAGACCACTCCGGCGTTTTTGAGTTGCTCGATCACGGTACGGTTGTGGGCTTCAGCAAAAAAGTTGACGACATGACTGGCAACAACGCTGCCCACATCGGCAACGTCCAGTAATTGCTCAATACTGGCATCCATAATCCGCTGCAAAAAACCGAAATGATCCGCCAGACTCTGGGCAGTCACTACGCCGACTTCGCGAATACCCAGCGCATACAAAAAACGGCCCAGTGTGGTCTGTTTGGCCTTGTTGAGTGCCGCCAGTACGTTGGTTGCCGATTTTTCCCCCATACGCTCCAAACCGGACAACTGCTCCAGCGTCAGGTGAAACAGGTCATCGACGGAATCAATCAGATCGGCCGCCACCAGCTGTTCAATCAGTTTATCGCCCAGGCCTTCAACATCCAGCGCCTTGCGCGAGGCAAAGTGCTTGATCGCTTCCTTGCGTTGCGCGGCACACACCAGGCCACCGGTACAACGGGCCACGGCTTCACCTTCCACCTTTTCAATCAGCGAGTCACACACCGGGCAGCTGTCCGGTATCAGAATGGCATCGGTGTGTTCCGGCCGTTGCTCCAGTACCACGGAGACCACCTGGGGAATCACGTCACCCGCCCGGCGCACAATCACAGTATCGCCAATACGCACACCCAGGCGCGCCACTTCATCCATATTATGCAGCGTGGCATTGCTGACGGTCACTCCGGCCACATGCACGGGTTCCAGTCGTGCCACCGGGGTTACTGCGCCGGTACGACCAACCTGGAAGTCGACCCCGAGCAAGCGTGTCATCTGCTCCACCGCCGGAAATTTATAGGCAATCGCCCAACGTGGCGCGCGGGCGACAAATCCCAGCTGTTGCTGCAATGCCAGCGCATTCACCTTGAACACTGAACCATCAATTTCGTAGCCCAGCTGGTGGCGCTTTTCTCCTAACAGCCGATAGCAATCGAGCGCCTGCTCCAGACCATTCGCAGTGCGGGTTTCCGGGTTAATGCGGATACCCCAACCCTGAATCTGATCCAGAATCCCGCGATGTGTCGTTGCCAGCCCAAATTCATCCGACACGATGCCGATGCTGTAAGCACAGAATTCCAGCGGCCGTTTGGCGGTAATACGAGCGTCAAGCTGACGTAGTGAGCCAGCCGCCGCATTACGCGGGTTGGCAAACACTTTTTCGTCCGCAGCCCTGGCTTTGGCGTTGTAGGCCTCGAACCCGGCTTTGGGCATGTACACTTCACCACGCACTTCAATACGTCGCGGCCAGGCGTCACCCTGGAGGCGTAAGGGTACGTTGTTGATGGTACGTACGTTACGGGTGATGTCTTCGCCGGTCTGGCCATCACCTCGGGTTGCTGCCCGTACCAGCTTGCCCTGCTCATAAAGCAAACTGACGGCCAGGCCATCCAGTTTCGGTTCGCAAACCAGTTCAATCTCGTCCGTCGTTTTCAGGCGATCGCGGATACGCTGATAAAACGCAGCAAACTCTTCCGCGTTCATGGCGTTATCCAACGACAACATGGGTAGTTCATGTTGAACCTGATCAAACGCCGCCAGTGGCTCTGCCCCTACTCGCTGGGTTGGAGAGTCGGCAGTTATCCATAGAGGATCTGTCTCTTATACACATCTCCGAGCCCACGAGACAGGCAGAAATCTC
>CAJXTI010000073.1 GCA_913061185.1 uncultured Oceanobacter sp.
CCCGTGGCAACGTTGGGAAGTTCACGCCTTTTTCGATTGTCGCCTGATCAGCATCTTTCGGCACCGGATTGATGCAGACTTCTGCCGGTGGTAGCGGTACGTTCGGGCGGCTGTATCTGTACCTCAAATCAGCCGTCACGCAGGCTATTATTCGGACTGTCATTTTTGGCAGGCCGCTGAAAATAGTGGCAGTCGATTGGCTCGTTTCAGCGATTGCCTGGTTCTGTCTGGTCATTTTTTTTTGTGAAGCGTTTTGTGTCTCTTGGTGGCTAGCTGCCAAGCTGCTGATTTTATTAATTATTTTTTTGCTGTAAATTTTAAATATTCCTGTACGGGAATATTGGCCTCGCTGTTGCTATCTCTAGGAGCCTGTCGGACTTGGGCGTTCGTTGCGAGTGCAAGACTGGTTGGCGCGATGTTTACGCGAATGTGAGGCGAATAGTGATTCTGTTTACCAAGAATTTGCGTAAAAAGAGCCAAATCCAGCTTTTCCGCAGTAGAGCAGACCTGAGCTAGACAGGCTCCTAGCTATCGACACACAACAAGATACACAACAAGAAGTGAGGCTGAGCATGGCGAGAATCATCGTATTGGGCGCAGGCACTGGCGGTATGGCCGGTGCGTATGAAATTCGTGAGCTGTTGGGCAAGGGTCATCAGGTGACGGTGATTAATGAGCGGGAAGATTTCCAGTTTGTGCCGTCCAATCCCTGGATTGCTGTGCGCTGGCGCGAACGTCCTGAAATCAGTTTTCCGATTCGTCCTTATCTGGAAAAGAAGGGCATCGAGTTTATTGCGTCGTCGGTGACGGCGATCGAGCCGGATAAGAATAGCCTGACGTTGAAGGATGGTTCGCAGCAGTCTTACGATTATCTGGTGATTTGCACCGGGCCAAAGCTTAATTTTGCGGCTATCGAAGGTGCCGGGCCTCACGGTGGTTTTACCCAGTCGGTTTGTACGCTGGATCATTCGGAAGCCTGTCGTGACGACGTTGATCAACTGATAGATGAGCCAGGGCCGGTAGTGGTTGGAGCCATGCCGGGGGCTTCGTGTTTTGGCCCGGCGTATGAGTATGCTTTTATTCTGGAGACTGAATTACGCAAGCGTAAGGTTCGTGACCGGGTGCCGATGACGTATATTTCCAGCGAGCCTTATATCGGCCATTTGGGTCTGGGTGGGGTGGGCGATTCCAAGTCGATGCTGGAAAGCGAGTTGCGTAACCGCCATATCAAGTGGATTACCAATGCCAGCGTGACGCGGGTGGAAGCGGGCATGATGTATGTGGATGAGCTGAATGACGATGGTTCTCTGAAGCAGCAGCATGAGGTGCCGTTCAAACATTCGATGATGTTGCCGTCGTTTGTTGGTGTTGATCCGGTGGCTGCGGTCGAGGGGCTGGTGAATCCGAAAGGTTTTGTGATTATTGATGAGTTCCAGCGTAATCCGACTTGGAAGAATATCTTTGCGGCGGGTGTCTGTGTGGCTATTCCACCGGTGGAGGTGACGCCAGTGCCTACCGGTACGCCAAAAACCGGTTATATGATTGAGTCGATGATGACGGCGATCGCTCACAATTTGCATGCCGATTTGGAAGGCGGTGTTGCGGATGCAAAGGGTACTTGGGCGGCGATTTGTCTGGCCGATATGGGGGATACGGGGGCGGCGTTTGTGGCGATTCCGCAGATTCCACCGCGTAATGTGACCTGGTTTAAGCAGGGTAAATGGGTGCATCTGGCCAAGGTGGCGTTTGAAAAGTACTTTATTCGTAAAATGAAAACCGGCTCCAGTGAGCCTGTGTTCGAGAAGTACACGCTCAAGGCGCTGGGGATTAACCGTCTGAAAGATGACTGATGCCTATTTTCAGACAATGCGCATTAAGCGCAGGGTCTCGCTCCCTATCAAATAGCCGTCGTGGTGAGTCGTTGAGTTGTGGTGATTTAGTCGCGGTGATTTAAAAGGTAGCGGCTATTGGCATCCTGCGAGCAGGGGGGCGAATGATGGTTTTTGGGCCAGGTAAGGCTATCTAAGGCTATCTAAGGCTATCTAACTAAGTTCACCCAAGGCTAAGTCCACCTAAGGCTAAGGCTATCAACAATGCTAATGCTGATAGCCTTTATTTTTTAACGGCTGTTTTATTCTTCGCCAAACAGTGAGCAGTCGATGTAGTCGCAGAGGCAGTGAATCACCAACAAGTGGACTTCCTGTATGCGGGCAGTCACTGTCGATGGCACGCGGATTTCAACATCGTCTGTGGTCAGCAGCGAGGCCATATCGCCGCCGTCTTTTCCTGATAGGGCAATGACGGTCATTTCCCGTTCATGGGCTGCTTGAATAGCCTGCACTACGTTGGCCGAGTTACCACTGGTGGATATCGCCAGCAGAATATCGCCCTTGTTGCCCAGTGCCCGGATCTGCTTGGAAAAGATTTCGTTGTAGCTGTAGTCGTTGGCAATCGACGTCATGGTGGATGAGTCGGTGGTCAGAGCGAACGCGGGCAGCCCTGGACGTTCGCGTTCAAAACGGTTGAGCAGCTCGGAGGAAAAATGCTGGGCATCTCCGGCTGATCCACCGTTGCCGCAGCTGAGAATCTTGTTGCCACCGAGAATGGCATTCACCATCGTCTGACCGCCTCGTTCGATAAAGGGGGGCAGTTGCTCAGCGGCGAGCGCCTTGGTTTCAATACTGTTGCCAAAATGGCTGATGATGCGATCTTGCACGGTGGTTCTCCGTCATCAGAAGCCGACAATGGTAATGCATCAATCGGGATAAGACCAAGGCTCGAGGGTGAATTGATTATCAAATACAGCAAGATTCAGAAGGCGTTTTGTATCCAGTCGAATGTTACCGGGTCGCCACAGCCGGACAACACATCAAAACGGCAGTCTGGTAACGGTTGGGCATACTGCTGTTGCAGGTAGTGTTCGGCGGCCAGGCGCAGTTTCTGTTGTTTGCTGACGGTTACCGTTTCTGCCCCGGAGCCATAAGAATTCCGTTTGCGATAACGCACTTCGATAAATACCAGTACGTTGTTGTGGCGAAAGATCAGGTCAATTTCGCCGCGGCGAGTGTAATAATTACGGGCTTCAAATTCTAGCCCGTGTCCCCGTAAAAACTGTTCAGCCGCTGCTTCTATTTGCTGGCCCATGGCGCGGCGGGAAACCTGGTGAATGGCCATTGGAAGACTGCTACTGCTGACTCAGCAGTGCCGGGCGGCCAGAGCGGAAAATGGCGCATTCACTTTGCCGATGGATGCGGCGCTGGGCATCCAGTTGGATGCTCCCGGTCTCTCCATCAAGGCGGTTGTCCGGGAAGGCTTGCAGTTGCGGCAGGCGTGGTAACAGGCGATAGGCATCAACCCCCAGCGCATACAGGCGCAGATACGGCCCCTGGCCGCTGTCACTGTTTTTTTCTACCTGGTTGTAAAGCTGACCACCTTCCAATACCCAGGGCAGGTCGCAAAACCGGATGCCGTTCAGGTCGCGATCATGGTTGGGGTCGGGTTGGCCGCTGTAAACGTGTGAGGTGGCGTAAACGGGCAGATCACCAGCGAAGTTGAATGCCAGTGTTGGTTTGATCTGGCGCGCTTGCTGTGGCTGGGCAACGAGGAATACCCAGTCGACATCCTGACGGCGACGGGGTTCAAATTCGGTTGATTGACGTAATAACTGGCGCATTAGCCGATTGCGGCTAGCGCTGTCGTCGACGTTCAGCAGTGCCTTGATATCCGGGTTGTAATCGCTCTGGCTGGTGTAAAAACGGGTCTCGCCCAGTTCGCCGCCCAGTGCCAGCCAGTGATCCCGGAAAGCGGTAAAAATTCGCTCGCCCCAGGGGCCTTCAGGAATCATCACCAGTGCCCGGCGATGACCATCTGCCCAGGCTTGCTCGGCCACCTGAATAGCTTCATCTTCCGGGGCCAGGCCAAATTGATACAGATTAGCCGGTGTGCTGGCTTCGTTGTTGGGGCTTGGGTCACCATAGTTCAGCGCCAGTGTGGGAATCGCCAGTTCGGGGCGCTGTGCCAGCGTCACGACTTCTTGCTTGCTGACTGGCCCGACAATCCATTGAGCACCGGTCATTAGCGCTTCGGCGTATCCCTGATCGACCGATTCTGCCCCTTGGCTGTCGAGCATGGTGAGTTCTGGGGTCGCTTGTCCTTTTTCCAGCGCCTGATAGTAGGCGGCCAGAAATCCGTCCCGAATTGCCTGCCCGGAAGCTGCCAATGGACCAGACAATGGCAACATGAGGGCAACACGTTCCGGGCGTTGGGCGGCAAGTGTCGACAGGTACGCCAGACTGCCCGGCAATTGGCGAGCAGCCGGGTGCAGCGGGTTACGGCTGCGCCATTGTTCCAATGCTGCGATTTGATCATCAAGGCTGAGGCCGGAATGTCGGGTCAGTATCGCCAGCTCCAGCCATTGTCCCAGTTCCGTGCCGGTATTTTGAGCACTCTTGTCATTCAGCTCTTCTTCCGACATGGCCATCAACTGGTTCCAGATGGCTTCATGGTTACTGTTGGCCAGCGTGCCTTGCAGTACCGGGGCAATAAATACCCGTTCTCGCACTGCCGCGTAATGTTCTCCGCGCTGACCATACCAGGTGGCGCGCAGTAAACTGATGCGAGCGTCTTGAGAGGGCGTTGCCTGGTCTCGCAAGGACTGCAGTCGTTCAAGAGAATATTCGGCGCTGTCGGGTTGTTCGGACTTCAGCGCCAGCACGGTGGCGACCAGCAGCTGATCAATACGCTCGCTATTACTCAGCTTGCGTTGCTCCAGCTGTTGCAAATACTGGCTGGCGTTGCCAAACTCGCCCCTTTCAATCGCTGAACCCGCGCGTTGCAGCAGCTCGGCATTACTGACCTGAACAGGCTGAACGGCCTTTTCTGAGGTGTGTGGAGGAGCAGTAGCGCACCCGGCAATACCTAACAGCATCACCGCTGTTGCGGTCGCCAAGAATTTCCATACCCCAGGTGTATTTCCCCGCATGAGCTCTCTTCCCGATTCTGTTAGCGCCACGCTGTACGTCGTGGCAACGCCAATAGGCAACCTGGCTGACCTGACCGAACGGGCCCGTCAGGTGCTGGGTGCCGTGAATTTAATTGCCTGCGAGGATACCAGACATACCCAGAGATTGCTCCAGCACCTGGGCCTGCGCAAGCCCATGTTATCGGTACACGATCACAATGAACGTGACCGTATTCAGCAGGTGATGGATCACCTGGATCAGGGCCGTGATATCGCCCTGGTATCCGATGCCGGTACGCCATTGATTTCTGATCCCGGTTATCCACTGGTACAGGCGCTGCGTCAGGCTGGCCACAAGGTGGTGCCGATTCCGGGTGCCAGTGCCATGATTACGGCGTTGTCGGCGGCCGGTTTGCCGACAGACCGGTTTACCTTTGAAGGGTTTTTGCCGCATAAAAGCAGTGGCCGTAAAGAGCGTCTGCGCGCCATTGCCCAAGACACCTGCACCCTAGTGTTTTATGAAGCCAAACACCGGATTCTCAATACCCTTGAAGATATGTCCGACGTGCTCGGTGATCAACGAGAAGCCGTGGTGGCGCGGGAGCTGACCAAAACCTTCGAGAGTTTTTATCGGGGCACTTTGATGGAGATTCACGCCCAGCTGTCCAGCCATGATGACCATCAAAAAGGTGAGTTTGTGGTGATGGTGACGGGGAATCCAGCGCCTGCACCGGCTTCTGAAATCGATACCGAACGGCTGTTCAAATTGTTGCTGGCGGAGCTGCCACCAAAAAAAGCAGCGGCGATCATTGCTGAACTGACCGGCGAAAATAAAAAAGAGCTGTATCAAAAAGCGCTTGATTGGAAGGATGCCTAGCCGCTCCTCGCTCTGTTCCAGGTCAGTTCCAGGTCAGCAGCTTGTCCGGGCCAGGGTTTGTTGCCTGTGCAGCGACTAGCAGCGACTAGCTGGTGCGTTACATGACATTTTTATGATAGTCTCCGCGCTGGAGTCGGCCAGACAGTCGTCGCTTGTGTGTTTCGGCATACAGGGGGAGGAAAGTCCGGGCTTCAAAGGGCAGGGTGCCAGGTAACGCCTGGGAGGCGTGAGCCTACGACCAGTGCAGCAGAGAGCAAACCGCCGATGGCCCCTTTTTCTTGTAAAAAGGTGGATCAGGTAAGGGTGAAAGGGTGCGGTAAGAGCGCACCGCGCGTCTGGCAACAGTTCGTGGCACGGTAAACTCCACCCGAAGCAAGACCAAATAGGTTCCCTACAGGCGCGGCCCGCGCTGGGAACGGGTAGGTCGCTTGAGCCAGTGAGCAATTGCTGGCCTAGATGAATGATTGTCCAAGACAGAACCCGGCTTATCGGCCGACTCCGGTTATTTAAAAACCCTCACTGGCTGTGCCAGTGAGGGTTTTTTTATGCTTCTTCTACCGGTTGACAGACGTCACTGGTTAACAGCGGCAGGTTGTCAAACAGTTCCTTGATGCCTTCAGACCAGGCTATTTGCACTTGATGGAACATCTCGTCGTCTTCCTGAAGACGGATCAGCCCTGGATTTTTCATGCCGCCCGTATGGTAGCAAACCAGATCCAGTGGCATCCCCACAGACAGATTGCTGCGCAGAGTTGAGTCCATCGAGATCAGACTGCAAAGCATGGCGCGATCAAGCGGTGTATTGAAGTTAATAATACGATCCAGTATCGGTTTGCCGTATTTGCTTTCGCCCACCTGAAAATAGGGGGTGTCTTCTCCGGCTTCAATAAAATTGCCTTGCGAATAGACGTTAAACAAGCGGTGCGGTTCGCCCTTGATCTGCCCACTCACCAGCATGCTGCAGCTGAAATCGACACCTTGGGACTGCCCCTGATCGCGCTTGATCACTTCTCTTATGGTTTTGCCCACCAGCTCGGCGACATCAAACATGGTCGGCACATTCAGTGCGTGGCGTTCGGCGTTGCGTATGGTGGTTTGCAACAGCGTAATGACACTTTGGGTGGTGGCCAGATTGCCAGCACTTTGCAGGAAAATAACCCGCTCTCCCGGTACTTCGAGAACATGCAGTTTGCGGAAGCTGGCGATATGGTCAACACCGGCATTGGTGCGGGAGTCGGATGTTAAAACCAGTCCGTTCTCGACTTTCAGTGCGACGCAGTAGGTCATGGTGCATGCTTCCTGTAAAAAGGCGATCTCTGCTGTACGCATACCCTTTGTGCACAGCGAGCGCCTGGTAAGATTGGCAGCCATTGTAATCGGCGAATATGTCGGGTCAATCACACAAGTGAACAGATTTACGGAATGCTGCTCACCGTCCTGAAACAGGTGGACTCGTCTTGGCGGCAAGCAAGTTCAGTGAGTTATCTTGCTTGTAACAAAGGCAATCAAGGTGCCCCGTTACACTCGGCATATTGGGTTCGGAGTTCGGTGCGATTGGTAAGTTAATCGTGGAGCGCCTTATTGCAAGCGTTATGCACCTTAAAGCCAAGTGTATCGATGGTAGATAATACCTACACGAAAAGCAGATCGACGCCTACATCCCAGACAACCAGTTCCGAAGCCATGATCCCAAGTTTGCTCATCAAAAAGAGAAATACGGCAAACTCTACCGAGCTACACCGACTGGATGAAACATCGAGTCGACAGCCCCCACGGCAAACAAATCTACAGCCACCGGATGTCCGTTGTCGAACCGGTCTTCGGCAACATCGGCACCAACAAAAGACTGAACCGCTTCAGCCTGAGAGGAAAAATCAAAGTACAGGGACAATGGCAACTGTATTGCCTGGTGCATAATGTAGAAAAACTGGCGAAATATGGGCATCTAAGCCCGTAAAACAGAATTAATACAGCCTTAGAACAGGCAAGGAAAGCGATATGGTATTTGGCTTATAGACGACCAAAGGCTGAAAACACAGAATAAACAAATGGTGGCCGATAAAAACCGGCAATCGAAAATAAATAACAAAGCACGAGCGGTTGGCGGGAAAAACGGGTTAGAAACAGGTTTTTCTACAGACTCGTTAGTCGCCGGCCCTGAATCAAATGCAAAAGGAGAGTGTATGTCCAGTTCAAACATAAATAGCGTGTTTGCAGTTCTATCGGTCAGGAATCAAGACGAGGCAGTCAGGTGGTATGCCAATCTGCTCGGCCGGAACGCGATATGATCCCAGTGGAAGGCGTAGCGGAGTGGCAACTTGCCGATAGCGCCTGGCTTCAGGTAACCGTTGATTCTGAGAGAGCAGGTACTTCAACGGCCATAGTCGGTGTAAACGACATCGAGGCCCAATGCAGAACGTGCGCCGAGGCGAACGTGCCGTACTGCGAGGTGGTAGAGTATCCGGGCATCATTAAAATGATCGAAGTTATCGATCCCGACGGGAATAAGGTTGCGTTCGTCCAGGACATCTCGAGCGCCAGCCGATGGAACCGTTGTGTTTGAAAACTATCCATAGGGCTAACAAACGCAGGCACGGCGACAGCTTTTCCGTTGCGGCTTCGCCTCCACTACAAAGCTGCGCGTGCTGCGGGCATTAGATTTTTCGCAGGAATCCTGAATGAAACATTGGACAGAGCCCAACGGGATATTCCTGATTCAAATTCCAACAGAGTGGCAATACTACAACCCTGTTGTGGAAGGCGAAGAGGAAAAGTCCCCATACAGCTTTCAGCCCTATGAAAACGCTAACGGGTGTTTTCAGATTAGCTGTTATCCACTAGAGGAAATAGCACCTAAACTTGCAGATAAGTATCCGAGTGGTGTGCCAGAGCTTAGATGGCAACCTTCTAGGATGGATGATTCAGAGTTCTGTGTTCACATGTTTTATGGGGCTTCAGCAGATCAGGCTTTAATCGGTAAATATATCCATGATGCAAGTCTCGATAACGATGAACAAATAAATGAAGAGCTCCGCTTATGTTGAAAAAATTCTAAAATCTGTGGTTATTGTCCCTCCTGGAGACCGAAAGTTTGCCTCTGATATGGAAAAGTTTGATCGATTCCAAGGATCGTTGGCTGCATCGTACGACCTTCTGGATAACGCCATAGAATCAGATTCGTTTGTGGAAGTGATTGCCGTTTCTGCTAATCAGATTGATGCATTTCTGAGGTTGAGCATAGTCATCGCCATCCAACTGAAGAATCAGACGGACGAGATCCCAATAAAATATCTTTTTCAAGCAGAAGATGAGCGAGGATTGATGGAGCGAAAAATATATGATAATGCTCTTAAGTATAATGTAATTAAAGACAATGACCACGAAGAGCTGAATTCCTTGTATGAGTTAAGAAATCGCGTAATACACAGGTATATCATATCTAATATAAAGACCCGAGACTTGCCTAGGATTGCACTCAGATATGTTGAGGCGTTTGAGAAAGTGCGTTTAATACTACGAGATCTTGAGAATAAACAAAAGGATTGCCAGTATGGCGTTTACGGGAAGAAATTTATGAAATTTTCCGAGCCTTATGATGAGGCAATAAAACGTTTATTTGCTGATGTTAACGATAAGCACCTTATTCGTAAATTCGTGAGGAAGGTCACGAATGATTGAATCTAACAAATGCAGGCAAGGGACGCTCCTGACGTCGCGCCCCTGCTGCTGGCGTTCAGGCTGTAGAAAAACCTCCCAAACTTTGTAAAGATGGAGTTTTCTCCAAAGGAGTGACGGATCGGTGGTTTGCAACCCAGTTGTCCAAATAGCTGCGTTGAAGCAGTCTGTTTATTGAACTCAATCTCCTGCAATTTTCCAGGGTTCAACGAAACGGTTCCGATGACTTCCCAGTTTCGAATATCGCCAGATCAGCCCCCGGGTTCAGACTCTTTGTTCGTTTATAAACCGCTTCACGTTTGGCTAACAGCTCTGTATCGAAAGTGAGCGATTGTCAGACTTTTGATGACCTTTAAAAAACAGCTGGGTAAACTTACGCAAAACTTATACAAACTGCTGCTGTTGAGGAATATTCATGTCATCCAATCAACCACCGTTCGGGGTGCTGCTGGTCAATCTGGGGACACCGGAGGCGCCGACCGCCAGTGCGGTGCGCAAGTATCTGGCGGAATTTTTGTGGGACCCTCGTGTGGTGGATGTTGCGCGGCCATTGTGGTGGCTGATTTTACATGGCGTGATTTTACGTATTCGTCCTGCTCGGGTAGCCAAGGCCTATGCGTCGGTTTGGCGTGACGATGGTTCACCGTTGATGCATTTTTCGCTGTTACAGCAGCAAGCCTTAAAAAAGGCACTGAGCCAGCAGTATGACTGTGAGATTCCGGTTGCTCTTGCCATGACGTATGGCCAGCCGGATATGGAACAGGCAGGCAGAAGCCTGCGTCAGAGTGGCGTTAGCAATATGCTGGTACTGCCTTTGTATCCTCAGTATTCCGCTTCTACAACGGCGGCTGTGTTTGATCGGCTGGCTAAAGGGTTAAAAGCCTGCCCACATCTGCCCGGTATGCGCTGGATCAACAGTTACTATAACCATCCTTTGTATATCCAGGCGCTGGCTCAGTCGGTGCGGGATTATTGGCAGGCCCATGGCCGTGGTGATCGTTTGATGATGTCGTTTCATGGGATTCCGCAACGGTATGAAGATAACGGTGATCCTTATCCGGCACAGTGTCGGGAGACGGCGCACTTGTTGGCTGCTGAACTGCGTTTGCAACCAGAGCAGTGGATCTGTTCCTTTCAGTCGCGCTTTGGTCGGGAAGAGTGGGTCAAGCCTTATACCGACCATACGCTCAAAGCGTGGGGGGCAGAAAAGGCCGGGCGGGTGGATATTATCAGCCCGGCGTTTGCCGTTGATTGTCTGGAAACCCTGGAAGAACTGGATGTTGAAAATCGCCACTTGTATCTCGAAGCGGGTGGTCGCGAGTACCACTACATTCCTTGCCTCAATGACCGTGAGGATCATATCCGCATGATGGTGGAACTGGTTATGGCCAACACAGCAGGGTGGCTTAAACCGAATGATAACTGATGTTTTGCAAGCAAAACTCAGCCCGGTTGAAGGACAGTTGGCGTGCAGATTCTGTGTTATCAGGACTGTTATAGGGCTTTTTATCGCCATTGTGGGCCTTTGTGACAGCCGGTAAATTGTCATAAAAACTTCTTTGACTTTGTTATGACTGCTCAATAATCTGCGTGATTGTAGACCCGGCGGGGAAGCTGGTTTATCGCCTCCAAATGATGTTGTGATTTGAATTGTTTGCGGGTGTAGGACGAACAAATCACAACCTCGTTGGCTGGAATCTGAGTATGAATATTTATGTGGGCAATTTGCCTTACTCCGCAACCAAAGAAGATTTGTCTGAGTTGTTTTCCGGGTTCGGAGCAGTAGGGCGAGCGACGGTGGTTATGGATCGTGAAACCAACCGCTCCAAAGGGTTTGGTTTTGTCGAAATGGCGGATGATGCAGCCGCAACGGCCGCCATCGAAGCGTTGAATAATACCGATCTCCATGGCCGGGCGTTACGTGTTAACGAAGCCAAGCCGCGTGAAGATCGCCCACGTACACCACGAGGCCCCCGCTGATCTGACTCGACCGCAGAGCGCCACGGACTTTTTGGCTGCTGGCGCTTTGTTTCTCTCTCGATCGTTTGTGGTGAGGTCTGCCTGATTGCTGTGAAAACCTGATCCAGAACCAGTATTTCTTCATTCGCCAGACATTGCGGAATTATTCTTCTGCCTATCTACTGGCTCTGCGCTTAGTATATTCCTCAGTTGTGGAACTCAGAGCCAGTCGCTATGTCCAGTCCGACACCCGCATCACCCTCCCGGCCAGGCCGTCCGAAAGGAAAAGGCGCAAACACTGGCGAGGATACCACCAGTAATCGTCAACACTTACTGAATGCCGCGCGCGACTGCTTTGTCAGTCAGCCATACCGTCAGGTATCGGTACGCCAGATTGCCTGTTGTGCGGGGGTTGATGCCGGGCTGATCCGCTATTATTTCAGTAGCAAGGCGGGGTTATTGGAAGCCATGTTGCGGGAAACGGTAGAGCCTGCTTTACAAGGCTTTCGCGAAGCTGCACAAATCCGCAATGACGATGATATTGATACCCTGATCGGACTTTATTACCACTCTGTGATTGCCCCGAACCCGGCACTGCCGCGATTGGTGATGCGTTTACTGAGTGATCCTGATGACAGTGAACCGTTCCGTATTATGCAATCGATTCTGGGTGATGTGATTGCGCTTTCCAGGCACTGGGTACAATCTGCTCTGGCGGAGAGCGGACGATTGCAACAGGGGGTTGATCCGGAACTGGCGCGGCTGTCATTTTTTAGTTTGACTATATTCCCTCTGATCGCACCACCGATCGTGATGGAGCAATTCGGTTTTAGCCCAACACCGGAAAGACTGCAAAAGCTGGCGGTGCATAACAGCCAGCTGCTGCACCATGGTTTGCTCAAGACGGCGGGAGCTGATACCCCGAGTGCATCAGCAACGACAGCCACTACAGCAACGACAGCCACTACAATAAAGGCTCCTCGCTTATGATGCGCCATCTCGCACTTATGTTGGCCTGTCTGGGGGGCTTGCTCCTCAACGGCTGCAGTTCCGACGACAGTGGCCGGGCGATGGGTACTCTGGAGCGGGAGCGCCTTACCCTTACCGCACCCGCTAGCGAAATCATTACGGATATTCGCGTTCACGAAGGGCAAGTGGTTCGTGCCGGTGAGGTGTTGTTAAGTCTGGACAGCACCCATGCGGAAGCCAGTGTTCGTGTGCAACAGGCACAGCTGGATCAGGCAAACGCCTATCTGAGTGAACGGACGAATGGTGCTCGGCAGGAAGAACTTGCCAGTGCCCAGGCCCGCGTGGAAGGTGCCAACGCCAGCCTGCTGGAGGCACAACAACAATGGCAGCGGGCAACAGCATTGCGGCAGCAGAATCTGACCGGACAAGCCGACGTTGATAGCGCTACTGCCCGTCGGGACAGCGCCAGCGCAGCACTGGATCAGGCACTGCAGCAGCAACGTGAACTGACCAATGGCACCCGCCCGGAGCAGCTGGCTCAAGCCCGTGCAGCTGTCGCTACCGCTCAGGCGCAGTTAGATAACGCCCGGCGTTCATTACAGGAATTAACGCTGCAGGCTCCTGCCGATAGTGTGGTGGATATTCTGCCCTGGCATCGCGGCGATCGCATCAGCGCCGGCAGTATTCTTGTTACCCTGCTGAGCAACAGCGATCCCTACGCCCGGGTCTATCTACCGCAAAACCGGCTGACTGGTTTAACACCCGGCAGTCATGTCAGTGTTCAGATAGATGGTCTGGCACAGCCGCTTGACGGTGTTATCCGCAGTATCCGTTCGCAACCGGCGTTTACGCCCTATTACGCACTCAACGAACGTGACCGTGCAGCATTGATGTACCTCACCGATATCGTATTTGAGGGCGAAGCTTTGCAGCAAATCGAAACACTGCCAAGCGGTCGCACACTGGAAGTGATGTTGCCATGACCACAACCCGTTCTGCCGCAACTTATGCGGCTGCTGATCTGGCGATCGAAACCCATCAGATGACACGCACTTTTGGCGACGCGGTTGCGGTAGATCACCTTGACCTGAGTATTCCAACGGGCAGTATTTACGGTTTTCTGGGCCCCAACGGCTGTGGTAAATCCACCTCGATCCGCATGTTGACTGGTTTACTCAGTCCGACCGAAGGCGATATTCAGGTACTTGGACGACAGCTGCCGCAACAGGCTGAATCCCTGCGCCCGCATATTGGCTATATGACGCAGAAATTCTCGCTGTACGATAATTTGAGTGTGTTTGAGAACCTCAATTTTGTCGGCGAGATATACGGCTTTGGCAGTCGACGCCGTCGCGCTCGGGTCAGCGAACTGATCGCGCTGTACGAACTGGATGCACATAAAAAACAGCTGGCCGGGTCTCTCAGTGGTGGTCAGAGACAACGTCTGGCACTGGCGGCTGCGACCCTGCATTACCCGGATATGCTGTTTCTTGACGAACCTACTTCCGCGGTTGATCCGGAAAACCGGCGCGAATTCTGGGAGCACTTGTTCGACCTCAGCTATAACGGCACCACGATTCTGGTTTCCACTCACTATATGGACGAAGCTGAACGCTGCCATGCGCTGGCGATTTTGGAGCACGGCGTTAAACGTGCTGACGGGTCGCCGCAACAATTGATGCAGACCATGGGTGCCCAGGTCATTGAAGTCGGCGGCGAGGATTTACGTGAATTAAAACAACAGCTGCTGCAACATAAACAAATCGTTTCCGCTGCCCAGCTCGGCACCCGTTTACGGGTACTGGTCGATAATGATGTTGATGCTCCGTTGCAGTGGTTGGCGCAATGGACCGGACAACGGCCACTGGAACAGGTACGCCCCAGTCTGGAAGACGTATTTGTTGTGGCTACCGGGGGCCGTCATGTGGGCTGATTCAGTACGCCTCAGCCTGTTGCGAACCTGGGCTATCGTCAGCAAAGAACTGCGGCAACTGTCACGCGACCGCATGACCTTCGGCATGATTGTGATGATTCCGCTGATGCAGCTGATGTTATTCGGCTATGCCATCAATACCGATGTGCGCCATGTTCAGGCCGGTTTACTGGATCTCAGCCAGTCCAGTTACAGCCGCTACCTGGTGCAGGCGCTGGAAGCGTCACAGGCGGTTAATTTCCGCCGTGTTTATCATTCGCTGGCCGAGGCGGAACAGGCCATCACCCAGGGGGAAGTCAAAGCCGTACTCTACCTGCCGGCCGATATGAGCAGACGCCTGCTCAGCCAGCCGGATTTTCCCGGCAACACACGCATCCACTACGGGCCGGATAATCCGCTGCAAGCCGTGGGTCAATGGTTGGTTGATGGTTCAGATACCATGATCAGCGCCAGCCTGCGGGCTTTACGTAATATGCCGTTTAATGAACTGAGCAATCAGGCTTATACACTGCCGGTACCACACTTTGAACTGGTGCAATATTTTAACCCGGAACAACGCAGCGCGGTGAATATCGTACCGGGAATGCTGGCCATTATTCTGACCATGACCATGATTATGTTTACCTCTGCCGCCATCGTGCGTGAACGGGAGCACGGCAACATGGAATTTCTGATCACCACGCCGGTACACACTCTGGAATTAATGGTTGGCAAGGTGATTCCTTATATCCTGGTGGGACTTATACAGGTCGGCATTATTCTTGGCATCGGACACCTGGTGTTTTCTGTTCCGGTACGCGGTGGACTGCTCACTCTGATGATGGCTGCGTTGCTGTTTATCAGTGCCAGCCTGACCATTGGCCTGGTCATTTCCACGATAACCAAAACGCAGTTACAGGCGATGCAGATGACGGTATTTATTTTAATGCCGTCAATCTTATTATCCGGCTTTATGTTCCCCTACGATGCGATGCCGGAACCGGCACAATGGATTGCCGAAGCCCTGCCTGCCACGCATTTTATGCGGCTGATTCGTGGCATTGTGCTGAGAGGTGCCAGCCTGACCGGACAGACCTTTGATATGCTGTGGTTGCTGGCATTTACCGTGGTCGGGTTGCTGTTTGCCTCGGTGAGGTTTAAGAAGCGGCTGGATTGATTGTTGCCAAGCCAATAAATCGTCGTGGTGATTAAAAAGACATTTTGATGCAATACGCCTTCGGCTATTGGCATCCTGCGAGCCTGCTACGCAGCCTGTTTGGTGTGACCTGTTTGGTGTGACCTGTTTGGTGTGACCTGTTTGGTGTGACCTGTTTGGTGTG
>CAJXTI010000074.1 GCA_913061185.1 uncultured Oceanobacter sp.
TTCGTCGGCAGCGTCAGATGTGTATAAGAGACAGTCGTTGTTCAGTTTGTTGCTGATGCGGCCGATTTCTTTTTCCAGGCGTTCTGCTTCTTTGTTCAGGCGAGCGATTTCCTTGTCTTTGTCGATCAGGCCTGCCATGGGCACCAGTACTTCCATTTGGCCAACCAGTTGGGTAGTGGCCATGGGGATGGTGTCGCCGTCGTTAACCCAGGTGATGTTGCTGAGTTTGGCGAGCTTGGCGAGGAAGGTCTGGTTTTCGTCGGCGCGGCGGAAGTCTTCGTCGTCGCCGTCTTTCAGCAGTACGTCGAGTTCTTTGCTGGGGCCGATGTTCATTTCTGCGCGAATGTTACGTACGGCGGTAATGACGCCTTGTAGCCATTCAATGTCGGCTTCGGCTGCGGTGTCGATCAGGGCGTCCTGGGGTGCCGGGTAGGCCGCCAGCATGATGGTTGCTGTGGCGTCTGGGCCGCCTTTGCCAGCCAGGTCTTTCACCTGTTGCCATACCGCTTCGGTGATGAAGGGGATGATCGGGTGGGCCAGGCGCAGGGTTGCTTCCAGTACGCGTACAAGGGTGCCGAGGGTGCCGCGTCGGGTTTCGGCGCTGGCGTTTTTGTCCCACAGTACCGGCTTGGACAGTTCCAGATACCAGTCGCAGTATTCGTTCCAGATGAATTCGTACAGCGCCTGGGCGGCCATGTCGAAGCGGTATTGATCCATGTGGCGGCGTACTTCGCCTTCGGCGCGTTGCAGGCGCGAGATGATCCAGCGGTCGGCCAGTGATAATGCGGCAGGCTCACCGGTGGCACCACAAGCCGCCAGCATGTCGTCGGTAATGGCGATGCTGGTGTTGTTGGCTGCTGCGGCTTCGACGGCTTCTTCTCCAGCAATGGAGAGCATGACGTAGCGCGAGGCGTTCCACAGTTTGTTACAGAAGTTGCGGTAACCTTCCAGGCGTTTCATGTCCCAGTTGATGTCTCGACCGGTAGAGGCCATGGCAGCCAGGGTGAAGCGCAGGGCGTCGGTGCCGTGGGGGGCGATACCGTCGGGGAATTCTTTTTGGGTGCGCTTGCCGATTTTTTCCGCCAGTTGTGGCTGCATCATGTTACCGGTGCGCTTTTCCATCAGTTTGTCGAGGCTGATGCCGTCGATCATGTCCAGTGGGTCAAGGACGTTGCCTTTGGATTTGGACATTTTCTGGCCGACTTCATCGCGGATCAGGCCGGTGACGTAGACGGTTTTGAACGGAACTTGTGGCTTGCCTGGGGTTTTCGATGAAGCATCGTCTTTGCAAAAATGCATGGTCATCATGATCATGCGGGCAACCCAGAAGAAGATGATGTCGAAGCCGGTAACCAGTACATCGGTGGGGTGGAAGTCAGCCAGGCGACGGGCGACTTCTTTGTCGTCGGTGTTGGGCCAGCCGAGGGTGGCGAAGGTCCACAGGGCGGAAGAGAACCAGGTGTCGAGGACGTCGTTGTCTTGCATCAGTTCAACGTCGTCGGCCAGATGGTTCTGGGCGCGCACTTCGGCTTCGTCGTGGCCAACAAAGACATTGCCTTCGGCGTCGTACCAGGCCGGAATGCGATGTCCCCACCACAGCTGGCGGGAGATGCACCAGTCCTGGATGTCGCGCATCCAGCTGAAGTACATGTTCTCGTAGTTT
This sequence comes from uncultured Oceanobacter sp., assembly GCA_913061185.1. GTDB lineage: Bacteria > Pseudomonadota > Gammaproteobacteria > Pseudomonadales > Oceanobacteraceae > Oceanobacter > Oceanobacter antarcticus. The sequence continues at coordinate 1,664 of CAJXTI010000074.1, forward strand.
TTCGGGACAAATTGGATGTCGCCGTTTTCGACCGCTTCGATGGCGGGTTTGGCCAGGGTTTTGGCATCGACGTACCATTGATCGGTAAGCATTGGCTCGATGACGACGCCACCACGGTCGCCGTAGGGGACGGTGAGGTCGTGGTCCTTGATGGCGTCGAGCAGGCCCAGTGTCTCGAAGTCGGCAACAATGGCCTTGCGGGCGGCAAAGCGTTCCATGCCACGGTATTTTTCCGGGATGCTGGTGTCGACGTCGGTATTGACCGAGCCATCAGAATTAAACGCCTGGGCTTCGTCGCGGATGTCGGCGTTGAAGGTCAGGATGTTGATCATCGGCAGGCCGCAGCGTTTGCCAACTTCGCAGTCATTAAAATCGTGAGCCGGGGTGATTTTGACGCAACCGGTGCCCTTGGTCATGTCGGCGTGTTCGTCACCGACGATCGGGATGCGGCGGCCAACTAACGGCAGTTCGATGAATTTGCCAATCAGGTGCTGGTAGCGGGAGTCTTCCGGGTTTACGGCAACGCCGGTATCACCGAGCATGGTTTCCGGACGTGTCGTCGCCACGACGATGTAGTTTTGGGTGTTGCCGTCGGCGTCGGTGTAGGTTTCGCCGTCGGCCAGCGGGTAGCGCAGGTGCCACATGCTGCCTTTGGATTCCTTGTTTTCGACTTCCAGGTCAGAGATGGCGGTGTGTAGTTTCGGATCCCAGTTCACCAGACGCTTGCCACGGTAGATCAGGCCGTCGTTGTAGAGACGGATAAACACTTCTTGCACGGCTTTGTAGAAGCCATCGTCCATGGTGAAGCGTTCGGTGTCCCAGTCAACGGAGTTGCCGAGGCGACGCATCTGGCCGGTGATGGTGCCACCGGACTGTTCTTTCCATTGCCAGACTTTTTCGAGGAACTTGTCGCGGCCTAATGCGTGGCGATCCGGCTGGCCTTCGGCGGCCAGTTTGCGTTCAACCACCATCTGGGTGGCGATACCGGCGTGGTCGGTGCCGACTTGCCACAGGGCTTTTTTACCCAGCATGCGGTGATAGCGGGTGAGGGCATCCTGAATGGTGTGCTGGAACGCATGGCCCATGTGCAGGGAGCCGGTGACGTTCGGCGGCGGAATCATAATGGAGTAGCCTTCGCCATCCAGGCCATCCTGATAGGGCTTGAAGTAGCCTTTTTCTTCCCATTGCTGGTACCAGGTTTGTTCGAGGGCGTCGGGCTTGTAGGTCTTGTCCATGGCGATGGTGTGATCTCAATGGTAACGCAGCGAGCCATCTCGGCAGATTTGGCAAGCGACTGATTAAACGATGAAAAAATGGCGGTCAGTATAACGGAATCGGAGCGCGGGTTCAGCCGCTGGATGGGGCTGGATAAGTATGTGGGCCAGCAGCCCGCATACTCAGGGGATCAGGTAGTCGCAGGCGTTCTCAGCGTGGCTTGGCCATCAGGATGTTGCGCAGTTTTTCACGCAGTCGGGTCTGGATAATGGGGGTCAGTTCATCGATCAGGGATTCGATCAGCTGGTTTTTTTCCGTTGTTTCGAGGCGTGAGATGGCTTCGGAATCGCGCTGCTGCTTTTGTTCCATCACTCGTTGCATGGTGCGATGGGCTTCTTCGGCACTGTGCTGGGCGGCCAGTCGTTCGGAGGTCAGGCGATCCAGCACCGATTGTGGCAAAAATGGGTTGGAAGATATTTTGGCGGTAATGGCGGGTGCTGGGCTGGCCGCTGGCGCAGACGGCTCAATGTGGAGGCTGTTGTCCGTGTCCCTGTCTGTCAATGTGGGGATGTCCGCTTCGGTCATGTCTTTCTTCAGATCGGGCAAGTGATTGGCCGCAGGGGGGGCCGGAGTGGCTGCCGGAGAGAGGTTGAAAGGTGTAATCATCAGGCCGTCAGCGGCAGAATGGCCGCCGTCAATGGGGCCGAGCAGGGCATCAAGGGTGTCGGTGCTGTGGTCGGTTGCGTGCTTGCGCAGCATCTCCTGACGCAGGTGTTCAAGAATGTCGCCAGAGATAATGGCGGGTGCCGGTGTCGTGGGTGGCGTTTTAACCGCCGATAAATGAGACGGGCGATTGCCAGGCTTGTTGATGTTGCGCAGTGCGGGTGGTTCATCCCGGCTGAACAGGTCGCTCAGTACCGGCACTTCGTCAACGGTGTTCAGCTGGGTCAGTGCGCGTTCCAGGTCAATTTGCTCACCGGCTGCATCGTCGAGGACGCGTTGCAAGGTTTCCAGTTCGTCGAGCAGGTTACGCGAATCGTTTTCGGTGCTCATGTGCGTAGTCTCATATCCTGGTGAGTAATAGGGTAGCCCCTGTCACGCAAAAAACGAAAATGGTCGCGAGTGTGTTCCAGTACCGCATCGTGCTGGATGACGACTTCGACCAGTCGATCAAAACGGCCAAAAAAAGATGGCAACTGGTGGTGCAAGTTGATCAATACGTCGTGCTGCTCTGGCGGTGCTTCGTGCCAGCCAATATGCACCGGGCTCTGGCCAACAGGCCGTTGCTCGTCCACCAGGCTGTGCGGCACAAAGGCGCTGTCACGGAACTCCCACAGCTGCCGGTCCAGTTGTTCGGCGTGGTTGCGAGACCCGGTGTGAATATAGACGCGTTTGCCCTGGCTCAGGGCTTTTTCGGTCAGGCGGCACACGAATTGTTGTTGTTCGACGATGGTGGTCGCTGCCAGTACATAAAAAAGAATATCTGTCATTCGTGGCGTGGCCGCAGTTGTCCTGGGTCAATAATGAGCTAAATGCTACCCCGGTTAGGGGGTGCTTTCAAACAGGTTGATAGCATTAACGGCGGATCTTTTATGCGTTGTCTGGCAGTGCCGGGCGATCGTCAGACGGTTTGACTGAAAATTGGGAAATACGGACGTGGAGGGTCACATTAAGACCGTTCAGGGCCAGTACTTGTTGGCGTTTTTCGGCCGTGATACGCCAGCCGTGCGGGGTCATGGTGAGCAGGTCGGGCAGGGCATCGGCAGGAATGAATACCTGGCTGCTGTATTCACTGCTGGTGAGCCGCTCAAATCCCTGTTTTGCCATGTCGTCTGCCGGATCGTAGCTGTCGGTACGGACGTCGGTATAAATCTGTTGCCGTAATTCCTGCAGGTGTTGCTGGGCCGGGGTAATCAGCCAGACCGGCGCACCGGGTTTGAGCAGCTCTGGCCAGCGGTCGGCCATGGTCGGGGTGAAAACGCTGAAGATGGCATCGAGACTGCCGGGCAAAAATGGCAGACGGCTGCCACTGGCAACCAGCCATTCAATTTCTTTGCTGCGCTGACAGGCGGTGCGTACGGCATCTCGTGAAATATCGATGCCGTACAGGCGGTGATTGATATTGGCTGCCGTCAGGTGGCGGGACAAGAATTCGGTGTAGTAGCCTTCGCCACAACCGCTGTCGGCAATATGGAGCGGTTGTGTTGTGCTTTGTTCTGTCTGAGTGTGTTCTGCCTGAGTGTGTTCTGCAGTTTGTTCAGCTTGAGCCTGTTCTTTCATGGTGCTCAATACGGCCGTGAGTGCAGTATTGATGGCGGTGGCAATGGCCTCATAATAACCGCCGTTCAGGAACTGTTGTCTGGCCCTGACCATTTCCAGATTGTCGCCTGGATTGAGTGAGCGTTTCTGGTTGACCAGTAACAGGTTGAAATAGCCCTGCTTGGCGCGATCAAAACTGTGGTTGCCAGCACAGGCACGACGTTGTAATTGGCCGCGTTTGTTGGTTGCTCCGGCCAGTTCTGGCAGTGCTTGCTGGCACACCGGGCAGACCAAAATATCGTCTGACCTGGTGGTGTTGAGTGGGGTGCCGGTGTTCATCCCAGCAGGCGCTCAAGAATGCCTTCGTACAGGCTGGCCAGGGTGTCGAGGTCGGCGGCGCTGACACATTCGTCAACCTTGTGGATGGTGTCGTTGCGGGGGCCAAGTTCAACCACCTGGGCACCGGTCGGGGCGATAAAACGACCGTCGGAGGTGCCGCCTGCGGTCGATAGCGCGGTCTCCTGGCCGGTCACCGCGCGAATGGTGTCAATGCAGGCGTCAACCAATGGGCCATGATCGGTCAGGAATGGCAGGCCGCTGAGGTTCCATTCGATGTCGTAGTCGACCTTGTGCTTGTCGAGGATGTCGCAGGTGCGTTGTTTGAGGATGTCGGCATTGAGCTCGGTTGAAAAACGGAAGTTGAACACCACCGTCATGGTGCCGGGAATCACATTGGTTGCCCCGGTGCCGGCATTGATATTGGAAATCTGGAAACTGGTGGCTGGGAAAAATGCGTTGCCCTGATCCCATTCTTCGCTGGCTAATTCGGCCAATGCTGGAGCTGCCTGATGCACCGGGTTGCTGGCCAAATGCGGGTAGGCAACATGACCCTGAATACCCTTGACGGTCAGTACTGCGCCGAGCGAACCACGGCGGCCGTTCTTGATGGTGTCGCCAACCCGATGGGTAGACGAGGGTTCACCAACAATGCAGGCGTCGATTTTTTCGTTACGAGCTTCCAGGGTTTCAATCACTTTGACGGTGCCGTTGTGTGCCGGGCCTTCTTCGTCGCTGGTAATCAGAAAAGCAATTGAACCGGGGTGATCCGGGTATTTGGCGACGAAGTTTTCGACCGCAATGATCATGGCGGCGAGTGAGCCTTTCATATCGGCAGCGCCCCGGCCATACAGCATGCCATCAACGATCTGCGGTTCAAACGGCGGGTATTTCCAGTTGTGTTCCGGGCCGGTGGGGACAACATCGGTATGGCCAGCAAAACAGACCAGCGGGCCTTCGGTGCCACGCCGTGACCAGAAATTGTCGACCTCTTCAAAACGCAGTGGCTCGTTGGAGAATCCGGCGTTGGCGAGGCGCTCCATCATTAATGCCTGACAGCCTTCGTCTTCCGGGGTAACGGAGCGGCGGGCAATCAGATCGCAAGCCAGTTGCAAAGTAGGGGACATGACAACTCCTGGGGTTGGCTCAGGTCAAAAACGGCCGCGGATAATACCACAGCCTTGATCTGGGTATAGGGTGAGGCGATGTGTTGGTTTCCATCCCGGACAACACCCGGCTGCCGCGCTTCGCTGGCGCTTCGCTGGCGCTGGCGCTGGCGCTGTTGGTGTTGGTGTTGGTGTTGGTCAGTTCGCCAGTGGTTTGATTTTAACCGGGCGCTTCATGGGGATTGGTGCTTCGCCATCGTGCTTCAACGGATCTGTCCAGATAATGGTTGCTCCGCGTCGGGATGGCGGCGGGTAATAAGGCCAGCCTCCCCATGTGCCCCAGCCGGTGTAGTAGTGGACTTCCGTCGGGACGGTTTCGCGCCAGAGTTCGATACCGTCGGCCTTGATCAGGGCAAAGCGATAGGCATGATCACCGATTTGCCCATTTTCCATGCCCGTAAATTGCCCTCTGACGGTGACCAGACGACCTGGCTGGTAAATTTCCGGGTCAACAAAATAACCGAGTTCGGCGCGGAAACGGCCACCAGATTGATCGTTGTCGGCGTGTGGCTGGCCGGAACTCCACAGCGGGCGGTGCAAAATTTCCAGCGTGGTGTGCTCAGCACCATTGATCACGCTGACGATCCGGCCACCCAGCACGACGGTCTGGTGCTGATATTGGTCGGGGCTGGCTTGTAATTGTTGCAGGTCTGGCAGGCTGTCAGGATTGGCCACAGAGATTGATTTTGGGTAACTGGCACAGCCGGATAATAACCCGGACAGCAATAAAGCCAGCCCGATCAGTCCTGGGCGTATACGTGGGCGTTTATGGCTGCTGTTGTTCGCTGGGTGCAAAAAACAGGCGATGGGAACATAAATGTCGGCATAGAGATCGGCATAGAGGCCAGTATGGATACGGCCAGAGACAGGGCCAGAAGTAGGATGGACGTTGCTGTCGATATTGCTGTCAGTGTTGCGAAAATAGTGCATAAGCCAAGTTCCCTCAAATTCCCTGTGGTTGGCAAAGGCCGCTGGTCTGCCAAGCAGGATAACGGCGCGTTCTTGCTACTTGGTTACGTGGCAGGGCAGAAGGTTCCTGCCGCCAGACTTTGCTCTGGCCAATCGGTTGTTGCAGGCCGTCCCGCAGTTGCGGCTGCGTGCTACTATACCGCTTTTTACTGACATGCCGGGAAACCTCCATGAGCGATATGCCGACCAAAGAACAGCTGGATGCTGTGTTGCAAGAAGCCGATTTGCTGAAAACGCCACAACAGGTTGATGATGCGATCAATCGGCTGGCAGCCGATATTACCGAGCGATTGCAGCAGTCTGTTCCTGTGGTCTATACCATTATGAACGGGGGGCTGGTGCTAGCCGGACTGTTGTTGCCACGGCTGGGTTTTGCGCTGGAAGTTGGCTATATGCACGCGACCCGTTACCGGGGAGATGTGACCGGCAGCGCCGAGCTGCAATGGCAAGCACCTCCGTCTGTGCCCATGGCTGATCGTACGGTGCTGATCCTCGACGATATTTTTGATGAAGGACATACCCTGGCAGCGGTGGTGGAAGCCTGTCGTCAACAGGGTGCCAGGGAAGTGCTTACGGCGGTGCTGGTGAATAAGATTCACGATCGTAAAACCAGCGCGCTGACAGTCGATTTTGTTGGGCTGGAAGTGGAAGACCGCTATGTGTTTGGTTGCGGTATGGATTACCGGGGTTTTTGGCGTAATGCGCCCGGTATTTATGCGGTTAAAGGTCTTTGAGTCGTTAAGGTCTTTGATGTCGATGAGTGATAGCCGTTGAAGACGGGCTGTGGTGGCAAGCGATCACAGTCGGTAGGCTCCTAACTGCAGGTCATGTTTTTTGGGTTTGAGTTTGAGTTTGGGTTTGGGGTAGGTACTGGTCATAAAGTAACAGATGGCCATGACAGCTTAGGCTGGAATGACAGGTCGGGGTGTTTTGGGGGTTGGAATATAGGCCCAGCAACGCTCCGGAATGGCGCGCTGGACTACACTGGCGATATCGTAGCTGGAGTTTAGGTGCAGATATGACGGTCTGGTTTGGCTCCCCCGGAGGTGGTTTGATTCATGAACGTTGAGTATATCAATCCTTTTGTTGAGACCATCAACAATATACTGGCGACCATGGCATCCATGACCTGTGAGTATCAAAAGCCTTATGTGAAGCCGGATGATGCGCCGCTGGGTGTGGTGACGGGTCTGATTCCTATGGCCGGTGACACGGTACGCGGGTCGTTGGCGATCAGCTTTTCTGAAGGCGCTATTCTGATGATCAGCAGCCTGATGCTGGGTGAAGAAATCAGCCAGCTGGATGACTCCTGCCGCGATCTGACCGGCGAATTGACCAACATGCTGTCGGGTGGGGCGCGCAAGTTGCTGTGGGAAAAAGGCTTTGATTTTGAAATGGCCCAACCGCAGCTGCTGTTTGGTGATGATCTGGTGGCCCATGCGGTGAACGGCCCGGTGCTGGTGATTCCGTTCGAGACCAAGGCTGGCCCGTTTTTTATCGAAGTGGTATTCAGTAGTCGCCTGGATCGCGCCAGGGTGATTGCCGGATAGCTACGACGTTCGGCACCGCATGGCGGCAACCTGTCTGGTTGCTGCAGTTTGAACAGCAATCTCTTTTATTATTATCTCCTTGTTTCCCTCCCGGCGTGATGGACTATTTTATAGCCTGCTTATGCCTCGCTGGCGGCGCAGCTGATCTACAGGTTGTGGTTGACGATCCTTGACGGAACTTTTCAAAAATGCGATGAGTCTGACGCGGCAGTTTGCCCTGTAGATGGTCGTTTGGGATGTCGTTTGGGATGTCGTTTGGGATGTCGTTGCGGGTGTTATCTGACCATGCGTGTTATGCGCTGTTTTAACTGCCAGGGAGATGCCCGGTGAATGTTGCATTATCTATTTCCGCACGGCTCGACTGGAGATGGTCGCGCGTGCTGTTGTTGCCGTGTTGGTGGGTGCTGGTGACGGTGGTCGGCTGTAGCACGATTGATCCGGTGCAGCCGCAGTCACTGGATATTCCGGGTTTGGCCGATGCCAGTATGACCGCTGGCGAGCCAGTGAATGCCCGCTGGTGGCAAGCCTTTCATGATGACTATCTTGATCAGCTGATTGAGACCGGTCTGGAACACAACTTTACCCTCCAATCTGCCTGGGCCAGGCTGCAGCAGAGTCAGGCTCTGGCGCGGCAGTCCGGTGCGGAACAGTATCCGAGCCTGGATGCCAGCCTGTCTCGCAGTCGTTCATTTGGTCCTGATTCCGCTGCCAATAACTGGAATGCCGGATTGTCGGCGACTTATGAAATTGATTTCTGGGGCCGGATTGGCGCGTTACAGCAGCAAGGCCAGTTAAATGCCCTGGGTAGTGCTGCAACGGTACGTGTGGCGGCCAATACCCTTGCTGGTGAGGTAGCTGGTAGCTGGTTTGGCTGGTTACGTCAGCAAGGCCGGATTGCATTGTTAACCCGGCAGCAGCAGCGTATTGCGTCGGCATTGGCCGTGACCGAGGCGCGTTTTAATCGCGGGCAGGCTGCGGTTTCGGATGTCTGGCAACAGCAACAGTTGCAAGAAGGCGTTGTTGCCGGTCTGGTGGCCGACCGCGCCCAGCAAGTGATCTATCAGCAGCAACTGGCTGTCTGGCTTGGGCGCAGTGACTGGTTGCGAGTCGATGTGGTGCCCGAGTTGGCTGCGTCTCGCTCTTTGCCTGAATTGCCGTTGCAACCCCCGCTTGTTTCTCTGACGGCTTTACAGCAGCGCCCGGATGTACAGCAAGCCTGGTTCGCCTTGCAGTCGGCCAATGCGGCAGTCGCGGTGGCAGTGGCAAACCGCTACCCACGGTTGACGCTGTCGGCTTCGTACTCCGCTGCGGATGCCAACCTGGCCGATGTCTTTGATCACTGGGTGGGCAACCTGGCTGCCGGACTGGTCGCGCCATTGCTGGATGGTGGCAGTCGCCGGGCAGCGTTGGCTGCTTCGCAGGCCAGTGTGCGGGCCGCCGTGGCGGAGTATCAGCAAACATTACTGGCAGCGGCACAAGAGGTTCAGCAAGTGCTGGTGCAGGAACAGCAGGCCAGCGATCTGTTGGTCAGCCTGACAAAACAGCTGCACCTGGCGCGTCAGACCGAAGGGTTCCAGCTGGCGCGCTATCGTCGTGGTGTTGGCGATTTTCTGGCATTACTGAATGCCCAGCAGGACGTACTGGCGCTGGAGCGAGAGGTGCTTGATGGGCATTGGCAACAACTGCAGTATCGAATTCAACTGTATCGCTCCGTCAGTCACGGAGATTTCACCGGGGCTGATGCTGGAGAGCCACAAGAATGAAGCAACAAACAGGCATGACAAAACAGGCAGGTAAAGTATGGCTAGTGCTGCTGGTGCTGATACTGGGCGGTGCGGCTGCCTGGGTCGTACTAAAAACAGCGCCGGTGCCAACACGAGTCAAGCCTGACGTTCAGGCGCGGCTGGTGGAAGTGCAACCGCCAGGCAGCGGGGATGTTCGTCCGGTCTGGCAGCTTCGGATCGGGCGCTGGTGTTACGTGAACCACACATTGCCAGTGCCAAAGCGGTTTTGCTCAATGCCCGTGCGGCGGTAAATCAGGCACGACTGAATCTGTCCCGTACTCGGGTAACGATGCCCTTTAATGGCCAGATACAGTCACGCGGTGTGGCGACTGGCAGCCAAGTTGGCAATTCAGCGACTTTGTTTGAACTGGTTAATACCGATGAATTCTGGGTCGAAGTCAAAGTGCCTCGGGGCTTTTTGCCGTGGCTGGATCCGGAGGCCCCGGTGCTGCTTCATCATCCTGGTTGGGGCGGTCAGACCCGAGAAGCGCGGATTCTGAATTTGCTGCCCGGAGTGGATAGCAACGACCGTCAGGCACGGTTGATGGTGGCGGTGCGTGATCCGTTGAGCCTGAATCATCCTGCTGAGCCGGTACTGCTGCTGAATGATTTTGTCTCAGTCGAGCTGCAAGGCAAGCCCATCCGCAATAGCATTACGGTGCCATTGCAACAGATGAACGACGACGGCAGCCTATGGGTTGTTAACAATAACAAGATGATACTGCGTAAACCTGAAGTACTTTATCAAGGTCGAACGCTGGCCTGGGTTGGCTCTGGATTACAGCCAGGCGATCAACTGTTGGTGAATCGCCTGGATAGCGTGACGGCAGGCATGCCGGTGCGTCTGGCGACCCGTGCATCAGCGACTGACACCGCTACGTCGGCGGGAGTCCGGCCATGAGTGTGGCGCAAGGGAATGGCCCGATCGCCTGGATGTCGCGTCATGGGGTGGCTCCCAACCTGCTGATGGCGGTACTGATTCTCGGTGGTTTTATGATGTCGCTGACGATCCGCAAGGAGTTTATTCCATCCTACGAAGCCGAGGCTGTGATCGTTCAGGTTGGCTATCCGGGGGCGACGCCGACGGAGATGGAACAAGGTGTTGTACTGCCTATCGAGAACGAGCTGGCTGCCGTTGATGGCCTGAAAGAAGTGAATTCCACCGCCTCCCAGGGCAGTGCCAGAATCAATATCGAACTCGACAATGGCACCGACCGCCAGCAGGCCTATCAGGATGTGCAGCAGGCGGTGAATCGGATCACGACCTTTCCGGCGCAAATGGAAACCCCCATCGTCAGAATTGCCAGCCGTAATATCAGTGTGGTGGAAATGGCGATTTTTGGACCGCTGGATACCTTTGCGCTGAAGCGTTTGGCCGAACAGGTAAAAGATGAACTGTTGTCCTCAGCGGATATCTCCAAGGTCGAGCTGACCGGCACCCCGGATGAAGAAATCCACATAGAAATCCCCCAGGCAGAATTGCAGCGTTACGGTCTGACCTTGCAGGACATCGCCAGCGCTGTTGGCAATAACGCCATTGAACAAAGCGCCGGTACGGTCAAGACACCGGGCGGCGATATTCTGGTGGCACTGGACCAACGTCGTTACTGGGCCGGGGAGTTTAATGACATCCCGGTGATTGCCGATGCCGCTGGTGTGCGCTTGCGGCTGGGTGATATTGCCCATGTGCAAGAGGGCTTTGGTGATGCCCGGCGGTTGGTGACTTACGACGGTCAGGAAGCAATTCGCTACGACGTCTATCGTGCCGAGCAGCAAACGCCGCTGACAGTAGCGGCCGCAGTGCATGAAAAACTCGATGAGATTCGCAGCTGGCTGCCGCCAGGTGTCAAAATTGTGGTCACCGATGATGATGGCAAAACCTACAATCAGCGAGTGGGCTTGCTGATCAAAAATGCCGCTATCGGCTTGATTCTGTTGCTGGTGTTGCTCAGCCTGTTTCTGGAATACCGGCTGGCGTTTTGGGTCACCATGGGCATTCCGACGGCCTTTCTGGGATCCTTGCTGTTACTGCCAGCGGTGGATGTTTCCATCAACATGATCTCGATGTTTGCCTTCATTGTTGCCCTCGGGATCGTGGTGGATGACGCCATTATTGCCGGTGAAAACATTTACGAACATATGCAGCAGGGCATGCCGTTTGCCGACGCGGCAGTGGTGGGCGCTCGTGAAGTGGCCAGTCCGCTGGCGTTTGCGATTCTGACCAATGTCGCGGCGTTTCTGCCGCTGTTGGCGCTGCCCGGCATGATGGGCAAGCTGTTCCTGGCGATTCCGATCGTGGTGATCAGCTGTTTTCTGATCTCCTGGCTGGAAGCATTGTTTATTCTGCCGTCGCACCTGGCGCATCTGAAAGAAAAGCCGGAGAGCCGACTGGGGCGCAAGCTGGATGCCATACAAGAGGCAGTGGATGGCCAGCTTGGGCGCTTTATCGAGAGGGTGTATCGCCCGCTGCTGGGCCGCAGTTTGCGTAACCCCGGATTAACCCTGGCGATCGCACTGGCGCTGGGCATCACCGTGCTGGCCTGGGCCTTCAGTGGCCGCATGGGTTTCAGTATGTTTCCACGACTTGAAGGTGAATTTACTGTCGCTCAGGTGGAGCTGCCATCCAATGCGCCTTTTGAGCAGGCGCTGGACGTTCGGCTGCAACTGGAAGCGCGGCTGCGCGATATTGTTGCACCGGTCGAGGCCGCAGGAACACCGCTGCTGGTGAGTGTGGAAGGCAGCATCGATGGCTCAACCGTTGAAGTGGAAGCGCGGCTGGTGGATTCCGAAATTCGGCCGATTTCTGCTCATGAAGTCGCCAAACGCTGGCGCACAGCCATGGGAGAAATCCCCGGCATTCGCAGTATCACCTTTGATTCTGAACGGGGTGGCGGCCCATCGGGTGGGCGCGGCCTGACTGTGGAACTGCGTGGCACCGATACCCGCTTGCTGGCTCGGGCCAGTGACGACCTGGCGGTGTTTATGGCACAGCTGGGAGGCGTCAAGGATATTGCCAGCAGCTTTAGCAGTGGCAAACCGCAATGGGACGTGGAAATTAACGACCTGGGTCGCAGCCTGGGGCTGGAGTCGGACGACGTTGCCATGCAAGTCCGGGCGGCGTTGTACGGCGCTCGGGCCTTGCGTCAGCAGCGGCAGCGGAATGAAGTAACGGTACTGGTGCGGCTGCCACAAAATGAACGCCGTTACAGTGCCGATATTGAACGTCTGATGATCCGCACTCCAGCGGGTGGTTACGTGCCTCTGGCAGAAGTGGCAACGCTGGCAAAAACCGTGGCCCCTTCCAGTATTTCGCGGCGGGCGGGTAAACAAGTGGTGAGTGTGACCGCCGATGTGGAACCCCGGACGCAGATTCCGGCGGTGATGACGGTATTGCAGCAAGAAGCCTTTGTCGACCTGCAAGCCCAATACCCGACGCTGGATTTTGATTTTCGCGGACGTCAGGCCGATACGCGGGAAAGCATGAGTGCCATGCAGCTGTACGGCTTCTTCTCCTTGCTACTGATTTACGTCTTGCTGGCGATTCCGTTCCGCAGTTACGGCCAGCCATTACTGGTGATGCTGGTGATCCCGTTTGGTGCCGCCGGGGCAATCCTCGGCCATATCCTGCTGGGTTACAGCTTGTCGATTATCAGCATTATGGGGATTGTGGCGCTGGCGGGGGTGGTAGTGAACGACAGCCTGATTCTGGTGGACTACGCCAATCGCATTCGGGCCAAGCGCCATCTGACGGCGCTGGAAGCCATCAGTGAAGCCGGGGTGAGGCGTTTCCGGCCAATATTATTGACCACGCTGACGACCTTTGGTGGTTTGGCCCCCATGGTGTTTGAAACCTCCCGCCAGGCGCAGTTTATTACGCCGATGGCGGTATCGCTCGGGTTCGGGATCCTGTTTACCACCTTTATCTGCTTGCTGGTGCTACCCGCCCTGTATGTGCTGCTGGATCAGCTGCTGAACAAGCTGGCGGGGCGTCCTGTATTGAAACCAGAGGAGATATAAGTGCACTTCAGGTCGGCCTGCAAAGCTTCTACCGGTCTGATCAGGAATTATTAATCAGTCCGGCAGGCTCCTGGCACTTCGGTTTCAAATGTGCTGCTTTCTGCTGACGTTAGGTTGGAAAAATTACACAGAAAAATGGGCGCTTCCGAGCAGCACATTGCACTGACTCTTGCGCCCTGCAGCAAAAAGCCACTACGACCAATGGAGAAGGGGTGGTGACGTTTTCTGCCAGAGCATTGCTGCTGTGGAGCTTGCCGTCTGCTGTGTAAGCTGTGAGGTAATCCACTGATTCAACCAGTAATAAAATGCTGTGAATTTCTGACCTCATGAATTCTGACCCTTGAATTCGATCTCGTTGAAAAACGGGCTGGAAGTCATGGGTCGCTGCTTTATAAAAACTGTATATATTTAGTGCAATTCAGATTGGACCGGGATTAATGTCCGGTTTTGAGCCACGCTTGCGCGCTTTTGTGGAGACTGGGACTGTACCCGTCAAAGGTCAGTGGTCATAAGCTCTACAAAGATTTATATAAAAAGATACCTCAGAATTTGCTAAAGCTAATAGAGTCTGAAAGCCCGTAAACGCTCAAACAACCCCATCTACCGATTTAAATAACGGCCGCTTTCATATT
>CAJXTI010000075.1 GCA_913061185.1 uncultured Oceanobacter sp.
TTTCGGATGGTTTCGGATGGTTTCGGATGGTTTCGGATGGTTTCGGATGGTTTCGGATGGTTTCGAATATAGCCAGCCAAATAGCCCCGTCTCGTCAAGGCCAGATTCTCAACGCTGAGGGCACCGGCAACAAAAGTAACAGGCTTTGTTCAGCAAACACTCGCCGTGAAGATGTGTAGAAAAATCGGATTGTGCATGACCCCGCCCACAAATCATCAGCGCCGGGGGATCATCGATACCCCGCAGTGGAAAAGTGATTTTCCGGGCGACTAAAAGACCCCCGTACTACAGCAGCGAAGTTTCTTTTATACTCCGCCAACATTTGTTCTGAATCGAGACGACCTTGGCGACAACAACCCTTCCTCATACTTTCCGAGATGCAGCCTATCGTGACGCATTGGCTCTGCTGCAAAACCCGCAACACGCAGCCCTGCTGACCCGGTTACAGCGCGGTATCGAGAAGGAAGGTTTGCGTTGCAATAACGACGGCGTGATCAGCCAAAAGTCCCATCCCAAAGGTCTCGGTTCGACCCTGACGCACCCGAGTATCACCACCGATTACTCTGAAGCCTTGCTGGAATTTATTACTCCGGTCTACCGCAGCGGCCATGAAGCGATCGCCTGCCTGGATATCGCACACCGCTTTGCCTTCAGCCAGATGGATGCCGAACTGATCTGGCCCAGCTCCATGCCCTGTATTCTGGAGGGCGAGATGAGCATACCGATTGCGACCTATGGCAGCTCCAATCTGGGTCAGCTCAAGCATGTCTATCGTCATGGCTTGTGGCACCGCTATGGCCGCACCATGCAATGTATTGCCGGGATCCATTACAACTTCTCGCTCCCTGACGAACTCTGGCCAATCCTGAAAGCACTGGATAACCGGCCCGACGAATCCATGCAGTCTTTTATCTCACGACGCTATTTCGGCCTGATCCGTAACTTCCGCCGGTACTCCTGGTTATTATTGTACCTGTTTGGCGCGTCACCAGCGGTCAGCAGCAGCTTCCTCGCCGGACGAGAACACAACCTCGACACCTTGCATCAGCACACGCTGTACAAGCCCTACGCTACCTCCTTGCGGATGAGTGACCTGGGCTATCAGAACAATGCCCAGTCCAGCTTGCGGGTGTGTTACAACAGCGTCGACGACTACGTCGCGACACTCGGCGATGCCATTCATGTTCAGGTCGACGAGTACGAAAAGCTGGGAGTACGAAACAACGACGGCGTATACCAGCAGCTCAATACCCACTTGCTGCAAATCGAGAACGAGTTCTACAGCGATATCCGCCCGAAACGGATCGCTCGCCAGGGTGAAAAACCGCTGGAAGCACTGGACAAATTTGGCGTGGAATACATCGAAGTGCGGAATACCGACCTGAACCCCTTTATGCCCGTTGGCATCGATGTGCCACAAACGGCCTTTATGGATCTGTTCCTGTGCTACTGCCTGCTGCAATCCAGTGATGCCATTGCCGACAACGAATATCAGGATATCCAGACCAATCAGCAACGCACTGTGATGCGTGGTCGGGAGCCAGGGCTGACACTGATTTGCCAAGGCGAGGAGCGCAGTCTGCAGCAATGGGGACTGGCTCTACTGGATGACATGCAAACACTGGCGCAACAAATGGACGCCGCCAACCACCACAGCTTTCACATCGACACACTCGGTCAACAAGGGTTGAAACTGACGGATCCGTCGCACACACCGTCGGCACAAGTACTGGCGGCACTGCAGGAGCAAGGACTGGAGTTCAGCGAATTTACCCTGCAACAGGCCAGGCAACACCGTAAAGCCCTGTCACAACCACTGGCAGCCGAGGTTAACCGTCACTGGCAAGCTCTGGCGCGCCAGTCGCTGGACGAACAGGCCCGGATTGAAGCCAGTGATACCCTCTCGTTCGAAGACTTCCTTGCCGATTACCTGAAACGCTGAGCATCAATCAGAGGATCAGCGTTCAGCCAACCAGAATTGAAACAAGACGATGACAATGGTGTTTGTGGTTCAAAACCGTGGGGCATCCCCTCAGTTCTGAACCACAAACGTATTAAAAAACAGATCGTCGACATAAGGCATCCCTTCCAGGGTTTGCAAGGTAACCCGCACCGCTTCCAGCGCCTGCTTGCGCAGTATTTCACGCCCTTGGGACGTATTCACTGCGTCAGATTCCTGTCCACTGAGCAAAAATACCAACGTATTACGCAGATAAGGCTTGTGCTGACTGACCTTGCCCGCCGCTTCCTTCGATGACACCTTAAGTGCAATCTCGGTGCGTAAATAACGTATACGGCCACTGCTGCCAAAATTGATCACCAGTGCTGGCTCAAAATAAATGTACTGGGTTGTTGGCACCGCGCCCTGCTCATCTTCAGCATACGCCTGAGAACCTGCCAGTATTCCGATAAACAACAAAAATCCGACCAGACGGAACATTTTTCACTCCCCGCTGACTGACATCCGCCATCGCGGCCACTTTGAATTGAAGAACCTCTGAAACAAGCTTAGCAGGCCCTGCTGCAAACGCAGGTTTTGCACCGCCACGATCGGGTTCCCGTACAAAAGGCTGTGATACACTCGCCCATCATCACGATTTCGCATAAGGCAAACCCATGAGCCCGAGATTATTGCGTTTTGGCTATCTGGCCGGATTTCTGACCTGTGCTGCCCTGCTTGGCGCAGCCTATTATTTTGAAATTGTGCTCTACATGGAGCCCTGTCCGCTCTGTATGGTGCAGCGCCTGGCAACCTTGCTAATCGGCATTGGCTGCTTGCTGGCATTTATTTTTGATGGTTTTCGCTGGATGTCGCGGTTAGCACTGGCGCTGACTACCGGGTCAGCCATTTTTGGTGCCGTTGTTGCTGACCATCACATCTGGATTCAGCATCTGCCGCCAGAAGACGTGCCGGCCTGTGGCCCCAGCTTTGATTACCTGCTTGAAACCCTGCCCATGAACGAATTGATCAGCATCATGCTGCATGGCGACGGCAACTGCGCCGATGTGTCCTGGATGTTCTGGGACATGAGCATGCCGGAATGGACTCGTCTGTTCTTTATTGCCTTTGCCATCGCGGGTCTGATTGCGCTGATCAGCAGCTGGCGTCGCGGTGATCGGAAGTCCTGACCAACAAGCAGATACTCGCCAGATTGCAAGCGGCAAATGTTAAAAAAGCCGCTTGCACAGGGGTTTTAACCTTGCCTATATTGATCACGCCAGCTCTGGCTTTTAACGCCAGCAGAGGCTGTTCTCTGTCCTGTTGTTAACACAGGGGACAGACTCACGACCAAAGACAGGAGTGCCATATGCTAGAACAAGTCAACACTGCCAAAGAACGCTGGGGTGGCGTCCATAAAATGATCGACAGCTGGCTGAATGAACGCCAGGCGCTGATCGTCCAGTTTTGTCATCTTTCCACCGCCAAACCGCTGTGCCATGAAGAAACACCACTGGCCGAATTGCTGCAGAATTTTTGCCAGGGGATGATGGACTATTGCTCCGCCGGGCATTTTGAGATTTACGAGCGATTGATGGTCGAGGCCCGCGAATACGCCGACGGCGGTCTGGAATTTGCCCAGCAGGTCGTGCCAAATCTGGATAAACTGACCACTCAGTGTGTCGACTTCAACGACAGCTACGATCGTTCCTGTGATCTGGAGCAGCTGACCAAACTGTCAGAAGACCTGTCGCGTCTGGGCGAAGTACTGGAAGAACGTTTCCAGCTGGAAGACCAGCTGATTGAACGGCTGCACACCGCGCATCGTGAGCTGGTCACCGAGTAATCCCTATACCGCTTCGAAACCCACGACCGGTTTCGAAGCACCCGCCCGACTATCCTCGTCTACACTTCTCTCCAGCTGCCTCTTATTCAGCCGTCCCTGCGCAACCTCGGTTTCGCTCTGTGTGACTTCCGGCACCACTGCAATTGCCGGTCAGGAGATGGATCATGCCTTGTTTGAAAACCAGTGCCCGGCTGGTCACCAGTACCCTTTGTTGCCTGTTACTGACAGGTTGTTTACCAGGTGGTGATGCGCCGGAATCCAATGCCACGGTCGCCAACCAGGGAGTCTATTCCGCAACCTTCAGTCAGGATGGCCAATGGCTGATGGTGGGCAGCATCCATAACGGCGGCAGCCTCTGGAGTTTGTGGCCACCGGAACGCCATTTTGACTGGAACCACCGCGAAGGCAGCAATACCGGTGTATTAGCCAGCGCCTTTTCCGCCGACCAGCACTTTGTTGCCAGCGCCGACAATCGCACCATCGTCCTCTGGCAACGCCAGACCGGCGAAGCCGTCAGCTTCTGGAACACCCCTGGTGATATTGAAGATCTGGCCCTCAGCAGTGACGGGCGCTACGCCTTGCTGGCGATGCGAGACTACACCGCCACCCTGTTTGACATCCAGAACGGCGGTATTCGCCAGCGCCTGCAGCACGATGGCGCGGTATTTGATGTCGACCTGGATGGTAGTGATCAGCTCGCCGCCAGTGCCAGCGACGATCTTACGGCCCGGATCTGGCAACTGGAAACCGGCAAGGAACTGCTGCGCCTTGCCCACGGCAATCAGGTGCGTACCGTCAGCCTGAGCCGCGATGGCCGCTGGCTGTTCAGCTCGGCGCTGAGGGAAACCGGCAAGTTATGGGAAGTATCCTCAGGGCAACTGCAAATCGAGCTGCCCAAACCGGCGGGCTATTATGCTTGCGCCCGCTTTTCGGCCGATGGATCACAACTGCTGACCGGCAGTAGTGATGGCCTGGTCAGTCTGTGGCACACCACCGATGGCACCCTACTCCGCCAATGGCGTATCACCGGCAATAGCGTCTGGAATCAGCCCCGAGTCCTGGTTGAAGACGTTGCCTTCGGCAGCAGCCACTATCTGGCGGTGGGCACCAACGGCCAGGTCTATCAGCTGCAATAACCCACATCAGCCCAGCTTCTCTGGCTGCTGCCGTCAACTGTTTTGGCAATGGCGGCAGATTGTCAGGCCTTAACGCGTCATTTGTTCCAACTGGTTATTCCGCTCGTTCAGCATTTCCTGCACCGCTTTGGCGTCATTCAGTGTTTGCTCGGCAGCCTTGGGGTTAAACAGGGCTTCCAGGCCCGGTTTTACCCTGTCGGGATCGTCCGTTGCAGCCAGTCCCTTTTTTTTAGTGTTGTCGTCCGCTTCCGGTTTAGGGACGCTAGTTGGTGCCAGAATATTGGCAGCGGTATCCACATGCACCGGTATCGCATTAATGCCCTCAGGTACTTCATCACCAAAATGCCAGATACCATCGGGGTCTTGCCATTTGTAATAGATTTGCCGTGTTGCGGCCGTCGACAGCGTCGAATCCACTTGTTCAACAAACGCCATCAATGGCTTGCCGTCCGGGCCTTTGAGAAAGTAAGGTGCTATGAATGCTCCGGCCAACAGTAATGCCAGCGGAATCAGAATTCTGGCTTTTAACATTTGATCATCCCTTGATACGCTTATTTTTTGTTGATTGTAGCCTATGCTTCAGAGCATCTGTGTCTGCAGGTACTACCCGATTTAACCCGAAACCCGGTATTCCGGACACCTGCACGACGTTCAGAAGAGGGAGAAAAGACCGTGGCCCATGCCTCCGCAACGGGAAGTGATTCTGCGACAAATGCCACCCGATCGCCAAGCAAGGATGCCGGTGTTCGGGTAATTCGTCACGAAAAGCCGTTTCGGGTGCTGATAGCCAATGCCAAGGGCGGCTGTGGTAAAACGACGCTGGCAACCAATCTGGCCAGTTTTTTTGCCGCCCGACAGCTGCCTACCGCGCTGATCGATTACGATCCCCAGGCGTCGGCCACTGACTGGCTCGCAGCACGGGATCGATCGCTTCCCGACATTACCGGTGTCAGTGCCACTCGGCGGAGCCAGACCCAGGGCACTCGCAGCTGGGAAATGCGGGTACCCAGCAACACCGCCATGATTGTGATTGATACTCCGGCCGGACTGACAGGTAATGCCCTCAGCGACCGCATCCGGCACAGCGATGCGGTGATTATACCGGTGCTGCCATCGGCTATCGATATTCGCGCTGCGACGACATTTATTCGGGATGTCATGCTGTCACCAAGTTTTCGGCAATCACCTAGAGCAATCGCGGTGGTCGCCAACCGAACCCGAAAAAACACCCTGGTTTACACCAAGCTGACGTTGTTTCTGAAGAGTCTCGGCATCCCCTTTATTACCACCCTGAGGGATACCCAACGTTATGTGAGAACCAGCGAACTGGGGCAGGGAATCATCGACGACCAGCAGGTCGAAACCCAGGATCTGGCACACTGGGACGCCTTGCTGGCGTGGCTGGACGACACCCGCGCCCGAGTCGAGTTCTGTCGTCGACTGACGCGCTAACAGCGCCGCCACACGCCGGATTGCCAGCGGCAGGTGAGTTACACCAGTTCGAGATAAACCTCCAGTGCGTCGATCAGTGGTTCGGGCGACTCATCATGCGGATCGATTCGCGGCAACCCCGGCACCCACGCCAGATTTTCCATCACACAATCGGCCAGACTTTCATCTTCTGGACAGTCATCGGCAACGTCGTCCAGCAAAGAAAACAGACCAGCAAGACCAAACTGTTCCGCTTCCAGCTCCAGGTCTTTGACTCGCTGACGAAAACTGCCAGCAAAACGGTTGCTGTCCTGCTCTCGTGGCAGCGTGATGCGTATACTCCGCAACGGCCGGATAACACTGTCACGCCAGCCTACATAGCCGGTCAACGCCTGTTGGAACGGCTCATCTTCTGGCCAAGCGCGCCAGTCACTGGCCAGCCATAATGCCGCTAGCACCAGCAGTACATCGACCCCCTCATCCTGAAGCTCAAGCAACCGCTGCTCAACGCTGTTCACCTGGTAAAACCGCTGGGCGAATTGCCACAGTGGGTTGTCCAGGGATTCTGTGGCACACTGCGCCGCCATTGCCGCTACCTTTAGTCACTTGTCGAATATGATCGAATTTAATCAGGTTTCCCTGCAAAGGGGTACGCAAACCCTGTTGAAAAATGCCAGCCTGCGTATCCATGATGGCCAGAAACTGGCACTGATCGGCCCTAACGGAGCTGGCAAGTCCAGTCTGTTTGCACTACTGAATGCCGAATTGACGGTGGATGGTGGAGATCTGGAGGTTCCCGGCAAGTGGCGAATTTCTCATATGGCGCAAGAAGTGGTTGCCAGCGAGCGCAGCGCACTGGATTACGCGATTGACGGCGACAAGCCCTATCGCACTATCGAGGCTGGCATCGCCAACGCCACCGATGATAACCAGCTGACCCTCTGGCTCGACCGCATGGATCAGCACAAGGGCTACGAAGTTCCCGTCAAGGCCGAGCAACTGCTGCATGGCCTGGGCTTCAGCCAAACCGATTTGCAGCGTGCGGTGAAAGACTTTTCCGGGGGCTGGCGTATTCGGCTGAATCTGGCGCAGGCATTGATGATGCCATCCGACCTGCTATTACTCGACGAGCCAACCAACCACCTTGATCTCGAAGCGACGCTGTGGCTCGAAGGGTATTTGCGCAAATACCCCGGCACTCTGTTGTTTATCTCTCATGATCGTGACTTTATCGACGGTGTCGCCGACCATATTGTCCATCTGCATGAGCAGAAGCTGACACTTTATCCGGGGAACTACAGCGCCTACGAACGTTTGCGGGCAGAAAAGCTGGCCCAGCAACAGACCCTGTTCGAGAAGCAGCAAACCCGTGTTGAAGAGATCGAAAAATTTGTCGCCCGCTTCCGCGCCAAGGCATCCAAGGCCAAGCAGGCCCAAAGCCGTTTGAAAGAACTGCAACGTATGGAGCTGATTGCACCGGCCCACGTCGACTCGCCGTTCCGGTTTGAATTCCCCTGTCACGAACAGATGTCCAGTCCGCTGCTGACCTTGAAGCAGGCCGACCTGGGTTATCACCAGCCCAGTAGTGACCGGATACTGCTCCCCGGCGTTAACTTGTCCATCGTACCAGGTCACCGTATCGGTTTACTTGGCCCGAACGGAGCCGGTAAGTCGACCCTGTTAAAAACCCTGTGCGAAGAAATTCCGCTGCTCAACGGCGAACGTACCCGTGGCGAGCACCTGCACATCGGTTATTTTGCCCAGCACCAGCTCGAATCCCTCGATACCTCAGCCTCCGGCATGTTGATCCTGCAACGGCTGAAGCCCAAGGCCAGCGAGCAGTCGATTCGCAACTTTCTCGGCGGCTTCGGGTTTCATGGCGAGCGCGCACTGGAAGTGATCGAACCCTTCTCCGGTGGTGAAAAAGCTCGTATGGCATTGGCCTGCGTCGCCTGGATGAAGCCCAACCTGCTGATTCTGGATGAACCGACCAACCACCTCGATATCGAGATGCGCGAAGCCCTGACCCTGGCGCTGCAGAATTTTCCCGGTGCCATCCTCATCGTCAGTCACGATCGCCACCTGCTCAAGGCCAGTGTCGACGAATACTGGCTGGTCGATCATGGCAAGGTGCAGGAATTTGACGGTGACCTTGACGATTATCATCAATACCTCAACAACCGTGGCCAATGGGGTACTGCCCATGTCGACCCTGGCAGCACTGACGGCCACAGCGCGAACGCCACGACCAATGCCGTTGACCGCAAGGAACAGAAACGTCTGGATGCTGAACGCCGCCAACGCCTGGCACCGTTGCGCAAACAACAGCAAGCCGCAGAAAAACAAATGGAAAAGCTGCAAGGTCTGCTTAACGCCGTAGAAGAAAAACTCGCCGATAGCAGTCTCTACGAAGACGCCCGCAAGGACGATCTGAAACAGCGGTTAGCCGAACAGGCAGACACCAAAGCCAAGCTGGAAGACATCGAAATGGTTTGGATGGAGCTGACCGAGCAACTGGAAAGCAGCGACTGATCAGACGCCTGCGTACTGGACGGCCCGCTGCTGATTGCTCAGAAATTCAGCATGCCGTCTTTGATTTCACTATGAACGCCGTAACGCTGATAAATTTTATCAGCCCAAAGCCGGGCAATATGCTCAAACGTACCGTCTTGTTGCATCTCTCGGGCAGCCGACTGCCATTGCTCAACCATCTCGTTGGTGGTGCCCCAGCGTGACATCATGATGTATACCTCAGATCGACGCACCGTCAGCAAGGGTTCAAAAGCTAACAGTGGCAAGCTAAGGTTGGCACACACATCGGCCAGGCCAAGCGGCTCGTAGAACAGTGCATCAATTCGATGGTGATAGAGTTTCTTGACGTTGTGCTCATGTCGCGACACCTCGTTCAGATTCAAAAACTGGTGCTGCTGCAAATATTCAGCGCGGATATCACCTCGTACCACGCCAATCGCTGCCAGTCCCTTGAAGTCCTCCAGCGACTCCAGCGTCAAACCCGAGTCCTTGCGACCATAAAGCACCCAGGATTTACTCAATACCGGGGCAATCAGATGAAAATTCAGTTCCCGTAGCGGTGTTTTTGAAAAACCGAACAGCACGACATTCGCCTGTTCCTGCGCCAGCTCCAATGCCCGCTGCTCCGGTACAATACGAATCGTATTGTCATTGCCGGTACGCCGCTGGATTTCACGAACAATATCCGTCACATAGCCACTGATGCGGCCATCCGAATCGGTATAGCTGGCCGGAGGCTCCTCTACGGCCAGCAGCTGCAAGGCCTCAGCGGCCATTACCCACGAGGCCGCTGTCAGCAACACCACCAGGGTCAGCCCATAAACACAGCCGCCAATCCAGTAGCACCAGGAAATCCCCCCCCACAATGGACTGCCACTCAAAAACAAACGCATTGTTAACCGCCAGTTATTAATCATTTTATTGAACGCAAGACCCGGAGATTTCCGCAATATCCCGTCGCAGAGACGTGCAGAGTCTTCCGACAGCCATTCACACCGCCTCCAGCACCTTACGGCAATAACACCGCCACCTCTGCCGCAAGTCGGGCGACCGTTCCCCGGCTATGCCGAACCTTGTTTTGTCCGGCGTAACCCATTTGCTGGCGCTGCTGCGGATCGTCCAGCAATCGCGCCACATCCGTCACCAACGAAGAGGATGTTGTCAGCTGTAATGCCTTTTCGGCTTCCAGCTCATCCACCACGGCCTGAAAATTAAAATAATGAGGCCCCATGAGTACCGGCTTGCCCAATGCAGCGGGTTCGATCGGGTTATGGCCACCTCGCGGCACCAGACTCCCCCCCATCACCACAACATCCGCTGCCGCCAGTAGCAGCAGCATTTCACCCATAGAGTCCGCCAGATAAATCTGACAACCATTGCCGGACTCCTGCCGGCTGCGACGGGCCACAATAAAGCTTTCGTCCAGACAGGTTTGTGCTACCGGGTCAAATCGCTCCGGATGTCGGGGCACCAGCACCAGCAACAGCTGCGGCCAGCGTTGCATCCATTGTCGAGCTGCAGCCATCAACAGCGCTTCTTCGCCCTCATGACTGGATGCCAGCAGCACAACTGGGCGATCAGCTCCCCAGCCTTGACGTAAATCGTGAGCCTGATCCTCAATACTCGTAGGCACCACCACGTCATATTTGAGACTGCCACACACCGTCAGCCGCGCGGGGGGCAAACCCAGATCCAGAAAGCGCTGGCCATCCACCTCATTCTGTACCGCCACACGGGTCAAACGCTGCAACATAGGACGGGTCAGCGCAGCCAGGCGAGCATAGCCTCGCGCCGAGCGTGCCGACAGCCGGGCATTCGCCAGCAAGGCTGGAATCCGGCGTTGCTGGCAGCATGCCAGCAAATTCGGCCATAATTCTGTTTCCATCACCACCAGACAGACAGGCTTGACCCGACGGCAAAACAGCCACCAGCACAGCGGTAGGTCGTAGGGCATAAAACTGCGCTTAACCCGGTTGCCGAACAAACGTTCGACCTGTGCCGCTCCGGTCGGTGTGGTACTGGTTATCCAGATAGTGCGATCCGGATAATCCTGTAACAGCTGCTCAATCAACGGTGCCGCCGCCAGCGTCTCACCGACAGAAACCGCATGAATCCAGATAGCGCCAGGCTGGGTCTGAGCGATCACCCAGCCCAACCGTTCGCCAACACGCTGGCGATAGCCCGGATTTTGTCGCCCGCGCCACCAGATGCGACAGAGCAGAGCAGGCATTATCAGGGTCAGTAAAAAAGTATAGGCAAGCCGCGCCACAAGTGAGTTCTCTCGCTGGAACAAGGCGGAGAATGGTAGCACAACAAGCCATTGTGCTAGACTCGGCCCTCCTTTTTCAGCGCGTTAATAACGATGGATACCAAAGTTCCCGACTACCACCAGGCCAACGTGCTTGTGTTTGGTGACGTCATGCTGGATCGCTACTGGCAAGGTCCGACTTCCCGTATTTCTCCAGAAGCCCCTGTGCCCGTGGTCAGGATCCAGGACAGTGAAAACCGTGCCGGTGGTGCTGGTAACGTTGCCCTCAACATTGCCACGCTTGGCGCCCATGTTGAGCTGCTGGGGATTACCGGCAACGACGACAATGGCCGCCAGTTATCCGGCTTGTTACAGCAGGCCGGGGTGAGTTGTTATTTTCTCGAACACGCCAGTCACCCGACCATCACCAAGCTGCGTATCATCAGCCGTCAGCAGCAGTTGATCCGGCTTGATTTTGAAGAAGCTTTTCATGCCACCGATATAACGACACTGGTCGAGACCTATGACCAGCAGATCAGCCAGGCCAACGTCGTGGTGCTGTCAGACTATGGCAAAGGTGCCCTGAACAACCCGCAACGGCTGATTGAATCCGCCCGCCGTGCCAACACCCCGGTATTGGTCGACCCCAAGGGCACCGATTTTGAACGTTATCGTGGCGCCAGCCTGATTACCCCCAACCTAGGCGAATTTGAAGCCGTGGTGGGTCACTGCCCGGATGACGAGACACTGGTGGCCAAAGGTCGAGCCCTGATCGACACCTACGCGCTGGGCGCCATCCTGATTACTCGCAGCGAAAAAGGCATGACGCTGATTTGCAGGGATCAGCAGCCGTTCCACCTACCAACCCGCGCCCGTGAAGTCTTTGACGTCACTGGCGCTGGCGATACCGTCATTTCGGTGCTGGCGGCCTCACTGGCCGCTGGCTGCAACCTCCAGCAAGCCACGATTCTGGCCAACACTGGCGCCGGTATCGTGGTTGGCAAGCTCGGCACCGCGACCGTCACCACAGAAGAGTTGCGTGCCGAGTTACGCAGCGAAAGCCACCAGGGAGCCGGCATGTTTGACGAAGACAGCCTCGCTATACTGGTTGAAGAGGCCCGCTTACGTGGCGAAACCCTGGTGATGACCAACGGTTGCTTCGATATCTTGCATCCGGGCCATGTGCAGTATCTCAAGGAAGCCAAGGCCCTCGGCGACCGGCTGCTGGTCGCGGTCAACGCCGATGATTCCGTCAGCCGTCTGAAAGGCCCGAGTCGGCCGATCAATCCGATTGATCACCGAATGGCGGTGCTCGCCGGACTGGAAAGTGTCGATTGGGTCGTGCCCTTTGCCGAAGACACCCCTGAGCGCCTGATTTGTCGCCTGTTACCGGATATTCTGGTGAAGGGTGGAGACTATAGCGTTGACCAGATTGCCGGTGGACGCTGTGTTCAGGACAACGGCGGCGAGGTCATCATCCTCAGCTTCAAAGACAACTGCTCTACCAGTGCCATCGTCAAACGTATCCAGAATTCCGAGGAGAACAAGGCATGATCATTGTTACCGGCGGTGCCGGTTTTATTGGTGCCAACATTGTCAAAACCCTGAACGAACAGGGCCGCAGTGACATTATTGTGGTCGACGACCTCAGCGACGGCAAAAAATTCTACAACCTGGCCGACTGCGACATTGCCGACTACCTCGACAAGGATGATTTTATCCAGCGGGTACAGCGAGATGACGGCCTGCTGGATAATGTTGAGGTTATTTTTCACGAAGGTGCTTGCTCCGAAACCACCGAGTGGAACGGCAAGTACATGATGGAGAATAACTATGAATACTCCAAAATCCTGCTGCATGCCTGCCTCGAAAAACGCATTCCCTACCTCTATGCCTCCAGTGCCGCCGTCTATGGTGGCAGTGCGGTCTTCAAGGAAGAACGCAGTTTCGAGCAGCCACTGAATGTCTATGGTTACTCCAAGTGGCAGTTCGACCAGTACGTACGCCAACTGCGTAGCAGCTCACCGGCGCTGTTTCAGAGCCAGGTCGTTGGCTTCCGTTATTTCAACGTCTATGGCCCGCGCGAACAACACAAGGGGTCCATGGCATCCGTCGCCTTCCATTTTAATAACCAGATTCAGGCCAGCGGGCTCTGCAAGCTGTTTGCTGGCTGTGATGGTTATGCCGATGGCGAGCAGCGCCGCGACTTTGTGTTTGTGGGTGATGTTGTCAAGGTCAACCTGTGGTTCTGGGCCAACCCGGAGAAAAGTGGCATTTTTAACCTGGGAACAGGTCAATGCCAGAGCTTTAATGACGTTGCCGATGCCGTGATCACCTGGCATGGCGAACAGGGCAACAGCGCCCGCAAGGAATACATGCCGTTTCCGGATCACCTCAAGGGTGCTTACCAAAGCTTTACCGAAGCGGATATAGGTGCCCTGCGCAGCGTCGGCTATGACCACTCCTTTGCCGATGTCAAAACCGGTGTCTATGCCTATATGAACTGGCTCGACCAGCACTGAGTGTATTACCCACACAAAAGGTTCAGATCCGGCAGCCCTGCCGGATCTGCCGGACGTCGAAAGAGATTCTCCCATGCCGCCGAAGCACCTGTTACATCCCCGTTACTGGCCTGTCTGGCTCGGAACCGGCCTGCTGATATCCATGACCTACCTGCCTTATCGGATTCAACTGGCGCTTGGTAAAACACTGGGATTGATATTGTACAAAACCGGTAAAAGCCGCCGCCATATTGCGACGGTGAACGTGCGCCTCTGCTTTCCAGAAAAGACCGAGCAACAACAAACCCAGCTGGTACGGCAAATCTTTATCGACAACGGTATTGGTCTGATGGAAACCCTGATCGGCTGGTTCCGACGGCCGGACTATCTGCTGGATCGCACCCATTTTCACGGCTTCGAGCAATTGAAGGCCGAACTGGCCACTGGCCGAGGGGTCATATTATTGGGAGCACATTACTCCATGCTGGATCTGGCAGGCGCGCTGTTTGTCACCCAATTACCGGCTAACGTCAGCTATCGGCCACAAGACAACCCAGTGATGAACTGGTTGATGGAGCAACAACGGCAAAAACTCTACACTGGCTGCTATACCCGCAAGGACATCCGCTCCTTTATTCGTTGCCTCAAGCAGGGCGAAGTCCTGTGGTACGCGCAAGATCAGGATTTTGGCCGCAAGAACAGTGTCTTTGTGGATTTTTTTGGTATTCCGACCGCGACTATTACCGCGACCTCTCGCATTGCCAAGGCAGGCAACGCAACGGTCTGTCTCTTATACACATCTGACGCTGCCGACGAAGAGGATAGTGTAGATC
>CAJXTI010000076.1 GCA_913061185.1 uncultured Oceanobacter sp.
CAGAGCCAGAGCCAGAGCCAGAGCCAGAGCCAGAGCCAGAGCCAGAGCCAGAGCCCACCACTGCAATACCCGCGGAAGACGCCGATGAAACTCTCTGACGCCTGGGCGCAACTACCGGCGGTTAAAACCACCTATCACCCCAGAGTGACCGGAAGACTGGTACGCATGGTCGGGCTAACTCTGGAAGCCGTGGGCCTGAATGTACGTATCGGTGATCGCTGCGCGGTAGAACGCACCAGTCACGCGGATCGGACGGATCAAATAGAAGCCGAAGTGGTCGGTTTTGACGATCAGCGCGTCTTCCTGATGCCAATCGAACAGGTGGATGGGCTCAAGCCCGGTGCCAGGGTCTGGGCATTGAATGGCAGCGCGGATGTACCGGTTGGCTACGGCCTGCTGGGTCGGGTTCTGGATGGAACCGGACGACCATTAGATGGTAAAGGGCCGTTGCTGCAACCGCAGCAAGGGCATTTGCAGGGCCAGCCAATTAACCCGTTACAGCGTGATCCGATCCGGACACCCATCGATGTGGGTATCCGGGCCATTAACAGCATGCTGACAGTAGGGCGTGGTCAACGTATCGGTTTGTTTGCTGGCAGTGGTGTGGGTAAAAGCATGCTATTGGGCATGATGACCCGCTTTACCACCGCCGATATTGTGGTGGTGGGCCTGATTGGCGAACGCGGCCGCGAAGTGAAGGAATTTATCGACGATATTCTGGGCGAAGAAGGGATGGCGCGAGCGGTGGTGATTGCTTCCCCGGCTGACGATTCTCCGCTGATGCGACTGCGAGCAGCCCAATATTGTACGGCGGTGGCGGAATTCTACCGCGATCAGGGTGAGCAGGTGTTACTGCTGATGGACTCGCTCACCCGTTACGCTCAGGCCCAACGTGAAATTGCTCTGGCAGTGGGTGAGCCGCCAGCGACCAAGGGTTATCCGCCTTCGGTGTTTAACAAGCTGCCGAAGCTGGTGGAACGTACGGGTAATGGGGTGGCTGGTGGTGGCTCGATTACGGCGTTTTATACCGTTTTGAGTGAAGGCGACGATATGCAGGATCCGATTGCGGATGCCAGCCGGGCCATTCTCGATGGCCATATCGTCTTGTCCCGGCGCTTGGCCGAAGAAGGTCATTACCCGGCTATCGATGTTGAGGCGTCGGTCAGCCGGGTGATGCCCCATATTGTCCCACCACACTGGCTACAGCGCGCTCAGCTGGTCAAGCAGCTGGTGTCTCACTACCGCCAGAATCAGGATCTTATCAGTGTGGGTGCTTATCAGAAGGGCAGCGACCCGATGCTGGATCTGGCGATAGAGCGCTTGCCCGCGATCAAAAATATGTTGCGTCAGCGACTGGATGAAGGTGCCAGTCTGGCTGACAGCGAAGCGCAACTGACGGCACTGATTCCGGCGTTAGCTGCCGGGTAGCACCCCGTATAGCCCCGACGTAACTATGACGGCACCCCAAACAGGAAGGTAACCATGCCCGATGCTCGCCGTTTTCATCCCCGCGCCCGCCGTTTGCTACCGATATGGCAACAGGCTCAGCGTGCAGAACAGCAGGCGCTGGCAGCCTGGGGACGGTTGCAGCAACAGCAGCTACAGGAGTTGCAGCAACAGCAACAGCTCGAAGGCTACGCGGGTGATTACCGGCAGCAGCTTGCGGCTCCCGGTTCAGCCGCACTCTCCGGTGCCAATGTGCAGAATCTGCTTGGCTTCCTGAGTCAGGTGGAGCAAGCGGCCAATCGGCAGGCCGAACAGCTGGCGCAGCTGGATGTCAGAATCTGCCGCGCACGTGATTTTTATCTGGGCTTAAAAGCGAAGTCAGATGGCTTGGCCCGGTTGATGGACAAGCTGGATCAGGAGTTCCACAACCAGGCAGTCCAGGCAGAACAGCGTCAAGCCGATGAATGGAGTACGCGCCAGGCATGTCAGCCAGTACGCCGTTAGGGCTTGCTTGCAATAGCCGGGAGTACTGATCGTCATCTGTCACTTCCAGACCCAGACCCAGACCCAGACCCAGACCCAGACAAAACAGCAGCCAATGCTGAATCATCAAAAAAAAACCTCCAGTTTCTAGCGGCTCGCTGTGAGCCGTCTAATCTTAGCATCAGGTTATCTACTTTAAGGATGCAGCATGAGCCAGTCAGTCACCATTGAATGTGGTGCCAGACTCAGCATTGAGCGAGTCGAGGCGTTGCACCAGGAAATGGAAATTGCGGTGCGAGATGCCTGCGATATCCAGCTTCATGCCGCTGATGTGCAGTATTGCGACAGCGCTGGCCTGCAGTTACTGGTGGCGTTGTTGGATGTCGTATCCGGCTCTGGCCATTACGTTTGTTGGGCCAGTGTTTCCCCGGTCATCATCGATACCTGCGCAATTTTGGGCTTGAGCCAAGCCTTGCAGCTGGAAAACGAGATGTCCGGGGCCTGAACAGAATTTTTAATCCTTTACCCGGCTCGGGTAAATCGACTGATCTATGCAATCGGTCAATCAAGAAGCACATGGGAGTCCAGTTATGGCGAGTATTTTAGCGGTCGACGATTCTGCATCGATGCGCCAAATGGTGTCTTTTACATTGAAAGGCGCGGGGTATCAGGTCAAGGAAGCCTGTGATGGGGTGGAGGCGTTGGCGGAAGCCCGGCGTGGCAAATACGACCTTGTCCTGTCTGACGTCAATATGCCAAACATGAATGGCATCGAGTTGGTTAAAGAATTACGCCAACTGTCCGATTACAGGTTTACACCGGTGCTGATGTTGACGACGGAATCCGCTGGCGACATCAAAATACAGGGTAAACAAGCAGGGGCAACCGGCTGGATCGTCAAGCCGTTTAATCCGGAGCAACTGTTAAGCACCATCAAACGCGTATTGGGGTAAAGACATGAGCATCGATCTGTCCCAGTTTCATCAAGTGTTCTTCGAGGAGAGTTTCGAAGGTCTTGATATTATGGAGAGCGAACTACTGGATCTGTCGCCCGACAGCGTCGATGCGGAAACGGTCAACACTATTTTTCGGGCGGCTCACAGTATCAAGGGAGGAGCCGGTACGTTTGGCTTTATGTCGGTATCGGAATTTACCCACGTGGTGGAAACCTTGCTGGACGAAATTCGCTCTGGCAAGCGAGCGTTGATACAGACTCATGTCGATCTGTTTTTACAATCGGTGGATTGTTTGCGGGCAATCTTGACCAGCCTGAAAGACAAGGAGGAGCCTGAGCCAGGTCGGTCTGCAGAGTTAAAAACCGAATTTGAAGCGATTCTGGCTGCTCAGCCGGGCCAGCTCGTTGAGACTGAGGTTCAGGATGATGACGGCGTAACTCCAGACGGACACGGCGTTGCCGAGGTCTTGGGTTGGCGTGTTCATTTTGTGCCTGCCAGAGATATGCTGCAAACCGGCAATGAGCCGTTTCGGATGTTTCGCGAACTCGCCGCTCTGGTGCCTGAAGGCCAGTTCAGCGTCCTTGCTGATACCCGCGCTATTCCTGAGTTTACCGCTATGAATCCAGAGCTGTGTTATCTCCGCTGGACTCTGACGCTGGCAGGTGCCGTGGCCAGGGAAGATATCGAAACGGTCTTTGAGTGGATCGCGGACGACTGTCAGATTGATTATCAGCCACTGGCTGAATGCGCTTTGGCTGATGATACTGTTGAAGTTGAGCATTCTGATGGTGTTCAGGACTCTCCTCCGAATTTGTCCCCGAACGGTATCCAGGCCGACACCCATCACAACACTCGTCATAACGAAGCCACAGGGACGGCAACGGCTGTTACCGTAACGGATATGGCGACCATTGCCGATCTAACGGTGGTTAGCAATGCTGTTGCAGCAGCTGTTACGCTACCGACCGGGGCAGCAGACAAGCCTGCTCCAGTGAAAGCGACCAAAACCTCAAAAACCGCCAAAAGCACCGATCCGTCATCCATCCGGGTATCGATCGACAAGGTCGACAGCCTGATCAATATGGTTGGGGAGCTGGTCATTACCCAGTCGATGCTGGGCCAGCTGGGGCAGGATTTTGATATGAGCCGACTGGCCCGTTTGCAGGAAGGATTATCGCAACTGGAACAAAACACCCGCGAGCTGCAAGAAAGTGTGATGAAAATCCGCATGATGCCGATCAGCTTTGTCTTCAGTCGTTTTCCGCGACTGGTACGTGATCTGGGTAACCAGTTAGGCAAAAAGGTCAATCTGGTGATGCTGGGAGAAAACACCGAGCTGGATAAAACCGTGATGGAAAAAATCGGCGATCCGCTGGTACATCTGGTGCGCAACTCCCTCGATCATGGTCTCGAAGTGACTGCCAAGCGTCTCGAAGCGGGCAAAAACGAAGATGGCACCATCACCCTCAATGCCTTTCATCAGGGTGGCAATATCGTCATTGAAGTACGTGATGACGGTGCTGGACTCAATGAAGACCGAATTCTGCAGAAAGCCAAAGAACGGGGTCTGGTGGCCGCCAATGCGGAATTGACCCCGGAAGAAATTCACCAGCTTATTTTCCTGCCCGGTTTTTCCACCGCCGATATCGTCAGCGACATCTCCGGTCGTGGTGTGGGGATGGACGTGGTGCGCCGCAATATCAACGAGCTCAACGGCACCATCGAAGTGAAGTCGCAGCAAGGTAAAGGCTCTACTTTTGTGATTCGGCTACCGCTGACACTGGCGATTCTGGACGGCCAGCTGGTGGCCGTCTGCAAACAGACTTACATCTTCCCGCTGGTGTCGATTGTGGAATCCATTCAGCTGCAAAAGCAGACACTCAACAATATCACCGGCAGCCAGCCTGTCATGAAGTTGCGTGACGAATACATACCGATTATCCGTCTCGATCAGGTGTTCAACTTGCGCCCTCCGGGCGAGTACCCCGACGAGGCCATGCTGGTCGTGGTGGAAGGCGACAACGAGAAAATCGGCATTGTCGTTGACGATTTGCTCGGCCAGCAGCAAGTAGTGATCAAGAGTCTGGAACA
Organism: uncultured Oceanobacter sp.; assembly: GCA_913061185.1. Lineage (GTDB taxonomy): Bacteria > Pseudomonadota > Gammaproteobacteria > Pseudomonadales > Oceanobacteraceae > Oceanobacter > Oceanobacter antarcticus. The sequence continues at coordinate 4,977 of CAJXTI010000076.1, forward strand.
GAACTATCAGAAAGTCGGCGGCGTCTCCGGTGCCACGATTCTGGGTGATGGCACAGTGGCGCTGATTATCGATATATCCGGTGTCGGCAAAAAAATGGATGGCCGGACAAGTACGTCCGGTGCAGAAGCAGCAGCGTAGGTAAAGACGATGACAGCAACCGAAACAGTCGTGACGGAAAGCGCCTCGCAGGGTGAACAGCAGTACCTGACGTTCATTATGGCAGGAGAGGAATATGGCGTAGATATTCTTGCCGTACAGGAAATTCGCGGCTGGGAAGAATCCACCGTCATTCCGAATTCGCCCCGTTACATCAAGGGCGTGATCAATTTGCGCGGCACCATTGTGCCGATTATGGATTTGCGTGTGCGCTTTGGTTTACCAACGGTGGAGTACAGCCCGGTGACCGTGGTGATTATCCTGAAAGTGGATAATCCGAGCGAGCGGGTGATGGGCATTGTGGTCGACGCCGTCTCCGATGTGTACACCATTGCTCAATGCGATACCCGCAAAGCCCCTGAGTTGAGCGAAGACGGTAACTCGGTCTTTCTGCAAGGCCTGGTCAATGTGAATGACAAAATGGTGATTTTGCTGGACGTGGAGTCCTTGCTTTGTGTGCCAGGATCATTGGTCACCCACCTCTAACCACAACCTGTTTCAAGTACTGCTGGAAGGACAGAAATTATGAGCTTTCTGAAGAAGATGTTTGCACCGGAAGTCGACACGGCTCAACTCGAAAAAATCCGCGAGCTGGAAGCCAAGGTCGAGGCACTCGACAAGAGTCAGGCGGTGATCGAATTTAATATGGATGGCACCATCATTAGCGCCAACGATAACTTCCTTGGTGCCATGGGCTATCGGCTGGATGAAATCCAGGGCAATCATCATCGTTTGTTTGTTGACCCTGAGTTTGCCGAAAGTGCGGAGTACCGCCGCTTCTGGGATGCCCTGAATCGCGGCCAATTCCAGCAGGCCGAATATTTGCGGATTGGTAAAAACGGCAGGGAAGTCTGGATTCAGGCGTCCTATAACCCGATCGTGGATGAAGAGGGTAAACCCTATAAAGTGGTCAAGTACGCAACGGACATCACTGCCCAGAAGTTGCAAGCCAAAGAAAACGAATACAACTCCAACATCGCCAATGCGCTGAAAGTGTGTCAGGCGGGGGTGATGCTGGCGGACAATGATCTCAACATTGTGTATCTCAATGACGAAGTAACTACCATGCTGCGTTACCGGGAAGAAGCGCTGAAAAAGGGCTTGCCCAACTTCAGCATTGATACCTTGCTCGGCAGTAATGTGGATATTTTCCATAAAAATCCGGCTCGCCAGCGAGGTATGCTGAGTAACCTGAACGAACCGCTGCGAACCAGTTTTGAGGTGAACGGGCTGACCATGGCCTTGATTGCATCGCCGTGGGTTGATGCCTCCGGGCAGCGGCTGGGTACCATTGTCGAATGGCAAGACCGTACGGAAGAAGTGCGAGCCGAAAAAGAAATCGATGCCATTGTCGATGCCGCCTCCAATGGCGACCTGTCGCGTCGAATTCAAACCGCTGGCAAACAGGGGTTCCAGCTGAAACTGGCAGAAGGTCTGAACCGTTTGCTGACCATCTCTGACAGCGTGGTGAGCGATACCATACGGGTGTTCGATGCCCTGGCGCATGGCAATCTGACCCGGCGTATCGATGATGATTATCACGGCTCGTTTGACAAGCTCAAGCAGGATGCCAACGCCACCGTTGAACGCCTGACCGACATTATTACCGGCATTCGTGAATCGGCGTCGACGGTATCGACCGGTGCCAGTGAAATTGCCCAGGGCAACGCCGATCTCAGTCGCCGCACGGAATCCCAGGCTTCCAGCCTGGAGGAAACTGCTTCCAGCATGGAAGAAATGACCAGTGCGGTGAAACAAACCAGTGAAAACTCGGTACACGCCAACGAACTGGCTTCGACCGCCAAGCAAAAAGCCATGGCTGGTGGTCAGGTGGTCAGCAAGGCCGTCACTGCAATGGATGAGATTAACAGCGCCAGCAAGAAGATTGCTGACATCATCGGAGTGATCGACGAGATTGCTTTCCAGACCAACCTGTTGGCCTTGAATGCCGCTGTTGAAGCTGCACGGGCTGGCGAGCAAGGGCGTGGTTTTGCCGTGGTGGCGGGAGAGGTTCGTAATCTGGCGCAACGGTCGGCCGGTGCCGCCAAAGAAATCAAGGATCTGATCCGTGACAGTGTCGACAAGGTGGATGCCGGTACGTCTCTGGTGAACGAATCCGGTCGCACGCTGAATGACATTATTGAAGCAGTGGATCGGGTGTCAGAAATGATCCGCGAAATCAGCACTGCGGCACGGGAGCAGTCATCCGGTATCGAACAGGTCAACAGTGCAGTGTCCCAAATGGACGAAATGACCCAGCAAAACGCCGCCCTGGTGGAAGAAGCTTCCGCTGCTGGCGAAGCCATGGCAGAGCAGGCCCGTTCGATGATGGAAATGATGGAGTTTTTTACCCTCAGTACCGCCACACCAATGAACCATGCCGCACTCCGGGCGCCCGCTGTGACACCGGCACGGGTCAGACCGGCGGCCTCAACAAAAGCAGCATCCGCGTTGTCGGTGAGTGATGACGACGATTGGGCGGAGTTCTGACTCATGGCGAATGCGGCAACAGTGAGCGTTGATCGTTCGACGGATGGTAACGAACCCGAATTTGATATGACAGACAGGGATTTTAATACCATTGCTGAATTAGCTGATCGTCATACCGGGATCGTACTGGGGCCGCACAAACGCACCATGGTCTATGGCCGTATTGCCCGGCGTATCCGGGCGACGGGGTTGGTCAGTTTTCAGCGTTACCTTGCTTATCTGGAGCAGCACCCGGATCAGGAGCTGTCCCATTTTATCAATGCAATCACGACCAATCTGACCTCGTTTTTTCGTGAGCCACACCATTTTCATTTTCTCGATCAGCAGCTGTTGCCTCGGCTGAAGCTAAAGAACAGCGCCAGCAAGCGGCTGAGAATCTGGTCAGCAGGTTGCTCGATAGGCCAGGAAGCCTACACCATCGCGATCAGTGTTTTACGCGCCGGGTTTCCAAAAGACTGGGACATCCGCATTTTGGCGACGGATCTGGATTCCAATGTGCTGGCAACCGGCGAGCAGGGAATCTATCCGCTTGATCATATCGAGTCGCTCGACGCGGAGGTAAAGCGCAACCATTTTCGTCCGACCCCGGATGGCCGCTCGGTACAGATCAATGCCGACTTGCGCAACATGGTGCACTTCAAGCGTTTGAACCTGCTGGAATCATGGCCGATGAATGGGCCGTTTGATCTGATTTTTTGCCGCAACGTGGTGATTTATTTTAACAAGGACTCACAACGGATGCTGTTTGACCATTTCGCGGACTACCTGGCCGCTGACGGCCATTTATGTATCGGCCATTCCGAAAACCTGGCGGGTGTCAGCGAGCGTTTTCAGCCACTGGGTCAAACCGTCTACCGGAAAATCAGATGAGAGTTTTTGCTGAACAGCCAGTCCAGCCTCCTGTCAGTCAGGGTTTTGAACACGTCAACCGTTACTGGGACGATGTGCACAAGGTCTGGACGGCAAAAATACTGCCCGGTGAATTTTATGTATCGACCACGGGTGAAATGGTGGTCACCGTACTGGGTTCCTGTATCTCTGCCTGTGTGCGGGACAAGGTCAGAGGCATCGGTGGCATGAACCATTTTATGTTGCCGGAACAAACGGAATATTCCTCGGACGTCTGGGGTGGAAATCCGGGAACCTCGGCATCGCGGTATGGCAATTGGGCGATGGAGTTTCTGATTAACGAGATTCTCAAACGTGGCGGCCGCAAGGAAAATATGGAAATCAAGTTGTTTGGCGGTGGCCAGATGATTGCGTCAATGACCGATATTGGCCAGCGTAATATCCTTTTTGCCTATAACTATCTTGCCAATGAAGGGTTTACCGTATCGGCAGCAGATGTGGGCGACGTGTTTGCCCGCAAGGTGCTGTATTTCCCGGACACGGGGGCGGTCAAGGTGCGCCGCATCCGCGATATGAAGAACAACACCTTGCTGGATCGGGAAACCCGATACCGCAAGGAAGTGGAGCAGACGGCCAGCTCACCAACCGGCGGTGGGATTGACCTGTTCTGAGCGCACGATTCACGTGCCCTGTTGCGTATTTTACCTTTTCTCTGGAGCTAAGGCATGGCTGATGTTCGTGTGCTGGTCATTGATGATTCAGCACTGATACGCAAAATGCTGACCCAGATCCTGTCAGAAGCAGAAGGTGTTGACGTTGTAGGGACGGCAAACGATCCACTGATTGCCCGTGACAAGATCAAGCAACTCAACCCGGATGTGCTGACTCTGGACGTGGAAATGCCACGCATGAACGGCCTGCAGTTTCTCAGTAATCTGATGCGATTACGGCCCATGCCGGTCATTATGGTGTCGACACTAACGGCGGTCGGTGCTCCGGTCACGCTGGAGGCACTGGAGATTGGCGCGCTCGATTACTTGGCCAAACCACAGCTCGGCAACGAGCAGCATTTTCAGCTGTTTGCCCGCCAGCTGGTGGAAAAGGTACGTATGGCCGCGACGGCACGGGTACAACCGCTGCAGAAGCTTCATGCGTTACGTTTTGCTCAGAAGGTTATACCGCCGGCAGTGGCTTATCGGCGCTGGATCGTGCTGGGTGCTTCCACCGGCGGTACCGAGGCGATCAAGACGTTGCTCAGCCAGGTGTCGGCGCAATGTCCGCCGATGCTGATCACCCAACATATTCCCGAAGTGTTCAGTGCTTCATTTGCTCAGCGACTGAATACCATACTGGAGCCTGAAGTGCTGGAAGCCAGCAATGGTCTGGAGGTTTGTGCTGGTCGGGTTATTATTGCCCATGGTTCACATCATTTGACGTTTCGTCGCGATGGAACCGCCATTCGTTGCATACTGTCTGACAGCGCCCCCGTCAATCGTCACCGACCTTCGGTTGACGTGATGTTTGATGCAATTACGGCGGTTAAACCCGCGCAGGAGCTGGTGGCAGTGATGTTGACCGGCATGGGGTGCGATGGGGCCAGTGCGATGAAGCGGCTGCATCAGTCCGGTACTCGCACCGTGGTGCAGGATGAAACCTCATCGGTGGTGTGGGGGATGCCAGGAGCCGTCGTTGACATTGGCGCAGCAGATCATGTCTTGCCACTGGACAAAATTGCTACTTGTATGCTGGATCTGGCTAAATAAAGTGGCGGCGAGCCGTGCAAATCCGTTAGCGTATGCTAAATATTGAGTATGTATACCCGCCCTGCAGTCCGTGCGATCACGGTCAGGGTGAGACAAACCGTTTGGGAGCGACAGCTCTCATCATTGAATAAGGTGATAGATAAATGTCTGTAGAAACCGCAGTGTCTGATGATGCCAAGCAACTGACGATCAAGGTATCTGGCCGTTTTGACTTCAGTGCGCATCAAGCGTTCCGGGATGCCTATGAAGCCCAGCAGCCAGCGGCGCTTCGTTACGTGATTGATCTGGCAGAAACCTCCTATCTCGATAGCTCTGCTTTAGGGATGTTATTGCTGTTACGGGATCACGCCGGTGGTGATGGTGCCGATATCAGCATCACGAATTGCAATCAGGATGTGAAAAAAATCCTGACCATTTCCAATTTTGAGCAATTGTTCAGTATCCAATGAGGCGACCGAAATGCCGCCAATCCGGATATTGATTGCGGACGACAATCAGGTCGATCGCAAGATTCTGATGCGTATTCTCCAGAATCAGGGGCATGAAATTCTGGACGCAGAAAACGGCCAGGAGGCCGTCGCTCTCTTCAAGGCAGAATCCCCTGATATCGTGTTGCTGGATGTCATCATGCCAGTGATGGACGGCAAGGAAGCAGCACGACAGATCAAGGATCATGCCGGTGAAGATCTGGTTCCGGTCATTTTTCTGACCTCTATGACGGATGCTTATGGCCTGGCAGAGTGCCTGGAAAGCGGCGGTGACGATTTTCTTAACAAACCCTATAACTCGGTTGTATTGCAGGCCAAAGTGCGATCGTTTTACCGTATGCGGGAGATGCATCAGACCCTGCAGCAACAGCGCGATACCATTGTCAGTCATAACGAACACCTGATGCATGAGCAAGAAGCTGCCAAAGCGGTGTTTGATAACGTCGCGCATCTGGGGTGTTTGTCGGCCAATAATATTCGTTATCTAATATCACCACTGGCTGTCTTTAACGGTGATGTACTGCTGGCAGCACGACAACCCAGTGGTGCCATGAATCTGTTGTTAGGAGACTTTACCGGTCATGGATTACCCGCTGCCATTGGTGCGTTGCCATTGGCAGAGATTTTCTACGGCATGACCGCCAAAGGCTTTGGAGTGCGCGATATCATTCGCGAAATCAACCGCAAGATGAACTCGATTTTACCCATTGGTTTTTTCTGCTGCGCGGCGATGGTCGAACTGAACTTCGAGCGTAAGTCGGCGAGTGTCTGGATGGGCGGAATTCCGGATTGTTATTTGTACCGGATGGCTGATGCCTCGCTGCAAACCTTGCGCTCCGAGCACTTGCCGCTGGGGGTGTTGAGTGATTCCCGTTTTGTCGATTCGTTGCAAGAATTCACGCTGGAGCTGGGCGACCGCTTGTTGTTATGGTCCGACGGTATTCTCGAAGCACGGAATCCGGCAGGTGATATGTTTGGTCAGCACCGGCTGCAGGCGGCTATCGAATCCGCAGCCGATGCGGATACAATTTTCCCGACGATCAAGTCAGCGTTGGCAGGTTTTCAGCAAAACAGTGAGCGTGATGACGATATTACCTTGCTGGAAATGCGGATGACGTTGCCGGAAGCACTCGAAAATGATCCGAAATCCTTCGCGCTGGCGTCTGTCGCTGGACCGATGGATTGGTCCTTCAGCTATGAGCTGGGCCCGTCCAGCCTGCGCCACTTTAATCCTCTGCCACTGGTGATGCATATTATGATGGAGGTGCCGGGTCTGCGGATGATGAGCGGCCAGTTGTACACCGTCATGGCAGAACTGTTTGGTAATGCGCTGGAGCATGGGGTGCTGGGGCTGGATTCAGCCCTGAAACGCTCCCCGGAGGGTTTTATGGCCTATTATCAGCAGCGTCAGGAACGTATCGAACGCTTGCAAGAGGGTTGGATTCGGGTCGTGATGCACCACGAAGGTAATGGCGCATGCGGACAGCTACGGGTTCGATTTGTTGATAGTGGTGATGGCTTTGACTATCTGGCGTTGCAGCAACGCGCTGCGGCGAATGCCCACGTGGTTGAAAAACATCAGTATTCTGGCCGGGGTATTCCTCTGGTTCACCAGATATGCGAGTCTGTTACCTACTTTGGTAAAGGAAATGAGGTGGAGGCCGTTATTCACTGGCCCCAGCTGAGTGAGGGATAACCGATGAAATTGCAGGACCATTTTGATAGCGAGTCATTAGATATACTGCGCGATGTGATGGACGACGAGTTCGACGATCTGATCACCTTGTTTGTTAATGACTCCGAAAGTCGACTACCGAAAATGAATGCGGCCTGGGTGCAGCAGGATGTCGCCGGGTTGGGTAATTTATCCCACAGCTTCAAGGGAGCCAGCGGCAATGTCTGCGCCGCTGCCTTGTCGCATTGCAACAAGGAGCTGGAAGATTTCCTGCGAGACAAGGAAGCGGACGATGTGGACTGGACAGAGGCGCGTCAGTTACTGGCTGCCATCAATCAGGAATTTGCTGCTGTCAAGGAGTGTATCCAGCGTCATTTTCACTAACTCGGGCTTAACAGCCTAATCCGGCAGGCGTCTCGTTGTTGCCTCTGCCCTGCAGGGAAATTGATCCTCTGCTGGGCATTCCCCTCTCTTATCTATCACCGAAATATGACCCCGTAGGGTTCCTGCTCTGTCACCGGCTGCGGTGTGATGCTCTCTGTTGCTGTTACAACGACGATATTGGTCTCGTAGTGCAATAATAGCTAGCCGGTCATGGCCAGGGTGCCGGTGTCGGATCAGGGTGTTGTCCGCCGAGGTAAAATCCCCCTATTTTTTAGTTGGCGTGTTAATTGCTGAATCGATAGCAGACGTTCCGTTGTGAACTATCTTCGGAGAGATGCATGAGCCTGACACCCACTGGGTCCGAATTTTTATTACCAAAACCTGCAGCCAAGACGGCTGTTGGCCTATCTTCCAGCCTGCCAACGGTTGATGGTGGGCGGTTTGCCGGATTAATCAACCGATCGTCAGCGACCACTGATCATGGTTTGAGCGAACAATCGAGCCTACAGACGTTGCCGTTAACCGGTGAGATTTTGCCGTCTGAGGCATTAAACAGCGCTGAGGTATTGAGGCAAATTCGTGCAGAAGGCGAGCTGTCGGGATTCGCCCTGACTGCTGCGGGATTGACAGCTGCAGGATTGGCGGAGGTTGGAGAAGGAGAATTCGATCCCAGTGACCTAGAGCGAGAGGATGCAGCTAATGCTGTCTCTTATACACATCTCCGAGC
>CAJXTI010000077.1 GCA_913061185.1 uncultured Oceanobacter sp.
AGGTGCCAGGGTGAAGTCGTCCTTGACACCGCGGGAGCGTCTATATATGTCCCCAATAGTCTATATAACCGTCATCCTCCGGCGGTACAACCTCTGGCCCCACAGCCATCTGCTCTCACAACCACTATACCTACACCCATGATTGACCACTGGCACCCGTGACTGAACTGACACCCAACTCACTACCGACACCCGCTGCTGTCAGATCAGAGCAGCCACAGGTACACACACAGCCCCATCAATGGCCAGCCGACATAAGGGCTGAAGGCATACCGCCAGAGCCGGGTTGTCGGTACATAGCCGACACCGTGGACAAACCCGGCGGAAATACCCCATAACCCCGCCGACAACGAGCCGTGATCCAACTCGTGCAAACCAACGGCCACCAGCTGCGGCATGGCCAACAGCAAACCGGACAGCACCAGCGCGCCCAGAAAGGACAGCGCTCGTGCCCAGCCCGCATACAGCGGCCCATAGGCCGCATAATCTACCGGAGTATTGGTTGAAGACGCCATGAAACTACTCCGCGTCCCGATCCAGGTCTTCATAAAACTCCAGCCACATGGCGTTAATCAGGCCAAAGGAGCAGGCCAGTAATACACCGAGAATCCAGGCAAAATACCACATACTATTTTCCTCGTTGTTTGAGTCAGACGTCGGGCGTCTGACCCCATTTCCGGGTTTTGATATTGCAGAATAACCAGCGTCGGTTCATCAATACGTGCTGTATTTGTTATCTTCAATAAACTTGTTGGTCATCCGGCCCCACATTTTGTAGTAACCCCAGATGGTGTAACTCAGCACGATAGGTACAAAAATCACCGCGACCCAGAACATGATGTTCAGCGTCATTTCGCTGGATACCACATCCCACACGGTAAGGCTGTGAGACGGCTCCAGGCTGGACGGCATCACAAACGGGAACAAGGAGAAACCAGCCGTCAGAATAATCCCGGTGACTGCCAGCGAGCTGGATACGAACGCCAGGGCACCGCGATTCAACATCGACATCAGTGCCGTCAGCGCCAGTCCGGCGAAGCCCAGCAACGGTGCTGCCAGCATCCAGGGGTATGTGCTGTAATTGGCCAGCCAGGCACCTTCCTGGGTGATCACCAGCTTATCCAGCGGCGTGACTGCCGCTGCGGTACTTTTGATATCCACAATCACATAGCCATCAATACCCATCCAGATCCAGGCTCCGGCCAGTGCAAACAACGCCGCCACCAATACCGCCAGCGCCACCGCCATACGACGGGCGCGTTCATGCAGGGCACCATCAGTACGCATTTGCAGCCAGGTCGAACCGTGCATCATCAACATACCCAGACTCACCAGTCCGGCCAGCAGACCAAACGGATTCAGCAGCGCCCAGAATGAGCCGGTATAGGTTGAGCGCATAAATTCATCGAGATCAAACGGCACCCCCAGAATCAGGTTGCCAAAGGCCACACCAAACACCAGCGCCGGTACGGCTCCGCCAATGGTCAGGCCCCAGTCCCACAAATTACGCCAGCGCGGATCATCCACTTTCGAGCGATATTCAAACCCGACCGGCCGGAAAAACATCGAAAACAACACCAGCAACAAGGCCCAGTAAAAGCCGGAAAACGCCACTGCATACACCACAGGCCAGGCCGCAAAAATGGCCCCGCCTGCGGTAATAAACCACACCTGATTGCCATCCCAGTGCGGCCCAATGGTATTCAGCATCACCCGTCGTTCAGTATCGGTACGGCCAAGAATACGCAGCAGCGCCCCCACCCCCATATCGAAGCCATCGGTAACCGCAAACCCGATCAGCAGCACCCCGATCAGTACCCACCACACCATTTTTAATACTTCGTAATCCATAACTCCCCCTTACGCCTGTTCGTTACGTGCTTGCAACGGTTGCGCCTGTGGCCCAGCCGCTGTACCACCCGCAGTGGTGTGATCATCATCTTTCTCAAAGTGATAGCGGCCGGTATGAATGGCCGATGGCCCCAGGCGAGCAAACTTGAACATCAGGAACATCTCGGCAATCAGCAAGCCGGTATAGAACACGACGAAGCCACCGATACTCATCCACAAGTCTTCAACCGAACGGCTGGAGGCGGACAAATGGGTTGGCAGCACTTCACCAATCGACCAGGGCTGACGGCCAAACTCAGCCACGAACCAGCCCATTTCACAGGCCAGGAAGGGTAATGGAATCGCCCACAACAGCGCTTTTTGCAGCCAGGTTTGCTTATCGATGGTCTGGCGAGCGGAGTGCCAGAACGCCAGCGCAATCAGCAGGAACATGGTGAAGCCAATGGCCACCATAATGCGGAAGGTAAAGAACATCGGTGCGACTCCAGGAATGGTGTCACGCGCCGCAGACTTGATCTGCTCTTCCGTCGCGTTGGTCACGGTCGGAGTGTATTTTTTTAATAGCAAGCCATAGCCCAGATCGTGCTTGACCGCATCAAACGCCGCCATGGTTGCGGGAGATTCATCCCCGGCCTTCAGCTGCGTAAAGAGCTGGTATGCTCCGATACCATTACGCACCCGCTCTTCGTGTTCCACCAGCAAATCCTTGATACCCACCACTTCCTCATCGGTCGAGCGGGTAGCAATCAGGCCCAGAACCCAGGGAATCCGCACGGCATAGTCGGTTTCCATGGTTTCCTCATTAGGAATACCAAACAACGTAAAGGCAGCCGGTGCCGGATGGGTTTCCCACTCAGCTTCAATCGCCGCCAGCTTGGTTTTTTGTACATCGCCGATTTCATAACCGGACTCATCACCCAACAGAATCACGCTCAGAATAGCCGCCATACCAAAGCTGGAGGCAATGGCAAAAGAACGACGGGCGAACGGCAGATCACGCTTTTTCAGCAGATAATAGGACGACACGCCCAGGACAAACATCGCCCCCGTGACATAACCAGCCGACACCGTGTGGACAAACTTGACCTGGGCAACCGGATTAAAGATAACGTCGGCGAAGCTGGTCATCTCCATCCGCATGGTGTTGTAGTTGAACTCGGCACCAACCGGGTTTTGCATCCAGCCATTGGCAATCAGAATCCACAATGCCGACAGGTTCGAACCCAGCGCAACCAGCCAGGTCACCATCAGATGCTGCAGGCGGGTCAACCGATCCCAGCCAAAAAAGAACAGGCCGATAAACGTACTTTCAAGGAAAAAGGCCATCAAGCCTTCAATCGCCAGCGGCGCGCCAAAAATGTCGCCGACATAATGGGAGTAGTAAGCCCAGTTAGTACCAAACTGGAATTCCATCGTCAGACCGGTGGTCACACCCAAAGCAAAGTTGATACCAAACAGCTTGCCCCAGAACTTGACCATGTCCTGATACACCTGCTTGCCCGTCATCACATAGGCAGATTCCATGATGGCGAGAATAAACGATAACCCCAGTGTCAGGGGTACAAACAAAAAGTGGTACAGCGCGGTAATGGCAAATTGCAGCCGCGACAAGTCCACCAGACTTTCACTGATCATGGTTGATCCTCCAAAGGCAGGGCCGTGGAACGTTCAGTTGAGTGTTGAGGAAGCGAAAATTCAGTCGCCGGACGAGCGGGAGAAACATGTTCTTCACCGTTGCCCAGCTGCTGTAACAAGGCAGCCTGTGGATCGCTCAGATCCACAGGCTGAGAAAAAAACAGTGCTCGCAAGGTAAAAATCAATGCCAGCTTGAGCACCAGGATCAACGCCAGATCACGTACGATCGGCTTCGACCAAAGAGAGGATGTACTAGCCATAATGAGCTCCGACAGCGGCAGGAAGCGGGTCACAACACAGGGCTTTTTCCTGTGCTACCGAACTGATGCATAACCCCCTGGACACCCGTCCGGGGTAGATCACATAGTCATCTGGAAGTTGGAGGAGCGGCAGCTTATCAACGTCAGCCTCTGGCTCAGATGCGACAAATGGTCGCAGCCCACCCGCCAGCCACCATAAACCGGTAAAGACCAGCCCGTCACAAGCATAAGCCACCCGAGCGGTTGCCGGATCAACAATAATCCGTATACGGCTCTCTCCCAATGCCAGCGCATCCGGTGCTACCGGGCCAGACAGTGCCCCAGCGGAGAACATATCCGCACCTAACACCTGACCGGGGACATTCACGCCACTGGCCACCGCACCGGTGAACAGCAAATAGGCATTACCAACCCCCAATTGCTCCAGCGTCTGCAAATAGCAGGACACCAGTGCCGGTTGTGGATCAATCACCGCGCCACGACGGGAGATCGGATCAAACAGTAAATAACTGAGTTGTTGATTGATCCGCCATTGTTTCACTCTGGCCATACCCTTCCTGCCGGTTGTCTCGTATCCGTCACAGCTGACATTGGTCGCTGACTATGCCAGTGGAACAGCAAATCACGGGCCAGTCTGCCAAGCCCCTGCGGCATTTATTTTCCAGATCCTCATAAAACAGCTCAAAAGCGCGCTATTACTGGGCTTTCGATAAAATACAAGCCCGACAAAAAAGACCGGGCAAGAGGATTGGCAACGAATACGCCTTTAAAATACAGCAGCCATCGTCTACCATTCTGCCAATACTGTCAGACCGGTGACACCTATGTCAGACCTTCGCAGTTACAGCAGCCTGCCCGGCATCTCCTCCTTGCTCGACGCCATCTCCGCACCCGCCATTCTGATGGATCGTGACTACCGTATTTGCGCTGCCAACCAGGCTTACCGGGAGCATTTTTCAGGTAACGAAGCCCTGCTCGGACGTCATTGCTACGAAGTCTCCCATGGCTATCAGGTACCCTGTGATCAGGCCGGTGAAACCTGCCCTCTGCAAGGCTGCCTGCGCACCGGTCAGCGCCAGCGCATCCTGCACATTCACAACACCTGCCAAGGCAAGGAACACGTCGATGTCGAACTGAGTCCGGTGCGTAATGACGACGGCCAAATTGAATTCTTTGTCGAAATAATGGCCCCGGTACGCACCCCGGATACGCCAGGGTCGCGGCCAATGCTGGGGTTCAGTCAGGCTTATACCGAGATGCTGGCCATGCTGGGTCGGGCCGCACCGTCTGAAATCAGCGTGCTGCTGTTGGGTGAATCCGGTACTGGCAAAGAACTGGCCGCCCGTCATATCCACCAGCACAGCGCACGGGCCAACAAACCCTTTGTTACCGTGGAATGTTCCGGCCTGACTGAAAGCCTGTTCGAAAGCGAATTGTTTGGCCACGAAAAAGGCGCGTTTACCGGTGCCACCCAGCGCAAGCCGGGTCTGGTCGAAGCCGCTCGCGGCGGCACCCTGTTTCTTGATGAAGTCGGTGATATTCCGCTCGCCATGCAGGTCAAGTTGCTGCGCCTGATCGAAACCGGCAGCTATCGCCTGGTTGGCAGTGTCACCCCGCAGCAGGCCGACTTCCGGCTGGTCTGTGCCACCCATCGCCAGCTGACCCAGATGGTTGAGGCAGGCACCTTTCGACAAGACCTGTACTACCGCATATCACCGTTTCCGATTCTGCTGCCATCGTTGGCCGAACGGCGGGCAGACATCGTCCCGCTGGCGCGCAGACTGTTGCAACAGCTGAGCCAGGATCGTCCACGGGTATTGTCTGCCGCGTCTTGCGACTGGCTCGAACAGCAGCAGTTTCCTGGCAATATCCGCGAGCTGAGAAACCGGCTGGAACGGGCCACTATTCTGTGTGATGACCGCGAGATTGAACCGCGCCACCTGACCTTGCCCGACTCACTGCTGACTACCGCACAAGCTTCCCACAATATCCAGTCCGTCAACCTGACCACCGGTATCGATCAGGCCATGCCACTGGATCAGCTCGAAGCCCGCTACCTGCTGGCCATCGCCCACCAGTTTGGCGGCGACAATGCCCGCCTGGCCAAACAGTTGGGTATCAGCGAGCGCACCCTGTATCGCAAGTTGGCCAATGCCCGCAGCAACCCGCAAGACAACCCCGATGCAACAACAGCAGACAAACCGTCATCTGCGGAACACTGAATTCTTGTGTAATAACGACTGGTTCAGAATGCTTGTGAGTATTGCTCATTAAAGACAGGCACCAAGGTGTGTACAATTGCGCCAAATTTTTACAAGCACCCGTGACTATGAAACGACTCACTATTGCACTGGCCGCCCTGGCGCTGAGTGCCTGCTCAGTTGGCAACCTGCCGAAAAACCTGTCCCGTTCGATGATGAACAGCGACAACCCGGAAGTAGTTGCCGCCGGAGCACCGGCCTATCTGCTGCTGCTCGATGCCCTGGTACTGACCTACCCGGATGACGAAGATTTCCTGCTGTCAGCCTCCAAGCTTTATGGTGCTTACTCCGGCGTATTCTCCAGAGACCCGATCCAGACCAAACGCATGGCCGACAAGGCACTGGAATACGCCACCCGTGGCCTGTGTGAATACGACGACGATGCTTGCGCCGCCGTCAAATTGCCACAAGACGAGATGCTGGATGCGCTTAACCACCAGTTCGACGAAGACGATATTCATGTCTTCTATGCCTACGCTGCCGCCAAGGCAGGCTGGATTCAAGCCAACAGCAGCGACTGGGGCGCGATTGCCGAACTGGGCAAAACCAAGGCGCTGATGCAGTGGGTCGCCAATATCAAACCGGATTACGACCAAGGCACACTTCAGGTCTACCTCGGTGTCATGGAAACTCAGCTGCCCCCGTCTCTGGGTGGCCGTCCGGAAGTCGGCAGAGAACATTTTGAAAAAGCGCTGCAATACAGCAATGGCAAACACCTGATGGCCAAGGTTTTATATGCCAAGCAGTACGCACGGCTGATGTTTGACCAGGAACTTCACGACCGCCTGCTCAACGAAGCCATTGCCGCCGACCCGGAAGCCGAAGGTCTGACCATGATCAACTACCTGGCCCAGCGTCAGGCAGCTGAACTACTGGCAGAATCCGCCGACTTTTTTGAATAATCGCCTTTTGACCACAAGCCAAGAGTAACCACCTATGAAAAACAAACTGATTGCCCTGGGCCTGATGCTGCTGTGCCTGAGTCCGATGTCCCAGGCGGCAACGCTGAAAATCGCCACCCTGGCCCCCGACGGCACCAACTGGATGAAACAGATGCGTGCCGCTGCCGACGAGATCAAGCAAGAAACCGCAGGCCGCGTCAAAATCAAATACTTCCCCGGTGGGGTACAGGGCAGCGACAAGAGCGTGCTGCGCAAAATGCAAATCGGCCAGCTGCAAGGTGGCGCAGTATCTTCCGGCGCACTGACCAATATTGCCAACGAAGTGCAGCTCTACAGCTTGCCTTTTACCTTCCGAGATCCGGCGGAATTAAGCGCTGTCCGAGCCGAATTCGACCACTATATTGTTGATGCCCTGGAAGCCAGAGGCTACGTCGTACTAGGTCTGACGGAAGGCGGCTTCGCCTACATCATGGGTAACAAGCCACTCAAAACCACTGCCGATTTCCAGGGCCAGAAAGTCTGGGCTCCAGAAGGCGACATCGTCAGCCAGACAGTCTTCCAGAAAGCCGGTATCGAGCCGATTTCACTGCCGATTTCTGACGTTTACACCAGCCTGCAAACCGGCCTGATCGACACTGTCGGGGTGAATCTCACCGCCTCGATCGCACTGCAATGGCACAGCAAGCTGAGCCATGTTACCGACCTGCCACTGCTGTCGCTGCTGGGCATGATGGTGGTCGACCAGAAAGCCTTCGACAAACTGTCAGCGGAAGACCAGACCATCGTCCTTCGCATCATGAAAGCAACCTACGCCCGGATGGACAAACAAAACGCTGAAGACGAAATCGGCGCTCGCAAGGCACTGGAAGACAGCGGCATGATCTTCGTACAACTGACCGACGCCGAAAAAGCCACCTGGCAGAAACTGGCCGACGACAGCCTCACCGAACTGGCCAGCAAGGGAGTCTATCCGGTTGATCTGTATAAGAAATTGCAGGCGCGTATTGCCGCGATTCGGGCAGGTCAATAACCTTGAAACACTCCCCTTTGCGGCGTCTGCTCAGCGCCATTCACACATTGGAAGACGGCCTGTTGGTACTGGTATTGCTGATTATGGTACTGCTGGCAGGCATTGATATTGTCGCCCGCAGTGTCTTTGGTGGCGGCGTTATGTGGATTCCTCCCGCGCTGCGGGTGATGGTGTTATGGCTCGGCTTGCTGGGCGGCATGGTTGCCACTCGCGGGCGCGAACACATTGCCATCGACCTGGTGAACCGGCTGGCACCCAAGGCCGTATCCGAAGCCATCTCCGTCGTCACCTCCGCGTTTGCAGCCTTTATCTGTGCCATTGTGGCCTGGAACGGCTATGCCTACATCGAACTGGCGATAGAATTTGGCGATATCGCTTTCGGCAAGATTCCTGCCTGGCCGCTACAACTGATTATCCCCTTCAGTTTTACGGTAATGGCATTACGCTTTGCCATTCAAAGTATTGAAGCCGTCATCAAAGTGCTGGGCAAACACCCCGCAGCCGAGGCCCATTCATGAGCGTACTGGTTCCACTGATTCTGTTATTACTGGCATTGTCCGGTACACCGCTGTTTGTGGTGATTGCCGCCAGTGCCATCTGGGGATTTTATCAGACCGATATTGACCTGATGGTAATGGCGGTCGAGATTTACCGGATTGCTGAAATGCCGGTGCTGATTGCCATTCCGTTGTTTACCTTTGCCGGTTACCTGCTGGGAGAAAGCAAGGCACCACAGCGGCTGGTGCGTATTACCGACGCCTTTCTCGGCTGGATGCCCGGCGGGCTGGCCATTGTCGCACTGGTTACCTGTGCGCTGTTCACCGCCTTTACCGGTGCTTCCGGCGTCACCATCGTTGCATTGGGTGCACTGCTGGTACCAGCCCTGCAGAAATCCGGTTACCCGGAGCGATTTAATCTCGGACTGGTCACCACCTCCGGCTCACTTGGCTTGCTGTTTGCTCCTTCACTGCCGCTAATTTTATACGGCGTTGTGGCGCAGCAAATGTCACTGGACGTGGCGGTTAGTATCGATGACCTGTTCCTCGCCGGTTTGCTTCCCGGTGGTCTGATGCTGGTCGCACTGTCGCTTTATAGCGGCTGGGTGTCACGCAAGACCGAACGCAATCACCATCCTTTCGACAAGACCGAAGCCTGGGCAGCGCTGAAAGACACCAAATGGGAAATGCCCCTGCCATTCCTGGTATTGGGTGGCATTTATGGCGGCTGGTTTGCGGTATCGGAAGCAGCCGCCATTACCGCGTTTTACGTCCTCATCGTTTCTACGCTGATTCGCCGTGAAATTCCGTTTAAACAGCTGATTACCGTCATGCGGGATTCAATGAAGCTGGTCGGGGCGATTCTGCTGATTCTGGCGGTGTCCATGGCATCCACCAACTACATGATTGATGCTGGAGTACCGGAAAAAATCTTCGGCTTTATTCAGCAACACGTCAGCGACAGTTTTACTTTCTTGCTGCTGCTCACGGTGTTCCTGCTGATTCTGGGCATGATGCTGGACATCTTCTCCGCCATTGTGATCATGATTCCGATTATTCTGCCGATTGCGGTGGAATACGGTATTCATCCGATTCACTTGGGGATTTTATTCCTCGCCAACATGCAGCTGGGATACTTCACTCCGCCGGTCGGTATGAACCTGTTTATTGCCAGCTTCCGTTTTAACAAACCGGTAATGGAGTTGTATCGCGCTACCTTGCCCTTCTTCTTTATCCTGCTGGCAACGGTATTGGTGATTACCTTCTGGCCCGGATTAAGTCTGGCCTTTATCGGAGAGTAAGCGCTATTAGCAGAGGGCCGTCGTCAGTGGCGGCGCTCTGTTATCCCCTCCTTTTTCCAACACCAACACCACACCACACCACACCCACGCCACACACACGCCACGTTCCATCTTCTCTAACCATTCAAACAGAAAAGTCCCATTTCCAGCCAGAAAACGTCATGTTCCCCAGTATGGCCTGCCGCAATAATGAATCCATCGAAGCTAAACGCTCCGGCAATAGCTTCCGCTGTGTTGCTCAGGGCCCGACAACACCTTGCTGATATTAAAAACAACAAAATACCCAAGGCTGAATACCATGACTGCAAACAACCCGATGTTGGAAAAGCTGCACGAAATCCTGCCTGCGATTCGCGCCAATGCGTCAAAAGCAGAAGAGATCCGCATGATCCCGCAAGAAAACGTCGACATGCTGCACGGCATCGGCCTGAACCGCGCTTTCCTGCCGAAAGCCTACGGCGGTTTGGAAATGAGCCTGCCGGAATTCACCGACTGCATCGCCGCACTGGCTGGTGCCTGCTGCTCCACCGCCTGGGGCTACAGCCTGTTGTGCACTCACAATCATCAGATTGCCATGTTCAGCAAAGAAACCCAGGACGAGATCTGGGGTGAAAACCCCGATGTCGTGGCATCGTCTTCGATTGCACCGTTTGGCCGTTACGAAGAAACCAACGGCGGCATCGTCTTTACCGGTGATATGAAATGGAGCTCGGGGGTTGACCACGCTGACTGGATATTGGTTGGCCTCAACCGCATGGTCAACGACGAAAAAATCTACAGCTTCGCGATTATTCCGAAAGCCGAATTCACCATCATCGACGACTGGTACGCCGCTGGCATGTGTGGTTCCGGCACCAAAACCGCCCGTATCGAAGGTGTGTTTGTACCCGAACGCCGCATTCAGGCCGCCAAAGACATGATGGAAGGCCGTCATATTGGCCGTGACCTGTACCCAGAAAGTAACATCTACCACACCCCATACCGGCCATACTTCGCCTGTGGTTTTGCCGCCATGAGCCTGGGCGTAGCCGAACGCATGATCGCCGTGTACAAAGACATCACCCAAAACCGCGTCCGCGCCTACACCGGCGCCAAAGTCGCCGGATCTGTCGCGCCGGTATTGCGCATGGCTGAGTCCTACCAGCAAGTCTGCGCCGCCCGCGCCTACCTCGAAAAAACCTGGAACGAGCACAAGGAATACGGCGAGCGTCACCAATACCCGGATCGCTACACCCTGGCCCATTGGCGCACCAACCAGGCCTACGCCATCAAGATGTGTGTCGAAGCCGTTAACCGCCTCTGGGCCGTGATGGGCGGCTCCAACTGGTATAACGAGCGCGAAGGCCAGCGGCTGTGGCGCGAATCCAACATGACCGCCGCCCACGCCTACACCGACTACGACGTTTGTGCGCAGATCATTGGCCGCGAACTGCTCGGTATGGAACCCGATCCCAGCCTGCTGTAAGCGGCTCTCACCTGGCCCCCACGCTCCGGCGTGGTCGCCAGAGATCCCGGCCCACCGCAGCGTTCCCTCACAAGAACGAGGGAACGAGAAACACAAAATTGACGCCTCAGGGTGCGCACTGCGCACCACTGCGCCAGCACAGGATACTCACCATGTCAGCCACACAAACCGCCACCGACTTCGACCCCAAAGCCTTCCGCCGCGCCCTCGGCAACTTCGCCACCGGCGTCACCGTCATTACCGCCTGCACCCCGAACGGCGTACAAACCGGCGTCACCGCCAACAGCTTTAACTCGGTCTCCCTCGACCCGGCACTGGTGCTGTGGAGCATCATGAAAACCTCCGCCAGCGTCGATATTTTCGAGCAAGCCAGCCACTTTGCTGTCAACGTGCTGGCCGCCGATCAGATCAACCTGTCGAACCACTTTGCCCGTCCGTCCGACGACAAATTTGCCAGCATCGACTACGAAAAAGGTCTGGGTAACGCCCCCCTGTTACCCGACTGTGCCGCCCGTTTTCAGTGCGAAAACTACCAGCGTATCGACGGTGGCGACCACTGGATTCTGATCGGTAACGTCGTCGCCTTCGACGACATTGGCCGCGCCCCATTGCTGTACCACGGCGGAGCCTACTCCGCCGTGATTCCCCACGCCGGAGTCAAACCAAAAGATTCTGATGCCTCCAGCAAAGGCGAAGAGAAAAACGCCCAGCGTCTGCACGACAACCTCTACTACCAGATGATTCAGGCGGTGAAGCGTTACCAGGCCAGCTACCAACCGCTGCAACTGGCCACCGGCCTGCGCACCATCGAAGCCCGCATGATCATGACCCTGAACGACTTCGGCAGCCTCGCCGCCAGTGAACTGGAACAACGTATTGGCATGCCGGATCAGGATTTGAAAGTCGCACTGGACACCCTCAAACGCAAAGAATGGATTGCCGCCAGCGACGACATTCTCAGCCTGACCAGCGCCGGTATCGAACAGGCAGCCACCTTATGGAAAGTAGCTAACGACCGTCAGACTGACGTATTTGGCCAGTTCAGCGCCGAAGACGTTGCCACCTTCCGCAAAGTGCTGGACGCCGTACAGTAACCAACACCACTGACCACCAATCCCCACCCATATCGGCGGCAAGCCACCTTCTACCGGGATATATCCACGCAGGAGGGTTTGTCACCGATATAAATACGGCTCCCACCCTTGCTTGCCCTGCCCTTGCCTGTCCCCCAAAAATAACGACAGCCAGCCAGTCAAAATTGATTACACTGAACAACAATCAGGTTTGCATCACAACAATAACAACGAGCATCCATCCCTATCCCTGTGCGGGTTATTTTGCAGCGCCTTAACGTGTTGACCAAGCCGCCATCATATTTATCGGCTTAATTGATGCCCCATTGCTTAGCGGTATCTTGATAGATTTTGATCACGTATTGAGAGGCTTTGCCAGAACAGGTAATGCTAAGCGTCATGTAATCCTGCTTTCGCTTGAGCAATCAGCTCTTCATGGCTTAGCTGGCTTTCTCGACTTTCTTCACCCTCTTTCAGAGCGTGACGCAATGCTTCAAGCTTGGTCTGATATTCCGTTTCTTGTTCTTCTAATAAGCGCAAACCCGCTCTGACCGCTTCACTGGCGTTGCGATAGCGACCGCTGGATTTAAGCGCACCATGCAGCAACGCATCGAACGGCTAGAGAATTTTGATCAAACGCGGAGGCAATCCCTGAATAGGGATATTGAACAGTATCAACAGATACAGCAAGGAGTGCAGGAGAAATTCGAGCCTAAGCTAACGCCTTGATTAGCTACATTTCCATTAGATCGTCCACGTTCAGTTGGCGATCAACATCCATGTTTTCATGCAGGATACGGATCACTTCCAGCGTCGTCTCGGTGTGAACATACACAATAAGATGGTGAGCATGACGGTAAATACGAAGTGTGGGCGTGTATTCCGTGCGCTCTCGGCAAATCAGCGGATTATCAGCCAGAACTGCGAAGTTCTCATCAAATTCATCAATATAACGGTTAGCTGTCAATGGCCATCTATTTTGATCCACCTTTGGCCAATAAAATTGACCCACT
>CAJXTI010000078.1 GCA_913061185.1 uncultured Oceanobacter sp.
TCTACACTATCCTCTTCGTCGGCAGCGTCAGATGTGTATAAGAGACAGCCAGAATTCCGGAATCTCGATCACACCGTTCGCGTGGGTGATTTTGGCCTGGGTGTGAGCACCTGCCAGCAATACCCGCGTGGTGGTGTTGAATTTCAGGATCGGGCCTTTGAGGGTGATTTCCAGCCCGGCGTCCTGTGTGGCATTACCCAGTAAACGGTTACCCAGCTCAAACGAGTAGCTGTCGAAGGGGCCGGAAGGCGGTACGCCAATGTCCCAATAACCGATACGAGCGGGTAAGTCCTGAATGGTGGTTTGAGTGCCTGCGGCGATGACTTGAAGAGTGAGCGGTGCATGGTGCAGGGTTTTCAGCAGCTGGGTGTAAACATCGCCATTATTGACGCGCTGGTCGGCCAGAATATCGCGCAGGTAGGCGCGGTTGGTTTCGATGCCATACAGTTCACTGCTTGCCAGTGCTTGTGACAGACCAGCAAGCGCCTGTGCACGGCTGTCGGCCGTGACGATGATTTTGGCAAGCATGGGGTCGAACAGCGCTGGCACGGTGGTGCCGGATTCGACCCAGGTATCGATTCTTAAACGACCTTGCTCAACCGCATCTGGCCATTCAACGCGGCTTAATAAACCAGCAGACGGCTGGAAATCCAGTGCCGGGTCTTCGGCGTAGATACGGGCCTGAATAGCGTGGCCTACAGGCTGAAGCGTGGCCTGGTATTGATCGAGGTGCAGGTTGTCTTTACCGGCTTGAACGCCTGGTAGACGTACCATCCATTCCACCAGATCAACGCCATAGACTTCTTCAGTGACACCGTGTTCTACCTGTAAGCGAGTATTCACTTCGAGGAAGTAAAACTGGCCGTTGGCGGCATCAAAAATAAACTCGACAGTACCGGCACTCTGGTAGTTTACGGCAGCAGTCAGGCGTCGGGCGGTGGTTTGCAATTGCTGGCGTTGGGCATCGGTCAGGCCAGGGGCTGGGGTTTCTTCGAGGACTTTCTGGTTGCGACGCTGCAAGGAGCAATCGCGTTCACCCAGGGTGATGACGTTGCCGTTACCGTCGCCAAAGACCTGCACTTCGATGTGGCGGGCTTTTTCGACGAATTTTTCCAGAAACACGCCGTCATTGGCGAAGTTGTTGGCGCTCAGGCGTTTGACGCTATCCCAGGCTCCGCTCAGTTCCTGGTCGCTGTAGCACAGTTGCATGCCGATACCGCCACCACCGGCGGTGCTTTTCAACATCACCGGGTAGCCGATGTGTTTGGCAGCGTCGCGGGCGGCGGTGAGGTCGGTGAGTAGTTCGGTGCCGGGTAGCAGTGGCACGCTATTCTGTTCGGCCAGGGTGCGGGCGCTGTGCTTGAGACCAAAGGCGGTCATGTGCTCCGGGCGAGGGCCAAGAAAGTAAATGCCCGCTGCACTGCAAGCACTGGCAAAATCGGGGTTTTCACTGAGGAAACCGTAGCCGGGGTGGATGGCATTGGCACCGGTTTGGCGGGCGATTGCCAGTATACGATCCTGGTTCAGATAAGTGGCAGTGACCGGGCCTTCACCGAGACAAACGGCTTCATCGGCCTGTTGTACATGCAGGGAGTGTTGGTCTTGCTGGTGGTAAACGGCCACTGAGCCAATACCCAGTTTTTTCAGGGTGCGGATGATACGGCAGGCGATGGCGCCACGGTTGGCAATCAGTACTTTGGTCAGCATGAGCGTTCAGGCTCCGTTGTTCAGCTCGCAGGCCGTCCTGCGAATATTCTGGAACCAGCGCGGGTCGTCCCGCCGGTTTTTATTCGGTGCTGGTTGGCTTTTACCCAATACTGGATGTAATACGCCTGCGGCGATTACATCCTGCAGTTTGGCCGCCTGGGTTACTCCCACACCAACACTTCGATGGGGGTCGGGTTATAACCGTTACACGGGTTGTTCAACTGTGGGCAGTTGGAGATCAGCACCAGAGTGTTTTTCAGGGCTTTTAATTCAACGTATTTACCGGCACCGGAGATGCCATCAGCGAAGGTCAGGCCTCCGTCGGCAGTGATCGGGACGTTCATAAAGAAGTTGATGTTGTGGGTGATGTCGGCTTTGTCGAGGCCATATTCTTCATGCTCGTTGATGGCCAGCATCCAGCTGTCGCGACAGGCATGCATGCATTTTTTTTCCAGTGCGTAACGCACGGTGTTGGATTCGGTGGCACAGGCACCACCGAGGGTGTCGTGGCGGCCACAGGTGTCGGCGACGATTTCCAGTAACGGGTTGTTGTCGTTGGTGCGCAGGATGGAACCGGCGGTCAGGTAGACGTTGCCCTGTTCGCGAATGGTGTCCATGGCGCTGTAGCGTTCGCTGACATCGTCGGCATTGTAGAACAGCGTATCGGCGGCCTGGTTGCCTTCGAGGTCGAGAATACGAAGGGTCTGACCGGCTTCAATACGGTGCAGGAAATAGTCTCCGGCAGCGACGGTTTGGCGGAAGCTGGCGTCGTCCGGGTGCAGCGTGCTTGCTTTAATCATAATCTTTGCTCCTCAGACGGATGTCAGTCCATGAATGTGTATAACAAGGTGTTCTGGAATCCGCGCTGGTTTTCCGGGCAGTGATTCTTGCAGTTGTCGTTGTCTGCCACCGGCATTGCCTTGGCCAGGGCGTACTGCACCGGTTTGCGCGGGTATGCGGCAAAGCCGGTCGCAGGAGCGGCCATCGGGTGCGGGCAGGTATGCAGAATCACCAGGGTGTCCATTTCAAAGCGCAGGGTAACGGAGTCACCCGCTTTGCCAGCGGGCTGGTAACTGAGGTTACCTTCGTCGTCGGTAAACACCTGACTGAACAGGTTGAGGTTGGCGGCCATGTCTTTACGGTTGAGGCCGTACTTGGCTAGCTCGATCATAAAGCTGTCGTAGCCATTCTGGGTCCAGTCATTGCGTCCCTGCTGGTACGTTACCGGCGGCCAGCGCTCGGCCTGCATGGTTTTGTTCATGTTGCCGCAGACGGTGTCGTGCCAGCCACAGTCGTCCTCGACAATGGAGGCTAAGACGCGGCCCATATCGGAGTACAGGCAATGGCCCTGGGTGAGTTTGAAGGTATGTTGGCACTTCAGACTGTCGGGGGCGTTGTACTTCTCCAGCAGGTCGTTGGGGTTGTACAGCAGCAGGCCAACATTGGCACCGCCTTCCAGATCGGTCAGGGTCAGCAGGGTGCCTTTACGTACCCGCATCGACCAGTGGCTGCCGCCAGTCAGGGTGTCCTGATAAAGGGTTGGGCCAGATTGAAAGGGACTCATCGGGTTCTCCTTAAACGGCATGGCGCGAGGCCAGTGCTGGTTGTTGGATGCGGGTAATTCGCAGTAAGTATGAACTCAGACAAAAGGATGTCGAATCGCTGCTGGTCGGATGTTCTGGGAGGTATCGGAAAATACGGGGTATAGCAAATGGCATGTACACTCCTGAATCAGGGTTAACGGCTTGAAACATTGGTCTGCCAAAACGCCAGACCTCCGGCAGAACAGTCACCAGACTGTTTTGCATGTCTCCCGGGCTTTTATCCCGCCGTGTAACCTCCGATCAGGTGTCAGGCAGTGCAGGCGCACTGTTGCCACATCGGTGAGGTCGACGGCTCTCGGACCAGTCACAGCGCACTGCTGCCGGAACCCTAGCCGTCTATTTGATGGACTATTTCACTGAATTAACAGCAGAGTTGCAAGCGATCTTTATGCCAATGTCGTATCGGAAGCAGGGTACCTGCCCTGTCTTCCTGTATGAGTGGCTGACGTGGACAGTGCGGGTTTACTGTAATGCCGCCTTGCCCTGAGGCTTTTTGGTATTTGAGTGATGTGGTGGCTGAGCTATTTCAGAGGTTTTGTTTTATTAGTTTGGTATGGGAATCGACCGGTATGGAGGGGCAGGACGATATTTGTGCGCCAATGTGGTGCAAAAATCATAATGATATCGTCGTGAGATTGAAAAGCCACTCCGGGTTCCAGATCTTGCTGCGGCTCCAGATTTTGTACTTTTTACGTTTTGTTCGGTTATTCACACGAACGTCATTCTCCGGGTGTTTATTAGCGGTAATTTTTTGTAAAGTTCGCTCGAAATGTACAGCGGAGATACGCATGGATTACCTGATCGTCGGCCTGGGTGTAACCATTCTGGTTGCTGTTGGTTTTATTGTCTGGACCGGATTTATCAGACGGGCGTCAGATAGTGACTTGCCTTATGTTGCAGTTGGCCCGGTGTTGTCACCTGCTGAGTACTCTTTTTATGGCGTATTGCAATCGGCGTTAGGAAAATCGGCGTTGATCTTGTGCAAGGTGAGGGTGGTGGATGTGATCAAGCCCCGTTCTGGGCTGGATCCCAAAATCTGGCGCTTTCATTTTGACCGCATCGTACAAAAGGAATTCGACTTTGTATTATGTGATCCGGACGATCTGAGTGTGCGTTGCGTTATTGAGCTGGATAATGCCTCCCAAAGTAATGACGAGCGGCAGAAACGGAACGAGTTCCTGACTGCTGCCTGTCAGGCGGCAGACGTGAAAATAATGCTGGTGGATGCTCGGCGGGGGAGTTCGATCAAGGAAATCCGGGAGTTGGCCGGTTACCCATCGGTTACTTCTTCTTTCTCTGCTGACCCATCCGGTGCTCTGCGGAATGGGATGGAGAGTCAGTATCCATCAACCTTGCTGGTGCCGCCGCCCTTTCCCGGTGATGACGTGCTGACAACGGAAAGGATTGATCCGGATGATGGACAAGCAGCAGATCCATTTTCCCTGTCTGCGCTGGTGAATGAACAGCAGCCAGAAAACCTTGTGGCTGATTTCTCCAGTGATCTTGGCTCAGAATGGGTGGAAGAACGTGGCGTAGCAACCCCGGTTACGGATGATCCCACACCTGCCTCTGAGCCCGCCAGTCTGGTAAATGCGACGGACACAACATCGATCGGTGTTACCTCAGACACCTTGCCACGGGTATCGGAAGTGGGTCGCGAGGCTATTCGGCGTTCGCTGAAGCAGGCAAGCCCGGCGTCTCTTACTGTCGAACCGCACTGTCCCCGTTGCCAGGCGACGCTGGTAAAGCGCAAGCCCAAATCCGGTAAATTTGCTGGCCAACTGCTTTGGACTTGCAGTACTTTCCCTGAATGTCGTTATGCCGCGCCTTTCAAAGCACATGCAGACAAGGTGCGAAATGACGTCAACGAATCCGCCTGAATTGTTGGCTGTTGGCACCCCGTCACCTGTTTACCGAGACTGTTTTGCATGACACCTCGGACTTTTGTCTTTAATTGTAAAGTTTTGGTGTTTTTTCGATCGGCAGTTGTTGTTAGGTAAAACGGCTCTGATAATGGCCGGGAATTTTTTGTTACCGCTCTGTTGCAAGGCACGATTCGTGCTTTCTGCTATGCTGTCAGAGTGTAGTTTGTTGAGTGAAGATCACTGCGGCAGGAGCGTTTTTGTTTTGGCGTCTCCTTGGTGATTCTGGCTGACTACCCTTTGGGCAATTAATGTTTTATTACCTGTCAGTTATGAGGTTTCCGTACTATGGATGTGCTCGAGATATTGGTGTTATTGATCGCACTGGTGCTAATTGCTTTGGTTGTGGCAGTGGTGCTGGTTTCTGTTCAGGCGCTGACATCTCGCAAAAGCTCCAGCTCTTCAGGGACTGAATCCGGGCCGGCTGTCACCGTTCCGGCACCTCAGGTGACGCCGCTGCCAGTTACCGTGCCGGTCGCCATGCCTGTTGATATGGAAGATGAAATTCTTGACGAAGATGCCGAGATGGACGGGGAGTCAGTCGAGGATCTGGTGTTTCCGGGAGATAGCCCGGAAAGCGCAAAAACCACGGAAAAAGAAGCGCCCGTTACACCCCAGCCCCAATACACACCGAACAGTGATGCACCAAGCAGTGATGCACCAAGCAGTGATGCACCAAGCAAGGAACAACCTGGCGCCGCCAGTCAGGATCGCCGTTCGCCACCCGCATATCAGCCTGTCAGGGATAATATCCCGGAAGACAGAATCCGGCGTCCCATTGAAGAAGTGAATGTTGCCACGCCCGTACGGCGCAATGATGAAAATTTCCCTTACGTGGCTGGAGGCCCGCTGCTGACACCGCTCGAACGGCTGTTTTATAGTGACCTCAAAACGTCAGTTTCTGACAAAACCGAGATATTCTGTAAAGTCCGGGCGTCAGATATCCTTAATCCAAGGTCGGATCTCAACTTTGAAGAATCCCATTTTGCGGCGGAACAGCTGGCCACCCAGCGTTTTGACTTTGTTTTGTGTGATTCCCGCGATTTCTCGGTGATTGGTGTTATTGAGCTGGACGGCATGAATGAGCGCGAAGGTTTACGCAAGGCACAGCGTGAGGTGTTGCGCAAGTCCGCCGAGTCGGCCAATTTGCCGGTATTGCTGGTGGATATGAAGCGTGGCTATACCATCAAGGAAATACGTGATCGGGTGAATTACTTGCTGCCGAAAGAGAGTGGTGGCTATATGGAAGGTTCACTCAGCCATCAAACGGCGGAGCTGGATGCGCTGTTTGATGAACAGGATGAAGGTATTTCCCAGTACCGGCAGGTGGATTCCGACGACGACGTTGAAGAAGCCACACTGGCTGAGGCTGACGAGGTCGTGGTGAAGAAGAAGGACGTCGCCGCCGTCGCCGTGGCAAAAGACAGTGTTGCCGAAACTCACGAAGACGTCGATAAAAGCGCTGCAACCTCTGGCGCAGCAGAGGTTGTCGATAAAAAAGCCACGCCGGCCTCGGAGCACAAAAATGCCTGTCCCCGTTGTCAATCGCCGTTGAAACTGTCATTGGCGACCGCTGGTGAGTTTGCCGGGCAGTATTTCTGGATTTGTACCAAATTGCCGGAGTGCCCTTATGTCGCTCCCATCGCGCCGCCACAGTAATAACAGCTTGCTGGAACACGCCTTCTCACTCCCGATCCTGATGGTAACTCCCTTGGTCGGGGTGGTACTCAGGGATTGTTTATGTAATCCGAGCAGAGTCCCAACAGCGACTG
Organism: uncultured Oceanobacter sp.; assembly: GCA_913061185.1. Lineage (GTDB taxonomy): Bacteria > Pseudomonadota > Gammaproteobacteria > Pseudomonadales > Oceanobacteraceae > Oceanobacter > Oceanobacter antarcticus. The sequence continues at coordinate 7,006 of CAJXTI010000078.1, forward strand.
CAGGTAACGAGTAGCCGGGCCAGCACTGCCTGGATTGGCGACGATCAGGAACAGATCTTCGTAGCGGCTGCAATCGGTTGCCAGCGGTAATGGTTTGAGGATTCCCTGCTGCAAATCATGATCAATCCAGCTCAGTGGCAACCAGGCGTAACCCAGCCCCCGGCGGACGATGTTCAGGCTGGTGTAGGTATGGGACACCGTCCAGCGTTGGTGGGCACCCAGCCAGCCGGAGTCCTGGCGTTGGCGACTGCTGTCTCGCATCACAATTTGGCGATATTCGGTAATATCGTCGTAAGTCAGCTTGCGGCCTTGTTGCAGAGGGTGATCCGGGCTGCTGACGGCAACAAACTGTTCTCTGTGGATCAGTTGGCCTTGGTGACCAGAGGGCAGCACCGGAGTCACCAGCAGATCAATTTCCCCTCGTTCGAGCATGTCGTTGCCACCATTCATAACAAATTCGGTTAACTCAACCCGGGTGTCGGGAAAGTGACTGGAGAAGTCGTGCAACAGGCAAAAAAGCCGTTCATAAGGGAAAATCATATCCAGTGCGAGTCGTATGACAGGCTCGACACCTTGTTGCAAAATATCAGCCGCCTTGTCCATGCTTTCCGCCTGTTCCAGCAACCGGGTTGCCCGTTGCAGCATCACTTTACCGTGTTCTGTCAGCACCGCCTTGCGGCCTTCCACTTCCAGCAAGGTGATTCCCAATTGCTCCTGTAGTTTGTGCACGCCGTAGCTGATGGTGGACTGGCTTTTGAAAATGGCGTCGGCCGCCTGGGCATAACCACCATGGTCAACTACTGCCTTGAACATGCGCCACTGTTCCAGTGTCGTTTTCATCGGAAATCCTGTTTGTTGCCAAGGGTATTTTGGGGATCACTGCGATTGGACTGTGCTGCAGGATGATGTACCCGCTGCAAGGCTGCAGCCATTGTCCGGTGTGTGCAACGATGGGTCAATTTCAGTCGGTGCTTTGACGGTTCCCTCTAGCTTTACAGCAGAAGGGGCTTCCCTCTGGATGGCTAGAGCCAGCAGGCTATACTCAGGTTTTTATGACGGGGGCTGAACCCATGGCTGTTCCTGAATTGACTGAATCGTCTGTTAAAACACCAGATACAAGCCTGCGCCATCAGGTGGCTAATCCGCTATTGCGCTGGCTGCTGATGCTGTTGGGATGGTTGGCCGTGGCACTGGGAACAGCGGGGATTTTTCTGCCGGTTTTACCCACCACGCCATTTTTATTACTGGCGGCTGCCTGTTTTGTGCGGTGTTCGCCAACCTTCTATCGCTGGCTGATCGGGCATCCAACCTTGGGCAAGTACCTGCTTTATTACCTTGATGGTAAAGGCATGCCAATGAAAGCAAAGATTTATACCTTGTTGCTGATGTGGACGTCACTGCTGGTGACTGCTTTCGTATTACTGAGCTCATTGGCCCCAAAAGTGGTGTTGCCGCTGATTGGACTGGGAGTCAGCTGGTACATTTTGCATTTGCCGACTCTGACCCTGGTGACCGAGCCAGGGGGTACTGCCGAGGATTCGCCGGAGTGATTTGATGGCTTTTGCGTTGTGGTTGCCGCTATGCTTTGCGCCGCATTTATCTGTTTGAGGTGGTAAAACGTGTTTTTTCTGAAACAGCATGTCGACTGGTTGCTTTTTCTATTGCTGGTTCTGCTCTTTTGGCTTTGGCCGGGGCTGGATCTTGCTGTCAGCCATTGGTTTTACGATAGTGATTCAGCCAGCTGGCCTTATCGCGACAGTCCACTCAATCTCGCGGTGTATGGTTTGTTTCGGTATCTGCCTTATGCTCTGGTACCCCTGTTGTTGATGGGGCTGGGATTAACTTTCTGGTCACATGGGCTGCCCTCCAGTCAGCGGCGGGTATGGCTGTTTTTACTGCTGACCCTATTGATAGGGCCTGGTCTGCTGGTGCATTCGGTGTTCAAGGAGGGTTTCGAGCGACCGCGCCCGAAACAGGTGGTCGAATTTGGTGGCGAAAGTGGATTCAGTCCGGCATTTGTTATCGCTGATCAATGCCATGGCAAGTGCCGTTCGTTTGTCAGTGGTCATTCAGCGATGGGATTCTGGTTGATGGTGTTTGCCTGGTGGACCCGGCGCCGGGTCTGGTTGTGGCTCGGTATTGCGGTGGGGGTAGGGGTCAGTCTGGTGAGAATAACCCAGGGCGGGCATTTCCTCAGTGATACCTTGTTTGCCGGATTTATCTGTTATTTCATCTATCGCCTGCTCAGCTTCTGGGTGTTGGGGCATAGCCGGATTGGTATGTCTGATACAACACGGGGTACTGCTTGATCCCCGTTTGTTGTGCAGCCAGACGGGGTTACTTGGTCGTAACCAGCCAGCGGTTTTTTTCTATCGTGGCAGAGCCGATACCACGCACCTGAGCCAGGTCTTCGACAGTGGCAAAGGGGCCATTTTCCTGCCGGTAGCGCACAATCGCCTCAGCCTTGGCTGCGCCGATCCCGGTCATGCGGGTCAATTCAGCCACATTGGCGGTATTGATATTGATCTTGCTGGTGGTTGTGGCTTTCTCTGTGGTTGTTTCAATGGCGTTTGTGGTTTTGGCTGGGGAATCGTTGGCTGCCAGTACGATGGGCGTCTGCAGGGGCTGTTGTGGTGGTTGCAGTGTTACCGAGAGATCAGCGTTGGGTGTGACGGCAGTGCTGGAGGACTGGCTATTGGCGGGTTCGCTGCAGGCAACGGACGACAGGGCCATCAGCAGGGTAATCATGGCGGGTTTGAATGATTGCATTTCAACATCTCCTTGTTGGCTGGAAAGGTGAAGTTAGCAATCAAACAAAGAAATTTGAATCCGGCAAAACTCCTAGATCGAGAGTTTGCCGGTTCAGTCTAAAGTGTGAAGCAGCGACTATTTTTCAGCGGCTTTTGTCGTCTTTTTGGCTGGGCTTTTTTTCTTGTTTTCCTCAGTCCATTTTCCGTCTGTGTACCAGGCTGACCAACCCGTGGCCTTACCTTCCACTTCTGACATCACGTATTGTTCTTTGCTTTTGCGACTGTAACGAATGACGGCAGGATTGTTGTCCTTGTCGGTTCGTGGTGCATCCAGCAGGTAATGATATTTTTGCGGCAGTTCGGCCTGGTGGGCTAGCAGTTCTTGTACTTGCGGTGGACGGGTTTCGCGGTTTTTCGGAAACTGGCTAGCGGCCAGGAACAAGCCGGAGGCGCCATCACGCAAGACGTAGGTATCGTCTACTTTCTGACACTGCAGCTCCGGCATTGGAATCGGATCCATTTTGGGTGGTGCGGCTTCGCCACTTTTCAGTAGCTTGCGGGTATTTTTACATTCGCTGTTGGTGCAGCCAAAGTATTTGCCGAAGCGACCCGATTTGAGCTGCATTTCGCTACCGCACTTGTCGCAATCGAGCGTGGGACCGTCATAGCCTTTGATTTTGAACTGGCCACTTTCAACCTCAAAGCCGCTGCAATCCGGGTTGTTGCCACAAATGTGTACCTTGCGCTGTTCGTCCAGCAGATAACTGTCCATGGCGCTGTCACAGATCGGGCAGCGGCGTTTTTCCATCAGCCGACGGCTTTCCGCTTCTTCGTCTTCATCGGCGGAGATGGCTTCTTCGCCAGGAATCAGGTTCAAGGTTTGGGTACAGCGTTCCTTGGGGGGCAATGAATAGCCAGAGCAGCCAAGAAAGACGCCGGTGGAGCCGGTGCGGATTTGCATATGGCGGCCACAGGTCGGGCAGGGGATGTCGGTATCGACCGGGGTATTCGGACGCATACCGCCATCTTCACCGGCATCGTCCAGTTTTTTCTGGAAGCCGCCGTAAAAATTATCCAGTACCTCAGTCCAGTTGCTGTCACCGTCGGCAATATGGTCGAGTTTTTCTTCCATGCTGGCGGTAAAACCAAAGTCCATCAGGTCGTCGAAGTTTTCAACCAGGCGGCTGGTAACAATGTCGCCCATCTTTTCAGCGTAAAAACGACGTCCCATAAGGCTGACATAGCCACGTTCCTGAATGGTGGAAATAATCGAGGCGTAGGTCGACGGTCGGCCAATACCCCGCTTTTCGAGTTCTTTTACCAGTGCGGCTTCAGAGAAACGCGGTGAGGGTTTGGTGAAGTGCTGTTTGGGTTCCAACTCAACGAGATTGAGGTGATCACCTTCGGTGACGTCTGGCAACAACACGTCATCATCCTTGCCACCGCCGGAGGTCAGTACTCGCAGATGACCATCAAAGCGGATCACTCGGCCTCGGGTTTTTAATTCAAAGTCGCCGGCGCTGGTGGTAATGCTGGTACTGGTGAATTTTGCATCGGCGGTTTGGCAAGCCACAAAGCGGCGCCAGATCAGGTCGTAAAGACGCTGGGCATCCGGCTCCATGCTGCTGAGATCGGCGGCACGTAATGCGACATCAGAAACCCGAATGGCTTCATGCGCTTCCTGTGCCCCTTCCTTGCTGCTGTAGATTCTGGGTTGTTCTGGCAGGTATTCATTACCGAGCTTGTCCTGAATGTAGTCGCGCACACTGGCAACGGCATCCTGACTGAGGTTGGTGGAGTCGGTACGCATGTAGGTAATGTAACCGGCTTCGTACAGACGTTGGGCCAGCGTCATGGTTTTTTTAACGCTGAAACCCATGCGGGTACTGGCGGCCTGCTGCAACGTTGACGTAATAAACGGCGCAGCCGGTTTGGAGCTGGTGGGTTTGTCTTCGCGTTTGCTGACCGAGAAGGGCAGCTGGCGCAGCTGGTCCACCAAAATGGTGGTATCGGCTTCGTTGGTCGGGCGGAATTCCTTGCCTTGATATTTAACCAACTGCGCACGTAGCACTTCACCGGCGTCGGTGCTGAGGTTGGCAAAGGCTTCCCAGTATTCTTCCGGAATAAAGGCGCGGATTTCGCGTTCGCGTTCAACAATCAGGCGTACGGCAACGGATTGAACCCGTCCGGCCGACAGGCCACGGGCAATTTTGCTCCACAGCAAGGGCGACAGCATGAAACCCACTACGCGGTCGAGAAAACGTCGTGCCTGTTGGGCATTGACGCGATTCATGTTCAGGTCGGAAGGCTGTTCAAACGCTTTCTGAATGGCTTTTTTGGTGATTTCGTTAAACACCACGCGACGGTACTGCTTGTCTTCACCGCCAATAATCTCACGAAGGTGCCAGGCGATGGCTTCTCCCTCGCGGTCCAAATCCGTCGCCAGATAGACCTGGTCGGCATCCTTGGCCAGACGCTTCAGTTCGTCGACGACTTTTTCCTTGCCAGGCAATATCTGATAATGGGCTTTCCAGCCATGCTCGGGGTCGATCCCCATGCGATTAATCAGTTGCTCTTTGGCTTTGCGGGTTTTGTAGACCGCTTTTTCTTCCGGCGACATCTTGCGAGTCAGGGCGGCCTGTTTGGCGCGCTCTTTCGGGTCGCTTGTCGATGCGGAACCGGATGTAGGCAAATCGCGCACATGGCCGATACTGGACTTGACGATAAAGTCCTTACCCAAGTACTTATTGATGGTTTTCGCCTTGGCAGGCGATTCCACAATTACCAGCGATCTGCCCATATTCTCCGCTTTACCCTTAAAAAACGTGTTAACTCATCCCAGTAGTCGCGACACTTTATAGGTAGACCCCAGGGTCTGGTCAAGCCTGAAGCAAGGAACTTCTCTACATAATCCATTCTCAGTGGCTGAGAGTGGGACAGATTCGCAGGTAAAATATCGTTTTTTTGCCCGGTCTGTGGAAGATGGATACCCAAGTGTTTCCTGCAGCCTGGCCAATCGTTGCTAGACTGAAGGGAACATCTATTTAATCCTGCACGGCTCTGCGCGAGTGTTGCCGTTGTTCAG
>CAJXTI010000079.1 GCA_913061185.1 uncultured Oceanobacter sp.
TCCATTGAAAAAGAGCATTTTACCGAAGCCAGTAGACATCAGGGATAAAATCAACAGCCTGCTAGGAGTCCGACAGGCTCCTAGCCACTCATTCAGTGTTCGTCATTGGCGATCATTTCACGCAAGCGTTTTTTGTTGATCTTGCCAACACTGGTTTTGGGAATTTCCGCCACGATATGAATGATTTCCGGAATCGCCCATTTATTGATACGACCACTGTCCACATAACCTTGCAGGTGCGCCTTCAGCAACTCCGCAGTGAGCTGGCTATCTTTCATGGCGACAACACGGGCCAGTGGCCGCTCGTCCCAGCGTTTGTCGGGCACGCCGACAACCGCGACTTCACTGACATCGGGATGCAGGCTGATCAGGCTTTCGATTTCCAGTGACGATACCCATTCACCACCGGTCTTGATCACATCCTTGATACGATCCTTGATCTGTAACACGCCACTCGGTTCGATGCTGGCAACATCGCCGGTGTGCATCCAGCCCCCTTCCCACAGCTCGGCGCTTTTTTCCGGCTCCTTGAAGTAACCTTGGGTTAACCAGGGGGCGCGCACGACGATCTCACCCATCTGTTCACCATCGTGTGGCAACTCATTCCCTTCCATATCGCGGATCTGCATATCTACCAGACCCACCGGAATACCGGTGCGGATGCGGTAAGGCATTTGTTCTTGCATCGGCAAGGCCCGCACACTGGCAGGCAGGTAACTGGCGGTGATAATCGGACAGGTTTCTGACATGCCGTAGGCGGTGAAAAACAGAATGCCGCGTTCGGCCATTTCGTTCGCCATGCCCAGTGTCGGGGCGCTGCCACCAGTCAGCATTTTCCAGCCAGACAGATCCGCCTCCTTTGCTGCCTCACAGTTCAGAATCATCTGCAATACCGTCGGCACACCGTGGGAAAAGGTGACCTTTTCGCGCTGAAACAGACCCACGAGGAAATTGGGGTCATAACGACCGGGGTATACCTGTTTGGCACCCAGCAGCGTGGCGACATAAGGCACACCCCAGGCATGAACATGGAACATCGGCGTCATCGGCATGTACACATCATCGGAACGGAATGCCCCCAGGCCGTCAATGCTGCCCAGCGTCATGGCGCTATTCAAGGTATGCAATACCAGCTGTCGATGACTGAAATAAACACCTTTGGGATTGCCGGTGGTGCCGGTGGTGTAAAACGTAGTGGCAACGGAGTTTTCGTCAAAATCCGGGAAATCATACTGTGTTTCGGCAGCGGCCAGTAATTGCTCGTATTCGCCCAGCGTATTCAGGCTGGTCTCGGTTGCACTGACACCATCGGTCAGTTGTACCACGCCGCGCAAGCGCGTCACCTGCGGTACGATCTGTTCAGCCACTGCCAGGAAATCGTCGTGTACCAACAACAGGTCGTCTTCGGCATGGGTCATGGTGTAACTGATCTGATCCGGGCTCAGGCGCACATTCACGTGATGCAACACGGCACCTATCATAGGTACGGCAAAATAGGCTTCCAGGTAACGGTGGCTGTCCCAATCCATCACTGCCACGGTGTCTCCTGCCTGTATACCCATGGTGGTGAGGACATTGGCCAGCCGACAGATACGCTGATACAGCGTGGTGTAGTCGTAGCGTATCAGGTCACGGTAAACAATTTCCCGCGTGGGTTCGTAGCGTTTGCCAGACAGCAGCAGGCTTTTGATCAGCAGTGGTGACTGGTACGCCTGCTCGGTGGGTGCCACTATTTTTGTTTTCATGGTTATTCTCCGGGTGGGACAGACAAGATAGGCTGTCTGCCTGAAACAAAAAAAGCCCTGACGCAATTCAGGGCAAATGGATCTCGATCAAGCGATGGAGAACCCAGTGTCAATTTCATCGAACTCTGTCATACCGCCGGGCATGCCGACGGCGCATCTCAGAACATAAAGCGGGTCGACAATTGCAGCGCTTTCATGCTTTTTTCAACCGCTTCACCACTGCTCATGGTGGCGACGTTCCATTTTGCCAATTCTGCACCAAAGCGCACCTTGGCCGTTGCTGTCCACATCAGGTTGGCATGCAATGACTTGGTGGTGTCAATACCGCCTTCTGCCGCGTCATCGTTGGCACCAGTGCGGGACATCATCAGCGTGGATGCCAATGCAGGCGACCAGACGTGGCGCAATGCCAGTGATGCACCCCAGCTGTCAAAACCCTGCAAACGCGGGCGAGCGGTATCTTCATTCGGGTAGCTGCCCAGGCCCATGTAACGGCCCAGCGCACCCTGATTGTATTGCAACCGGACATCATCGCTGCTGCCCAGCGGGAATTTGGCGGTCAAACTCAATGCCGAAGCGCGTTGGTGGTCAACGCCATCGGACAATTCCCGACTGACCGCTCCCAACGAGGCGTGACCCCAGCGGCCATCGGCATTGATACGCACCACCAGATCGGGCGTTTTGTTATCGTCACCGCCGTCTTCCGGATTTTCCAGCGCCAGCATCAGGCTGCCACCGCTGAACGGTTGGGTATAACGCACTTGCGTCTGACGCACAAAAATAGCTGAGGCATGTTGACCAAAGGCGTTCAGGTCACCCAATGCCGCCAGATCCATAAACGTCGACCAGGTCTGGCCAATCAACAGATTACCCCAGCTGCCGTAAGCGTGGCGCAAACGCAAACCATGACTGTTGGACACGGTTTCGGTGCCATCACTGCCGTAAAAATCCGCTTCCAGATGCGTGCTCAGTGGCTTGTCGCCCGCCATGGTGCGGGTTTTGATATACAACCGGGATTCCCGTGCAGTCATGTCCAGACGCTGACTCTGACTGTCGTCGGCCGCCTTGACATAAGGGGCACCCAGCAACGCATTTTTGCCATTAACGCCATGATCGGTGTACACCAGATCGCCGCGAACATAACCACCAATGGTCAGATGAGTATCGCCGATAACCAGAGCACCCTTGTCGCTGCTCACCAGAGCGCGCTGGCGTAAGGTTTCAACGTCATGTTCCAGTGCAGTCAAACGCTGCTGCAAGGCTTCCGGGGTGTCTGTTGCTGTACTGTCTGCAAATGCAAACGGTGACGTCAGTGCCAGTGTCTGGCCAGCCAGAATCAGGGCGATGGAAGTGCATGGGTATTTCATGGTGTTTCCTTTTTTGGTCGAGTCTTGTTGTTTTTATTGGTGTTTTTATTGGTGTTTTTATTGGTGTTTTTATTGGTTTTGGTGGTGTTTTTATTGTTGGTCTTGCCGTTGTTATTACTGTTGTTATTTCTGTTGTTATTTCTGCTGTTATTTCTGCTGTTATTACTGTTGTTATCGGTGCTGCCAGCCAAGCGGCTGCCGTATGCCACAGACAGCGCACTCTCCTCACCGCCGTCGCCAGGTACGGTTACTCGCGGATCGTGGCCCGGTGCTTTCGAAACAGACACGACGGCACCGGCGGTGCAAAAGCGACGATGCCGTGCACTACGTTTTCGATGGCGTAGAGGTCATCCGGGTTTTTACGCTCACGCGCGGTTTTGATACGCACCTGATACATGTCGTGCAGCAGCCGTCCGTCTGGCCGCAATCGGGCACGCTGGGCAAAAAAATCATTCGGGCGAGTACTTTTCATCGCTTTCATCACCACATCAGCCGTATCGCTGCCCGCCTGGCGAATGCTGTTCAGGTAATGACTAACGGCGGAATAGACACCAGCCTGCACCATGGTGGGCATGACGCCAGCACGGGCGAAAAAGCGTTCCGACCAGACACGGCTACTGTCGTCCCGATCCCAGTAAAACCCGGTGGTTAACCTCATATTGGCGGTGATGGCCGGATCCAGCGCTTTCACATTGGGGGTAAATACCAGCAAGCCAACCACTTCCATCGATTGCGTCAGGCCGATATCTGCCGCTGCCCGCAAAGCATTGACAAAATCTTCACCAGCGTTGGCCAATGCCACCACATCGGCCCCGGACGCAGCCGCCTGACGCACGTAAGGGGCAAAGTCGGCAGTCCCCAAGGGCACCCGCACCGAGCCAGTCACTACGCCACCCTGAGTCGTGACCACTCGGGTCGCCACCTCTTCCAACGCCAGACCGAAGGCATAATCTGCGGTGATAAAAAACCATTTCTTCTTACCCGCCTCGACCATTGGCTTGACGGTGCCATTCGCCAGCGCCACCACGTCGTAGGTCCAGTGGGCGATATAGGGCGAACAGGCACTGGTGGTAAATGCGTCCGAACCCGAACCGGATATCAGCACAATACGTTGCGCGGCATTGGTAACTGCGGTGACCGCCGATGTAACGGACGAGGCCACCAGCCCGGTGATCACGTCCACCTGCTCCCGCTCGACCCAGGTTTTGGCCTGCAAGGCGGCAGATTCCGGGCTGTTATGGTCATCGGCACTGACCACCTCAATCGGTTTACCCAACACAGTTTCGCCAAAGTCCTCGACGGCCATGGTCGCGGCGGTAACACACCCTTCTCCACATACCGTGGCGTAGACACCACTCATATCCGCCATCACACCAATTTTGACCACGTCATCAGAAATAGCCGCAGGACTGGCCTGCACCTCGTCGCACACCGTGCCAACCAGCCACAACAGGGCCACCGCAGCCAGCGCTTGCTGCCAACGACGTGAAAAAAAACAAAAAGGAACAACGGACGGTGGGGCAAAGATAAAACGCATCATCTGGTTAGCCTGTTTTTATTATTTTTTGTCAGTGCCGCCGTTCACTCCGAATCAGAGCGTGTTGACGATCGCTGCGGAATCCATACTGAACAACGACTTGCACGCAGATTTGTCACAATTCCACCGAAATGTATCAAGCCGGTTTTTTGCCGGGTTTTGCCAGTACACTGCCACCACGGGATGGATGCTGCCGCGAGTACTGGCACCCCAACATATTCGCCAAAGCAACAAAGGCTCGCCGGTCGTGCCCACCCGTTTTATCCACCTGTTGCTGCTGACAAGAGTTTTCGTATGTTTTCCGGCATTCGCCTGGCGTGGCGTTTTTTCTCAGTTGTGGTACTGATCATCACCATCATGGCGGTGTCGGTGTACCTGTATTCCGTGCCACTGGTGCAAGACAAGGTGTATGAAATTGAACGCAATTCCGCCCGCCTGGCACTGGATAACGTTTATAAGCTGGCCGACAAGGCCTACGCCAATCTGGAAGGATTCAAGGCACAGGCGCTGGACGCCAACAAAGAAAGCCTGCGCGCCGTGGTCACACTGACCGCCAGTCATATTGAATCCAGCCTGGCACTGGCCGAAGCCAACCAGATTCCAGCCGCCAACGCCTGGCAACAGGTGTTTGCCAGCCTGCGCCACTTCACCTACGGCAACGATGGTTATATCTGGGTGGTTGATCACCAGGCGCGCATGTTGTCGCACCCGGACACACGTTATAACGGCAAGACATTGGCCAGCTTTCAGGTTCCGGCAGTGGGCGTCATCGCCCCGATGATTGCCGCAGCGATCCGCAGCGGTGAGGGCTTCTATCAATACCCCTGGCAGCGAGTGGCCGGGCAGCAACCAACGGCCAAGCTGTCGTATGTCAAAGACTACCCACAGTGGCAGCTGGTGATTGGTTCGGGTCTCTATCTGGATGATCTGGAAGCCGCCGTGGCGCAACGCAAGCAACAGGCCATTGAAGAAATTCGCAAGGCGCTCAGCACCATTCGTATCGCCGACACTGGCTATTTGTTTATTTTTGACCAGCAGGGCCAGATTATTGCCCACCCGAATACCAACATCGACCAGACCAATGCCATCGACCTGATCGACCCGGCCAGCGGACGCCGCATCGTGGAAGAACTGATCGAAGTGGCCGATACCGGCACCGAACTCAGCTATCGCTGGGACAAACCGGATGATCCCGGCGTTTATCGCTATGAAAAAATATCCATCGTCCGTCGCATGGCCAGTTTCGACTGGTACATCTGCGCCACCGTGTATGTCGCCGAACTGCAACACAGCTCGATGATTCTCAGCCAACGCATCATCACCATTACCGCCATCGCCATTCTGTTGGCGTTATTACTGGCGCTGTATTTTATCAACCTGATCTCGCAACCGATCCAGACCCTGGCGCGCACCGCCGAACGCGTACGTACCGGCGATCTGAGCGCCACCAGCGGCATTGATCGTCATGATGAAATCGGCACCCTGGCGCGCACCTTCGACTCCATGGTGTATCGCTTGCACAGCAACATCCAGACGCTGGATCAAAGTGTGCGAGAGCGCACCCACGCACTGGCGGCACTGGAAGAACGCCAACGCCTGATACTGGATGCCTTACCCGCCCAGATTGCCTACCTCGACCGGCAACTGCGCTACGTGTTCGTCAACCAGGGTTATGCTGAACAATTCGATAGCAGCAAAGCCGCACTCCTGGGGCAACACATGAGCCAGATTGCACCTCCTGATCTGCTGGCAGCCATCGCCGAACCCCTGCAACAGTGTCTGAACGGCCACCCCACCACCTACGAATACAGCTTTAATCACCAGGGCCGCACACGGGTAACACGCCGCCAGCTGATTCCCGATTACGCCGGAGACCAGGCAGCCGCTGCCGAGGTGCAGGGCGTACTGGTACTGTCGCTCGACATCAGCCACGAAAAGGAATCAGAACGCCGCCTGGCGGAAGCCCAACGCATGCAGGCCACCGGGCAACTGGCTGGCGGTTTGGCCCACGACTTCAACAATCTGCTGACCATCATCCTTGGCAACCTCAGCGCCATGCAAGCCAGCCATCCCGGCGTCAACCCGACAACCAGCAGCCCCGACACCGACGCCCCACTGCAACACCACCTGGCTCCAGCTATCCGCGCCACCCACCGCGCCATCGACATCACCAAGCGTCTGCTCGCTTTTGCCCGACGTCAGCACCTCTCCCCCAGCCTGACCGACGTACGTCCCTTGCTGAAAGAAACCGCCCTGTTGTTACGCGGTTCACTGCCGGATCAGCTGGAACTGACGGTCGTCTGCCACACCCCGTTGGCGCTGTGTATTGATGCCGCCCAGCTCGAAAACGCCCTCATCAATCTGGCCTTGAACGCACGCGATGCCATTCTTCAACAACGCCCAACCGGGCCAGGACGTATCGGCTTTTACGCACACCAACAAACTTTGCCACAGGGGCTGCAACAAACCGACTCGCACTACGATGACGACGTACCCGCTGGCACCTATATCAATATCGGGGTGTACGACGACGGCCCCGGATTTCCGGCCGAAGTACAACAACGGGCCTTCGAGCCATTTTTTACAACCCGTGCCAGCAACAACTCCGGCCTCGGCCTCAGCATGGTATTTGGCTTCGTCAAACAGTCTGGCGGTTTTATTCGCATTCGCCCGGCAACGACGGATCCGGAATGGGCTGACGGGGAAGGCCGGAGTCAATCGAAAGACCCAGAGAAATCAGCCGACGGTGCCGCTATTTCATTACTGCTGCCACTAAACAGCCTTTCCTTGAGCGCGCCAACACCCCCTGAAACGACCGCCAGCGCCGCAACAGAGCCAGCACCACACCCCGAATCAGACACCGACAACACCGACAACACCGACAACACCGACAACAACCACTGGCAACTGGCCTTACTGGTTGACGACGACGCCGCCATCCGCCGCCTGGTACGGCCCTGGTTGCTGGCGCTAGGATACGTTGTGGTAGAAGCCAGCGACGCCAATGAAGCCAGCGACCTGATCGACAGCCTGGCGACCCTCGATTTACTCATCACCGACCTGTCGATGCCCGGCAACCGGGACGGCTGGCAACTGGCCCAACAAGCCCGCCAGCAACACCCCCACTTGCCCTATCTGCTGATCAGTGGCACCCCCTCGCATCCAGAACAACCAACGGATCATGGCGTATTACTCGCCAAGCCCTTCACCAGAGACGCCATCCACCAGGCCATTACCCATGCTGTCACCCAATCCACTAACGGGCCATCCGCCGCTGGCAAATTGACACCACCGATCCAACCCGATCATCATCAGACAGAACAATAAGAAGAAGCACACCATGACCAACCACACCACGACCAACCACACCACGACCCACAGCAGCCATACCAACAAGGCACTGATCTACGTCATCGAAGACGAAGCCGACATAGCCACCCTGATTGCAGATGCCCTGCGAGCGTTCGGCTTTCGGGTAACCACCTTCCCGACCGGTCGCCAGGCACTGCAAGCGATACAACAACAACCCGCCGATGTCTGCATTATTGACCTCGGTTTACCGGACATGGACGGCCTCACCTGCATCCGCGAACTGTCGGCCAATACCGACACCGGACTCGTGGTACTGACCGGCCGGGACAGCCTGACAGACCGAGTGCTGGGCCTCGAACTGGGTGCTGACGACTACATCACCAAACCCTTTGACAGCCGGGAACTGGTCGCCCGCATATCACGACTGGTGCGACGGCTGGCGATCCAGCCACAACCCGGCACCTGCAGCCGCAAAGTCGCCCGGATTGCCCACTGGCAGTTCGACCCAGCCACCTTATTGCTCAGCCACGACAACGGCGACAACCACAACCTCAGCAGTGGCGAAGCCAACCTGCTGATGAGCCTGCTGCGCTCACCCAACCGCATATTATCGCGGGAACAACTGATCTCAGACCAAACCATCCCCTACGACCGCAGCATCGACTCCCGCATGTCACGCCTGCGCAAAAAACTGGAACAAAACCCGCGCCAGCCAGTATTAATCAAAACCGTCTACGGCGCGGGCTACATGCTGGCCGGACGCGTCGAATGGCGACTGCTACAAACCGACCAGCCAGACTGAACCCACTCGCCTGAGACCACTACAAGAGAACTTGCTACCAACCGCCGTAAACTCGCAGACCGCCGTAAATTCATAGGAGGCAGCTTGCCGCTGAAACAGTATTGCTGAGCTGCCTGTGCGGTGTTAACGGCCATTTAAAGTGACCCACCTCTGGCCATTAATTTTGATTCACCTTCGCGTGGCCTTTTGGCCACTTTAACCCTAACGTTCCCGGTTTTCTCTGGCCGGGGGCTCACGTAAAGGACTGGATTGTGATTCATAAAATCAAAGCGCTTCAGCTTTGGCACTGAGGTTTCTTATCCTTACAGCAACACGTACCAGTGAAGTTCTAAAAGCCGAGTGGACTGAGATCGATCTGAAAACGGCTATCTGGACGATACCAGCTGAAAGAATGAAATCGCGCCGAGAACACCGCGTTCCGCTAACAAAAGAATCAATTATCATTCTTAGAAGCCCCGCAAATCCATGGCAATCCCTATATATTTCCTGGGAGTCGATCCAATCGCCCTCTATCCAATATGGATTTACTTCAACTAATGCGTGGTATGGGTTACGGAGTCAATGAAGATCGGGGTGATTACGTCCCCACATGGATTCCGTTCGAGCTTTCGGGATTGGTCTGGAAAGGTCTCCAGCTACCCTAAAGACGTTGCAGATATGGCACTGGCAATATCAAAACAAGGTAAAAGCGGCCTACAGACGCGGAGATTTGTTCGAGAAGCCCCGAGCGATGATGGATGATGGATGATGGATGATTGGGAATCATGGCTAACAAGCGAGAACTCAAAGAATGTCCCCGGAAACCAACCACGAACTTTATATGTACGTAAATCTGCCGTACAATTTCATCAATCACATGCAATGAGTACATGAGAATGGGTACAAGAACCGAGAGAATCGAAGCTCGCTTTCCTCCTGAGCTCAAGGCCTTGGCAGAACGAGCAGCCCTCGCCAGCGGCCAGACCCTGACAGACTACCTCGCCAACCTTGTACGCCTGGATGCGCCCAAGCGACTGCAATTAGCCAACGAAGTGATGTTGGCTAATGAACAGTTTGATCAATTCCTGGTGGCCTGCGAGACAGCACAATCCCCAAGCAAAAAGCTGCTGAATGCTGCTAAAAAACTGGATGCCGAAGGCTACTGATCGGAAATATCGCATTGACACTAGAACAAGCCTTTGTCGTTGCCGATAAAGCTTCCCACGATCTGAAAACGTTTGATTGCGGTAAAACCGGAATGAACGATTTCCTTTCTCGCTTTGCGATCAAACATAACAAATTAGGTCTCAGCCGAACCTGGGTATTGCCTGAAGTTGTTTCGAAGGCAAACACAGAAACGGCTCCCACAGATTCAAAGAAAACCATTGCAGCCTATTTCACTTTATCTACTGCAACGGTATCCAGGGAAGCAATCCCCGCACAACACAGCCTACCCACCTACCCGATCCCGGTGATCATGCTTGCTCGTCTGGCTATTGATTCAAAGTATCAAGGACAAGGCTTAGGCGCTAAAACGCTGGTTACGGCATTACGGCAAGCTCGCACGCTAAGCCAATCGGGGTTACCTGCTTATGGTTTGATTCTGGATGTTCTAGACGAACAGGCACTGGGTTTTTACAACAGCTTCGAAGTCTTTCAGCCGTTTACTGATGAACCGATGAGGCTGTTTGTTGGCATGAAGACGCTTTCTGATCTTTAAATAACAGTTAATCAGCGGCTGTGGTTGCCTAACGTCTTTTCAGAACACCCAAGCGCTTTAGAAGCTTCTTTTCGTCCTCCATATTCCGTGATAGCCCAGGATGCAAGTCGGCGCTGAAACCATTTGGTTCGCTCATCCCACGAGCCTTCACCGAGCTCATGCACGGCAGAGTCATCCCGAGACCACTTGTCCCATTCTCCAATCGCCACCGTCACAGCTTCCGTTTCTGACTTCTGATCCAGCCAAACCATGATCAGTACGGCCAGTCGCTGCAAATCCCGCATATTTCCATTAAAAGGATGATGCTGGAACAACTGGTTTAATTCGTCCGTAACAGGTGCCAATTCTGGAATAGACTCTGATCGTCGACACTCAAACCATACTGTTTGCCAATCTGCGGTCAGATCTTCCCGACAAGACCGCAGAGGTGGAATTTCAACAATCAAATGTGCGATTCGATCGAGAAAATCCGGATAAAGCTAAGACCGTAGTTCATCAAAACTCAGATTACTGGCACAGACCAATTCAAAGTCACTGGTTTTCTCTTCGTTGCTGCCCAGCTGACGATATCGGTGCTTGTGATCTTGTAATGTCCTCACCAGCTCACGCTGTACATTCTTCGGCAGATCTTGCACCTCATCGAGAAATAGAATTTTCCTATCCGCTTCAGCCAAAAGTCCTTGTCGATCCCGATCCGCGCCCGTAAAAGCCCCTTTTACATAACCAAACAGCAAGCTCTCGGCCACGCTGGAATCGAGGCCACCACAGGCCAGAGCCACAACGTCCCGCTGTTTGATCTTGCTAATGTAAGTCTCGACTACACGGGTCTTACCAGTGCCTCGCTCGCCCAGAATTAACAACGGATGACCACTTAACTCCGCGTATTGCTTTAATCGTTGAAGCGACTGTTGACGAGCGATAGAGCGCGCTTCTGGCTCATAAATCGCTAGATCCGGGTTGATTGTCCGAGCCGAACGAATTTCAGCCAGATAGGTGGTGATCTTGAAATCAACCGATTTGAGGCTGGTTCTTTGCGTCTCCGGGTTGAACTGAGAAGACCACAACCGGGTTCCGGACGGAAATGCACCGCCAGCAGATACCATCAACCAGACGCTGTGCATTGCGGGTGTGCCAGGAGAAATGTTGATGTGCAAACAGTCGCTGCAACCACGAACTCTCGGAACAACTGAGTCACAAACAAACAAATAGATCGCCTGATGATCCGTATCAACATTGAGAATATATTTCTGAGCTGCCTGTGCGGCAGCGAACACCATGTTTGTGTATTCACTGGTACCCACGTTTCTGAGCTGCCTGTGCGGCAGCGAACGGCACCACCACCGTCTGAAAAAATAGCTGATTTTTCTGAGCTGCCTGTGCGGCAGCGAACTGGAATCCTCAGATAATGCTGATGCGTTCACTTTTCTGAGCTGCCTGTGCGGCAGCGAACTCCAATGTTGAGTAAGAAGGCTGCTCGCTCTTTTTCTGAGCTGCCTGTGCGGCAGCGAACGCTCTGTGTCACCCCCAGTCTCGATCTTCTCATTTCTGAGCTGCCTGTGCGGCAGCGAACGTAATTTGCGCGTTAGAGCTACTTACCCATATTTTCTGAGCTGCCTGTGCGGCAGCGAACACGTAGATCGGCGGAAATACATGGCTGCATTTTTTCTGAGCTGCCTGTGCGGCAGCGAACTTTTGCTGCGATGACGGTGGTGCACCGACATGTTTCTGAGCTGCCTGTGCGGCAGCGAACTGTTAAATCTGCGGTTGGTAGTGGCTATTTCATTTCTGAGCTGCCTGTGCGGCAGCGAACTGGATCTTTGTGTGGTTTCCCAAGCGTGCGTTTTTCTGAGCTGCCTGTGCGGCAGCGAACGCAATGGCGGCGGCCGCGGCGGCGGTTTCTTTTTTCTGAGCTGCCTGTGCGGCAGCGAACGTGTAAGCGGTTTCGAATTCTTCGGCGTCGACTTTCTGAGCTGCCTGTGCGGCAGCGAACTCGGCTTGATTTAGTTTTGGGGATGCCAGCAGTTTCTGAGCTGCCTGTGCGGCAGCGAACCGCACGGGTGAAGGGTCTGGCGTGTTTGAGGATTTCTGAGCTGCCTGTGCGGCAGCGAACTTTTGGTGGAACAGCACGCCAGCGACGTGCTGTTTCTGAGCTGCCTGTGCGGCAGCGAACATTAAAGAACAGCGGGCGTACCATCAGAAGAATTTCTGAGCTGCCTGTGCGGCAGCGAACGCAACGATCCCGGACGATGCGCTGGAGCACCTTTTCTGAGCTGCCTGTGCGGCAGCGAACTTGGATGGGTTTTCCGGCTGTTAACGGCCATTTAAAGTGACCCACTTCTGGCCATTAATTTTGATCCACCTT
>CAJXTI010000080.1 GCA_913061185.1 uncultured Oceanobacter sp.
AATTACGTGAAAACGTAGTGGGTGATACCGCACATGTTATTAATTCTTTGATGCACCGGTTTCATGGTGTTCCGATTCTGGAGAGTTCAGTGCGAAACCTGGCCAGTGGCGCCAAGCAGTTGCAGTTGGTGTATGACAAGGTGCTGAATTTGTACACCTACTCGGGTACGGATGCTCATAAGACGGCTCGTAAACACTTTTGGTGTGGTGCCGAGCAATGGGTGGATCCAGGAGTGACCGAAACAGTGCGGGACGGGGATAAAAAAATGCGCTCCGGTGAACCCAAATACAAAATACGGGATTTGCTGTTGTATCCTGGCAGTCAGGTGCATCCTGCGGGCACCAGTCAGGTGTGTTCCGAGTGCGGTTATAATCCATATCAGTTACTGGAAGTGGCTTATAAAGAACACAGAACGCTGAGGACGGATGGCGAGGGTATTCTTGATTTGGGTGCGCACCAACTTCAACTAATGACTCGTAAGCAAGCTAACCCGAAACACTATCGTCGCCAGAATATTCGTGCTCCGTTTGACCAGCCTTTGGCTAACAAAAAGCTGAATCGTGATGAGGCATTTAAACAGGTGAAATTCCAGTTACGCCGTGCGCCGGATTCGTTGAGGTCTCGGGATACGACGCAAAGCCGTTATCACTGTGTGATGGTGGGATGTGGTCATGTGATGCACGCGGATGCCAATGCGGCGATCAATATTGTGCGAAAATGGATTCATGACCGGGCGATAACCCCGAAAGCAGGAAGCTGATTGTCAGGATACTGGGCAGCCCTTGCAGGGCTGTTCTGGCTCCAAGATCCCAGACTCCCACCCGACGCCGGTGTTTCCCGACGTCAGGTGCGCTATTACCGGCTCAATTACAAGCGGCTTTCGCCGTATACCAGTTCTTCCATCTTCGAAGCCTGTGGCCCAGGTACTGCTTCACCTGTTTGTGGAGTAACCGGGAAAATGGCGTTGATCTGGCCTGTGCCGGAGCTGCCGAAGTAGGGAGTGATGACTTCGACCTTGCCGTCGTAGTCCGACCAGCCCAGCGCGCCGAGCAGCATGGCGGTGTCGTGCATAAAGCCTTCACCATGACCTTTGGCAGCGTATTCTGGCAGCATGTCGCAGAAGGTTTTCCAGTCGCCGTTTTGCCACATTTTTACCACATCGTGGTCGATGGTTTCCAGCAGCGGGCTCCATGTTTTATTGGAGAAATCCGGTGCCTGGCCGTTCTGGGCGAAGCGGTGCGACAGCGAGCCGGAGGCCAGAATGGCGACGGTGCCGTCGTAATATTTTTCAATCGCTTCCCGCAATGCCCAGCCGAGACGGGCACTGTCGTTGAGGTAGTGAACCTGGCACAGAGCTGAAATACAGATGACCTTGTAGTGGTTGTCTTTGTTCATATAGCGCATCGGTACCAGGGTGCCGTATTCCGGTGCCAGGGTGGTGTTGTCGTGCGCCAGTGCGTCTATGCCGTGCTCGTTGCAGACCTTGGCCAGCAGGTTGCCCAGCTCCGGGTTGCCGTATAGATCGTATTCCATGTTGCTGATAAAGTGTGGCAGTTCGTTGCTGGTATAGGTGCCTGACCAGTGCGGTGCGCAGTTAATGTGGTAACCGGCGTTGACCAGCCAGTGGGTGTCGAATACGACGATAGTATCGACCCCCAGCTCACGGCAGCGGCGGTCGATTTCGATATGGCCGTCGATGGCGGCCTGGCGACAACCTTTACGCGGGCCATCCAGTTCCGACAGGTACATGGAGGGGACGTGGGTGATTTTTGCTGCGAGTGCGAGTGTGCCCATTGTTGTTATCCTCGTGGTGTGACAGCCACGCCATCAGTATGGCATTGGCGGAGTCTGTGTTGTTATAAATTGGCTTCAGCGACAGCCGGTCGTTGTCGTTTGAGCCAGGAATAGCTGTGGCAGGCCATTGCCAGAACGGGAGCAGCGACCATGCAGCCCATTAATACGATCAGTCCCTGATGCATGAGCCAAGGGGTGATTTGGGCCATCACGGCACCGGTAAGTAGTTGTATAAAACCCATGAGCCCTGACGCGGTTCCGGCGGCGGTATTGGGAAAGCTCAGGGCGCAGGCTATGGCACCCGATTGAGCGTTGGGTTGGCTGAGGCCACGGCCGAGAGTGACTACCGACATTGGCGCAAACAGCGTCCAGAGGCTGAGTTGGTGTTGCAGGGCGAACCACAGCAGTAATAACGTGCCCAGTAACGACAGGCTGTTACCGAGCATGACCATACGATCGATGTTGAGTGTTTGCGCCAGCCGGGTCGACAGTAAGCTGCCCGTCATAAAGGCCAGTGATACAGCTAAAAACCAGCTGCCAAACTGGGCCGAGTTGCCACCCAGTTGATCCACGACGATGTAGGGCGAACTGCCCATAAACATGTAAAACACTGTAGCGATAAACGTGGTGGAGAGGGCGTAGCCGAGGTATTCCGAAGAGCTCAGTACCTGTCGATACTGAACTAACACTCGTCCTATGCGCAGACCATCACTTTTTTGCTGGCAGGTTTCTGGTAACCATTTTACGGCAGCCAGTGCTACGCCGGTGCCAATCACCAACGGCAGTAAGAAAGTGCTGCTCCAGCCAAACCAGAGGTTGAGAAAGCCACCCAGCGTGGGGGCGATGGACTGGGCGATGGCAATCGACATCACCATATACCCCATTTTTCCGGCTGCGCCCTGACGGCCGTGTACATCGACAATGATAGTGCGCGCCAGCGACATGGCGGTACTGCCGCCCAGTGCCTGTAACATCCGTCCGGCAATCAGCAGGGTGATATCGTTGGCGCTCGCGGCTAAGACACTGCCAGCCACATGCAATGCCAAGCCCCATAACAACACCGGTTTGCGGCCGAAGTAATCCGCCAGCGGCCCGGAGATCAGCTGGCCAATGGCCAGGGTCAGCAGGTAGGCGGTAAACGTCAGCTGAATGGTGTTGATGTCCACACCCAGATCCCGCGCTGCATCTGGCATGGCGGGCACGAACAGGTTCAGTGCCAGCGGGCTTGCCAGCGCCACGGTAGAGAGCAGCGGCATGGGGACGTGGGGTTTGTTCAAACGTGTTCCTCGTATGGTTTGGTGACCCAAAAGCCGTTCCCACGCTGAGTGTGGGAACGGCGGTGCAACCGACGCTTACGCGTTCGGGTTGCGCAGTACCATCAAGCGGATTTCGGTCATGTCTTCGATGGCATACCGCACGCCTTCACGGCCAATGCCGGAGTCTTTCACACCGCCGTAAGGCATGTGGTCGACTCGCCAGCTCGGGACATCACCAATGACGACACCGCCGACGTCCAGTTCGTCCCAGGCTTTCTGTGCTTTGTAGATGTCTTTGGTGAAAATGCCCGCTTGCAGGCCGAAGTCGGAGTTATTGACTTCTTTCAGCGCGTCATCGAAGTTGCTGAACTTGCTCAGGATGGCGACCGGGCCGAAGGCTTCTTGGGTGTTGACGTTCATCTCGGCTGTGACGTCACACAGCAGTGTGGCTTGCAACATGGCACCGTCGCGCTCGCCACCACAGAGTACGGTGGCGCCGCCTTCTTTGGCTTCTTCTACCCAGGTGTGCAGTCGGATGGCTTCTTTCTCGGAAATCATCGGGCCGATAAAGGTGTTTTCATCGGCGGGGTCGCCGTGTACCAGTGCGCCAACGGCCTTGGCCAGACGGGCTTTGGTATCGTCGTACAGGCTGTCGTGCACCATGATGCGCTGCACCGAAATACAGCTCTGGCCAGACTGGTAATAAGCACCAAAGACAATACGCGTCACGGCGTCGTCAAGGTCGGTGCCTTCGTCAACGATACAGGCGGCGTTGCCACCCAGTTCCAGTACTACGGGTTTTTTGCCGGCTTTGGCTTTCAATGCCCAGCCAACTTCCGGCGAACCGGTGAAACTCAGTAGCTTGAGGCGCTCGTCGGTGGTGAACAGGTCAGCGCCATCGCGGTGACACGGCAGAATCGAGAACGCGCCTTTGGGCAGGTCGGTCTCGGCCAGAATTTCACCGATAATCAGTGCGCCAACAGGGGTCAGGGAGGCGGGTTTGAGTACAAACGGACAACCCGCTGCCAGTGCCGGGGCCACTTTGTGGGCCGCCAGGTTCAGCGGGAAGTTGAACGGCGAAATAAACGAACAGGGGCCAATCGGCACGCGTTTCCATTGACCGCTGTAGCCTTTGGCGCGCGGGGTTATGTCCATCGGGATTACTTCACCGTAAATACGGGTGGCTTCTTCGGCGGCGATCTTGAAGGTGTCGATCAAACGGGTCACTTCACCGCGAGCATCCTTGATTGGCTTGCCTGCTTCCAGGCACAGGGCCTGGGCGATTTCTTCAAAGCGTTGTTCAAAACGACGGACGCAGTGGTAAATGATTTCCTGGCGCTTGTAGGCTGGCATCTTGCGCATGGGTTCGGTGGCTTCAACCGCCGCCGCAATGGCTTTATCGATGGCGTCAACGTCAGCCATGGCGACGCGGGTGGCTACTTCGCCGGTGTATTTGTTTTTTACTTCCAGATCCTGGTTCGGAGCCATTGGCTCGTTGGCCAGGTAATAGGGGTAGGATGCCTGCAGCATGGTAAACCTTCTGTGTTGAGTTTATTGGTCTTTCAGGGCGGCCTGGCCCAGCGCTGAGATGGCCGCTTCTGCACATTGAATATCGTGTTCTACGGTTGCCCCCGATATGCCGACAACACCCACCGCCCGAGTCCCGGATGGTAACTCGCCAATGGCACTCCTTGGGGGCCGACAATACAAATACAAACGGCCACGCCAAGCTCTCCGGCCTTGAGCCGGGCAGCCTGTAACATGGCCAGAGCGGAGTCGCGGCTCCGCTCGTCGAGCGAGTGGGTCACGCTCATAAAGCGTCGTGTTTATACATGGAACTGGACGTTGGTCTGACCGGTGCCGGAGCTTTCGAAATAGGGGGTCAGTACTTCGGCCTTGCCCTGGTACTTGTCCCAACCCAGGGCACCAAACAGCATGGCAGTGTCGTGCATACCGCCTTCGCCAGAACAGAATTTGGCGTATTCCGGCAGCATCTTCAGGAACGTGGCGTACTTGCCTTGCTCCCACAGTTGCAGTACCCGCAGGTCAACCTGCTTGTGAAACTCGCGGGAGATGGTGAAGGTGCCGTTGTTGGCTTCGTACAGTTCGTTTTCCCAGATCTGGTGCGACAGCGAACCAGAGGCAACCACCATGACCTTGCCGTCGTACTCCTTGATTGCTGCGGCGATGGCTTCGCCCAGTACGCGGGAGTCGTTGAGATTATGAACGGTGCACCAGGCTGCTACCGACACCACCTTGAATTGCGAATCCGGATCCATAAATTTCAGTGGCACCAGCGTGCCGTATTCCAGATCCAGCGTTGGCACCTGGTGCGATAGGGTATGCACCCCTTTTTCCGTCGCCTTGGCGGCAATTGCATCCCCCAGCGCCGGTGCACCAGGATGGCTGTATTCAAGGTTCTGGATAAAGTGCGGAAACTCGTGGCTGGTGTACACGCCTTC
This sequence comes from uncultured Oceanobacter sp., assembly GCA_913061185.1. GTDB lineage: Bacteria > Pseudomonadota > Gammaproteobacteria > Pseudomonadales > Oceanobacteraceae > Oceanobacter > Oceanobacter antarcticus. Next base: position 5,514 of record CAJXTI010000080.1, read on the forward strand.
AAAATGTTTGTTGCTGTTAATGTGGAACCCGGCGTTGACCAGCCAGTGGGTGTCCAGAATCACCACGGTATCGACACCGGCAGCACGGGCACGACGCCCCAGCTCACGGTGGCCATCAATGGCGGGCTGGCGGCAGCCTTCCAGTTTGCCAGGCTGCTCCGACAGCAGCATGGTAGGTACATGAGTCACTTTTGCAGCAAGGGTCATTTCGCCCATGGTCGTCACCTTTTTATCGTTGTTAGACAGAATTGGCTTGTCCCGACGGCAGACCGGCTTTTGGTCGGGAGCATGGAGGGTATGGTTATCCATGCGGCTAAGTGATCACTAAATATTAACATGTTAAGTAAAAATATAATTAACATGTTATCTAATGTCAATGGAGCATCCTGGCTGGAGTGAACGAGCCTTGAGGTAAATCAGTCCAGGGCTTGAGGCAGGTCAGCTTTTGCTGTCTGAGGCGTTGTTAGCCGCGAAGAGTGTTTGCGTGCCAGGGCCCCGAGCTGTCGGGGAGGAATGACAACGGCATGCCGGGAGAGATTCAAGGTTCAAGTTTGATGATTTCATCCAGCAGCTCTTTCAGCAAATCCATCTTTTGTGGTGACAGCTGGCTGGTCATTTCAGCATAGAGTCCTTCCATTCGTGGGCTGGCGTTGGCAAACATGGTTTTGGCTTTTTCGGTCAGGCTGATCAGGATCCGGCGCTGGTCTTCGGTGGACTTGCGGCGGCGGAGATAATCTTGTGCTTCGAGTCGGTTGATGATGCCAGTGAGACTGGGGCTGAGAATGCAGCACAGTTCAGCCAGCTGCTTGGACTCCAGCTCCTCGTATTCGTTGAGGGCTCGAATCACTCGCCATTGCTGTTCTGTGAGGCCGATTTCTTGCAGGATAGGCCTGAAAAAAGCCATGGTGGACTCGCGTGACTTGAGCAATTTGAGTGGAATGGAGTCGTCGAACTTGCGCATTAAAAGGGCTTCCGTTGTGCTTGTCTGAATCGTCTGGGCGGGCGGTGTCTGCCCGTATTTATTGTATACCGGCTGCTTCCATCACCAGCAATATCAGGCTGGTGAGTAGCAGCATCAGCAGGGTGTAGGGCAGGTTGTGACGCAGGATCTCGCGATTACCAACCTGGTACTGGCCCTGCACGATAAAGTTCAGGCCGCTGAATACACTACCCGACATCGACAGGGATACCCCCATGATATAAGCAATGGCCATCAGTGTCGGGGTAGCGGTGACGTTGTGCATCAGACCGGCAAAGATGGCGAACAGGGCAAACTGGTGGACACCGAGGCTGGCAATAATAACGATGGCCAGCATAGTGATAATAGCCACCATGGCGCTGGTTTGTTCAAACGGAAAGCTGATCAGCCCGGAGCTGATGCAGGCTTTGACTCCGGCTGCGAGAAAACCGGCAGCAAGAAACAAAGACACTTCCGGACGACCGTTAGGCAGCTGGGTGGTGATGTGTTTTTTCAGCGTATCGAGGCCACCGGCAAAGCCATTTCGCCACCCCATCAGCGTGGTGGGAATCAGCACGGCGACAGCAGAGACAATGGCGACCATGGGGGTGTTCGGGAACAGCCGGTGGCTGATTAACAGGGTGCCGATCAGAATACCGGGAAGAAACAGGCTGGCTGGCCGAATCGGATAACCCTGATACGTTGCCAGTTCGTCACCGTAGCGCAGTTTCGCTTCGATCAGGGTGACGGCCATACCCAAAACGACCAGGGTTAAGGCCCATGGGTAGACCTGCGGCATTTGTACGCCGGGTACTTGTTCCAGAATCAGCGGGATCATGCTGAGAAATGGCGACCAGAAAATCGCCAGCGAAAACCCCCGTGACAATAAGATGTAAGACAGCGGGCTGATTCGGCCATCCCGCTGGATCTGGTCACCAATCAGCACCAGCGACGAGAAGTTCGCAACGGACGAAAACAGGTGCATACCACCCAGCGTCAGACCAAAGCTGCGTATGCCGCTGCTTTTACCGCCGGGATAGAGGCGAGTGGCGAGGCGAATAAAATTCACGGCGGCCAGCAGCATGACTAATTTCAGATGCTCTCGCATCATGTGCAGCAGATCAAAACCCCCGCCACGACTCCAGGCCCAGAGCGCAAATCCGAATCCGGCGGCGATCAGAATCAGAATGGGGAGCCGCTGTTTGCGATTGAGCCGTGGCAATTCAATCACCAGAAATGCCCACGCCAGCAGGGTGGCCAGGTTGGTGGCTTCGATCAGGTTCAGGGTATCGGCCAGAGTTAGCGCCCAGGTCAGCAGTAGCAACACACCGGAAACAGCAACCGGCGGCCAAAAGGGTGGCAGGGAGAGGTTCAAGAGAGTCTCTTAAGATATTAAATAAATAATGGCTATCCTACACTGGCAAGCAGGAATGATGAAGTTAGTGCATGAAAATGAAGGCGTTGATCGATATCGGGCGGTCAATAATGGCATTTATGCAAGGTCACGTTCCTGTTCGCGAAATCCTTTTGGGGTGATTCCGGCCTGTTTGCGGAAAAAACGTGAGAAATAGGATGGATCGGTAAAGCCCAGCTGATAGCCAATATCGTTGATGGTATAGCTGGAATAGCGCAGCAGGCGTTTGCTTTCTTGCAGCATGCGGTCGTGGATCAAGCGTTTGGGTGGGCAGTTGGCGACGCGTTGGCAAATATGATTCAAATGGCTTTCAGAGACGCCGATGGCATCGCAGTATTTGATCAGCGGCCAGCGTTGGCGAAACTCCCGTTCAATCAGCTCGGAAAAGCGGCGGAACTGGCGTAGCTCTTCGCTGTTGACTATTTGCGACGGGGAGGCGGCAGGGGCGAGCCGCAGCAGTTGTAATAGCAACAGCCTGACCAGGGTTTCGAGCGCAAAACGTTTATCGCTATTGTGTTGATTCCATTCATCTTGCACTGACTCCAGTGTGAGCGCCAGGCGTTGCCACTGACGCTGACCGTCTGCGTCAAGCTGGCGTTGTTCAATGCCGATGGGAACCACGCGTTCCGCTTCCAGATGTGTGTGCTGGCTATCGTGTAACAGCTGCCACAGCAGGGACTCGTGCAGCGTCAGCACGTAACCGGTAACGCCAGGTTCGGTCATAAAGGAGTGGGGTACCGACGGCGGGGTTAAAAAACAGCAGGCTCCCTGGCAGTGGTAGACCTGGTCGTCGATGTAAAAATGGCTTTCACCCCCCTCAATAAAATGAATTTGCAAATAACGGGCATGCAGGTGCACCGGCATATCACGGCCAAAAAAATCTGCCATGCGGCCTAGTACATCGAAATGAAGACTGGCATTTTCGTAATGGCGGTCGTAGTCCTGACCGATAACGATATTGGGAATCCATTCGTTCAGGTGATTAACGGGCATAGTTGCTTCTGGTTGATTTTTTTATTGTGTCCTCTTGTTCCCACGTTCTACGTGGGAACATCCGGCTCTGAGGCAGGAGGTCTGACGCGGCGGTTAATACACCGAGCCTTTTTCCTGCTTGATGGCGTTAACACTGCTTTTGAATTCAGCCGCCAGGTCGGTGGTGGCTTTCATTAACAAACCGGTGTCGGTGCCGACTCCGACAAACAAGGCTCCCTGTTCAATGTAGCGCTTGGCGAGGGTTTTGTCGGCAATAAGAATACCGGGTGCTTTGCCTGCGGCAACGATTTTGGCCAGCGATGCTTCAATCACCGCCTGTACATCCGGGTGAGCCGGGTTGCCGATGTGGCCCATGGAGGCACTCAGATCAGACGGGCCAATAAACACGCCATCAACCCCTTCGACAGCCAGAATATCATCCAGCGCTGCCACACCTTGCGGGGTTTCAATCTGGATCAGCACGCACATCTGGTCGTTGGCGGTTTTCAGGTAGTCGGCAGTACGGTTGAACTCGGAGGCGCGAGCGAGGGCACTGCCGACTCCGCGAATACCGGCAGGCGGGTAGCGCGTTGCGGCGACCACCTCGGCTGCTTGTGCACCGGATTCCACCATGGGGGCCAGTACGGTTTGGGCACCGAGGTCAAGGATCTGTTTGATGCGCACGGCATCCGGCCAGGCCGGTCGTACGATGGGGGTTACCGGAAAGGCCGACATGCCTTGCAGTTGACCCAAAATGGTTTGCAGGTCGTTGGGGGCGTGTTCGGCGTCTATTAACAACCAGTCGAAACCGGCCCCGGCGCAGAGTTGGGCGGTATAGGCGTTGGCGAGCCCGAGCCACAAGCCAATCTGGGCTTGGTTACCGGACTGAATTGCCTGTTTGAATGTATTAATGGGAGCGGACATCTTGTCTCCTGAGTCTAACGCATGTCGAATGTGGGGCGGTTATTTGAAGAAACAAGTAATCGAACCCAGTTCGCCGTAATCCACTTGAAACGTGTCGCCCTGGCGCGCCGCCACTGGACGGGTGAATGAACCTCCCAGAATGATCTGGCCGGGTTCCAGTGTGATGCCGTACGGATGCAAGCGGTTGGCCAGCCAGGCGACGCCGTTGGCCGGGTGGTTCAAAACGCCAGCGGCGACACCGGTTTCTTCAATCACGCCATTGCGGTACATGATGGCACCGATTCGGCGCAGATCCACATCCATCGGTTTGATCGGTCGGCCACCGAGGATGATCCCGGCATTGGCGGCGTTGTCGGAGATGGTGTCGAATACTTTACGCGGACGGCCGGAGTCGGGGTCAATGGACTGCGAGCGGGCATCGATCAGTTCCAGTGCTGGAATCACGTAGTCTGTGGCGTTGTAAACGTCGAAGATGGTGCAGTTCGGGCCGCTCAGCGGGGCCTTCAGGATGAAGGCCAGTTCGACTTCGATGCGAGGCACAATGAAGCGATCGGTGGGGATCTCTGCGGCGTCCTGAAACAGCATGTCGTCGAGCAGAGTACCGTAATCCGGTTCGTCAATTTGCGAGGACATTTGCATGGCCCGCGAGGTCAGGCCAATTTTATGGCCAATGATTTTGCGACCTTCGGCCAGCTTCAGCTTCAGCCATTCGCTTTGTACTTTGTAGGCATCCGGGATGGTGATGTCCGGGTGTTGAAGCGACAGCTGGCGGATTTGCTGGCGCTCTTTTTCGGCCTGGTGCAATTGGGCTGCGCAGTCTTTGATGATGTCGTCTGAGAGCATATTTTTCTTATCGAAGCGGCTTAGGGCTGCTTCTTACTCCTGTTAAAGGCGGTGTGCCGTGTGATTCAGGGGCAAGCCCCCTCTGCAATGGGAGGGGGCCGTGTTCTTCGGGGCAGCCCCTTCTATGATGGGGCGTGTCCGAACCGGTCGGCGGTCGCTTGCGGCCGATGTTTTTGGCAATCGGTTTACAGTGATTCCAGGTACTGACTTTCGCTGATGATGTGATTCACCAGACGGCCAACGCCTTCGACCTCGGTCACAATTTCGTCGCCGGGTTGCACGTCAGCCAGACCTTCGGGAGTGCCGGTGAAGATCATGTCGCCTTCTTCCAATGTCATGATGGCGCTCAGGTATTCCACCAGGAACGGGATATTGAATACCATGTCCTTGGTTGAACCTTCCTGCTTCAGCTCACCGTTAATATAGGTGCGCAGGGCCAGATTGTGCGGGTCGGCAACTTCAGCGGCATCAATGATGTAAGGGCCAAGCGGCGTGCAAGTATCGCGGCTCTTAACGCGCAGGTTCGGGCGGTAGTAGTTTTCCAGATAGTCACGGATGGCGTAATCGTTGCCGACGGTATAACCACCGATGTAGTCCATGGCGTCTGCGCGGGAAACGTTTTTGGCGGTTTTGCCAATCACCGCAACCAGCTCACACTCGTAGTGCATGTAGTCAACGTTGTCTGGACGATAGGTGTTTTTACGGTGGCCCAGCAGCGCGTTGGGACCTTTCAGGAACACCAGAGGCTCTTCTGGTGCCTTGAACGCCAGCTCGGCCGCGTGGTCCGCGTAGTTCAGACCCAGAACAAACATCTTGCCGTCGCAAGGTGGCAGCCAGTTGGCATCAGCTTCAGTGATAACCGTGCCATCCGCCAGCAGAGCGTCATTATTGTCATTAACGGTAACTGCCGTGACCTGGCCGTTGAACAGAATGCGTGCGCGTTTCATATCGTTGCTCCCTTAAACCCGTTCCGCTTGGCTGTTTGATTTACTGACGCTTTCAATAACAACTGAGTTTTCCAGGCGGCCAATGGTGTCGATGTCAATCGCGACGGTATCACCGGCTTTTAATGCCAGCTGCTCCGTGCGTTCGGGGGTTCCGGCAATGATCAGGTCACCGGCTTCCAGCGTCATGAAGCTGCTCAGATAGCTCACCAGTTCAGCAACACCGGCCCGCAACTGGTCGGTGCTGGTGGTATGCGTCAGCACACCGTTGATATAGGTGTGAATCGCCAGTGCGGCGGGGGTGGCAACGTCAGCAGCATCCACAACCCATGGGCCAATCGGGCAGAAGCCATCACGGCACTTGGCTTTGACGGCCGGGCGGTAGAACGAGGTTTCGGCCAGCGACACTTCGTTAACCACGGTGTAGCCACCGACAAATTCCAGCGCGTTTGTTTCGCTCACGCGAGTGGCTTGCTTGCCAATCACAATGCCAAGGGACGGGCCTGCATACAGGGATGCACCATCAGCCGGAGCCGGGATGGCGGCGCCGTAGCCAATGTGGGTGTTGGCGGTTTTAATGTGCAGAACCGGGCGTGTTGGCGGATTCACATGAGGCTTTTCATGGAACGATGGCTCCAGCTTGGCGTACAGCGCCTTGTCGTTCAGTGCGATGCCGAACACGGTGCCGGTGGTGGCTGCCAGCCACTCGGTGGAAGTCATGTCTTGATCGCTGTTGACAGCGCTGACCAGGTCGGTTGCAACGCCATCCTTCAGGATGCGGCTGTGCCTCATGGTGGGTTCTCCAGATAAATTGAAAGATAGCGGCGAGGCCGAATCATGCCTGGCTGCTTGATCGCTAAGCCCAAAAGCCAGTCGATCATTATTTTTGTTTACATGTTAACTAGTTTTGCGAGCAGGTCGCTAAATGTCAATAAGTTAATATGTTAATTAGTATGCTGTGTATGGAAAATGGGATGATTGGGAGTGTGCCGGTATAAAAGGGGGAAGAGGTGAATGGCAAAAAAACGATGTGTATTTTGAGCCTGGCACTCGACATCAACACCACCAGCAACACCCTGTCTCTTATACACA
>CAJXTI010000081.1 GCA_913061185.1 uncultured Oceanobacter sp.
TCTTCGTCGGCAGCGTCAGATGTGTATAAGAGACAGGGATTCGATCGATACCACCTGTGTTTTGCTGGAATCGGTAGTTGATGATGCCGGACTGACACTGGTTGCAGAAAATACCCTGGTTATTGCCAACCGACTTTCGATATTGCCAGGCTGCTTTGCCGACTCGGATGTCGGGCAAGGGGAAACTCGGCACTGAGCGGTGTCAGTGCCAGTGTCTTTTTGCGGCTTACTTCGCCAGCGCCAGACGCTGGCGTTTTTGTTTCAACACCATATGAGTCAGGGTTGAATAAAAGCCGGTTCCACTTTGGCGGTTGTGATGGTGGCTGGCAGCGATTTCAGCACCGCTGACCGTGTTTGCATTCGATTGCTTATTCATGTGTGATCCTGTCTGAATAGGTGAAAGAATATTCATTCCGTGTTTATGTCCCGTTTAACGTCGTATTGCATCCCAACAGAGGCTGAGAATGTCTTCTTCATCGCAGCTGACGCAGCTGAACTTTTCTGGTGCTTGTTGCTGTTTTTTCGCCATCATGGAAAGGCTTCCATAGGTCACTGTATTGAGCAGTTCGTTGGGAAGATCCTTGAAGACCCCCTGATGCTTGCCATCATCCAGTAGTTGACCGATGACCTGTTGCAGTACCGTCAGGGAGTTCTCCCGGTGTTCGGCGCAAATGGTTGGCGAGGCCAGTAGCTGATCCATTAATGCCCGCTGACAAGGGTTTGCGAGTACGTAGCGGTAATAGTTGCCCCACAAGGTAAAGAAGCGTTCGCGCAATGGCAGCGAGGCATCGTAACCTTCGGTACAGGCGGCAGTCAGTTTTGTGATCAGGTCATCAAACAGGGCCTTGACCAGATCCTGCTTGGTTTCAAAATACCGATAGATGGTTCCGGCACCACATCCGGCAAGAGCAGATATTTTGGACATTGGACAAGCCTGAAGGCCATGTTCGACGATCATCTCTGCCGTTGCTTTCAGTATCTGTTCGCGCTTGTCTATCATGATGCTCTATTGCCAGTGACTGAACGTTCATTCTGGTCGTTGGGCGATGGATTTGCAATCTGCTATTACGTGTCGTTTTGGTTCAATGTGTTATTTATTTGAAACAATAAGGCTGGAAATAGAAAATTGGTTCTATTTTCGATGAAATGTTGCGGATTATTGGACGTGCTGGTGACTGATGAGCAGGCGGAAAGGGAGTTGTCCTTTCTGCCTGGGCCTGGGCTGCCTGCAGTTGCAGCAGCTCAGACCTGTGTCTGGTGAATAAGACAGTAATCTATACGTTAAAACGGAAGTGTACGACGTCGCCGTCCTTGACGATATACTCCTTGCCTTCAAGCCGCCATTTGCCAGCTTCCTTGGCGCCAGACTCCCCTTTGTACTGAATAAAGTCGTTATAGCCAACCACTTCTGCGCGGATAAAGCCGCGTTCAAAGTCGGTATGGATCGCTGCGGCAGCACGTGGTGCGGTATCGCCGACCTTGATGGTCCAGGCGCGGACTTCTTTTACCCCGGCGGTGAAGTAGGTTTGCAGCCCCAATAATTCATAGCCTGCACGGATAACACGATCCAGCCCCGGTTCTTCCATACCGATTTCGGACAGAAATTCCATCTTGTCTTCATCATCCAGTTCGGCGATTTCGGACTCGATCTTGTTGCAAACGGCCACGACCTGGGCACCTTCGGAGGCGGCAATGGTGCGCACAACGTCGAGGTGTGGGTTGTTTTCAAAGCCGTCTTCGGCAACGTTGGCAATGTACATGGTAGGTTTGGTGGTCAGCAGGTGGAATGCACGGGCGACTTTTTGCTCGTCGTCACTCATGTCCAGCATGCGGGCGGTGTGGCCTTCTTCAAAATGGGGTAGCAAACGCTCCAGCAACGCTTTTTGCGCTACTGCATCCTTGTCGCCGCCTTTGGCGGTACGGCTAACGCGTTGATACTGCTTTTCACAGGATTCCATATCGGCCAACACCAGCTCGGTATTGATGATCTCAATATCGTCTGCCGGGCTTACCCGGTTGGCAACGTGAATAACGTTGTCGTCTTCAAAACAGCGTACCACGTGGGCAATGGCATCGGTTTCACGAATGTTGGCGAGAAACTGGTTGCCCAGGCCTTCACCTTTTGAAGCGCCAGCCACCAGTCCGGCAATATCGACAAATTCCATGGAAGTTGGGACGACGCGTTCAGGTTTGACGATGTCAGCCAGTTCATCCAGGCGCTTATCGGGCATGGAAACCACCCCGGAGTTAGGCTCAATGGTGCAGAACGGAAAGTTCTCTGCGTCGATGCCGGCCTTGGTGAGTGCATTGAACAGTGTGGATTTTCCGACGTTGGGCAAGCCAACGATGCCGCATTTAAAGCCCATAAGTGGTTTCCTGTGTCTGATAAAAACGGGGCGGGTATTTTACCCTTTAAATGAATGAAGTCGATTCATGGCTTTTGCCATTTCGCCGTTCAGTACGTCTGGTAATACTCGGCATGCTTCGTCAATGGCTGCCCGGATGCTCTGTTCTTCCGCGACTGGGGCGCGTCCCAGCACATGGCCAGTGACCCGTGATTTGTCACCGGGGTGGCCAATGCCAATTCTCAGACGATGAAAATCCTTGTTGTTACCCAGCTGACTGATAATGTCGCGCAGACCATTCTGGCCACCATGGCCACCACCGGTTTTAAACCGTGCGATACCCGCTGGCAGGTCAAGCTCGTCATGAATAACAAGAATGTTTTCGGGTTTGAGTTTGTAAAAATTGGCCAGTGCAGCAACCGCAAGGCCACTGCGATTCATAAAGGTGGCGGGCTTGAGCAGCCAGCATTCCTGGCCATTGATGTGGCCCTTGCCAGCGAGTCCGTGAAATTTTTTGTCGGGAGACAGGCTAATGCGCTGGCTGTGCGCAAACGCATCCAGGCACCAGAAACCGGCATTATGGCGGGTGTGTTCATATTCGTTGCCCGGATTGCCCAGACCAACGATCAGTGAAATCGGTGCAGTCACTTGCTTGCCTCATCAACAGAATGACGTGAGAACAGCTTGTCAGCTTGCGGCATCATAAATTCTGGTAAATCTGAAAACAAAAAAAAGCGGGGATATCCCCGCTTTTTTTAACAGCCGAACGAGATTACTCGCCAGCGGCTTCAGTTTCTTCGTCGGAGCCGCCTTTGGGCGCCATCACAGAAACAACAGCAGTATCGTGCTCTGGGCCGTGAGACAGGGCCAGAGACTCAACACCTTCAGGCAGAACCAGGTCGCTCAGGTGAATAGTGGCACCGAGTTCAACCGCAGCCAGATCAACTTCGATGAATTCTGGCAGGTGATCTGCAGTGGTAATGATGTCCAGGCTGGTCAGCTGGTGAGTTACCTTGCCGCCGCCCATCTTGACACCAACACAGCTTTCTTCATTCAGGAAGTGCAGTGGAACGTGTGCCTTGATCTTGCTGTCTGCGTTAACGCGCAGGAAGTCAGCATGCCATAGCATAGGCTTGGCCGGGTGGCGCTGCAGGTCTTTCAGCAGAACCTGTTCAGTCTCACCGGCAATGTCCAGAGTAATGATGCTGTTGTAAAACGCTTCGTTTTCCAGCTGCTTGTTGAACTCATTGGACTTGATGGTAATGGTTACGGGTTCTTTTGAACCACCGTAAACAATGGCCGGAACGCCGTTTTCACGACGCAGGCGGCGGCTCGCACCTTTCCCTGAGTCTTCGCGAACAACAGCAGACAATGTGAAGTCTGACATAGTAAATACCTCTTTAGCGGATAGAAAAACCGCCAGAACTTGCGACCAGTGCTGGCGGTTTTATTTAACCGGCGACACAACCAGTGTCACCGGGTTCAGCACTTGCTCGCGTGTTATTAGCGGAACATCGCGCTGATGGATTCTTCGTTGTTAACCCGGCGTACCGCTTCTGCCAGCAGACCAGCAATGGTCAGTTGGCGAATGGAGCCTGTGGCTTTGGCTGCCTCAGACAGGGGAATGGTGTCGGTGACAACCAGTTCATCCAGTTCTGCATTGGCAAGCCGTTCAAGAGCGGGGCCGGATAGTACAGGATGTGTACAGTAGGCGACAACTTTTTCTGCACCAAACTCTTTTAGTGCCTTGGCGGCATGGCACAATGTGCCTGCGGTGTCGACCATGTCATCTACCAGCACACAGGTGCGGCCCTTGACATCACCGATAATGTTCATGACTTCGGCAACGTTGGCTTTAGGGCGGCGCTTGTCGATGATGGCAAGGTCGACATCCATCTGTTTGGCGATTGCGCGGGCGCGTACTACACCACCAATGTCGGGTGAAACAACGATCAGGTTTTCGTAGTTTTGACGTTCCAGATCGTCGAGCAGCACCGGGGAGGCGTAAACGTTATCAACCGGAATATCAAAGAAACCCTGAATCTGGTCGGCGTGCAGGTCAACGGTCAGCATGCGGTCAATACCCGCACCGGCCATCATGTCGGCAACAGCGCGGGCGCTGATTGGCACACGGGCGCTGCGCGGACGGCGATCCTGGCGGGCATAACCAAAATAGGGAACGACTGCGGTAATTCGGCCAGCTGAAGCACGACGCAAACCATCGGCCAGTAGCAGAATTTCCATCAGATTATCGTTTGTGGGAGCACAGGTGGGCTGGATAATAAAAACGTCTTTACCGCGCACGTTTTCATCAATCTCAATGGTAATTTCACCATCACTGAATTTTCCAACGCTGGCTTCACCGAGGGGAATGTCGAGACGTTCGACAACGAGTCGGGCCAGTTCCGGATTGGCATTACCGGTAAATACCATCAACTTAGACACAATAGTCCCCTTTGATGTCACTTTAATCTGATTTGGGAGGAAAAGAATTGGCTGAGGTGGCAGGACTCGAACCTGCGAATGACGGGATCAAAACCCGTTGCCTTACCACTTGGCGACACCCCAGTATCTAGGACGGTCTGAATAATAGCTTATGTGCCGGAGAGTGGTTAACACCCTGTGCAATAAAATGCTCATATTCAGCCGGTAACTGCTCAGCAACCTTTGCGGCTGCTGCTTCCGAGTCAAAGCTTGAAAATATGCAAGCTCCAGTACCCGTCATCTTAGCAAGAGAATATTTATTTAGCAAATTCAATGCGTTACCAACTTCAGGGTAAATCATCGAGACAATTTGCTGGCAATCGTTATCGCCCCCTTGCTCAAGTGCGGTGCGCATATTAATGGCAGGGGTATTTCTTGTCAAACACTTATGGGAAAAAATTTCTGCCGTGTTGACGTGGACGTCTGGCCGAACGACCAAGAACCATTTTTCTTCCAGTTGTGGCACGGGAGTGAGCTGCTCTCCGACGCCTTCGGCAAAGGCGGCCTGACCGTAAATAAACACCGGCACGTCGGCACCGAGGCCCAGGCCAATCCTGGCGAGTTGATCGAGAGACTGCCCAAGTTGCCAGATCTGGTTCAGTGTTAACAGGGTGGTGGCGGCATCCGAACTGCCACCGCCAAGGCCGCCGCCCATCGGTAAACGTTTGGTCAGACGGATATCAGCTCCTGGAACCGTTATGCCCTTTTCTTTGGCGAGGTTTTGCAGCACTCGGGCGGCACGAATAATCAGGTTCGACTCGCGCTCGACGCCGTCAATGTCGGGGGTCAGGGTGAGCAGGTCGTCACCCCGGCAGCGAAATTCGAGCCAGTCACTGTAGTCGAGGAACTGAAACAGGGTTTGCAGGTTGTGGTAACCATCCGGCCGACGCCCGGTAATATGTAACATCAGGTTCAGTTTGGCGGGTGCCGGTACGCTGACCCAGGGGCTGGCAACATCAGTCATGCAATGTCCACTCGTTAATGGCCAAGGTTAGAGTGTAGTCGTAGCCCTTGAGTTTGATCAGACCCGGTAGCCATATGCCCTGGTGTTGTTGATAACGACTGAAGCGTATGGTCCAGCCATTTTGTTGCAGATTGCTTAGCAGTCCGTAGTCATCAAACTGACTGGTGGCCTCGCTTGCCGGAGAGGGTTGGCCCTTGACCCAATAACGAATGCCTTCAATTGGCAAGTACCAGCCGAGATATTCGGCCATCAGGCTTTCGGCATTCGGAGCGGTCAGCGGCTGGTCGTGATCGGGCAGGGTCAGCGTCGCTTCGGTCGGGTTACCCTGCAAGCGTGACGACCCCTGACCCATGGGGCCGGTGATAAACAGATCGTATTGCTGATGTTGCTGTTCCCAGGTGAGGTAGCCGGTCACGCTGTCGCTATTGGTTCTGACCGACAGTTTGCCGCGCAGCTGCCAGTCTTGTAATTGCTCCAGCTGTTGCTGTTGCAGCTGCTGATCACCGGGCAGTAATGAGCAGGCGCTTAATGTCCCCATCAGCATCATCAACAGTAGCAGCGCTAACGTCTGAAGCTTTTGAACTATGTTATTCGGCATCCATCTCGACCTTCAGGCGCTGCAGTGTTGCCCGGATAATAGCGCTGTTGGCGTGGTCTTGCAGGCCAGCTCGCCATACCTCTCTGGCTTGTTGCTGTGCTCCGGTGACCCAGAGTAACTCACCATAATGGGCGGCAATTTCATGATCGGCGACAATGGTAAAAGCCCGCTGTAGCAGTGGCTCGGCTTGCTGATAGTCACCCAGTTTGAAATAGGCCCAGCCCAGGCTGTCAATAATGGCGGGGCTGTTGGGTCGTAATACCAGTGCCCGTTTCAGTAATGGCAGGGCATCTTCGATGCGGTGTAATCGGTCTACCAGCGTGTAGCCGAGGGCATTGAGGGCGTCGGCGTTATCGGGTTGCAGTTCTATCACCCGTTCAAGGTCTTGTTCCATCAGGGGCAGATTATTCATCCGTTCTGCGACCAGAGCGCGGTAGTAAATGACTTTTGCATCGTTCGGGTTATCATCAATCAGACGGGTGTAGCGATCCAGAGCATCCTGAAAATGGCCGTAGTCGGTCAGCAAGCTGGCCTCCAGAACCATCAACTCATTGTGTTTGTCGGGGTGGCTCTGGCGCAACGCGGTTAAATAATCAACCGCACTCTGGATGCCTTGCTGCTCCGCCAGCAGTGCTGCCGCATTAAGATGTGCTGGCATGAATTCGCGGCTGTCTTCTACCTGGGCATAATAGCTCAGCGCCTGATCTGGCTTGCCGAGTCGCTCGGATAATTGCCCGAGGTAATAAAGTGCCTGAGGCTGATGTGCTCCGGTTTCCAGCAGACTGAGCAAGTGGTTGTAGGAGTCCTGATTCAGCTCCAGTTCAAATTCAATCAGCCCCAATGACAGCAGGATGGTGTGATCACCTGGGTAACTCTGATGTAAATCATCAAAGGCCTGTCTGGCGGCTTCGGTCTGGTCGGTATTTAATAACAGTCTGGCGCGCAGAACCTCCATGCCCTTGTGATCAGGATGTTGTACCAGTACCTGATCCACCCAGGTCAGAGCTGCACGTTTGTCAGCCCCCGATGCCAGCATCCGGGCTTTGAATACCGCCGCTGGCAGGCTGTCGGGAGCCAGGGTCAGCGCCTGATTGTAATGATTGAGTGCGCTGGTATTGTTACCGAGGCTTTGTTCCAGAATACCCGCTGCGGTCCAGAGTGAGGGGTTGTTTGGGGTGGTTACCAGCCGTTGTGACAACGCATCAAGCAGCTTTTTGCGGTCACTTTCGGCCCCGAGAGATGCGGTGGAAGCCAGTAATTCATAATGGCTGTCGCCGGTCAGATCCTGCAATACACTAAGGTGTTCCAGGGCGTTGAGAAACAACCGCTGCGACATATAAAGCTGGGCCAGTTGCCAGTGTACTTCCGGGTTGTCGGGTTCGGCAGCCAGCCAGATACGGGCAGCCTGGATTGCCTGCGGGTAGGAACCCATATACTGGGAGACCTGCGCGGCCCGAGCAGCAATCTGTGGATTGCCGGTACGCTCTGCAGCGGCCAGATAGCCATCGCGGGCACGCTCGAACTGCTGACGCTGCCCGGCGAACTCGGCAGATAACAACTCGAGTAACTCCTCCTGGCTAAAACTGGCAGGTTTGGGCTTGGGTTCGATTGCGGCGGATTCGGCTTGTGTGGCTGCGGTTGTCGTTCCGGCCGTCGCAGTGTCATTCAACGAGGGTTCGGTGGCCTGATCTTCAGGTTGTGCCTGCTGTTTATGTGCCGCACAGCCCGACAAAAAGCTGCCGAGCAGGATGCCAGTCAGGATCAATTGAGTAAGAGAAGTACGTTTGCTGCTGGCCGGATGCAACAACGGCGTAGCGTTCGGTACGGCTGTCAACGATGGTGTGAACACTCTGTTTCTTCCGGATGCGGGGGCTTCAGGAGCCGGTAGCGCCTGATTCGCCAGAAAATTTTGTGTCTATTTAGGGTTAGATGACACACTAAGTCAAAGATTTAAGCGGTAAAGCCGGGCGCTGACGTTTATAATCCGCGCTTTTCGATCAGGGGTAGCACATAGCGTAATGGGTATCTGGGCTCTGGGAATTAACCACAAGACTGCGCCGGTGTCCGTGCGCGAGCGCGTTGCATTTAATCCCGCCTCCATGCCTTCCGCTCTGGTGGACATCTGTCACGTTAATGCGGCTACCGAGGCCGTTATCCTTTCAACCTGTAACCGCACTGAGATCTACGGATCGTCGGCAGAGTTCAATTGGAATCAGGTTCGTGACTGGCTTGCCAATCATCATGGCCTGAATGCCAGTGAACTTGACTCGGCTCTGTACTGCCTCGAAGGAGATGCAGCGGTACAACACACCATGCGAGTGGCCAGTGGTCTGGACTCGCTGGTGCTGGGTGAACCACAGATTCTGGGACAAATGAAATCCGCCTATGCCGTGGCTCAGGAAGCAGGCACCGTCGGCTCTGAACTGGGGCGGCTGTTTCGTCAGACCTTCTCGATTGCCAAGCGTGTCCGTACCGACACTGCCATCGGAGAGAACCCGGTATCGGTGGCATTTGCTGCGGTGCGTATGGCTCAGCACATATTTTCGGATCTGGGCCGCAGCACCGCATTACTGATTGGTGCTGGCGAAACCATCGAACTGGTGGCGCGGCATCTGCGTCATGCCGGCATTGAAAAAATCATTGTTGCCAACCGCACACTGGCGCGTGCCCAGCATCTGGCGGAAGAATTTCATGCCGAAGCCGTGTTACTGGAAGATATTCCGGAAGTACTGGCCGAGGCGGATATTGTAATCGCTTCCACCGCCAGCCCGTTACCCGTGCTGGGTAAAGGAGCGGTTGAAAAAGCATTAAAAAAACGCCGCCACAAGCCTATGTTTATGGTCGATATTGCCGTTCCCAGAGATATTGAAGCCGAGGTCGCAGACCTCGGCGATGTCTACTTGTACACCGTCGATGACCTGCGCAGCATTATTGAAGAAAACGTCCGTTCACGTGAAGACGCTGCATTGCAGGCGGAAGAGCTGATACTGGCGGGAGTGGAACACTTTATGCGCGAGCTGAAAGTGCTCGATGCGGTTCACACCGTCACAGACTTGCGCGCCCACGTCGACCGGGTGCGCGAAGAACAACTGATCAAGGCGATTAAACAACTGCAAAATGGTGCCGAGCCAGAAAAGGTTTTACGCCAGTTTGCCCATACTTTTAGCAACAAGCTGCTTCATGCTCCCACCATCGCACTGCGTCAGGCAGCGGCGGACGGGCGCATGGATGTCTTTGACAGTACCCGCGAGCTGTTCCAGCTTGGCGATACCGTTGATGCTGCCAGCACTGGCGATGATTGAACATGAAAGCCTCTATCCTGCACAAACTGGAATCTCTCTCCGAACGTTACGAAGAAGTCGGGCACCTGTTATCCGACCCGGACGTTATTAGTGATCAGAATAAATTTCGACAACTGTCGAAAGAATACAGCGAGCTGGAAAGCCTGGCCCAGACCTTTGGGCGCTACCAGCAAGCACAAGCCGACCTGGATGAAGCCGAACAACTGGCCAGCGACCCCGACCCCGACATGCGCGCCATGGGCGAAGAAGAAAAACAATCGGCCAAAGAACAGCTGGATGCCCTGACCGGCGAACTGGAAATTCTGCTATTACCCAAAGACCCGGACGATGGCCGTAACGTCATCGTAGAAATACGTGCTGGCACCGGCGGTGATGAAGCCGCAATTTTTGCCGGTGACCTGTACCGCATGTACACCCGCTTTGCCGAAACCCAGGGCTGGCGTACCGAGCTGATGAGCGCCAGCGAAGGCGAACACGGCGGTTTCAAGGAAGTGATTACCCGTATTGCAGGAACCGACGTTTACTCGCGGCTGAAATTTGAATCCGGTGCCCACCGGGTACAACGCGTGCCGGAAACCGAAAGCCAGGGCCGCATTCATACCTCGGCCTGCACCGTGGCAGTGATGCCAGAAGTTGACAGCGAAGAAGAGATCGATATCAACAAAAACGATCTTCGTATCGACACCTTTCGTGCCTCCGGTGCCGGTGGTCAGCACATCAACAAAACCGACTCAGCCATCCGCGTAACCCACTTGCCGACCGGGCTGGTGGTGGAATGTCAGGACGAACGATCACAACACAAAAACCGCGCCAAGGCACTGGCGGTGCTGGCGACTCGTCTGCGAGATGCCCAGCGCCAAGCCGCCCATGCCGAACAGGCAGCCACCCGTAAAAGTCTGGTGGGGTCGGGAGATCGTTCCGAACGTATTCGTACCTACAACTACCCGCAAGGGCGCGTTACCGATCACCGCATCAATCTGACCTTGTACAAACTGGATGAAATTGTTCAGGGCGACCTGATTCCGGTTATTGGGCCGCTGGCGCACGAGCATCAGGCCAACCTGCTGGCAGAAATGTCGGGCCAATGAGTCAATCCCAATCCATAGATCAGTGGCTGGCGACGGCCCGTCAGCAGCTTGAATTGAGCGGTCATGCCCGCAAGCTGCAAGACAACAATCCACAAGACAACAATCCACAAGACAACAATCCACAAGACAACAATCCACAAGACAATACCGCCCGACTCGATGCCGAACTGTTACTGGGGCACGTACTGCAAAAACCGCGTGCCTGGCTGTATACCTGGGGCGACACAACGCTGGAAGCGGCGCATAACGAACCGCTTGAACGGCTGTTGGCACGTCGCTGCCAAGGTGAACCGATGGCGCATATTCTTGGCCAGCGCGCGTTCTGGTCACTCGAACTGGAAGTGAATCCGAGTACCCTGATTCCCCGGCCAGATACCGAAACCCTGGTAGAATGGGCGCTGGAATTACCCTTGCTGGCGACAGCGCGAGTACTGGATCTGGGCACCGGCACCGGGGCGATAGCCCTGGCATTAGCCAGCGAACAGCCCTCCTGGAAAGTATTAGGCGTCGATGTTTGCCTCCCGGCAGTTGAACTGGCGCGCCGCAACGCCCGGAGCAACAAAGTGCGTGCGACATTTCTGTTAAGCCACTGGTTTGATGCTCTGGCTGGGCAGTTTGATCTGATCGTCTCCAACCCCCCCTATATCGACGCCGCCGACCCGCACCTGGCCCAGGGCGACGTTGCTTTTGAACCTCGCAGCGCGCTGGTTGCCGATCATCAGGGCATGGCCGATATCGAACACATCATCAGCAAGGCACCGGCGTTTCTGGTAGCGGATGGCTGGTTATTGCTGGAACATGGTTATCAACAGGCCACCGCCGTTGCCGACTGCCTGAAACAACAGGGCTTTGTCGATGTGGGCACCCGGCACGATTTGGGCGGCCAGCCACGTATTACCGGCGGACGCTGGCCTCAAACCCTGTTGGCCTGATACTGATTATTCAGACCTGCCTGTCGAAGGAATAGAAAATGGAAACCCTTTCAGACCAACAACTGTTGCGTTACAGCCGCCATATCCTGCTGCCAGAGCTGGACATCGAAGGGCAACAGGCACTGTTACAAGCCCGCGTCATGATCATTGGTCTTGGTGGCCTTGGTTCACCCGT
Source organism: uncultured Oceanobacter sp. (assembly GCA_913061185.1). GTDB lineage: Bacteria > Pseudomonadota > Gammaproteobacteria > Pseudomonadales > Oceanobacteraceae > Oceanobacter > Oceanobacter antarcticus. The sequence goes on from CAJXTI010000081.1 coordinate 11,889, forward strand.
CGCCCTGTATCTGGCCGCCAGTGGCATTGGCCAACTGCTGCTGGTCGACGATGACCAGGTCGAACTGTCCAATCTGCAACGCCAGATTGCCCACGCCGACGCCGACGTGGGCCGCGCCAAAGTAGATTCCGCAGCGGCACACATACAAGCGCTCAACCCAGACTGCCAGATAACGGCCATACAACGCTGCGCCGATAAAACCTGGCTGCAAAGCCAACTCGGCACGATAGACGTAGTACTCGACTGCACCGACAACGCCGACATTCGTTACCAACTGAACCAGGCCAGCCTCGCCACAAAAACACCCTGGATATCCGCCGCCGCCACCGGCACACAAGGACAATGGATCTGGTTTGACCCTACGGACAACAACAGCCCCTGCTATCGCTGCCTCTACCCAAACCTGACCACCAGTGGACTCAGCTGCGCCGACAGCGGCGTACTGGCACCGCTGGTAGGAGTGATTGGATCACTACAAGCACTGGAAGCACTGAAATTTATCGCCAACATAGGCGATACCCGCCCAGGCCGACTCAAAACATTCGACGCCCTTGCCGGAGAACAGCGCAGCTGGGAACTCCCCAAAAATCCACAATGCCCGGATTGCAGTCGCCCGGAGTAACCATCCGACATCCGTGGGGACTGCATCGCAGTGGGGACATCTATTTAATCCTGCACGGCTCTGCGCGAGTGTTGCCGTTGTTCAGGG
>CAJXTI010000082.1 GCA_913061185.1 uncultured Oceanobacter sp.
ACGAGATTTCTGCCTGTCTCGTGGGCTCGGAGATGTGTATAAGAGACAGGGACTGATTGGTAACAAGAAAAAACGTATGCCGCTGGTGGCGCTCAATGGTCTATTGATCCTGATTCCGTCAGCGATCTACCTGCGCTCACTGGCCGCCGCCGGTGATATTGGCACGGTTTTTTATCTGATCCAGACGCTGGAGCTGTTGGCGGGGGCGGTCAATATCAGCTTGATGGCGTTGAACATCCGGGATGGTTTGAAAATCGCAGCGGCCAGTCAACAGGCGGTCGCTGCTGGAACGTCGTCGCATACCGGGCAACCTGGCTGACTCCGTGTGTCAGTCCTGATTTTTGGATGTGGCGAGGTTGTTGTTCACCTTTGATAACAGGCCCAGCAGGGTTTGGCACTCTGTGAGTGTCAGCCCGCTGATGGCTTGTTCTGCCACCTCGTTATTGACCTGTTTGAAACTGGCGTACAGCTGTTGTCCGGCGGTTGTCAGAATCAGCCGCGAGATGCGTTTGTCTTGCTCATCTGCAATTGCGTGCACCAGCCCCTGTTTTTTCAGATTACCGATCACTCGGGCAATTTGGCCCTTGTCCCGCCCTGAGCGTTCGACCAGATCTTTCTGGGTGGCTCCTTGATGGCTGGTCTGGCTGGCGATATAACGCAGCGCCTTGAATTCCATACCGGCAATGGCAGTCCCCTGGTCGCGACTGGCCTGGTGATGGCGGGAACGAATCTGGTGATTCAGTGCAGCAATGGCCTCAAAAATATCATCGGAAATCTGTTTGTTCATTGGTTGACTTTATCAACTTATTGGAAGATTATAATTTGGATGACATTATCAACTAATACAAGAGAACACAAGATGAACAGATTTGAATCCCGTTTGGCGCAGAGAGCCAGCAAAGCCGATCGGTTATCCGGCCGCGAGCCTGAACGTCGTTCCGGGCAGAGTCGGATACAGCGTGTACGGCATGAGATCCGCCAGCGTTATCCTCTGGTGGAAGCGGTGACCAGGGTGTCCCCCGGATTTGTATCGGTCACGTTACGTGGTGACGATTTGAAGGACTTTCCGTCACTGTCGTTCGACGACCATATCAAGGTCTTTATACCGGGTGCCGATGGGCAGGAAGAACGTCGTGATTACACTCCACGCCAGTTTGATGCCACCAGCGGCACATTGGTGCTGGAATTTGCTCTGCATGACGGCGGTGTTGCCTGCGACTGGGCGAACAATTTGAAGGTGGGTGAGCGCGTGCATTTGGGTGGCCCCAAAGGTTCGATGGTGATTCCTCTGGATTACGACTGGCACTGGCTGGTGGGTGATCCGACGTCGCTGCCCGCCATTCATCGCCGGGTAGAAGAGTTACCCACAGGTGCCAACGCTACCGTGATTGTGCAGTGCGAGCATGTGCACGATCAACGTGTCCTTGAGTCAGCGGCTGAGCTGGAGGTGGTGTGGGTGGCGGGTTATAACGAGCTGCTGCAAGCGGTGACTGAACGACCGTTACCGGCTGGCGACGGATTTGTCTGGGCCGCAGGGGAAGGCAAGGCGATGGCGGCGCTGCGTGCATTGGTGGTCAACGACAAACAACAGCCCTCCGACAGCACCCGGATCTCGGCGTATTGGAAAGCCGGTGTGCAAGGCTTCAGCGAAAAAGGCTGAGGCCATCAGGCGGTCGCAACCGTTCGTCCTCTCGCCGTTCTCCATGCCACTGCTCGCCGTTCTCCATGCCACTGATAGTGGCCGGTTCAGCGACTGGCAAGCGGCAGGGTGGCTTCTGCCTTGACGCATTCCAGCAGCATGTAGGAGTGTATGCCAGCAATAAAGCTCACTTGAAACGTCTCGTTGATCAGTCGGTTAAAGATGCCCATGCTGGTGCAACAGACGCGCAGCAGAAAATCGTATTCGCCGGTGATGGAGTAACATTCCAGAATCACATCGGTTTGCCGGATCAGGGTCAGCACCTTGTTGCGGGAATCTGCCTCCGACTTGCGGTATTGCAGCATCACCATCGCTTGCACATCAAATCCCGCCTTCTGTTTGTCCAGCTCGACGGTATAACGCCGAATCAGGCCGCACTCTTCCAGTCGCCGGATACGCCGGAAACATTGCGACGCCGACAGGTTCACCTGTTCTGCCAGTTGCAGGCGCGCGATCTGGCTGTCTTGCTGTAAAAGCGTCAGGATGCGAATGTCCTGTGGTTCCAGTGTGATCTGCTGCATGATCTGAATCTGTTTTAGCTACCGACTGACTGATTTATTGCATCTGACGACTATTTGCAAGTGGATCTTGCAAAGACACGGTCGTGTTATCTGGTACAGGATAAGCCGTTACCCATCTCTGTCGGATATCCCCATGACCAGCCTCGATCTCGACTATGTGCGCCAGCAATTTCCGGCTTTTGCCGAACCCTCATTACAAGGTACGGCATTTTTTGAAAATGCCGGTGGCTCTTACTTGTGCCAGCCGGTGCTGCAGCGGCTGGACGAGTATGTTCATCAGCTCAAGCTTCAACCCTATTACCCCAACCCGGTATCGGCCAAAGCCGGAGCCTGGATGGACGCCAGCTATGAGGCGCTGGGGCAATGGATGAATACGCCGGGTGATACGGTCTACTTTGGCCCGTCGACCTCTCAGAATACCTGGGTGCTGGCACACGCGGTAATGGAGTGGCTGCGGCCAGGCGACGAGATCATCGTCACCAATCAGGATCACGAAGCCAATACCGGGGTCTGGCGCAAGCTGGCACAGTATGGACTGGTGATCAGGGAATGGCGGATGGATGCGCAGGGGGTGTTGCAGCTGGCCGATCTTCAGGCGTTGCTGGGGGATAACACCCGCTTGCTGGCGTTTCCTCATTGCTCCAACATTCTCGGGGATATTAATCCGGTTGCCGAGATCTGTGCGCTGGCAAGCCAATATGGCGTTCGTACGGTGGTGGATGGTGTGTCGTTTGCCGGGCACGGCTTGCCTGATATTCAGGCGCTGGGCTGTGATATCTACCTGTATTCACTCTACAAAGTGTATGGGCCACATCAGGGAGTCATGGTAGTACAACCGCAGATGGCGGCGTTGTTGGGTAATCAGGGCCATTTTTTTAACAGCGATGTGCGCGCCAAACGCCTGACCCCCGCCGGGCCGGATCATGCTCAGGTTGCTGCCGCCAGCGGTGTCAGTGATTATTTTGAGGGCCTGTACCAACATCATTTTGCTGCTGCTGACGCGCTATTACAGCAACCGTCACCGCAACCATCACCGCAACCATCACCGCAACCATCACCGCGACAGAAAGCCGAGGCAGTGCGTCACCTGCTGCATCAGAGTGAACTGCGACATATTCAGTCTTTGCTCGACTATTTTCGCCAGCATCCGGCGATTACCCTGGTTGGCCCGGATCGACTGGAAAATCGCGCGCCGACCCTGTCGATTCAGGTCGCCGGACATCAGCCGCTCGAATTGGCGCAACAGCTGGGGCAACAAGGCATTCTTTGCGGTGCCGGGCACTTCTACTCCTGGCGGTTGCTGGAGGCGTTGGGCATTGATCCGCAAGCAGGCGTGTTGCGCTTTTCCATGGTGCACTACACCTCGGCCAACGACGTGGTACAGCTGCTGCAAGCTCTGGATGGATTGATTGGATCGGATTGATCAGGGGCGGCGGTGCTGTTTACCCGTCTCGTGGTCAGGCGGCATAAAACCAATATTGTTGTATAGCAAAACAATTGTGGTTCTTCGCTTGTCGAATGTGTAGAGTATCTGGTGTGGGCGCTGCCCGAGGTTATCGGCGAACAGAGACAAGTCTTCGCCGTCCTGCAACTGGTGCACAACAACCCGGTGCACAACAACCTGATATATAACAACCTGATATATAACAACAATATCACCCGCTATTTGATCACAGGGGATACACCATGATTAACATCGACGACATCATTGCCATCGACTTCCATACCCACGCAGAAGAACCCTGCACCTGTGACCGGGATGACGGTTACTACCAGTTTCAGGAAGACTTCGCCAAGTATTTCAAGAACCCGGCTGGCCACAATATGATGCCAACCGTTCAGGACACCGCCAGCTACTACCGCGAGAAAAAAATCGCGGCGGTGATTTTTCCGGTGGATGCGGAACGTGAAACCGGCTTCAAGCGTTATGAAAACGAGGAAGTGGCGGCTATCTGTGCCGAAAACAGCGATATTCTGATTCCGTTTGCCTCTATCGATCCGGCCAAGGGCCGTTTGGGTGCCCGTGAAGCCCGTCGGCTGGTACGTGAGTTTGGGGTGAAAGGCTTTAAATTTCATCCAACGATGCAGGGTTTTTACCCTAACGATCGTTCGGCTTATGTGTTGTACGAAGCCATTGCCGAAGAAGGTGCCATTGCCCTGTTCCACACCGGCCAGACCGGCGTGGGTGCTGGGGCTCATGGTGGTATGAACATGCGCTTGAAGTATTCCAACCCCATGTATCTGGATGATGTGGCGGCCGATTTCCCGGATATGCCGATTGTTGCCGCTCACCCGGCGTTCCCCTGGATTGAAGAGCAGCTGTCCGTCGCGACCCATAAACCGAATGTGTATATCGACATGTCGGGCTGGTCGCCGAAGTACTTTCAGCCGATCTTTATCCAGTACGCCAACAGTATTCTGAAGCACAAAATGTTGTTTGGCTCAGACTGGCCGGTGATTACCCCGGATCGCTGGATCAGTGACTTCGAGAAAATCAAGATCAAGGACGAAGTACGGCCTCTGATTCTGAAAGAAAATGCCGCCAAGCTGCTGGGTTATATGAAATAGCCAGGCTTGATGGATAGCTAAGTTGATTGATGGATGACCCCCGGATAAATACCGGGGGTCATCGTAATAGGCCATTGGCCCCTAAAGATCAGTACTCAATCCAGGTCGTTTTTAACTCGCTGTAATCATTCAGCGCATGCAGAGACTTGTCCCGGCCATTACCGGATTCACCGAAGCCACCAAACGGCACGGTGATATCGCCGCCAAAATAATTGTTTACCCCCATGGTGCCAGTACGCACGCCGTTAGCGACGCTCAGCGCCGTGCTGATGTTCTGGCTCCAGACCGCACCGGCCAGCCCATAACGGGAGTCGTTGGCAATGCGGATCGCGTCGGCGGCATCCTTGAAAGGAATGGCCGATACCACCGGGCCAAAGATTTCTTCCTGCGCGATGGTCATGTTGTTATCAACATCGGCAAACAGTGTGGCCTGATGGAAACAGCCGTTGGAGCCGGAGTCTGCCACTGCCTTGCCACCCAGTACCAGCCTGGCCCCTTCCTGCTGGCCAATCTGAATGTATTTCTGAATGGTATTGATCTGGTTCTGGTCGATCACGGCTCCCATGCGGGTATCCGGGTCGAGCGGGTTGCCCGGTGTCCAGCTCTGGCTGTTTTCGATCACCCGTTCGATCACCTCATCGTAAACAGACTGCTGAATCAGCAGGCGAGTACCGGCGGTACAGGTTTGGCCACAGTTGTAGAATCCGGCCACCGCTGCCCATAACGCGGCTTTATCGAGATCGGCATCAGCAAACACAATATTGGCACTTTTGCCGCCCAGCTCCAGAAAAGTGCGTTTGAGGTTACTTTGGCCAGCGTACTGCATCAGTAACTTGCCGACCGCAGTGCTGCCGGTAAAGGTCTGGCCATCGATATCCGGGTGCAGGGACAGGTGTTGACCCAGATTGATACCATCGCCGGGTAAGACGTTTAGCACGCCGTCGGGCAAGCCTGCCTCAGTGGCCAGTGCTGCCAGCTGCAGTGCTGTCAGCGGGGTTTTGGGGTCGGGTTTGAGGATCACCGAGTTACCTGCCGCCAATGCCGGTGCCAGTTTCCAGGCGGTGGTCGAGAGCGGAAAGTTCCACGGCACAATCGCCAGCACGACCCCCAGCGGCAGGCGCTGGATCAGCGCCAGCGTACCGGCAGCCGTCGGCGCGATTTCGCCGTAGATCTTGTCGATGGCTTCCGCCGTCCAGCGGATGGTATTCACTGCGCTGGGGACGTCGATATTCAGGGTGTCGCTGATGGGTTTGCCGACGTCGAGGGTTTCCAGCAGGGCGATCTCGTGCTGGTGCTGTTCGATCAAATCGGCCCAACGCAGCAGAATCCGTTTGCGATCCTTGGGGGCCATCGCCGACCAGACACCGCTATTAAAAGTATGGCGTGCGACCCGGACAGCGGCGTCGGCATCTTCCGGTGCGTTGTCGGGCAGCTCCGCCAGTACCGCCCCGGTTGCCGGGTTGAAACAGGTTTGTGTTGCACCACTGAGTGCGGCCACCGGCTTGCCATTCACCCAGGAGTGAGCAGGAATGGTGATTTGGCTGGCTTTTTCGGTCCAGGTGGCGCAACTGTTCAGGCTGGTCTGGTTCTCGCTCATCGAAGTCTCCGGGGCATCGTTATTACGGGGATTGTGCGCCACGCATGGCGCCAGCGGTATATATCCTGATGGGTAGTTTCAGGGGCCGTTCCGGGAAATCGTTCCTCTGACTACCAAGCCCTTGTCCGCGTTGGCGGATCAAGCCGTTCTGCGTCGATCCAAACGGCCATAGAGCACTTGGCGCGTTTCAGTAGGGAGCATCCGGTTTGCCATGGCGATGCAAGGCCCGCACGGTTTGAATAAAAAGCGAGCGGGCGCGGTTGGGCTGGGTACTGCGTTTGCTGATGACGGCGACGCCGAGGGAGTAGTGCCGGGTTTGCGGGCAGAGGGCACGTAGCTGGCCTGTCTTGGCATAGGGCTGGGCGATGTTCTCTGGCAGGAATGAGCCGTAAATACCGGACAATATCAGCGCTACCCGGGTTTCGTAATGATAGGAAATAGCCGCCAGGTTCATCTCGGATATTTGCTGGTAAACCTCTTCATGAGGTTGCAGGCCTGCATGTACCAGTGGGATGGCGTTGATTTGTGCTGCACTGATACGGCTGTCCTCTTCAGCAAACAGTGGGTGGCTGGCACCGCAATAGAGGTAGCAGCGATCGCTGAACAGATGAATATAGTCCAGTCCTTCCAAGTGTCTGTGATACGGGATAAAGGCCAGATCCAGTTCGTCGTTCAGTACCTTGCGTTCCATCTCGACCATATGGGCAACATCGACGGTGACTTCCACATCCGGTGCCTGGCGGGCGTAGTGATTAATGATGGTGGCAAAATCGCAGCGCGGGTCGTTGGCGAAGGAATCGCTGAGGGCGACCCGTAATTTCCCCGATGGCGTTGAACTGAGGTTGTTGATGGTATTACGGAACCCTTCCAGCGCTTCGAGCAACTGCCGGGTTTGTTGGTAGACGACTTCCCCTTCACGGGTCAGGGCAAAACCACCACGGCCTCGGCGACACAGGGTCAGGTTCAGCCGCGATTCCAGATTGGCAATATGAATACTGATGGTCGGGCGGCTGATATTCAGCAGCGCCTCGGCGGCACTGAAGCCACCACATTCGGTGACGGCCTTGAACACCTTGAGTTGTTTGATCTCGTAATCCCCCAGTTGTCCCAGGGAGTGTTTGATCGTCATGGTACTAAAACACCTCGATAGCGTGCGTATTCAACAACGTCGTGCCAGATAGGTCATGGCGCAGGAACCAGAGTAACGTCAGGGTTTTCCTGTAGCGTCTTGCAGTCTGTGCGTTCGATGATTTTGACCAGCGCAGACTGGATGGTCGCATTTTCGCGGGCATCATCGGTGCTTTTGAAACGCTCTTCCAGTGCGTCTGCACCTTCTTCCAGCGTCAAGGTGACCGACACTTCGTCAGCCTGGTCGGTGGTGCTGCCAAAATAGGTTATGGCAATCAGTGGATAACCCTGAAACCCTCGTTTGACTTTTTTGGCGATGCGTTTTTTCGCTTTATCGAGCTGCATAAGGGATTCTCAAGGTGGCTGGAGCGGATCGGTGGATGTGTTGGTATAAGCCGAGTATGCATCGATTCACCACGAAAATACCCCCGACGATTCTGCTGCCAGCAATCAGGCTGATTTAAAAGATGTTGTTGGTTTGAGGAATCATCTTAATACAAGCGATGGCCAATGCCGTTGTAGATCATAGCGGCCAACTGTCGTGCAAGGTCGGCCGGTTGCTGGGTGATCTTGCCGGAGATAACGCCGGAGATAATCCCGATGGTGGCGGAGCCGTAAAAGGTCGAGATCAACAGGATGTCGTCTTCTGTCGGCGGTTCGTTAAAGCTGCGACTGGCCCGGCGGCGAAAGAAGTCGGTATTTTGATTGGTGACCCGCTGTAAGGCCTGCTCTCCGGCGCGACCGGAAAGTGCCAGCTGTAGCAAGGTATCGTCGGGGCTGAGGGTGTTCAGCAGATGTTCGATAAAGGCGACCAGCCGATCGGGTTCCGGAGTTTGCTGATCTTCCAGAAACGCCTGAAACAGCGTTTCCCGACGTGCCAGCCAATGTTCAACGTGCTCGATAATAATGTCCTGGCGGCTTTGATAATTGGAATAAAAGGTCGGGCGGGTAACACCGGCCTTATCCGTAATCTGTTCAATACTGATCTGTTCCAGCGACTGCTCCCGCAGCAGCTGGGCCAGCGCATTTCTCAACTTTTCACGACTTTTTTCTCTGCGAACATCCATCAGCACCCTCCTGCAACAACGGGTAAAGCGATAGCGGAGAGTACCTTATCCTTGCTTCACTGGTAACTGGGCGGTTTCCTTGACCTCTTCCATGACGATATAGCTTTTGGAGTTTTTCACTCCTGGCAAGGTCAATAGCATATCGCCAAGCAGTGCGCGGTATTCCGACATGTCGTTGATGCGGGCCTTGATCAGGTAGTCGGCATCGCCGGAGACGAGATGGCATTCCAACAGGTATGGCAGGCTGCCGACGGCCTTATTGAACTTCTGGAAGGCATCCGGCGATTGGTAAGATAACGAAATTTCGACAAAGACCAGCATGCCATAGCCCAGCAACGCCGGATTCAGCCGGGCGTAATAGCCTTCGATATAGCCGTCTTTTTCCAGCCGTTTGACCCGTTCGATACACGGGGTGGAGCTGAGGCCGACCCGTTCGGCGAGGTCGACGTAGCTGATGCGGCCATCTTGTTGCAGTTCTTGCAGAATTCGGCGGTCGAGTCTGTCCAGTGGTCTTCTTTTATTGTCGCTGGCTGTTGCCATGAGGTTGATCTCCCTGGAATTGGACTGTCATAAATGGCATTGATTTGGCTGTATCTTCTGTAATTTCTTTAATATGTAGTGAAATAGTCTGTATTTAAGCGAACTTCAAAGGCTTTTTCTATAGGGTTTTGGCTAGAATTTCACTATTAAACATGGCAGCGTTTTCCGCTAATAGGTTGAAATATCAGCCTGGAACCGCTCGTCTGACTTTGTGGCGTTGTGAAGGTGGTCGTTATGAAAATTCTGGTGTTGGGTGCCGGTGTGTTGGGTGTCTCGTCTGCCTGGTATCTGGCCAGGTCTGGTCATGACGTCACCGTGGTTGAGCGTCGGGCTGGCGTGGCAGATGAAACCAGTTACGGTAATGCTGGCATGTTGTCTTACGGTTATACCAATCCGTGGGCGGCACCGGGTATTCCGTTCAAGGCGATCAAATGGATGCTGCAGGATCTGGCACCAATTATGGTCAGTCCGTCGGCGTTGAATGTGAATACCTCGGCCTGGATGCTGAAAATGCTGGGCCAGTGTACCGAGGATGCCTATCGGCTCAACAAGAACCGCATGCTGCGGATTTCCGAGTACAGCCGTATCTGTTTTGAGCAACTGCAGCAAGATTGCCCGATTCATTACGATCAGCGTCATCAGGGCACGATTGAGCTGTTCCGTAATCAGGAAAAAATGGATTCCATCGGGGCGGATCTCGAATCGCTGCGTGAGTGCGGTGTTGAGCATCGGGTGATTGATCACGCGACCTGTATCCAGCATGAGCCAGCGTTGGTAAATGTGGCGGAAAAGTTTGTCGGCGGCTTGATGTTCCCCAACGATGGCACTGGTGATTGCCGCAAGTTTACCCAGGGGCTGGCGGATGCCTGCCGTACGCTGGGGGTGACTTTTATGATGGACACCGAGGTCAAGGGGCTGGAAGCATCCGGCGGTGAAGTTCGTGGCGTGGTGACTTCTAACGGTCGTCTGACGGCTGACAAGTATGTGGTGGCCATGGGCAGTTACTCACCGATGCTGGTGAATCCGCTGGGCATCAAGTTGCCGATCTATCCGATCAAGGGTTATTCACTGACGTTGCCGCTGCTGGATGAAAGCAAGGCACCACAGTCCACGGTGATGGATGAAGAATTCAAGGTGGCGGTAACGCGTTTTGATGAACGTATTCGTGTTGGTGGTACGGCTGAGATTGCCTCGTTTGACCTGAGTCTGAAAGAGAGCCGTCGCAAGGCTGCGGATTTCGTCGTCAGTGACTTGTTTCCGGGTGCCGGTGATCTGGAGCAGGCCGAGTTCTGGTGTGGTTTGCGGCCAATGACACCAGACAGCGTGCCGGTGATTGGCAAAACACCCTTCAATAATCTGTATCTGAATACGGGCCACGGCACGTTGGGGTGGACCATGTCGCAAGGTTCGGCGCGTTTATTGGCGGATATTATGAATGAACGTGATACCGAAATCAGTGCAGAAGGATTGTCGGTACATCGGTATCTTTAGGGGGCATCTATTTAATCCGGCAGCCCCCGCAGGACGCGGGTTGCCGCCGTCCAGTGCGGTGTTATTGGACTTGAAAAGGATGCGTCATTCTCGGCGTCCAACGCCTTGCCTGACGGGATTTATCCTCCTGACAGGCCGTGGCAAATAATTGAGAACGCCCCTGGTTCCGGATACTCCTGAACACGACGAGACTTTTTTTCTCGCGATCGTTTGGGATGCCCCCCGGCGGCAGTACTATTTACCCGCGCGTCCGGCGACCCGCCTGGACGTGATTCAATGAATAATGAGGTTTTTTATGAGCAACAAACAGATTATTTCGACCAACAAGGCCCCGGCCGCTATTGGCACCTATTCGCAGGCGGTTCAGGTGGGTAACACCCTATATATGTCAGGTCAGATTCCGCTGAACCCGGAAACCATGGAAATGGTTACCGAGTCGTTTGAAGCCCAGGCTGTACAGGTGTTCGAGAACCTGAAAGCCGTGGCTGAAGCGGCGGGCGGTTCGTTGAATGATGCCGCCAAGCTGACTATTTTGCTGTCGGATATGAGCTTTTTCCCGCAAGTGAACGAAGTGATGGCCCGCTATTTTGACGAGCCGTACCCGGCCCGCGCTGCGTATGCGGTCAAGGCGCTGCCAAAAGCAGCCGATATTGAAGTTGAGGCGATTCTGGCGCTGTAAGCGCCAGATCGACGCTGTGGAGTGGTAAGCATGTCTCGTCCTGCGCAGGCCCGGATTCATCTGGATCATATTGTTGCCAATTATCAGTTGGCGTGTTCGTTACATCCTGCTGGTCAGGCACTGGCGGTGGTCAAGGCGGATGCCTACGGCCATGGGGTTGTCCGGGTGGCTCAGGCGCTGGCACCTTATGCGCCTGCGTTTGCGGTCGCGTGTATTGAAGAAGCGCTGGAGTTGCGCGCGGCCGGGTTGACTCAGCCGGTGTTGTTGCTGGAAGGTTTTTTCAGTAATGACGAATTGCCGGTGATTGCTGAGCAGAATTTCTGGACGGCGATTCATCGACCCGATCAGATCAGCGCAGTGGCGGAGACCTGCTTTTCCAGGCCTCTGAATATCTGGCTGAAAGTGGATACCGGTATGCACCGCCTGGGCTTTGCGCTGGAGGAGGTGGCTGGTGCTTGTCAGCAATTGCTGGCGTTGCCACAGGTGGGGCGTGTCACGCTGATGACGCACTTTGCCAATGCTGATTGTCTGGTGGCTCCAGGGGTGGATGTCACCACCCAACTGGCCGGTCTTGCCGCCGCTACGCAGGGATTGGATCTGGATATCAGTGTGGCTAATTCGGCCGCTCTGATGGCGCATCCCGCCGCCCGTCAACAGTGGCAGCGGCCTGGCATTATGTTGTACGGCTCATCGCCGCTGGCATTCCCTGACGAGGTCGCACAACAGCTGCAACCTGCGATGTCGCTGGTATCAGAAGTCATTGCCACTCGCTGGGTTCCGATCGGTGAAAGTGTCGGCTATGGCAGCCGCTTTGTCGCCAATAAACCGACTCTGGTGGGTACCGTTGCCATGGGGTATGCCGATGGTTATCCGCGTCAGGCACGGGAAGGTACGCCGCTGATGGTTAACGGCCAGCGCACCCGGCTACTGGGGCGGGTATCGATGGATATGCTGACCGTTGACCTGACCGAGGTTGCTGGTGCTGCACTGGGTAACCCCGTTGAATTCTGGGGCTTGCAGCTGGATGCCAATGAGGTGGCGGCATGCTGCGATACCATTTCCTACCATCTATTTACCGGGATTACCCGGCGTGTTCCTCGTCTTTATCTGACCCGTTAGGGAGTCGATTCAGCCTGGATCGCTATCCTGGCCGTCGGGCTTAGGGCTGCTCTACTGCGGAAAAGCTGAATCTGACTCTTTTCTGAGCAAATTCTGGTTAAATAGAACCACTATTCGCCCCATGTTGCCCGCAATGACAAACGGCCCGGCGGCTCAGCCATCGATGGTCGAACCAGTCATAAAGCGG
>CAJXTI010000083.1 GCA_913061185.1 uncultured Oceanobacter sp.
GAGATTTCTGCCTGTCTCGTGGGCTCGGAGATGTGTATAAGAGACAGGCCATGAACCTGCTGGCCTTTTTTAATCAGGATTATTATCAGGTCGCCCAGCTACACGTTGATTCCGGCTGGGTGCCTGCCACCACCAAGGTACACGATCTGGCCGCAGCGATTCGCAGTGTCTGCGAACCCATTTTCGAAAAGCCGCTGGCAGAGATTTCCTTTGGTCAGGTACTGATCCAGCTATTCAGTACCGCCCGGCGCTTTAACATGGAAGTGCAGCCACAACTGGTTTTATTGCAAAAAACCCTGCTCAATATCGAAGGTCTGGGCCGTCAGCTTTATCCACAACTGGACTTGTGGAGTACTGCCAAACCTTACCTGGAGCGTTGGGTGCGTGACCGCTTTGGCCCAAAAGCGGCGCTACAGGAACTCAAGCGCCAGCTGCCAACCTGGATCGAAAAAGCCCCAAAAATGCCGGGATTGATTCATGGCGCCCTGACCCGAATCAACCATATGGACGAAAACCAGCAACAACTGCAACGGGAAATCGTCGCGCTGCGGCAAGCGTTGGAGTATCAGAACCAGCAAAAACGCCATCATATTCTCGCCAGTCTGATGGGCGTCGGTGGTCTGTTTGTCTGGTGGCAAGCGGTTGCTTTGGGAATCCCGGATATTATCGGCATCAGCATCAGCGCGCTGGGGCTGCTCTGGATACTGCTCAAGGCCTGACGTCGCTTATTTAGCACGCCAATAGCGTTCCTCATGCCTTGTTCTGAGAGCCACCGGCACTCAGCAGGCCCGATCCAATAATTGCGCACGCCCCCTGGCTTGCGGTATGCTCGCGACGGTCAATAACACTTGAAACGCATGTGTCGCACACAGCGGCAAGGTGTGCGACACATGTTTGAATCATCGGCAGCTGATCGCCCGGCGTGTCGATCAGCAGGTAATACGCAGAATGAACAGCAACTGGCTAGATGCCGTAAAATGGGACGACAGCGGGCTGGTACCAGCCATCGCCCAGGACTACCAAACCGGTCGCATCCTGATGATGGCCTGGATGAACCGCGAAGCCCTCGCCCTCACGGTTGAGGAAAACCGCGCCATTTATTATTCACGCTCCCGCCAAAAACTGTGGCGCAAGGGTGAAGAATCCGGCCACGTCCAGCAATTACACGAAGTGCGTCTCGACTGCGATGCCGATGTGATTGTCTTGCAGGTCAAACAGATCGGCGGTATCGCCTGCCATACCGGCCGCGAAAGCTGCTTTTATCAGGTCTGGCAAAACGGCGAGTGGGTCGCCGTCGACCCGGTATTAAAAGACCCGAAAGAAATCTACTAAGTCATTTTCGGTATTACATAATTCACAGAGTTGTTATCAAAATGAGTGATATTCTCTCCGCCCTGGGTGACATCCTTGACGAACGCAAAGGCGCATCGGCAGATTCCTCCTATGTCGCCAGTTTGTACGCCAAGGGCCTGAACAAGATTCTGGAAAAAGTAGGCGAAGAAGCCACCGAAACCATTCTCGCAGCCAAAGATGCCGAGCACAGTGGCGACAACCAGGACGTTATATACGAAACCGCCGATCTCTGGTTTCACAGCCTGGTAGCACTGGCCCATCTGGGCGAACGCCCGGAAGCCGTGATTAACGAGCTGGCCCGTCGCTTCAATATGTCCGGGCTGGAAGAAAAAGCCTCGCGCAGCGACAAATAACCGTGCCGCAGGTCGTGCATCAGCAAGGACATCCACATGACTGACTGTATTTTTTGCAAGATAGTGGCAGGTGACATCCCCGCCAACAAGGTATATGAAGACGAAGAGTTCCTGGCATTCCATGATATCGCCCCCAAGGCAGATACCCATGTGCTGGTGATTCCAAGGCGGCACATCGTCAACCTCAACGACCTGGGTGAAGACGACGGTGTCCTGATGGGCAAGCTGATGCTGACCATTCCGCATATTGCCGCCACACAGAACCTGACCGGCTATCGCACCATCACCAATACCGGTGCTGAAGGTGGTCAGGAAGTATTTCATCTGCATTTTCATATTCTGGGCGGCCGTGCGCTGCCCGGATTCTGAGTACTCAACGAGGACACTCTTATGCTTGGCGGTATCAGCATCTGGCAACTGGCCATTATTCTGGTCATTGTGATCGTGGTTTTTGGCACCAAGAAACTGCGTAATATGGGCGGCGATCTGGGCGGCGCAATCAAGAACTTCAAAAGCGCCATGAACGAGGGTGCTGACAAGGACGACGACGGTGCTGCCACGACGGCCAAACCCAAGCCCCTGACTTCAGACCAATCCGACAGCATCAACAAGGATGCCGATTTCAGTGAGCAGAAAGACAAGGATCAGAGTCGCCCCTGATGTTTGATATCGGCTTTCTTGAGCTCGTCGTGGTGGGTGTTTTAGGCTTGCTGGTACTCGGCCCGGAGCGTTTGCCCAAGGCGGCACGCACCGTTGGCCTGATGATTGGCCGTGTGCGCCGCACCATGAATAACTTCCAGGATGAACTGGAACGTCAGGTGCGTGCCGATGAATTGCGCGAAAAACTCAAGGATCCCTACGCTACCTTTCTCGATGATGATGTTCGTCGGCCTGCTGCCGTGCGTGACTACAACCAGCAGCAAAATACCGCAGCAGCTGACGGCCAGACCGTCGACAATCTGGCAATTGAAAACACGGCCGTCGAAAACCCGCCAGCCAGTGCCGATAGCCAACCACGCATTTTGCCCACCACACCCACCGGGCCAATCACGCCCGCCAAGGACACCAAACCCGAACCATGAGCCAGGATCAGGAACAACCCCTTATTGCCCATCTGGTCGAACTGCGTAACCGATTGCTGAAATCGGTACTGGTGGTACTGGCGCTGTTCCTTGGCATGTTCTATTTCGCCAACGACCTCTATCTGATTCTGGTGCAACCGCTGTCAGTATTGCTACCCGACACTCAAGGACAAATGATCGCCACCGGTGTGGCATCGCCGTTTCTGGTGCCGTTCAAACTGACGCTGGTGCTGGCAGTGCTGATCGCCATGCCTTTTATGCTGCATCAGGTCTGGGGGTTTATTTCGCCGGGCCTGTATCAGAATGAAAAACGCTTTGCCGTACCCTTGCTGATCTCAAGCACCGTGCTGTTTTACTCCGGCATTCTGTTTGCCTACTACGTGGTGCTGCCACTGGCATTTGGTTTCTTTACCATGGCCGGGCCGGATGGCATTTCGTTTATGCCGGACATTGCCAATATTCTCGATTTTATCCTGAAAATCTTTTTTGCCTTTGGCTTTGCCTTTGAAATCCCGGTGGCGACGTTTTTGATGGTACTGAGTGGTCTTACCACGGTTGCTGCGCTGGGCGAAAAACGCCCGTATATTTTTCTCGGCTGTTTTGTCGTTGGGATGCTGGTCACGCCACCGGATATCATTTCCCAAACCATTCTGGCGCTGCCCATGTACGCGCTGTTTGAAGGGGGCGTACTGGCTTCCCGCCTGATCCGCAAACCGGCCACCGAGGGCGAACAGCCGGACGCTACCGACAACCTGTGATTCCCCGCGTTTACTGATACACTCGCGCTTTACCCAGTTTATACACTCCAGGAATACGCCTACCATGCCGGAAGTTATCCCTGACGATTCCGTCGGTCTGGTTACTCCCCAGCAGTTTCATTCAGATGTACCACTGACACTTCGCAGTGGTCGCGTGCTGCCAGAATACGATCTCGTTTACGAAACCTACGGCAAACTCAACGCCGATCGTTCCAATGCCGTGTTGATTTGTCATGCTCTCAGCGGCGATCACCATGCCGCCGGTTATCACAGCATGGATGAGGCCAAACCCGGCTGGTGGGATAACGCCATAGGGCCGGGCAAGCCGTTTGACAGCCAACGGTTTTTTATCGTCTCGCTGAACAATCTTGGGGGCTGCTCTGGCTCTACCGGGCCGGTCAGCCACAACCCTGAAACCGGCAAGCTCTATGGCCCCGATTTTCCGATTGTTGCCGTGCGTGACTGGGTCGCCAGCCAGGCGCAACTGGCGGATCACCTGGGTATTCAGCAGTGGGCAGCGGTTGTCGGTGGCAGCCTCGGCGGCATGCAGGTCATACGCTGGGCGATCCAGCATCCCGAGCGCCTGCGACATGCCGTCGTGATCGCCTCGGCGTCCAAGCTGTCGGCGCAGAACATTGCTTTTAATGAAGTCGCCCGTCAGGCCATTGCCAAAGACCCGGATTTCCACGATGGCAACTACCTGGAACACAACACCATTCCCAAGGTTGGTCTCACCCAGGCACGCATGCTCGGTCACCTGACCTATCTATCCGATGACGCCATGCGGCAGAAATTTGGCCGTGAACTGCAGGAAGGCAAGTTGAACTACAGCTTCGCGCCTGAATTTCAGGTCGAAAGCTACCTCCACTATCAGGGTGAAAAATTCAGCACCCGGTTTGATGCCAATACCTACATGTTGATGACCAAGGCGCTCGACTACTTTGACCCGGCTGGCGATTACGATCACGACCTGGTCAAATGCCTGAGCCATGCATCCTGTGACTTCCTGGTGGTCTCCTTTACCACCGACTGGCGTTTTGCACCGGAACGCTCCGAAGAAATTGTCAGCGCCCTGATCGAAGCCGACAAGAACGTCAGCTACGCCTGTATTGATTCCGATGGTGGCCACGATGCCTTTCTGTTGCCCATTACCCGTTACCACCAGGTACTGGATGCCTATATGAATCGCATCGCCAACGAACTGGAGGGTCGTTCATGAACAGCATCTCCCTTGCCTCCCTGCGTACCGACCTGTCCATTATCCAGCAATGGATTCAGCCCAACAGCCAGGTACTTGACCTCGGTTGTGGTGAAGGCCAATTGTTACGCTACCTGCAGGAACACAAAAACGTGCGCGGTTATGGTCTGGAGATCAACCCCGACAAAATCACGGCCTGCATCGCCAATGGTGTCAACGTCGTTGAGCAAAACCTCAACGACGGCCTGCGCAATTACAAAGACAACAGCATCAATACCGTCATCATGACCCAGGCATTACAAGCGGTTGAGAGACCCGACGAATTGCTCGACGAAATGCTGCGTATCGGCGACGAGGCGATTGTCACTTTCCCAAATTTTGGCCACTGGCGTACCCGTTTGTATCTGGCTCTCAAGGGCCGGATGCCCATGTCCGAAACCCTGCCCCATGCCTGGTACAACACACCGAATATTCACCTGTGCACCGTGACCGACTTTGAAGAACTGTGCGTAGCAAAAAATATTCGGATCCTCAGCAAAACCGTGCTGGACGATCATCACCAGGAACACTGGGCAATTCACTTCTGGCCCTCGCTGCTGGGAGAAATTGCCATTTATCATCTGACCCGGAGAACCTGATGAAAACACGATGGATCACCTGTTTAACACTGCTGTTAAGCCTGAGCGCCCTGATAAGCCCGACTGTACTGGCTGACCGTGGTGAACAAAAAAAAGTGTTTGGCGACTATGAAGTTCACTACATTGGTCTGACCAGCAGCTTTCTCAGTCCAGATGTCGCCAGCGCCTATGGCATAGAACGCTCGCGCAAGCTCGGCTTCCTCAGTATTTCGGTATTAAACAACCCCAATGACGACGTCTTGCCGCTGCCGGTTACCGCCACCATCCATGGCACCATAAAAAACCTGATTGGCCAGGAAAGCGAACTGGAGTTCAAGGAAATAAAGGAAACCAACGCCGTGTATTACATCGCGACGTTCCGCTTTGATGAAGAAGAAACCTACCGTATCCGGCTCGACGTTGCCCCGGATGGCAGCGACAAACACTTCGATGTACGCTTCAGCCAGCGTTTTTACGAAGAAGACTGACCGACAAGGAGCTGTTATGAAAATTGTTCTCGCCAGCGGCAATGCTGGCAAGCTGCGGGAATTTTCCCAACTGTTCGACAGCCATTTTGCCGCACAACACATCACGCTGGTGGCACAGGGCGAGCTGGGTGTTAGCGATGCCGAAGAAACCGGACTCAGCTTTGTAGAAAACGCCATTATCAAGGCCCGCCATGCTGCCGCCATCACCGGCTTGCCAGCACTGGCTGACGACTCCGGTCTCGAAGTGGACGCCCTGCAAGGCCAGCCGGGTATCTACTCTGCCCGTTTTGCCAGCATGAACAACGCGGGAAACGGCGATAACGACAACAACAGCCTGTTATTACAACGTCTTGTCGACGTCCCGGCGGCACAACGCACCGCACGTTTTCAGTGCGTACTGGTCTACATGCGCCATGCCACAGACCCGACGCCCCAGGTTTTTCAGGGCAGCTGGGAAGGCTCCATCCTGACCCGGCCTTCCGGCAGCAACGGCTTTGGTTATGACCCGCTGTTTTACCTGCCAGCGGAGCAGTGTGCTGCCGCCGATCTCGACAAGGGGCGTAAAAACGCTCTTTCGCATCGGGGCCAGGCCATTCAGCAGCTGCTGCAACGCTGGCAGCCCTGACGCTTTTTTTACCCCTTCACACTCTGTCTTCAGCCTGGTGAGGGACTTCCAGCACCCTATGTGGTGCATTGTTTATCTGAGAAAAGAAGCACATCGTGGAAATACTCGAACAATTACAAAACAAGATTACCCAAACCATTCAAACCCTGGAAAATCTGCAACTGGAAAATCTTCAGCTGCAAGAAGACCTGGAACAGGCTCAACAGGCGCTGACGGCTGCTGAACAAAAAAATGACACGCTGACGCAACAGAACGACGAACTGAATAAGGAACAAACCCGCCTTTCCCACGAGCAACACCAGATGGAAGCTCAGGTTCAAGCCTTGTTACAAACACTCGACGTTGCCGTTGCTGACCTGCTGCCCGCTACCGATCCCGATACCCAGGCCGACGCAAACCCGGACAACAACGGCGAACATCACAACGAACACCACAACGAACACCACAACGAACACCACAACGAACACCACAACGATCATCACAACAGCAACCCAAACAACGGGAACTGAGTAATGCGCCAGTTGCCGCCACTCAGTCTGTACATCCACGTTCCCTGGTGTATTCGTAAATGCCCGTACTGCGACTTCAACTCGCACACGGCCAGCCGCGAATTGCCGGAAGCAGACTATGTGGCTGCATTGCTGAGTGACCTCGATAGCGAACGGGAGCAGGTTTACGGGCGTGTTATCCAGACCATTTTTATTGGCGGTGGCACCCCCAGCCTGTTATCGGCCCAGGCCTACGAACAACTGTTCGAGGGGTTGCAGCAACGACTGGCATTCGCCACCGACATAGAAATCACCCTGGAAGCCAATCCCGGTACGTTTGAAGCGGATCGCTTTGCCGCCTATCGCACATTAGGCATCAACCGGCTGTCGATGGGCATTCAGAGTTTTAACGACCTGCATTTGCAAAAACTCGGCCGCATTCACGATAGCGCCCAGGCCAAAGCCGCCATAACAGCAGCCCGCACGGCCGGATTCGACAACCTCAATCTCGACCTGATGCATGGTCTGCCCGGACAGTCGCTAGCCGATGCCCTGGAAGACATCAACACGGCCTTGAGCTTTAACCCGCCGCACCTCTCCTGGTACCAGCTCACCATCGAACCCAACACCGAATTCTACAAACGTCCACCAGCCCTGCCGGAAGACGAGACACTCTGGGACATCCAGGATGCCGGACAGCAGCGCCTGGCAGCAGCCGGTTTTGCCCACTACGAGATTTCCGCCTTTGCCCAGCCGGGCAAACAGGCCCGCCACAACCTCAACTACTGGCAGTTTGGCGACTACCTCGGTATTGGTGCCGGTGCGCATGGCAAAGTCAGCAAACGGGATAACAACGGCCAGATCCACGCGACCCGACGCTGGAAAACCCGCCAGCCAAGCGATTACCTGAACCCCGACAAGGCTTTCCTGGCTGGCAGTAACGACATTGCCAGCACAGAGATGGGGCTGGAATGCCTGATGAATGCGTTACGTTTGCGTGCAGGTATCACGGTCGAACGCTTTGAGCAACGTACCGGACAAACACTGGCGAGCGTGGCTGAACCAATCGCCAAGGCCAAAGCCATGGGCTTGCTGGAAGTTGGAGAGGATATTCGTGCTACCGAACGTGGCCAACAATACCTGAATGAACTGTTGGGCTTGTTTCTCTGAATACCAGCACAAGACACTCGCGCAGCCGTTGCGAACAACCACACATCATTACCCGGCTTGCACCATTACCCGGCAGTGATACCGCAAACCGGTATTTATACCCGGATATTCAGGTTATAACGGCTCTTGGCTTCCTGAATCCGCTGCAAGGTGATCGCACGCACGGTATTTTTGCTGCTCTCAATATGCCCACTTAACTCAGCCACAACGGCGTCGCCGTGACGCTGTCCGATCAATGCCAAAATATGCCGATGCTCTTCATAAGTGGCTGCAATCCGCCCACGCTGGGTAAAGTCGAGTCGCCGGATAATGCGCAGTCGTTCACAGACACTGCGATGCAACAGCGCCATTTCCTTATTACCCGCCAGCGCCACCAGCTGAAAATGAAAATTCTCATCCAGTTCCGCCACCTGATCACTGTCGGACAAGCGCTTGTCTGGCGTTACACACCAGTGGTTCGTCAGCTCCTGCAGATGCGCAGCCGGATCTTCCAGCCCACAAAGCCGTCGAACCGCTGCGGTTTCCATCAGGGTACGAACATCGTACAGCTCTTCAAAATACTGAAAGTCGAACGGCCGCACTTGCCAGCCGCTGCGAAAATAGACCTGCACAAAACCATCCCGCTCGAGTCGGTAGAGCGCCTCCCGAACAGGCGTTCGGGAGGCATTCATACGCTTGGCAATTTCCGACTCGCTAAAGCGGTCGCCGGGTAGCAGCTGAAAATCAAAAATATCGGTTTTAAGCTGCTGGTAAATGCGCTCCGCCACGTTCGCGGGCCGAGTCTGGCCAGCGTTGTTTCCAGTCACTGCCGTCGCCATTCAATCAGCCTGCTTACGGCTGACATAAGCCCGCCAGCCGCCAAACTCGCTGATATCGGTGGCTGTTGGAAGCACAGCGGCTTCGCACATAAAACCATTCACAATACGGCCATCTTCCAGCTCCACTTTGCCAATGCCCATCGGTTGCGGCACTTCATTCACAAAGCTGCCGAAGGCAGCCGCTGTCAGCCGCCACAACTCGACGATAATCGCCACACCCTGCTCGTCATCACCGACCCGTACCAGGCCCGGTTTGGGTGGCGTGGTGTTCGCCAGGGCGTACAAGCGGTATTGGTCGGCGGTAACGGTTTGCTCGACCAGCCGGGCAGAACGATGGCTGAGCTGGTGATTCAGTGGCATACCACTTAAATGCGCACCAACCACAGCAATCACTACCGACTCATCCGCCTTGCGCCCCAATAAGACAGGCGCTTCTGGCAGCTTGAGTGCTGCTTCCCAACGGTTGGCAAAGGCCAGCAAGGCACGATCCTGCCAGGCAGGGGCAATCAGGGTGATGCCAAAGGGAAGTCCATCGCGACGTAACGCCGCCGGCAGCGACAATGCCGAGAGATCGGCCAGATTAACAAAGTTGGTGTACACGCCGTTGCGGCTGTTCACCTCAATCGGTTGTTCTGCCAGTGCGGCATGGGTCGGAAAATGAGGGGAAGTTGGGACAAACAGCGCGTCGACATCGTCGAACAAGGCCGTCACGTAGCGCATCAGCTCCAGGCGACGATATTCTGCCCGAAACTGATCTACCGCACTGGGGAGCTTGCCACTCAGTACGATGCTTTTGACAATCGGGTCGAGTCCGGGCAAATCCTGCTCCATAAACTCGCCCACAGCCGCGTAGCGTTCAGCCACCCAAGGGCCCTGATACAACAACGCGGCCATTTCGAATAGGGGGCCGAAATCCTTTTCAACCAGCTCTAAACCGTGTTTTCTGGCCAACACACAAGCCTGTTCATAAGCCTGTTGCTGTTCGACATCGCCAAACCATTGCGGCGACAGCGGTATCGCCAGACGCTTGATACGACGCTGGGGCACCGCAACAGACTCACGAGAATAAGGGTCAGCTGCATCAAACTGCGCCGCCACATCCAGCAACTGTTCGGCATCCCGGCTGTTCAAAGCAAAGATGGAGACCACATCCAGGCTCTTACAAGCAGGAATCACGCCATTTGTACTGACCAATCCCTTGGTGGCCTTGACCCCCACCAGATGATTAAAACCGGCAGGTACCCGACCCGACCCGGCGGTATCCGTTCCCAACGAAAACGCCACCTGCCCACGCGCCACCGTGACGGCAGAGCCAGAACTGGAACCCCCACTGACGTATTCCGGCTTGAAGCTGTTAGCCACCGGCCCGTAAGGGGAGCGAGCGCCGACCAGACCGGTAGCAAACTGATCCAAATTGGTTTTACCCATTACCACCGCACCAGCAGCCCGAAGCAACGCCACCACGGTCGCGTCGCGTTGCGGGGTAAAGGCAAACTCAGGGCAACCACCCGTGGTTGCAAAACCAGCCACATCAATATTGTCCTTCACCGCAAACGGCACACCAAAAAGGGGCAACGACGCCGGAGCCTTGCCCTCCAGTGAAGCAAGCTGCTGCGCCAGCACCGCATCGGTCGCCAGTGTTATCCAGGGGCTGCCGTAAACCGGTTTACCGTTGTCGCACTCTTCCTCACGAATCTGTTGCAGTAGTTGTGGCAAGAGCTGCTGTGGGGTTTGGCCCGACTGATACGCCTTGGCCCAGTCACTCAGATTCCAGCCCGACAACGGGGATAATGTGCTAGCGGTCATTGGTTTCTCCATGGTGTTCAAACTTGTATACAAGATACTGAGCGAGAGCCGTGCCAGCTAGTACAAAGATCCAACCAGGAAAGTGATCTCGCTCACCCACCACGGTCATAACCGATCAAATACCTGTCCGTTGGGATCAAGCTGGCGGGCTGGGGCTGAGTCAAACTGCCAGGCCAAACTGCAGCACTGTTTCTACAAAAACAAAAAAGGTGAACCCGGTATGTATTCTTTCAGCAACATGGTGGGAGGCAAGACCCTGTCGGCCAATGCCTCATTCGACGTTATCAACCCCTCCACACACGACTTGGCTGGCAAGGCACCGTTGGCGACCAGCGCAGACCTTGATCAGGCCGTCGCGGCAGCGGCAGCGGCATTTCCTGCCTGGTCAGGTCTGTCGGATGCAGAGCGTCAGGACTACTGCCACCGGGTGGCCGACAAGTTGGAACAGCACCATGAAGAACTGGCCCGGATTCTGACATCTGAACAGGGCAAACCCATGGCGGGCATGGGTTCGATGTTTGAAATTGGTGGTGCCATTGCCTGGGCCCGCTACAACGCCGCGCTGGAAATACCCGTCGAGGTACTACAAGACAACGACAACGGCCGGGTTGAGATGCATCGCAAGCCGATTGGTGTTGTCGGCTCTATTACGCCATGGAACTGGCCGGTCATGATTGCGGTTTGGCATATTATACCGGCCATTCGTACCGGTAACACCGTGGTGAACAAGCCGTCACCTTTCACACCGCTGTCAACGCTGCGAATGATCGAACTGATGAATGAGGTATTACCAGCCGGGGTAGTGAACAGCCTTACCGGTGACGACAGCCTTGGGGCGGCAATGTCATCCCACGCAAAAATTGGCAAGATTGTGTTTACCGGTTCAACACCGACTGGCCAGAAAATCATGACCTCTGCCGCCGATACCCTCAAACGCCTGACGCTGGAACTGGGCGGCAACGACGCTGGCATTGTGCTGCCGGATTGCGATCCGGCAGCAATCGCACCGGGTGTGTTCTGGGGCGCTTTTATCAACAACGGCCAGACCTGTGCAGCCCTGAAACGCCTGTACGTCCACGACAGCATTTACCAACAGGTGTGTGACGAGCTGGTGGCCTTTGCCCGGACGATCAAGGTCGGTGACGGATTTGACGACAACAGCGACCTTGGCCCCATCCAGAACCGGATGCAGTTTGACAAGGTGAACCGCCTGGTGCGCCAGTCACTGGAGCTGGGTAGCCAATTACTGCTCGGCGGCCCGGTGGATGATCCCGATACGCTGTTCTTTCCGATCACCTTGATCGCGACGGACGCTGTCAGTGACCCGCTGGTACAGCATGAGCAGTTTGGCCCGGCACTGCCGATTATTCCGTTCAGCGATATCGACGCTGTCATCGCTGCGGCCAATGATAATCAGAATGGACTGGGTGGCTCCATCTGGACCGACGACCAGCAACAGTTCCGCCAGCTGGCTTCCCGTATGGAATGTGGCTCGGTGTGGCATAACAAGCATGGAGCCATTCAACCCGATGTGCCATTCGGTGGGGTGAAGTGTTCCGGTGTGGGGGTTGAGTTTGGCAAGGAAGGGCTGCTGGCCAATACCAATATTCAAGCTGTCTCTTATACACATCTCCGAGCCCACG
>CAJXTI010000084.1 GCA_913061185.1 uncultured Oceanobacter sp.
ACGAGATTTCTGCCTGTCTCGTGGGCTCGGAGATGTGTATAAGAGACAGGCTGGGGATGGACGCCACCGGACAGCGCGCTCTGGACGAAAAAATGCTGGAGCTGGACGGCACCGACAACAAGGCCAAGCTGGGTGCCAACGCCATTCTTGCCGTGTCTCTGGCAGCCGCCAAGGCTGCGGCTGTTGCCAAAGGTGTTGAACTGTACGAACACATTGCCGACCTGAACGGCACTTCTGGCCAGTACTCCATGCCAGTGCCGATGATGAACATCATCAACGGCGGTGAACACGCCGACAACAATGTCGATATTCAGGAATTTATGGTGCAGCCCGTGGGCGCTCCGACGTTTGCTGAAGCCCTGCGTGCCGGTGCTGAAATTTTCCACAGCCTGAAAAAAGTACTGAGCAGCAAGGGCCTGAGCACGTCTGTTGGTGATGAAGGTGGTTTTGCGCCCGATCTGGCCTCCAATGCCGATGCTTTGGCGGCTATTCAGGAAGCCGTTGCCGGAGCCGGTTATGAGCTGGGTAAAGACATTACCCTGGCGCTCGACTGTGCATCGTCTGAGTTTTATAAAGACGGCAAGTACGACCTGAAAGGCGAAGGCAAAGTTTTCAGTGCAGAAGAGTTCTCGGACTATCTGTACGACCTGTGTGAGCAGTACCCGATCGTATCTGTCGAAGATGGCCAGGACGAATCGGACTGGGCAGGCTGGAAATACCAGACTGAAAAGCTGGGTGCCAAGGTGCAGCTGGTGGGTGACGACCTGTTTGTGACCAACACCAAGATCCTCAAAGAAGGCATCGAGAAGCACATTGCCAACTCGATCCTGATCAAGTTCAACCAGATCGGTTCGCTGACCGAAACCCTGGAAGCGATCAAGATGGCGAAAGATGCCGGTTACACAGCGGTGATTTCACACCGTTCCGGCGAAACCGAAGATACCACCATTGCGGATCTGGCGGTGGGTACCTGTGCGGGCCAGATCAAGACCGGTTCGCTGTGTCGTTCTGACCGGGTTTCCAAGTACAACCGCCTGCTGCGGATTGAAGAGCAGCTGGGTGCCAAGGCCCCTTATAATGGCCTGAAAGAGATCAAGGGTCAGTAATCGACAGCTGATCAGCTAACAAAGCCGGGCCTCTGCCCGGCTTTGTGCGCCTGACTTCCGGACATGCCATGAGCACTATTACCCAGCGCGCTATGTTACTCATCGGTACACTGTTAGTACTGGTTCTCCAGTATCGCATCTGGTGGGATGACAGTGGCGTGCTGGCCAGTCGGACGCTTGAACAGCTGATTGAGCGTATTGCTGAAGATATCGACGTATTGCAGGGTCGCAACGACCAGTTGAAGCTGGAAGTGACAGACCTGCGCGATGGCAGCGCGATTCTGGAAGAAAAGGCCCGCGAAGACCTGGGCCTTGTACAGGATGGTGAAACCCTGATCCTGTTTGTTGAGCCACAACAGTGACGGTCTGGCCATTAGTTGTCGCGGCGGGTGTTGGCCGTCGTATGCAGGCCGATCGCCCGAAACAATATCTGCGTCTGAATCAGCGCCTGCTGATGGACTATACCCTCGATACCCTGCTGACCTATCCGGGCGTGACGCGTCTGGTATTGGTGCTGTCCGCACACGACCCCTATTGGCCCGCCAGTGAATTTGCCCATGATGCACGGATTCTGCGTGCCGCTGGTGGTGCGGAACGTTCTGACTCGGTATTAAATGGACTACGTACCCTACAGGCGATTGCTTCAGTGGATGACTGGGTGATGGTGCATGATGTGGCGCGTCCGTGTCTGCAACACAGCGACCTCGATGCCTTGCTGGCGCAGCTGACATTCCCCGGTGCTATTCTGGCCAGCCCGACACGAGACACCATGAAGCGTGGCCGTCTCAATGCCGCAGGACAAACTGAAATCAGCGCCACCGTTGAACGCGAACAACTCTGGCATGCCTTGACGCCGCAGGTGTTTCCGCTGGGGTTGTTGATTCGTGCGCTGGAGTTCTGCCTTGAGCAGGGCGTAGCGGTGACGGATGAAGCCTCAGCCATCGAGCACCTCGGCCATGCCCCCAGGCTGGTGGAGGGGCGGGCAGACAATATCAAGGTTACCCGCCCGGCGGATCTGGCGCTGGTGGCATTTTATTTACAGCAGGCCCGGTCTGGGCCAACCAATAAACGAGGTGGGTTGTGAGAATTGGCCACGGTTTTGACGTCCACGCTTTTGAAAATGGCGACTTTATTACTCTGGGTGGAGTCGAAATCCCTCATGATCAGGGACTCAAGGCCCACTCCGATGGTGATGTTGCCTTGCATGCGTTGGCCGATGCCCTGTTGGGCGCTGCCGCGCTGGGTGATATTGGCCAGCATTTTCCCGATACCGACGCGCAATGGGCCGGGGCCGACAGTCGTATGCTGTTGCGTCACGTGGTTTGCCTGCTGGCGGATCGGGGTTATGGAATCGGCAATGTGGATATCACGATTGTTGCCCAAGCCCCGAAAATGGCCCCCCATATTGCGCTGATGCGTCAGACGATTGCTGCTGACCTGAACGTGCGTCTGGACGATGTTAACGTCAAGGCAACCACCACAGAAAAACTGGGGTATGTCGGACGCAAGGAAGGCATTGCGGTACATGCCGTTGCGCTGATTATGGCAACGCCCTGAGTATTGCAACGCCCTGAGTATTGCAACGAATTGACTGATCTGATTTTAAACCCATTGGCCAGGCCGACCACCGTCGCCAGCCCTGAACGTTGAGTACACCATTCATTGACTGATTCCACCCATATCCATACCACGACTGCTACTCCTGTTTTGCCATTAGCGACCGAGGGAGCCACTACATCGGTTGACTGGCCTATTGGTTGGCCTGCCGCACTCCCGGATACCGGCGCGCGCGGTGTACTCAAGTTTGTCCCGGACGATTTTGTCGTGGATGAACTGCCGCTGGCGTTGCCTCAGGGAGAGGGCGAACACATCTGGTTATGGGTCGAAAAGCGCGGTGCCAATACCGCCTGGGTGGCCGCCGAACTGGCGCGTTATGCTGGAGTTCGGGAGCTGGATGTCGGCTTTGCTGGTCTCAAGGATCGTTATGCGGTAACACGGCAGTGGTTCAGTATTTATTTCCCCAAAGGCGAAACCCCGGATTTTTTGGCTCTGCAACACGACGAGTTTCGTGTGTTACAGCAGCAGCGCCATAACAAAAAATTGCGGCGTGGTGATTTGCTCGGCAACCACTTTGAATTATTAATCCGAGCGGTGGAAGGCCCGATTGAGGCGATAGAGGCCAATCTGACGGCGATTCGTGATCACGGCTACCCCAACTACTTTGGCCCCCAGCGTTTTGGCCATGGCGGCGCTAATGTTCCCCAAGGTATTGCCATGCTGCGCCGCGAAATCCGGGTGCGGAATGCCAGCAAAAAAGGCCTGTATCTCTCGGCTGTGCGATCCTGGCTGTTTAATCAGGTGGTGGCGGCACGAGTGGTGGCCGGTGACTGGACTGTCCCGCTGGAAGGCGAGCCGCTGACCGCCAGCGGTACGACCACGGCCCCCCTGTGGGGACGTGGCCGTTCATTGGCCACGGCGCAGGCATTAGCTTTCGAAGACGCTGTGCTGGCGCCCTACACCGAAGTGCTCGACGCGCTGGAACACAGTGGCTTGAGTCAGGAACGGCGGGCGCTGGTGGTGAAGCCGGAACGGATGAGTTGGCAATGGCAACAAGCCGACGACCAGACTCCCCAATTGCGAGTCTGTTTTCCCTTGGGAGCCGGGTATTATGCGACGTCACTATTACAGGAAGTGCTGGCGGTGAGTGAGCCGGATCGCATGCTAGCGGTCGCGGCAGATGCCACCGCAGCAGGAGAAAACACATGAGCCGGTTGATGCTTTCCAATGACGATGGTGCCCATGCGCTCGGTTTGCGCACGCTGGCCAATGCCTTGCAGCAGGCGGGCTATTCGTTATCAGTAATTGCTCCCGACCGTGACCGCAGCGGCGCCAGCAATTCGCTGACCCTGGATCGCCCGCTGCATCCGGTATTGCTCGAAAACGGTTTTTATTGTGTCAACGGCACCCCGACCGACTGCGTGCACCTGGGTACCAACGCACTGTTCCGCGATCAGTGTGAACGGGTGGTGTCCGGTATTAATGCCGGTGCCAATCTCGGCGATGACGTCTTGTATTCCGGCACGGTCGCGGCGGCGATGGAAGGTCGTTTTCTCCGTAAAACCCCAGTGGCGGTATCATTGGTCGGCAAACAGCATTTTGATACCGCCGCCCGTGTGCTGGTGGAGCTGCTACCCCGGCTGGAACAGCTGCAATTGCCGCCGCATTCGGTGATCAACATCAATGTGCCAGACCGGCCGTACAGTGAATTACGGGGTCAGCGTATTACCCGTCTTGGTCATCGTCATCGTTCCGATAATCCGGTATTGGCCACCAACCCGCGTGGCAAAGAGTGTTACTGGATTTCTGCCGCAGGCGAGGTGGCAGATGCCGGGCCGGAAACCGATTTTTTTGCAGTAGAAGCAGGGTATGTTTCGATTACCCCGATCCAGATGGACATGACCCAGCACACAGCGCTGGAACATATGCAAACAGTGCTTGGCTAATGGAGGAGTGCGGTTGGATACGCAGCAACTGAGCGGAATTGGCATGACATCCCAGCGTACCCGTAATCGGCTGGTACAGCGCTTGCGGGAAGCGGGTATCAGCAATGAACAGGTACTCAGCGTGATGGCATCGACACCCAGGCATGTGTTTATCGACGAAGCCCTGGCTCACCGTGCCTATGAAGACACGGCCTTGCCGATTGGTTATGGCCAGACTATCAGCCAGCCCTATACCGTTGCCCGTATGACCGAAGAGTTGCTGGGCAACCAGCGTCGGTTGGGACGGGTACTGGAAGTTGGCACCGGTTGCGGTTATCAGTCGGCGGTATTGTCACCGCTGGTGGAGCAGCTGTTTAGTGTCGAGCGTATCGAACCGCTGTTTTCCCGCGCCAGAAACCGTCTTTACGATCTGAAATACCGTAACGTCCATTGCTCACTCTCCGACGGTAGTTGGGGCTTGCCAGACAAGGGGCCGTTTGACGGTATCCTGGTGGCTGCCGCTCCTGAACAGGTGCCTTATGCCTTGCTGGAGCAACTGGTTGATGGGGGCCGCATGGTGATTCCGCTGGGCGGCGAACAGCAAAAATTGACCCTGATTTCCCGCGATGGTGACGAGTTTGTCACCCGTATCCTGGAAGATGCGTTGTTTGTCCCTTTTCTGTCCGGGGTTCAGCGTTAATTTTCTTTTTCTGTTAACAAGGATTAGTCATGCACCACCTCTGGTTGTTTCTGAAAGGTATTGCAATGGGATCGGCAGACGTCGTTCCCGGTGTATCGGGAGGTACGATTGCTTTTGTGACCGGCATTTATGATCAGTTACTGGGTTCCATTCGCAAAGTGGATGCCCAGGCGCTGGTACTGCTGTTCAAACAGGGGCCAAGGGCGGCCTGGCAACATATAAATGGTACTTTTCTAGTGGTGCTGGGGGCCGGTGTACTGACCGCATTGCTGAGCCTGGCCAAAGGTATTCACTTTTTACTGCTGCATTACCCGGTCTGGTTGTGGGCGTTTTTCTTTGGCTTGATCATCGCCTCTGTGTTTCACGTTGGCCGTGAAATCCGCCAGTGGAATGCTGTTACGCTGGTTCTGCTGGCCGCTGGAGCCGTGGTTGCTGGCTGGATCAGTATGGCATCTCCGACTTCAATTGAAGCCACGCCATTCGTGGTCTTTCTGGCGGGCAGTATCGCCATCTGTGCGATGATTCTGCCCGGTATATCGGGCAGTTTTATTTTGCTGTTGATGGGGTTGTATGAGCCGATTCTGGGGGCGCTCAAGAATCTTGACCTGGGTATTATGGCGTTGTTTGGTGCCGGTGCCGTGATCGGACTGCTTTCTTTCTCCCGTTTGCTCAGTTGGCTGCTGGCCGGCTGGCGAGAAGCCACATTTGCCGTGCTGACCGGATTTATGCTCGGTTCTCTGGTCAAGGTTTGGCCCTGGAAGGAAACCCTGTCGACCCGGCTGAACAGCAAAGGTGAAACCGTACCCTTCCTGCAGCAGAACATCCTGCCAGAGCCGGGAGCCGATCTGTTATGGGCGTTATTGCTGATGGTCGCGGGTGCGGCGCTGGTGTTGCTGCTGGAATGGGTTGCCAATCGCCAGCAAGACAATCAATTAACAGCCTGTTAACGGTATGGGTATGCGTACCCGCCGCTGATATTTGGCTGACACTTAATAAAGGAGTAGACCAGGCTGGCGGCAAGTCCAGATGAAAAATAATCCCAACTAGTAATAATTCTGATAAATAGGTTGTTCTTTTAGATCTTTTTAGAATATTAGGAGGTTATTTAATATCTTGTTGTTAGATTGGTTCAAAAATGCACCTATTAACGGAAATCTGTCACTTCAGGGTGTCAAGAACCAACCGCTCAGGAAAAACCATGAAGCGCCTGACTGTTGTCACTATCGTCGCGATTGTTGCCATCACGGCTGGTTGTACGACTGGCAGTGGATTTGTGTCAGTGGAACAAAAATTTGGCAATTCTGAACGACCGGTCTATAAACAAACAGAGCGTGCCGAAAAATCGTCAGGTTTTCATATCGTCGAAAAAGGCGACACTCTTTATTCAATTGCCTGGCGTTATGGCGTGGATCATCACGACTTGGCCAAAGCTAACGGCATTACCAGTCCCTATACCATTTTTCCGGGTCAGAAAATTGACGTACGAGCAACCGCGCCTGTGGTTGTCGCGATCAAAAAAACCACTCCTTCAAAAAGTGTCAGTAAACCGGCGCCTCAGGTGTCAATTCCGCCGACACCGGTTGCCGTTCCAGTGATAACTGGTCAAAACCCGCCAGAACCTGTTGTGGAGAGTACCGAGAACGACTGGGTATGGCCGGTACCCGGCAAAATAATGGCTCAGTTCTCAACCCAAAAGCCCGTTAACAAGGGGATTGATCTGGCCGGTGCCATGGGGGAATCTGTGTCTGCAGCAGCGGCAGGAACCGTGGTGTATGCCGGTCAAGGCCTCAGGGGTTACGGCAATCTGGTGATCATCAAGCACGATGAAACCTACCTCAGTGCATACGCCCACACCAGTCGGATTCTGGTTAGCGAAAAAGAAGTTGTTAAAGCTGGACAGATAATTGCCGAAACAGGTTCTACCGGTACCGATAAGGTGAAACTTCACTTTGAGGTCCGCAAGAACGGTAAACCGGTCGACCCGCTGTTGTACTTGCCAAAACGGTAAAGTCCCAGTCGGGATTACTTACCAACCGTTCTGGCACAGTTCCTGTTTAACTATCAGGACAATAAGACAAACCAAAAGGCGGGGAAATATCATGGCGGTACAACAGCAGCGTGATGTCAACGAAAATATCCTTGATGAGCGTGACACAGCCACTTCTGGCTCAGACGATCATCAAACGGATACGGCACCAGAACGTTTTGCAGCCGACAGCTCCTACAAAGCAATGGATGCTACTCAACTTTACCTGAACGAAATCGGCTTTTCGCCGTTGTTGTCTGCGGAAGAGGAAGTGCATTACGCACGCCTGGCCCGTAAGGGTGATGAGATGGGTCGTCGACGTATGATTGAAAGTAATCTGCGTCTGGTGGTAAAGATTTCCCGTCGTTATATCAATCGTGGGCTGGCATTGCTGGATCTGATTGAAGAGGGCAACCTGGGTCTGATTCGCGCCGTGGAAAAATTTGATCCTGAACGTGGCTTTCGTTTTTCAACCTACGCTACCTGGTGGATTCGTCAGACTATCGAACGCGCCATCATGAACCAGACCCGTACCATCCGTTTGCCGATTCATGTGGTCAAGGAACTGAATGTTTACCTGCGTGCGGCACGAGAGCTGACCCAGAAGCTGGATCATGAACCGAGTGCAGAAGAGATCGCCGAACTGCTGGAAAAGCCAGTGGCCGACGTCAAGCGCATGCTCAAGCTGAATGAACGCGTTACCTCGGTTGATACGCCACTGGGGGTGTCTTCCGACAAATCCATACTGGATACCATTGCCGATGAGCGCAGTGCTGATCCAGGTGAAGAGCTGCAAAACAACGATATTCAGAACAACCTGGAGCAGTGGATTGACGAGCTGCCAGAAAAACAACGGGAAGTGCTGTCGCGCCGTTTCGGGTTGCGTGGTCATGAAACCAGTACGCTGGAAGATGTCGGTCGTGAAATTGGCCTGACTCGTGAACGCGTGCGTCAGATCCAGGTTGAGGCGTTAAAACGTCTGCGTGAAGTGATGGAAGGTCAGGGTCTGAACGCAGAAACCTTGTTTGGGGAAGCGTGACACTGATGACTCCGAGGGGGTCGGAGTCATCAGTATCGGGTTGTGCAACCCGATCACCCGTTAGTCGTACCGCCTGCGGTTAACGGGTGCTCAGTGGTTTTTTGGGCTGGGTTTTCTGGACTGGTGTTTCAGAATCGATGTTTCGGGCCTGACTGGCTCACTCAGGGCGATCCAGTTTCTGCGAGTACTTTATTGCAGTAATCACTGCAGAGTACCGCAAAAAATACTTCAGAAACGTCTCGATCAGACAGACCTCAACAAGTCAGCGTATTAACGCTCCAGCTGACCAATCTTGTTTTCAACACCATCCCATTCTTCTGCATCGGGTAGCGGTTCCTTACGCTCGGCGATGTTGGGCCATATTTCTGCCAACTCGGCGTTTAGTTCAATAAACTGTTCCTGACCTGTCGGGATTTCGTCCTCGGAATAAATCGCTTCGGCCGGACATTCCGGTTCGCATAATGCGCAGTCGATGCACTCGTCCGGGTGGATCACCAGAAAGTTGGGTCCTTCGTAAAAACAGTCGACCGGGCAAACTTCTACACAGTCGGTGTATTTGCATTTGATGCAGTTGTCGGTGACAACAAAAGGCATGGAGTATCTCCTCATATCGCGCCGGGTACAGTCAGCGCATGGCGTAATCGGTTATATACCCGAGTTCTTTGCTCAGGCTTGGGAATAATCGTTCATTCTAGGTATCCACCTGTCAGGCCGCAAGCCAAACAACCGCCCGGTGTTGCTGTGCGGCTTATTTCGTTCTTGATGGCTACTGTTGCTCATACATCAGACCAGGCGTTTCAGTTCATAGAGTAGCTCAAGTGCAGCGCGTGGCGTCAGGTTGTCCGGGTCGAGTTCGGCCAGCCGGGTTTCGACGGCCGACGGCACGCTGGCAAACATATCCGTCTGGTGGGGCGGGTCGGTGACGCCGGGTTCGACAAACCTCGGGCTGGTCGGGGGCAAGCTGCCCTGTTCCAGTTTCTGCAGTTGAATACGAGCATTTTGAATAACGGTAGCAGGCACACCGGCCAGCTGCGCGACCTGCAAACCATAACTCTGACTGGCCGGGCCATCCTCGACCGAATGCAGGAAGATAATCCGGTCGTCGTGTTCAGTGGCCTTGAGGTGCACATTCACGACCCGATGATGGGATTCCGGCAACGCCGTCATTTCAAAGTAGTGGGTAGCAAACAGCGTGTAGGCAGCGGTTTTTTCCGCCAGATGAGCGGCACTGGCCCAGGCCAGTGACAGGCCATCAAAGGTACTGGTGCCACGCCCGACTTCATCCATCAGCACCAGGCTGTTGGCGGTGGCATTGTGCAGGATGTTGGCGGTTTCGGTCATCTCGACCATAAAGGTGGAGCGACCACCGGCGACATCGTCAGCCGAACCCATGCGGGTAAAAATACGGTCAACCGTGGTAAGGGTACACTGGTCAGCGGGTACAAAACTGCCGATATGGGCGAGCAGTACAATCACCGCTACCTGACGCATGTAGGTTGATTTACCGCCCATGTTGGGGCCGGTGATGATCTGCATTTTGCGGCTGTCATCCAGACGGGTGTCGTTGGCAACAAAAGGGTCGTCGATCAGGGCTTCGACAACCGGATGGCGGCCCTGGCGAATATCAATCACGGCGTCACTGGTCAGGGTTGGGCAAGTCAGTCTCAG
Source organism: uncultured Oceanobacter sp. (assembly GCA_913061185.1). Lineage (GTDB taxonomy): Bacteria > Pseudomonadota > Gammaproteobacteria > Pseudomonadales > Oceanobacteraceae > Oceanobacter > Oceanobacter antarcticus. Next base: position 10,022 of record CAJXTI010000084.1, read on the forward strand.
GGTGTCGGCGCGTTCACTCAGATTCACCAGAACATCCAGTTGCGACAGTGCCGCCGCGCAGGTTTGCAGCCCCGGCAGCTGCAGCCCCAGATCCACGACCAGTTGATCGTAGAGGTGTTTTTCCCGGCTCAGGGAACGGCTTTTGGCGCTCAGTGCCTTGTCTTCAAAGGTTTTTAATTCCGGGGTGATAAAACGCTCGGCGTTTTTTAACGTCTGGCGGCGGATGTATTCGGTCGGTGCATCGGCGGCCTGGGCCTTGCTGATCTCGATGTAGTAGCCGTGCACCCGGTTGTAACCGACTTTCAAGGTGCTGATACCACTGCGTTCACGCTCGCGGGTTTCCAGTTGCAGCAGGAAATCACCGGCGTTTTCGCTCAGGCTGCGTAACTCATCCAGCTCGTCATCATAGCCAGTAGCAATGACGCCACCGTCCCGAATCACCACTGGCGGGTTGTCGATAATAGCGGCCTGCAGCCGTTCCACCCACTGGGGGAATTCCTGAATCTCGCTCCATAACTGCCGGGCCAGCAGGCTGTCGATGGGTTCCAGCAGGGTTCTGACGGCGGGTAATACCGACAAGGCATCACGCAGGCGGGCAAGGTCACGAGGACGGGCCGACCCCAGCGCTACACGGGACAGAATCCGTTCGATGTCACCAATCTGGCGCAACAGCGGTTGCTGATCCTGCCAGGTACCGGTCTCTAACAGCTGTTTGATCAGGGTCTGGCGCTGCTCCAGCAAGGTGAGGTTACGGATCGGGCGATTAAGCCAGCGCTTGAGCAGACGGCTGCCCATGGCGGTGGCGGTTTTATCCATGATCCAGGCCAGGGTGTGGCTGCTTTCACCCTGCTGGTTAATGTCGATTTCGAGATTTCGGCGGCTGGCCGGGTCGATCACAATGGCATCGTCCGACAATTCGACCTGTAAAGAACGAACGTGAGGCAGGTCATTACGCTGGGTTTCTCGGGCGTAATGCAACAGTGCTCCGGCAGCCCGTACCGCCAGCGTCATGCCCTCGCAGCCAAAGCCCCGCAAGTCTTTGGTTTTTAGCTGCTGGGTCAGCAAACGAAAGGCGCTGTCGGAGTCAAAATGCCAGGGTGCCTGACTGCGTGCCCCGGCACGTTCGTTCACCTCTGCCGGCAGCGGCTGGTCTTCGGCATAGAGCAGTTCGGCCGGCCGCAGCCGCTCGATCTCGGCCAGCAACTCGGCTTCCGAGGCTACTTCCAGTACTGAAAATCGCCCGGTGGATATTTCCAGCACCGAGATGCCATAAGCGTCCTGGTGGCGGCAGACGGCGGCAATCAGGTTGTCGGCGCGTTCATCCAGATAGGCTTCGTCGGTCAGGGTGCCGGGGGTGATTACCCGCACCACCTTGCGTTCGACCGGGCCTTTGCTGGTGGCCGGGTCGCCAATCTGTTCGGCAATGGCGATCGACACACCCTGCTTGACCAGCCGGGCGATGTAGTTATCGGCAGCATGATAGGGCACACCGGCCATGGGAATCGGTTTACCTTCACTTTGACCACGTGCCGTCAGAGTGATGTCCAGCAGTTGCGCGGCCTTCCTGGCGTCGTCAAAAAACAGTTCGTAGAAGTCCCCCATGCGGTAAAACAGGATGGTGTCCGGGAACTCGGATTTGATCCGCAAATACTGCGTCATCATCGGGGTTTGAGCGGGTTTTGAGTCTTTTTTTACTGTGGCTTGCATACGCACCGAGGACAATAAGGAATTAGGGGATGTTCTAGGGCTGTCTCTTATACACATCTGACGCTGCCGACGAAGAGGATAGTG
>CAJXTI010000085.1 GCA_913061185.1 uncultured Oceanobacter sp.
AAGTGGGTCAATTTTATTGGCCAAAGGTGGATCAAAATAGATGGCCATTGACATTTACGATCAGGACAATACGCCTGCCAGTCGTGCGCTGGTGGCGCGCTTTGCTGGTTCTCCCTATTTCGACATCATCGAATACCGTCACAATACTCGCGACCTTGACCGCAGCCTGCAGCAATCCCGTATCCGCGCAGGCATTGTGATTCCTCCCGGTTTTGGCCGGGCGCTGCTAAGGGATCAGCCGGCGCCGGTGCAGGTGATCGTCGATGGCGGCTATCCAATGGTTGCCGGGTTGGGGATGGCGTATATCGACGCCGTCATCGCTTATTTTCCCGCGCCGCGGCCCGAGCCCGTTGAGATGCAGACCCGCGTTTGGTACAACCCGTCCCTGAACAGTATCAACTTTGTCATTCCCGGGTTGTTTGCGGTGATTTTGATGGCTTTTCCGCCGTTGCTGACCACCTTGGCCATCGTCAGGGAAAAAGAAACAGGCACCGTGGAACAGATTTATGCCTCGCCATTGCGCTCCGCTGAGTATGTGTTGGGAAAGCTGCTGCCCTATGCCCTGGTGGCTTTTCTCGAAATCCTGATGGTCATCCTGGTCGGCTTTGTCTGGTTCGAGATTCCTATCGCCGGTAGCCTGCCGTTGTTGTTTGTCGCCTCACTGGTTTATGTGTTTACCACGGTGGGCATCGGGTTGCTGGTTTCGTCCCTGGCGCGAACGCAGCTTGCCGCCATGCTGATTACCCTGATCGTCACCCTGATGCCGTCTTTCCTGTTTTCCGGATTTTTGTTCCCCATTTTTACAATGCCTTACAGCCTGCAGCTCTACAGTCGGTTATTCCCCGCCGGTTATTTTATGGAGGTGTCGCGAGGGATTTTATTAAAAGGGCTGGGTGTTGAGGCAGTGTTGCCCAATCTGCTGCTGTTGATAGGGTACACCCTGGTGGTATTCGTGTTTGCTGTCTGGCGTATGAAGCAGAAGGTGGCCTGATATGTCCATAGCGATGATTGGCCTGCTGCGCAAGGAAGTTATCCAGTTTTTTCGCGATCGAGTGATCCTGGTGTTGATTTTGTGGTTATACACCGTCGAAGCGGTGTTTTGCACCCTCGCGCTTAGCTTTGACGTGGAAGATGTGCCGCTGGCCATTGTTGACCAGGACCGCAGTACTATCAGTCGCGAGTTGGTGCAAAAATTTGCCCTGAGTGAATCCTTTGACCTTCAGTATCAGGAAAGCGCGGTATCGGTTGCGGAAACGCACTTAGCGCACGGCAAGGTGACTGCCATCCTCGTGATACCGCCGGGATTTGAGCGGTCGATTCGTTCCAGTGAGCAGACGACACTACAATTGTTATTGGACGGCACCGATTCCAATATTGCCGCTAACTCGCTGTATAACGCGAGAGGTGTTCTTGCCAGGCTGGTCCGCGAACAACTGCCGTTTGCAGCGAACACCGGTGCAATCGCGGTGACACGCGTCTGGTACAATCCGCAACTGACCACATCGAGCTTCATGGTACTGTCGATGATTGCCCTGGCCGGTATGATGGTGGGCGTCATTCATCCCGCCGCCTCGATTGTGCGTGAGAAGGAACGTGGTACCCTAGCAGGCTGTTGAAATTCAACAACGAGCCATTAACCTGCCATTCATAATTTAATTTTTCGCTGATTTTTTTGATTTATTACTGAAAAAGTCACTTATTTCTCTTGTTTTGATGATTCATCCCCATCAACTCTCTCCATCAGACGGATTGCTCCTGTAAATTGCGTATTCGGGTTAAATTCCAGCCAATCATAGTCATTTGGAAAACCGCGTTCACTCGTTGAAGACCACGCACCTTGACTTGCCTGTACAGACCAACCGTTTTACCCCAACCAAAGGGTTCCTCTACTCGCTTGCGTTTTCTCTGGCTAATCTCGTAACCAGGGTGCCGGGTCGTGCGACCATCTATTGCCGAACCACCTTTCCGCTGGGTGTTCTGTGTTACATGGGGCGTGATCTTCATGCCCTGACAGCTGGCAATAAACCCCTTTGTGTCATAGTTCTTATCAGCACCCACGGTTTTCCTGTGTGATCCAGGCAGTCCTGACAGCATGTCAATAGCGGTATCTCGTTCTCCATGACCGTCGGCCAAACTGACCCTTGCATCCACCACCAGACCGTTACGGTTTTCCATCAGCGAGTGTCCAAGGTACGCCAGTTTGGCCCCACTGTTTTTCGACTTTTTGTAGTTCCTGGATTCCGGATCTGTCTTTGATTCGTGAGTGTCGTTGCTGCGTTTCTCTCCGTGAAAGTTACTCTCGGTATTGCGGCCGCCGCTGCTACTGGGATCTTCATTCTCACCCTTTGGTCGGAAGCTTTTTTGTGAAGCCCAGGCTTGAATTAAGGTTCCATCGACGCTGAAGTGCTCATCGCTGAGTAAGTCCTGCTTTCCTGCCAGCTCAACCACTTCTTTAAAAAGCTCTGGAATTACTTGATGCTCAAGTAAACGATCACGGTTTTTGCTGAAGGTCGAGTGATTCCATACGGTATCCTCGATAGTGAGTCCAGTGAACCACCGGAACAGCAGATTGTATGTCATTTGCTCCATTAGCTGGCGTTCGCTACGAATACTGTAAAGTATCTGTAAAAGCTGAGCGCGCAGCAGACGCTCAGGCGGAATCGATTCCCGACCACCTTCGGCATAAGCGCAGTCAAACAGCCAGTCGATTCGCTTCATAGCCTGATTAAACAACTCGCGCAATGGCCGAAGCGGATGACGTTGAGGTACAAAGGTTTCGAGGTGGACTGTAGAGAAAAGGGTTTCTTGAGTGATGTCAGCGCCGCGCATGTTTAAATAGTCTCAAGTTCATATGACTGCTGTATTTTATCCAAGGCAGCAATTACACGGAAGAATTTCAACAGCCTGCTAGAGCAACTGTTAGTTGCGCCGATTTCCACGTTCCAGCTGTTCCTCGCCAAAATTGCCCCGACCATGATCATAGGCCTATTGGCCGTGTTTCCCAGCCTGTTGATTGTGCGTGCCTTTGACGTGCCAATGCGTGGCAGCCTCGCGTTGTTTCTGATCCTTACGGGATTCTTCCTGCTCAGTGCCGTTGCTCTTGGGGTGCTGATCGCCGCCTATAGCCGAACCCTGCAACAAGCCCTGTTATTGTCTTTTTTTGGGTTGTTTCCGGTGATGTTCCTATCGGGTACCCTGACGCCCGTGGAGGCGATGCCAGACGTTCTCCAGGCGTTATCCCGCCTGAGTCCGTTGCGCTATTACATGGATATTATTATCGGTGTGTTTTTAAAAGGTGTCGGCTGGAGGGATCTGTGGGATGAAAGCTTATGCCTGATCGCCATCGCAATTCCAATGTTGATTTTGTCATTGGGTATATTTCGACGTCGGTTGCAGTAACAATTCCCGAAGCTCCTTTAATATTCTAGCGAGTAATGAAATCCTCATGTGTGGCCAATTGGTGATGTATTTTTCCGATACCAACTATTTTTGACTTCTATGATGCTGGTTATGGCTCGGTAGTGGCGGCAGTAACTGACCACTACAAGTTAAGCTTTAGGCTTGAGATCTTCTGTTTCATTCTCGATAAATTACCTGCTAAATTGGAATACGACTTTAGCATCTGCTTTCGTCAAATGTTGATCTTTGTCAGGGCAATCAACAATAGACAATAAATGCCGTATGACATTCAAGCGGGCGCGCCTTTTGTTATCGGCTTTGACAATATACCAGGGGGCATGCTCGCTATGGCTGTGTTGTAACATGTCGTCGCGGGCGGTCGAGTAATCATCCCAATGTTTGATAGCGGTATCGTCGATAGGGCTGATTTTCCATTGTTTCAGGGGGTTTACTCTTCGATCCTCCAGTCTCCGTTGCTGTTCCTCTTTCGATATGTCGAGATAGTATTTAATGATTTGTATGCCGGAATCACAGAGCATTTTTTCGAAAGGGACGACTGTTTTTTGAAACTGATCGTATTCCGCTTCTGTACAAAACTGCATAACTTTTTCGACGCCTGCACGGTTATACCAGCTGCGATTCATGAGTACCATTTCCTGGCGGCTCGGCAAAAAGGCTGCATAGCGTTGGAAGTACCAGCTGTTGGTATCTTTCTCTGAGGGTTTACCCAACGCGACCACTCGCGTCTCTCGCGGACTTAAATGTTCGGTGATCCGCTTTATCATGCCGTCTTTACCAGCTGCATCCCTTCCCTCGAAAATGACCAGTAGCTGCAGATCGTTCTTGATAATGTGGCGCTGCAACCTGACGAGCTGAATTTGCAGATTTTTAAGCTGTGTTTTATAGGGCTGTTTTGTCTTCTCTGATTTGGTCATGGTTTTACCTTAGGAATCAACTGTTCTTAATTTCACTCATGCTTCCGGCTTTCTGGACAACGAGGTCACCATGGGAATTGCTCCTATAATCAGAAGTATGCCCAGCCACTGAACCGGCGATAGCGTTTCAGAAAAATAGGCGTAGCCGAAATACAATCCAAACACGGGTGTTAAAAAACTATAGACATTGAGTTTGTAAAGCGGTGCCTTGTCCATTAGCCAAAACCACACAATAAACGGTAGTGCCGTACCGGGTATTGCCAGTGTGAGTAATATCCAGGTGTACTCCCAGTTCAAATTCAGGGATGGCAAGGGGGCTTGAAGCAACATCAACAAGCCCAAGGGTATTGATCCCAGTAGTAATTGGAAACCCATGGCGAAAAGAATATCGATGCTGTTGGCTGCTTTCTTCAACAGGATATTGCTGCTTGCTATCCCTGTAGCCGCTATGACAACAAAAACAACACCGCTTAATGGTTGGCTCTCCTTTGCCAGCAGGCTTTCCGCGCTGATGACCACGATGCCGGCAAATCCGAGTAGTGTGCCCAGTAATGCCTGTTTTCCGATGCGCTCGTTTAAAAGGTGCCAGCCAAGAATACCGGCAATCAGTGGTTGCGTATTGGTGAGCACGGTTGCCAGGCCAGGTGTAATTAAACTGCCCGCGTAGAACATGCCCCAGAAGCCAATACTGGTCGCTGTGATACCAATAGCCAGGATGTAACCGTACTCTTTAATGCCTTTGGGAGCAGGTCGACCCAAAAGAACAGCGATAAGAATCAAAGTACAGCCTGCCATCGCTGCTCTGATAAATGCGGTTAGCATAATTGGCGCATAGGGCAGGCTGAGAGTGATGAGTGGGTAGCAAATAGCCCATAACGCCATGGTTAGAATGGCGCCGAGGGCAACAGGTGAAAAAAGACGGTTCGATTTGTTAGCGATAACTCCTGACTCCCTTATTGGCGCTGTAGTTACTCAAGAAGCGCGATGTTTCACTGATTGAGCAAGGTATCAGTTTGCGTTATCACTTTTTTGAGCTGTACCAAGGTGTCGTCAACGCTTTCCATATAGTCGAATTTGTATTTGCTCATCTTTTCCTTGATATGAGGGTAGTCGCTGGCCATCAAGTTTCTCAGGGTGAGAATTTTGCTTTCGAGGGCGCTGATCTGATCTTGCAAGTTCTGTATTTTTTCTTCAGTCTGCTGAGATTGTTTAAATTCGGACTGCCGTTTGGTGACGGTTTGATCGTATTTGGCGATGTCGTCCACCGGGTTATCTGACGAGTGGGCCTCGGCAATTATGGGTAGAAAGATCAATACCGCCAGCATATGTTTCATTTGCAGTTTTACAGTTTTCAAATTTGTCCCCTTATGTGTTTAGGTAGCCATTTTGAAAGACACGCTAGATCAGAAATTATACTCCACGCCAACATAGGCGGTACGGGGCTTGTTCGGGCGGGCGCCGTCTGGCACCCGCGACACGATGGATTGCTCATCGAGCAGGTTGTCCACCTTCAGGAATACGACCGCTTTTGGATTCAGGGCATAGCGGCTGATGAAATCCACCACGAACAGGGATTCCGTTTCTTCGAACCGACCGCCAGCGCGGTTGCAGCCCACGGAGACGCACATCTCGTCGATATACTTGGCTACCACATAGTTGTTCCAGCCATTTTGGTTTTCCAGGCCGACCCGCAGGCTGAAGGTGTTCTCCGGGATGTCCGCCAGGGTGTCGCCGTCCTGGAAGCCTTCTGCCGGGTTGTCCTTGCTCAACTCCGCCTTGGTGTAGGTATAGGCCAGGTTCACGGGCACAATGATACTGCCGGCGGTGAAGGCCGTACCAGCCTGCAGTTCCAGCCCCGTGACCTCCGCCTCGCCGGTGGCAAAGCTGCCGGAGGTGGCACCGTTGCTACAGGGATTGGCCAGGGAGCAGTTTTCCGTCTTGTTTTCGAAGTCGCTGTAAAAACCGATGGCTTCCAGGAACAGCGGGGCGCCGTTGTAACGCACACCGCCCTCGTAGTTGATGCTGATTTCCGGTTCCTCGAATTCCTGGGCGCCGCCACCGAGGGGCGAGAAGCCCCTATGCACGCCGGCCAGCACTTGCCAGCTCTCGTTTAGGTCATAGGTGAAGGAGGCCCCAGGCAGCCACGCGTCGGTGGTATTGCCGCGTTTACTGCCTAACAGGGTGCGCGCCGGATCGTTGAATTGTTCACGGGCGGTTTCCACGTCCTCGTAGCGCAACGCCAGATTAAGGCGCAGGGCTTTGGTCACCTGCCAGTTGTCCGTTATCCATAAAGATAGCGCTTCGGCCTCTTCCAGACGGTTGTTGCTTCCCGTGGGCTGGACTACGTTTTGGAATACCAGGCTGCCGTTGATCTGGTCGTAAACCTCAATAGGTTGGAAGCGATCCATCTCGTCCTCATGGACACGACCACCGAGTTCCAACTGGTGGGCATCCATGTCGACGGCAAAATTCAGCTCGACACCCTGAGACTCGTAGGAGCGGTTATTGTGTACGTACTCCAGTCCAGTGGCGTCCACGGTACCGTCGAGAACACCCTGTGCCGTGGCATCGCCAGTGTTTGCGGCAGAAACGATACTGCCGCCACCGCCCAGCTTGAACCAGTCTCGGGTGAATTCGTTGTAATAGGCGGTTGTTGTGGCAGTGATCCGGTCAGTCAGATCCAGGCTGTAGACCAGGCTGTAGCCTTCGTGCTTATTGTCCATTTGATCGATTGCGGACAACCCGTAACGGCGGTTCTCGTCTTGATCGAAATCGGTGTCGGTAAGACCCAAGTAGGTCTCATTAGAGACTTCATCGGAATACTGCGCTTTGAAAAGCAGTCGCTGCTTGTCGCCTTCCCAGCCCAACTTGACTACGTAGTCCTCAATATCGAAGTCAGCGTCCCTGTCGCTGCGGTCAATGTCCTTAAAACCGTCGGATTTCCGCTGGACGGTTTCTACCAGCCAGCCGAAATTACCGCTTTTACCACCATAATGGGCATTTATGTCACGGCTGCCGTATTCACCTGCCACCGCCGTGATGCTGCCTGAGTAGTCCTCAGGAATCGGTGTGCTGACCATATTGATGACACCGCCGGTGGTCTGGGGGCCGTAACGCAGAAGGGGTGCGCCTTTGAGGACCTCCACCGTACTCATGCGCATCGTGGTGGGGAAATAGTAGGCCTCAGGGTTGGAGTAAGGTGCGGGGGCGATCAACACGCCGTCCTCCAGCAACGTTACCTTGCTGGAGCGCTCGGAACCCGCAGCGCGGATACCGATGTTGGGACGCAAGCCGAAGCCGTCTTCTTCCCGAATATAGGTGCCGGGTATGGTCTTCAGCAACTGGTTGATGTCAGTGGCAGCCTCAATGCGTAGTTGTTCCTCGTCAATAACCGCACCAGAACCGGCAATGTTCTGGGCCTGTTCCCGAGAACCAATGATTGTAATGGTTTCTAGGTAAGGATTAGCTTCCTTTTGTTGGGGAGCTGGAGCGGCCGCGACGGCTAAACTGCACATGGCTGCCGGGAAGGCGACGCTTATCGCTGATTTTTTCATGGTCATGTCTTTCCGTTAAATTTGTTTCTTACGCTAAAAGTGATTGGTTTGGTGCTTAGTGCTGACAACGACTATAAATTATAATCATTATTAATACCATTACAGTTCTGTCAGATTACAGTTCTGTCAGATTACAATCTGGGTAAATGTTTCGGACAAATTTGCAACAAACGAAGGCTTCTGGGTTTTGCTTGTGCGGTATGAATTACCTTCCTATCGGAGGGTTGACGGATGACGTATATCTGATGATACGTTGGCTCATTTTTCTCAGGCGGCTGTCAATAGAGCAATACAGTTTGAAAGTACAGCTGATATCTACGAAATGCTTATAAAGAGCGTAGGAAGCTGTCTGCACTGGCTTCCCGGCAATCCGCGGCCCAATGGGGGGGCGGATTGCCCAGGAGACTGCCCTGCGACAGGGAGGGGTAAAGCTCGTCAAGACGTTGAATGTTCGTAGCCGACAAGCGCCGAGACAAATGATGGGGCTGGAGTTCAGCGGGCGATGAAACCCCGGCGGCTCGCAGGATTTGGACAAGTGCCGCGACAGTTTCACGGTGAAAGTTCGCCACTCGGTGTGACTTTTCCTCGACATGCAGACCGCGTTGTCGAGCACGACTTTGGGTGGTGATACCGGTGGGGCAACGGTTGGTGTGGCATTTCAGTGACTGCACGCAGCCCAAGGCAAACATAAACCCCCGCGCCGAATTGCACCAGTCGGCACCCAACGCCAGGTTTGCAGCCAATCGAAAGCCCGTAATAATCTTGCCGCTCGCCGCCAGCCGAATCTGATCGCGCAAGTCGTAACCGAGCAATGCGTTATGGGCAAACACCAGACCTTCGCGCAAGGGCATGCCGACATGGTCAGGAAACTCCATGGGGGCGGCCGCGGTGCCCCCTTCTGCACCGTCGATTACGACGAAATCCGGTCCGACACCTTCCGCCACAATCGCCTTGCAAATGGCCAGAAACTCCCAGCGATGGCCGATACAGAGCTTAATGCCGGCCGGTTTACCACCGGAAAGTTCCCGAAGTTCACTGACAAAGTGAATCATCTCCCGCGGCGTGGTGAATGCCGAGTGATGATCTGGGGAGAGGCAATCGAGGTGTTCATCGACACCCCGCGCCCTGGCGATCTCCGAGGTGACCTTGGCGGCGGGGAGGACGCCGCCATGGCCGGGCTTGGCTCCTTGGGACAACTTGATTTCTATCATTTTGACCTGGGGCAGGGTGGCTTGGGCAGCGAATCGCTTGGGATCGAACCGGCCTTTGCGATCGCGACACCCGAAATAGCCAGTGCCGATTTCCCAAATCAGATCGCCGCCAAACTCCTGGTGATAATCGCTGATGCCACCTTCACCGGTGTCATGGGCGAAGTCGCCCATGGCGGCGCCCTTGTTCAGGGCACGTATTGCCGCTTGTCCGATAGCGCCAAAGCTCATGGCCGAGATATTGAAAACAGAGCAAGAGTAGGGTTGTGAGCACTTGGGTCCGCCGACCATCACGCGGGGTGGTGACGGGGAGACGTCACCCGGGTTAGCCAAGGAAGCACCGATCCACTCATAGTCTTCTGCCGTGACATCGAGTTCGGTACCGAACGGCACAACGCCCGCCGTTTTCTTGGCGCGCTGGTAAACCACCGAGCGCTCGTTGCGGTCAAATGGTCGACCGTCGGTATCCGATTCGACGAAATATTGACGCACCTGTGGCCGTATCGCTTCTGCCAGCCATCGGAAGTGGCCAATCAACGGATAGTTGCGAAGCAGGGTATGTCGGCGTTGAAGAAAATCCCAGATCCCGATGGTGGCGATGAGCAGTAAAACCACGATGCTCCAGTGATGGCTGGGACGGTACGCGATAAAGGGTAAAACTGCGGAAGCAGCCAGTAAAACAACAATGAGCAGCAAAGGAACATAGCGCATGGCATCGGCCCTCAGTCTTTAATGATCTGCCACTGAAGTCGAGGAAGAGCATGCCGTCAACGCCACAGCAAGATACCTCGACTCGGGACCTTTACGAACGGTTGACCGCCTGATTCATTTTCATGGCCTGATGTTCTTCCAGCATCAGCAGCTGTTTAAGAAGATCCTGTGCCGATCCGGTTTCGGCCCGCCAATACAGGAAACGGTATAGCTCGATAAGTTGCTGGTGCTCGCGTACCAGTTTTGTCGCAATGTCATTAATTGTAAGTTCAGCGAGATCTTCATTGCGCTGGTGATATTGAAAAACAGGGCGTGAGTCAAGATATTCGGAACAGAGCGTGCTCAACGTTTTAGCGTCCGCTGTTTGCTCCAAGAGACGGATCAATTGAGCTAGCGTGCTTTCGTGCTTTGCCAGGTAATCCAGCAACAAACTGACGGCACCATTTTCCGCCCGTTCGACGGCATGAGCTAGACTGTCACTCAAAAGCTCGTGATACGCGGTGGTCCAGTGCAGGACATCTTCCAGGGTTTTAATTTGCATGGGCGTGGTCTCTATTGTGTATCAACGTCCCTGATGCTCTGTGCGTCAATGGTTTGTAAAAAAGCAACCGCCTGAAAACTATGTGAAGATCTTTTTGTCGATTTATCCTCTGTTTGATATTCAGAAATATGCCCACTCATTTTAGTGGCCATGCTCCACTGAAGAGTTACTGCGCGCTGTTAATATTTGGTACTGCTCTGCTGTCAGTCTCGGCAATCGCTGCAGGAATGCCACCATGTTCCAGATGCGCTCATCATCGTGCCCCGGTCCCCAGGCGGGCATACCCGAGGCCTTGATGCCGTGTTTAATAATCCAGAATTGTCGCTTAATGGCCGGGTCGTCATTTTCGGTGTTATCGGCATGCTCGTGCCCATGTTTATCACCGGCTAGAGTTAGATTGGGTGGTGCGGGATACAGTCCCAGGGTGAAATCACTCTGGGTTTTTCCGGGTTTCAGATGGCAGCCGGCGCACATATCATTGTAGTCGGCGCCACCTGCCAATAACCGCTCCGGTGCGTTTAGGTCGCCAGGAAGCTTAATATCACTGGCAGCGCGGGCAACTGAACGTTCACGCAAGGTTTCCAGCAGCCAGTAGGTCAGCCGATTGTGTGGTACATCGGCTCCCATGGGGTAGAGACCTGAATAGAGAAACAGCCCACCACCCACCAGCACGATGACAGCGGTAATGACCAGACTCTTGATAAAGGTGGTGAGCGTTGGCATGAAAATTCCTTGGGTTGATCAGTGTTGGTGTTCTGAGTGTTGGTCGCCTGAGCTTTCCTCGCTGGCCTGATGGTCAGCCTGCGCTTGATCCTTTTCAGAGTCGTTATTATGCGTGTCATTCATGCATTGTTTCATCATGGCTTGCATCACAGGATCATTCATATCCATCTTGCTGTGATCCATATTTTTCATGGCTGCACAATCCGGCTTTTCAGCGTCTTTCATATGCTCTTTAGGATCATGGGCCTGTGCAGATAAAGCGATGCCCAGTGTGGAGAACACGATGACAGTGGCTAGTGTTTTCATATTCATAAAGGTGTTCCTCATAGGTGTTTAAAAAGTTTCTATATCAACTTGGTGATTGTTAAAACCAGAACCGCAATCCGGCGACGAATTGGGTGTCTGAGGTCGATTGGTCAGCAGCACGGCGATAATCGGCTGTGTCGCCATAGGTGTCTGTCCATTCCACACCGATGTAGGGCGCAAATTGACGGCTGAATTCGTAACGCAGGCGTAAACCCACCGCCAAATCCG
>CAJXTI010000086.1 GCA_913061185.1 uncultured Oceanobacter sp.
TCTGAGAAGAATTTAGGCGAAAACGCCTACTGGACAACTAGGGTGACAGAGCGGGAATCCCTTGATAAAGAAGCAACACGTCTTGGCGTTACTCGCCAATCCATTATCAAGGTATGGCTTGCTGAACGTTTGGAGCAATCAACTTTTAACAAGTCAAGCAACCGGACGCAGTAAACTGCACCGTTTCTTTGGACGTTATACATTCGAAGGTGCGTAAGGAGAGCATATGAGAACAGGGTTGGTTATTTACGCTTCATCAATTGGTCGATTAGCCGAATTCTATTCTCACGTCTTCGGGCTTGATGTCGTCGAAAGTGACAGTTCATATATGTTACTGGTTGATGGAGATTTTGAGCTGGTGTTACTTGAAACGGAGATTTCTAAAACGGCGCTTAATTCACATGAGGTCAGAGAGAATACGCCGCTAAAGCCAACATTCTTTGTCGATACTCGCTTCGAACTAATTGGGGAAAAAGTCAAAGAAAAAGGTGGCACTATATATCCGCCAAAAAGCTGGGAGTTTGGTGGCCGTCAAGTATGTGATGCCTGTGACTGTGAGGGTAACCTTTTCCAGTTGAGGGTTGGGAAAAATGCATAATCGGGTAGCCGAGGGTCTCTAACCCTCAGCCCCCACAACACCCCGCCCCACAACACCCCGCATGCGGATCCGGACAGGGCGTTTCACTGAGAATGGTGAAGTTTGATCCAACCATCGCCTGAACAGCAAGATTCTCCGCGCAAGCGACGCAGACTGACGCAGTCACTCCCAACAATGGCCATTCTCTGGATCAAACAGGAAGTGACCATGAAAAAAACCAGCCCATCCTTCGTCTATCGCGCCAGCTGCTCACAATGTCGCTGGCACAGTCTGTATAACTCTCTGAGCGAGATACCCGAATTTTGCCCGGACTGTCATGCCTATGCGCTGTACGTTGATCAGCAAGACACACTATCGGCCCACCTGCAGACCGATACATGCACTCAATCAGCCGGTCTGTTTGCTGTCAAAAAAGCACAACATACCCTGCATTTATTTGGCGCTATACTCGCCAGGCTGGATAGAGCCTAAGACCCATAAGGATATGAACCATGTCTAACGATTACTCCACCTTCGCACGTCGCATGGAAATGCTGCGTATGATCCCGGAAGAACCGTCTCCGCCAGTCAGTACCCGCGCCATCTGGGAAAAACTCAATCCCCATTTCCCTTGCCACAAGCGCACCGTTGAACGAGACCTGGTTGAGCTGTCGCAGCATTACGCCTACTACTGCAGTGAACAGGGCAGAGGCCAGACATGGCGTTTTCTGAAAGGTCGCAAGGAACTTGCTCCGACCAGTACGGCAGTGATTGCATTGGGCTACCTTCAGGCGCGGCCCTATTTGCAGCAAGTATTACCAGCCGAGGTCTATCAGGGCATAGAGCCCCAGTTTACTGAAGCGGAAGCCGTACTCCAGCGCCACGGCAGCCACCTGAGTGCCTGGCCTGAACGAGTTCGGGTACTCCCCGGATTAAAACAATTGCAGAAACCGGCATTTAATCATCAGGTTTGGGTGACACTGACCCAGGCGCTGCTGCTCGGCAAACAATTCACGGCCCTCTACGCCAAACGCACCGCAGATCACCCGAAAACCCTGCGGTTCTCACCGCTGGGGCTGGTGAGCAAGGGTAATGTTCACTACCTTATTGCGACGGCGAACGACTACACCAACCCGGTCATTTTTGCATTACACCGAATCTCGAATGCCGAGCTGTCAGACGACGGCATCGACGAGCATATTCACTTCAATATTGATGAGTACATCGCTAATTTTGGCTGGACACCCGCCGGAGAGATCACCCTCAAGGCAGACATTGCTCCGGCTATCGCCCAACGGCTTGAAGAAACCCCACTCGGTGATGAACAGAAGATTACCCCGCTTGATGGCAGCGACTGGTATCAGCTGGAAGCCAGAGTACCCGACGATCAGGAGACCAAGTGGTGGGTATACGGTCTGAATCATCATATTCGGGTCACCGCACCGCCACATTGGGTGGATGAATTCAGGGATAACTCATACAAGATGATGACCTTGTATCAGCAATAAACGACGGCATAACGTCCCTGAATAGCATCGAGAAAAGAGGCATCCTTGCCCTGCATCCTTGCTTAACATCCTTGCTTAACATCCTTGTCGCCGCCCTGATACCAACGTCCTGTCTGCTCCGTTTGAAGGGGCATTCCTGATCCCTCAGGCAATATCGGGGCTACAAGCGACATATCCTGTCGGGTAACCGGTGAGTTGCAACCGGTAGTTTTCAACCCAGTTGCCCAAATAACTGCGTTTAAAAAGCCAGCTTGGCGAACAGATGCAAGCGGCTCAATTTGAGGTCTTCGCTAAAGGTATTGCCCTCTGCTTTTTTCTTGGTAGCCCTGATCAACTCAACGCCATACTTCAGTGGCTGGTAGGCGTTATAGATCAGGTTCAGGTGCATCGAAGAGAAGTCACCCATGTCGTTGCCATCAATTTCAGAGGTGGTTTTGGCCAGCCGCAACGTAGAACGGAATGCCGGGGAAAACACGTGTTGATAGGCCACTTTAACGCCGGTCTGCCTCGATAGCTCCAGGCTGTCGCCGCTGAAATCGTAGGCCGCCACATCACCAAAGTTCATGTAACCACCCAGGCCGGAACCCGAGATCAGCGCAAACTTGAGATTATCGCCCGCCATATTGATACGACCGGAGAATCGTCCGGCAATCGCCGTAGCACTGTCGTCTTTGGTGCCATCATCGACATTGATTTTCTGCACCAACACACCGGCGGAAAGATGGCCGAAACGGGTTTTGGCGGTGTACTTGGCAACCAGATCCGGGACGTTCGGATCTTCCGAGTTCACCGGCTGTTCAGCAGCCAGTTCCAGGGTGTCATCCCCCATTGGGATGGCGTATTTCACCAGCGATTTACGTGAAAAAATACGCGCAGCAGGGCCACCAAAGTCGGCGGTTTCTGCCAGTGCTCCCAGATCCATAAAGGTACTCCAGGTGCGGCCAATGGTGAGATTATCCTGCTGCAGGTAGGCATGGCGCAGGTTAAATACCCGCGCCGTGCCGGAGAAGAAGTCACCCTCAATCACGGCTTTCAGGTTACCGGCGGGGGTTCCGGTGCTGGAGTGGACAAACTTGAGGCGGGATTCCAGTGACGACATGTTCAGGTCACCCTCTTCGTCTTCCGCTTCGTTTTCATTCAGGGTGATCAGTGACTGTCCACGGGTATGGGTTGCAGAGCCGTCGTTCTCGGCATCAAACAGAATATCGGTTTTGACATAACCACTGAAGCTGTTGCTGCTTTCAATCTCGGCCTGAGCCATGGCCGATGCTGCCATTACCGCTGCCGCCAAAACCGTGATCGAGAACCATCCTGCATTATTGTTATTGTGCATGGTATTTCCTGCCGTTAGTTGTTTTGTGCTTGTTATTTTCCATTTGCAGATATTGGTCGTTCTGGCCATGCCAGCGCCACAAATGATCAAAAAACTATATCCAAGGGTTCCCGACGGGTATCCCGTAAAATAGTAGGGAGCAAAAAACCGGATATGTTATTGATCATAAAATCGGCAATAAAAAATCCCGACGGCTACCAAAGCACTAGTCAGCCACCTATTTTGATTGTTTTTATTATTAATAAAAAAAACACTGACAATGAATTCGTTAAGGTTATTAATAATATTAAAAGCCCTGCTATAGTCGTCCTGCTATAGTCTCCCTACTTTAGTAGGAATATGAGTGCTTTCTTCCCGGAAAGGCTTGCCTGACCCAGAAAGCCGGGAGTAGATTCACGGAGATAATTATAAAAACCGGGATAATGTATGTACCAGGTTCTGATCGCTGACGATCACCCACTCTTCCGCCGCGCACTGAGTGATGCCTTGGCTGAAACCGGCATGCCCTGCTCCAGCAGTGAATGTGAGGACTTTAATCAGGTACTGCAGACGGTTGGGCAACAAGCCACCGACCTGTTATTGCTCGACCTGCGTATGCCGGGTAATACCGGACTGATGGGGTTAATGCGACTGCGGGCCGAGTTTCCGCATCTGGCCATTGTGGTTGTCAGTGCCAGTGAAGACCGGCTGGTGATTGAAAATGTTCGCCAGCTGGGAGCACTGGGTTATATCCAGAAGTCGACCACGATTGAAGGTATCAGTCAGGCGCTGGCGCAGGTGATGGAAGGCAAGCTGAGTTTTCCTGAATTTACCGATCAGCCCAACAACGATATGACGGCCCGTCTGGGCCAGATGACCCCCCAGCAACTGCGGGTGTTGCAGTTGATTGCCGAGGGGGCGCTGAACAAGCAAATTGGCTACACGCTGAACATCAAGGAAACCACGGTCAAATCCCATATCAGCGATATTTTCCGCAAGCTGAACATCAATAATCGCACCCAGGCGGCACTGATTGTGCAGCAGCTGGATATTCCGGACTGAGGCGTTCGTCGCGAGGGAAAAACTGGTTTGAGCGATGTTTGCGCACATTTGAGGCGAATAGTGGTTCTATTTAACCAGAATTTGCTCAAAAAAGAGCCAGCTTCAGCTTTTCCGCAGTAGCGCAGCCCTAAGCCCGACAGCCTGCTAGAGCATCTTGTTCAACAGTGCTCGTAACGCCATTGGTTTCACCGGTTTGCGTAACAACATGAAGCCCAGTTCTTCTATCCGCTGTTTGACCTCATCGGTGTAGTCGGCAGTAATCACCATGCAAGGTACCTGGCGCTGCCAGACCTGGCGGAATCCGGCCATCACATCCAGCCCGGTGACACCCTGATCCAGGTGGTAGTCGATGATCACCAGATCCGGTATCTGCCCGGCAAGGGCTTTGCGGG
The DNA here is from genome assembly GCA_913061185.1 of uncultured Oceanobacter sp. Lineage (GTDB taxonomy): Bacteria > Pseudomonadota > Gammaproteobacteria > Pseudomonadales > Oceanobacteraceae > Oceanobacter > Oceanobacter antarcticus. The sequence goes on from CAJXTI010000086.1 coordinate 4,852, forward strand.
CGCGGTTAAAGCTGTTGGCGGTAATCACCTGATAGCCCCAGTCGCCCAGCAACATGGCCATGCCATCAATAATCTGCTGTTCGTTATCGATGCAGAGCACCAGCCCGGAACCGCGTTCGCCTTGATCATCACGAGCAGACGGCGTGGCCGTTAATGGTGCGACGGTCGTTGGAATCGACACACTGAAGCAACTGCCCTGCTCCGGTTCGGAAACCACCCTCATCGGGTGATCCAGCAACAAACACAAACGCCGTACAATCGATAATCCCAGCCCCAAGCCTTTGGTATTCGCCGGAGCATGAGGCTCAACGCCATTACGGACTCCTTCAAGGCGATGAAATTCTTCAAAAATCATATCGAGTTCATGGGCCGGTATGCCGATGCCGGTATCCAGTACCTGCACCTGTACGCCCTGTTGCTGACGTCGAGTGCCAACCAGTATCTTCCCCTGACGGGTGTAGCGCAGCGCGTTGCTCAGCAGGTTTTGTACGATACGCCGCAACAGTACCGGGTCGGAATCCACTCTGGCGCTGCTGCGCAGATAGTGAAGTTCGATACCTTTCTGTTCCGCCAGCGGACGAAACTCATCCACCAGCGAGTCCAGCACCCGACACAGCGCAAACACCTGGCGGCGGGGGCGGACGATATCGGCATCCAGTTTGGAGATTTCCAGTAACTCGTTCAGTAATGACTCAGCGGAGTGCAGCGACTGATCCAGATGCTGGGCCACCGGCATGATTTCATCCACCGCACCGGGACTGGCTGCCTGCTTGCGCTCCAGTTTGTTCAGTATCGACGCTGAAAACAGCGACGCCGAATTTAATGGCTGCACCAGATCGTGCCCGGCAGCGGCCAGAAAGCGGGTCTTGTTACGGCTGGCCTTTTGCAGGTCATTATTCAGTTCGGTGAGTTTACGGGTGCGCTCTTCGACCCGCTGTTCCAGCACTTCGTTGGCGCTGCGTAACTGGTCTTCGATATGGCGATATTCGGTAATGTCGCTGTACACCGTGATGTAGAGATTTTCGCCAATCGGGGTGCCACTCAGTTCGATCGAACGACCATCACGGGTTTTACGCACGTAATGCAGTATCTCCCGATTGCGTAACTCCCTGAAGCGTTGCGCCACCAGTGCGTCAACATTCTGGTCACCATAGCCGCCGGAACGGGCAATATGCCCCAGCAGTGCCTCGACCGACTGGCCGACGTACAAATACCCTTGGGGGAAACCGTACAAGCTGGCAAAGCGCTGATTCCAGGCCACCAGCGTCAGGTGTTCATCCACCACCGTGATGCCCTGGTTGAGGCTGTGCAGAATGGAATTGAGCAGGTCGCGATTGAACAGCACCACCTCGGAGACTTCCTCAACCAGGTTATTCAGCGTGGTGTACTGGCCGGTATCGTCCTCAACCAGATTACGTAACAGCAGCGCCGAACCCTTGCGTCCCACCACCGAACTGAGCAAACGATCCGCTTCTTTGAGCATGGGTTCATCCACTTCGCCACGATGCAATATCCGACCAGTGAGCGGATTGCTGAAATCTTCAAAAAACGCGTTGACCTTGGCCGGATTGATAAACCGCTGCAGCAACGCACGTAAATCCTGGGCTCGAATGGCATAACGCCGCGAACTGAGCTGACCCGATGAGCCGGTACTGTAAACAAAACGCTGGGCTTGTTCGGTGTCGGCAAAACTGGGTTTGTGATAGAGCGACGCAATCACCAGCATCAGGGTATTCAGCATCAGGCTCCAGAAGGTGCCGTGCACAATCGGATTGAGTTCATTCAGCCCCAGCAAGCCGTGGGGTTGTAAAAACGCCAACCCCCATGGCCCGTCAAGAAAGGCCGGATCCACCCAGCCCATATCCGATACTACCGGCAGGAACAGCGTGTAAGACCACACCGCAAACCCGGTGCCAATCCCCCAGTAAGCCCCCATACGATTGGCACCGTGCCAGATCATCCCGACCAGTATTGCTGGCGCAAACTGGGCGATGGCAACAAAGGCCAGCAAGCCGATTTCCGACAAGCTGTGAAACTGCGACAGCAAACGGTAGTAAATAAAGGCCAGCGCCAGCACACCGACAATCGCCACCCGGCGGATCAGCAACACCCGCAGTTTGATGCCAGTGCCGTTACCCTGCCAGCCAAACTTGATCAGAATGGGCAAGACGATTTCATTACACACCATGGTCGCCAGGGTGATTGAGGAGATAATCACCATCGACGTCCCCGCCGACAGCCCGCCGATATAAGCCAGCAACGCCAGCCATTCCTGATGAAATGCCAGTGGCAGTTCCAGCGTGATATAGGTGAAGGATTCCAGCAGATCCTGATTCAGCATCGCCACCATGCCGAGTGGCAATACAAACAGATTGATCGCCAGCAAGTAGAGCGGAAACATCCAGCGGGCGGCACGAATATCGCGCTGCGAGCGGTATTCCACTACCGCTACGTGGAAGTGACGCGGCAAGGCAATAATGGCGATCCCCCCCAGCAAGGCATGGGTCAGATAGACACTGGGATCGGCATAATCCGTCAGGGTACGGGCAATATCACCTTCTGCCATGGCCTTGTTCACCAGATCGGCAAAGCCGTCGTACAGACCATACACAGCAAACAGCCCGACGGCGGTCAGTGCCACCAGCTTGACCAGCGATTCGAACGCAATTGCCAGCATCATGCCCTGATGGCTTTCGCTGGAATCCACCGTGCGGGTACCAAACAGAATACTGAAAATGGCCATGATGCCAGCGATGATCAGCGTCGGGTCGCTGTACCAGCTTAATTCGACCGAACTGGTCAGCGTTACCAGCTGGAAACTGGCAGACACTGCCTTGAGCTGCAACGCGATATAAGGCACCACCCCCAGCAAACACAGTAGCGCCACCAGAATGCCCACGCCCCGGCTATGACCGAAGCGGGCCGAGATAAAATCGGAAATTGTGGTGCTGTTTTCCTGCCGGGCGATCTGGATAATCCGATCCATGACCTTCCAGCCCACAGTAATCAGGAGGATGGCTCCGGCGTAGGTCGGTGCCAAAATCCAGCCATGGGTCAGCGCCTGTTGTACCGTGCCGTAAAACGCCCAGGTGGTGCAAAAAATGGCCAGCGTCAGACTGTACACATAAGGCTGCCAGGAAGGCCGCATCCAGCGTGACCCCCAAATGGCGATCACAAACAAAAAGCCGACGTACATCAGTGACAGCCCACCGACAAACCAGACCTGATGAATCAGGCTATCCATGGAATCGGCCTCTACTCGCGCAAGTCGTCACGCGGCCTGTTGATACTGAAGTCATTATTACTGAGGCCATTATTATTGTTTACCCCACAAAACGTGAATCGGAATCGGCCTGATCTCTCTTGTATACAGGTTATTTCTCCCGCTCAACCTACTTTGGTAGGTCTTGGCAAATTCCCCTACCAAAGAAGGGTAGGATGCCCCAGGCCGCCTCCCTATAGTTTTTCACACACTCTGGCGTGCCATTTTTTCAACCAATGGACGTACAGCTACTGAAAAAATAATAATCAGGATCAGGCTATGAAACGCACTCTTACGACTCTGGTGGCCACATCAGCGCTGGCGCTCTGCTGCACTGCCGTACAGGCAAAACCTGTCTTACTGAAAACCCCGATCGCTTTTGGCTCCAACCTGCCAGCCCTGGGAACACCCATCGCGTGGGTTGCTGAACAACTACCGATTGTCTCGGGTGGCGAAGTCAAAATGAAACTGTATGAACCGGGCAAACTGGTCGCTCCGCTGCAAATCCTCGATGCGGTATCCACTGGCAAAGTTAACTCGGGTTACTCCATCGCCGGTTACTGGGCTGGCAAAATGCCTGCCGCCGCCATCTTTTCAACCATCCCGTTTGGCCCGGAAGCGCCGGAATTTGCCGCCTGGATGTACTATGGCAACGGTCTCAAGCTGTATCAAAAAATGTACGATGATGCCGGTTACAACGTCCACGTTGAGCCCTGCGCACTGATCAGCCCGGAAACCTCTGGCTGGTTCAAAAAGCCGGTCAACTCCCTTGAAGACCTCAAAGGTCTGAACATGCGTTTCTATGGTCTGGGTGGTGAAGTACTGGCCAAGCTGGGGGTCTCCACCTCACTGATTCCAGGTGGTGAAATCTTTGGTGCACTGGAAAAAGGAGCCATTGATGCCACCGAATTTTCGCAACCGGCGATCGACCAGAAGCTCGGTTTCTACAAGGTTGCCAAGCACAACTACTTTCCTGGCTGGCATCAGCAGGCCACCTTCTTTGAATTATTGGTCAACGGCGATACCTGGAAAGGCATGACCGACCAGCAGCGCGCCGTGGTATCAACCACCTGTAAGGCATCGGTCACCAACTCGGTGGCAGAGTCTGAATACATTCAGTTTGAAGCGATCCGCGCCAACATTGAGGAGCGCGGCGTAACCGTGCACGAGTGGCCGAAAGAAATGCTGGATGCCTTTGAAGGCGCATGGGAAGAAGTCGCCACCGAACAGCGCAAGGATCCGACCTTCGCGGCGGTCTATGACGATCTGCAAACCTTCCGCAGCAACTACAAGTTGTGGTCCAGCCGCGCCTTTCTGCCTCGCGATTGATACGAGCCTACCGGGCCGCAGCTGAGTTGCTGCCGACAGGGTGTCTGCCAGACACCCTGTTTTGTTTTTCGCATCAACGCTTTATCAACGAACACTCGCAGGAACACCCATGAACCAGCACCCAGATACTGCCCTTCCGGTGCCATTTGCCGACACCGTCGATCGGCTGCTGATCCGGCTCAGTCAAGCCGTCGCCTGGATCTTCGCCATCCTGATGGTGGTGATTCTCACCCAGGTCATGCTGCGTCGCGGCTTCAGTGCTGGCATGATCGCGCTGGAAGAACTGCAATGGCACTTATACGCCATCGGCGTCTTTGCCGGTGTCGTGTATGCCCAGGCCAACAACAGCCACGTGCGGGTGGATGTCCTGCACTGTCAGTTCGGCCCAACAGCCAAACATCTGGTAGAAATTCTCGGGCTGACGTTATTGTTGCTGCCGTTTTTGTCGCTGGTGTTTTATCACGGGCTGGATTTTGTCTATCAGTCGTGGCGCATTGATGAGCGCTCGATTGCACCCGCCGGGCTGCCCTGGCGCTGGCTGATCAAAACCCTGATTCCTGTCACCATGGGGTTAATGATCATCGCCGCACTGAACCGCCTCTTTCGTGAAGCCATCCTGCTGCAACGTCATCTGAGCGGAGGTCACCACGATGGAAATTAATGAAATCCTCATCATCGCCATGTTCGCCAGTTTTATCCTGCTGCTGTTTAGCGGTTTTCCGGTCGCCTGGGTATTGGGCGGTGTTGGTACTGTGTTTGCCCTGCTGGCCTACCTGTCGGATACGTACCTCGACACCCTGATTGGTATCGACTTTACCTCGGTGGGGTTGGTCGTTGACCGCACCTACAAGATCATGGACAACTGGATTCTGGTGGCACTGCCGATGTTTATCTTTATGGGCAACCTGCTCGATAAGTCTGGTGTCGCCGAAAATCTGATGAAATCCTTCCAGGCGCTGTTTGGCCGAGTACGCGGCGGGTTGGCCATTACTGTCGTGCTGATCGGGATTATTCTGGCGGCATCCACCGGTATTGTCGGTGCCTCGGTCGTATTGCTGGGAGTCATGTCACTGCCTGCCATGCTGAGCCAGGGTTATGACAAAACCGTCACCGTCGGCACCATTGCCAGCGCCGGGACGCTGGGCATCTTGATTCCCCCCAGCATCATGCTGGTGATCATGGCCGACCAGCTGGCACTGTCGGTCGGTGACCTGTTTATGGGAGCGGTTATGCCCGGCCTGCTGCTGGGCGTGTTGTACATCGTCTACATTCTCGGCTGGGGTCTGTTTAAACCCTCATCCATGCCACTGGACGACAACATTCAGCCAGTGACGGCCAAGGTCTGGATCGATGTTTTCAAGGCCGTAGCACCCACATTGGCGATGATTCTGGCCGTACTCGGCAGTATTTTTGCCGGTATTGCCACGCCGACGGAAGCTTCTGCCGTAGGTGCAGCGGCGGCTATGGGCCTGGCCTGGCAAAACAAACGGCTGAATATCAAGGTCGTGCGCGAGTGTCTGCACGATACCCTCAACGTCAGCGGTTATATCTTCGCGATCTTTATCGGGGCCACCATGTTTGCACTGGTACTGCGGGAACTGGGCGGTGACGAATACATCGAGTCGTTACTGACCGCCCTGCCGTTTGGCCCCTACGGCATTATTCTGTTTATTCTTGGCATCGTATTTTTACTCGGTTTTATCCTCGACTGGATCGAAATCACGCTGATTATTCTACCGCTGGTTGCGCCGGTGATCAGTGCCTTGGAAATTTCCATCAACGGCTACGGCGTCATGGATAATCCGACTCTGGTGTGGTTTGTGATGCTGGTCGCGCTGACCTTGCAGACCTCGTTCCTGACACCGCCGGTGGGTTTCTCGCTGTTCTATCTGAAAGGTGTATGCCCGCCGGAAGTATCGTTAGCGACCATATATAAAGGCTGTCTCTTATACACATCTCCGAGCCCACGAGACAGGCAGAAATCT
>CAJXTI010000087.1 GCA_913061185.1 uncultured Oceanobacter sp.
CGAGATTTCTGCCTGTCTCGTGGGCTCGGAGATGTGTATAAGAGACAGCAATATTTGTGGTTACATCGCCGTTTCAAGACCCAGCCTGACGCTGGCAACGGCAAAGCCAACCTGTATCGTTAATCAGACCAGCAAGGTTTCGGTGCTGCCAGCCGCCATACCCGTCGGGTCATAATGCAGCTGAGTCTTCCTGACCAGTTCACCAAACGGATTGTAGTCGTACTGAAAGACCTCCCGACCCAGCTCATCGTATTCGGAGGAGCGGGTCGGATTACCGGCCACATCAAAATGCATCCGATACTTGAGACGATCACTGATAAAGGTTTCCGCCGTCAGCTTGCGACCGCTATCATCAAACTTGAATCGGGTTGACTCCCCTGTCGACTTGTCTTCTACCTGCTCGATACGGCACGGGCTTAAATACTGCACCGTATCCGCAGTTTCTATACGGGCACCATTGGCACTGATATCGGTCGACAGTGCCTGGTTAGCAATACTGGTTGAAACCAGTTTTTGCAGACGTAACAACTGCATCACTTGCCGAAGGTCATGTAGCTCCGTCGCCGCCTGCTGCTGTGTCAGACGCAACGCATCCAGAGATTCAGCCAGCGCTGCGGCATCACCAGCCGCCGCCGGATGCGTATCATGAATGGATTCCAGTAGCGGCTGCATCATCACTGACAGTTCTGCCACTTCCTGGCTGAGGGACTCATGCCGACGCTCAAAGGTGCTGGCTTCCAGCTGGTTACGCACCAGGTTTTCCGTCATATCAGCAACAGTGCTGCTGTTCTCGCTCACGTCATGTAACTGCTGCCGCTGCATCTGCAAGGAACGATTGATGTCTGCCAATGTGGTCATGAATGTTTCAGCCAGCTCCAGTTGCTGACCCTGACGCTCAAATACCGAGTGAAGCTCCGCCAAGTGCTGCTTTTGCTGCTCGCCCACCGGTTCCAGCGCCTGCTCTAAACGGGTGGCTATTGTGTGATCAAAACTGCGCTGGAAGTTGATAATCGCTGCCACCGCCTTTTTGAGGGTGGCAATTTCCTTGCTTATTTCACTGAAATTCGCAGTCATACCGCCAAGCATACGTTGGGAAGATTCGCTCAGTTTGAGTAATGCGCCGTTGTGCACTTCGAGCGCCTGGTGAACATTCCCCTGCACATGAGCGGTCGTTTCACGGAATGCAGCCACCGAAGTACGGGTCAGGTCTTCAATCAATTTTTGCTGACGACGATGGTTTTCCGACAACACATCCTGGATCCGGGTATTGCCGGTGGTGGCTTCACTGAATGCCAATTCCTGCAATTCCAGTGCGCGCTGGCTTTGTTCACCATTAACTTTCAGATTGTTGTTGATGTCATCGGTATCGCGCAGCAGATTGTTCAGGCTGATTTCGAAGTGATCCTTGATTTCATTAACCACACTGTCCAGAGTTTCTGAGCTGAGCTTATATTGCTCTGACTGCTCGGCAGCTTGTATTTTCTGACGGGATTCAATTTGATCAAGACGTTTTTTTAACGGGGTAACCACCAGAAACAGGGCGACCAGGGTCACGAGCTGCGCTGCCAGTGGTATTAACTGGCTGACATCCATTCTTATCTCCAGTTCTCGTCAGAGGTCGGTAGGGCCCGAATGAGGGGCATCCAATGTAGCCATGTTTGCAATACAAAACCAGCGAACCAACCCGCAAGTTTTTAACGGCACTAACCAGAACCGCCGCGGGTGACAGCATAACAGACAGAATGACGAGAAAACCCCCGAACATAAGGGTCGAGAGAACAAGCAACACCCGCGATGCTGAATTCAGATCCGTCCAGTGACTCGCAAGAACGTTTCCTGTAACACCCGTACGTCATTGGCAGCACGATGGCGATCTATGCTCATTTCAGCCCACAGACTGTCTTTGGTGTCGTGCCATGCTTCCATCTGCTCCTGGGTGAGCAGGCGGTTGATGGTCTCAATGCGGAAGCGCTGTATCAGCTCGGCTTCATCGAACAGCCGTCCAAGCCAGGAACTGTCATAACTCCAGGCGTCGGAGTACAGGGTTTTGCCACGCAGGGCATCGTTCAGACGTAACGCCACTTCGCGAGGACTCAGACCGTCCTCTTCAAGCATGTTGCGTGAAATGCCATGAATTTTTTCCGCATCATCGCTCCAGTGTCGCCATGACGGGGCCGGGCGCACCAGGCAGCAATTAACCATACGATCCTCCAGCGCGTATCCGATTTCTATCGGATAACTGCCTGAACCGAAGCCTGAGGCTTCGAGATCGATAATCGGAGGAACGAGTTTTTGCACCTGAATGTCCTGTTACCTTGATTAGCTGTCAGTCATTGTAGCGGCTGGAGGCTTTACGCTCCATGACGATTCGCGTTACTGAATTGCTGTTAACCATATCAGCTTGAATGACGAGCTAATGGCGCGACACGCATTACCTCTTCCATTGTTGTCAAACCCGCTGCGACCTTGTGGGCACCACTGAGACGCAAGCTGTGCATGCCTTCTTTCATCGCGGCCTGCCGCAGTTTTTGCTGATCCGTTTGCTCATTGACCAGGGGTTCCAGTGCTTCGGTCATCGGCATCACTTCATAGATACCCATACGGCCCATATAACCGGTACCTCGGCACTCAAGACAGCCAACGGCGGTGTACACCTGTTCGGGGGTTTTCACCAACCATGGTGCCGTCAATTGCTTCCATACCGCTTCGTCAGTGGGCTGTTTTTTCTTGCAGTGAGGGCACAATGAACGAATCAACCGTTGCGCCATCACACCCAGCACACTGGAGCGTATCAGATAAGCTGGCAAACCCAACTCCTGCAATCGGGTAAACGCCGAAGGCGCATCATTGGTATGCAACGTCGACAAGACCAGATGACCCGTCAGCGCTGCCTGCACCGCAATCTCTGCCGTTTCAAGGTCTCGAACCTCTCCTACCATGATGATGTCAGGATCCTGCCGCAGCAAAGCCCGTACCCCGCTGGCAAAGGTCAGGTCTATACCCGGATGCACCTGCATCTGATTAAAAGACGCTTCCACCATTTCAATCGGGTCTTCAATGCTGCACACGTTTACATCCGTCGTCGCCAACTGCTTCAGCGTGGAATAAAGCGTCGTCGTTTTACCGGAACCGGTAGGACCGGTGACAAATACGATGCCGTGATTATTGCTGACCATTTGCTGCCAGCGGCGCTGATCTTCCTTGCCAAAACCCAGCTCGGAAAAGCTGCGCACCAGTACCTGCGGATCAAAAATACGCATCACCAGCTTTTCACCAAAGGCGGTTGGCAAGGTCGACAAACGTAATTCCACTTCTTGCCCGGAAGGCGTCTTTGACTTCAGCCGACTGTCCTGTGGCTTGCGTTTTTCAGCAATATTCATACGTCCGAGCGATTTGATCCGCGCCAACACCGCAGTGCCCACCTGGGCAGGCAACTCGTACACATTATGCAGTACACCATCAATCCGGAAGCGGACATGGGCTACCTCGCGGCGCGGTTCCAGGTGAATATCACTGGCGCGCTGATCAAAAGCGTACTGCAACAGCCAGTCAACAATATTGACAATATGCTCATCATTGGCGTCTGGAGCTCGGGCCTTGCCCAGCTCCAGCATGGTTTCCAGATTCTGTACCGCACTGGCACCGGCATGATCACCACGCGCACGGCTAACCGAGTTGGCCAGCTGATAAAATTCAACCCGATAACGCTCTATGGATGAAGGTGCCGCCAGTACTCGGCGAATTGTGCGCCGGGAGACATGCTCCAGATCACCCACCCAACTGGCCACATCCGGTTCCGCCGTAGCCACCACCAGTTCATCACTGGTCACCCGCACTGCGAGAATACGATGACGTTCGGCAAAGGCATAGGACATCACATCCGTGACCAAGGGCACATCAATTTCCAGTGGATCAATCTGGCAGGCAGTCATCCCCACTCGACCGGCCAGCCACTCGCAAAGGGCATCTTCTGTCAACGTTTTGCCGTTCGGACGGGCATCGTGAAAATTCTGTCGCGCCAGCAAGGTCAGCGGATGAAGGCTGGCTTCGCCAGATTGACGGCGAATGCCCAACGCCTGTTCATAATCGTTAGAGCTGAGCAACTTGTCTCTGCGCATATCCTCCAGCAGACCGGTGAGACTCAGTTGGCGATCAGCACTAGACTGCATGGAAAAACTCCGGGGTAGTGAAGTGGATTAAACTAGGGGGCGTTGTTCTGACAGCTGGATCAGCAAGCTGGACAGATGTAACCGACGGTCATCCCGCTGCTGGCAACGTTGTCGCCAGTCTTCGCTATTCAACGTCGGGGTGTAATGTCGAATAGCCGTTAGTTCAAGCTGTAAACCCAGTAGCTCGGCAGCGCTGGTGCGAACATCATGATGCCAGCGGGAAGTCAATGCCAGGCCGTCGTCCAGTAACATCCATTCGACCAGCCGTTGTGGCTGTTCCAACCCTGCCCCACGATGTTCTGGATCACTCTGACACTGTGCCAGCAACCGGTCGAATGTCATCTTACCCTGTTGCGGCAGCGGGGTGCTGGTACTCGTCTGCAACTGCCACAACCAGCGACCCAATTTCAACAAGGTCTGAGCCAGCATCGGCTGATCACGCCACTCGGCTATATCTGTGACCGCACATTGTACAACCGGCGACTGCTGGGCAAACTCAGTCCGTACCAGACAGGCACTCGTCAGTGCCAGCGACGGATTAACCAAGGTCACTGTCGGCAGGCATTGCCGGTACGACGGCTCCAGCCGGGCCAACGTAAAAAATGCCAGCAGGTGGGCGGCAAAGCCGACGGCCAGTTGAGTGGTGGGTGGTGGTCCTTCCCACAGCAGGGTCTCTAACGCCCGCTTGATCCATTCGAAGCAATTGTTCAGTTGATCTGGCAAATTGGCGAAGTCGACACCGACCTCAAAAACATCACCCGGCTGTTGCCAGTCGCGGCCCAGCCCTAGCAGCCGGTAGCCCCGTTCAGCCTTGCTGATATCGCTGATCCACAAGGGCACTTCAGCACAAAGCGCTTCCGCCATCCTCCAGATCACTGCCGGGTCACCCTGCAACAGTTCCAACTCCAGCTCACACAGCGGTATCTCGGCTCCTTGCGCCTGTACCAGGCCCTGATCCAGCACAATTTCCACCTCACTCTGACCCAGCTGCCAAATCCAGCGCTGACGTTCAAAGTGAGTGTTAAACAGGGGCATCAGGGAGTCAGCAGAGATGCCTTCAGGCCAGTGCCCCAACACCTCGTCGGAGGCCAGCAAGGAGGCATCCAGCTGCCCTTGATCAAGTGGCCAGTTCCACTCATGGCGCACCGTCAAGCCGCCCTGACTGCTACCCAGGGTCTTCAGGGTTTGCTCGAAGGCGGTCTCTCCCTTTTGTCGAATCCGCAAGGCACAGGTCTGGCGCGACAAGGCTCCTTCCTCAGTGTCAAAGTAGGTATTGTTCAGCGTAGAATGTCCGCCACGGGTTGCCCGACTATCCAGCGCCTGCTGCAATGCCGCCGTCTTGTCTGGAGCAAAACGTAATTTGAGCTCGATTTCATAAGTCATGACGCTATTGTCATGACGCTCGTCAGGTTGCGCAAGCACAAGGTCATTGCTCCATGTCCAATTCTGTCAAGAAAGTACCCACATTTGTCGAAAGCCTGTCCACACTGGTTGGTCACAACAGTATCAGCTCGGTGCTGCCCCAATACGACCAGAGTAATCTGGCGGTGATTCAGAGCCTGGCCGGCTGGTTTGAAACACTGGGATTTGCCACTGAAATTCTGCCGGTGGCAGGTAATCCAGGCAAAGCCAATCTGTTGGCGACACGAGGAACGGGGGATGGTGGCCTGGTGCTGAGTGGACATACCGACACCGTGCCCTGCAACCCGGAACGCTGGATCTCAGACCCCTTCACCCTTACCGAGCGGGACGGTCGTCTGTATGGCCTGGGTACCTGCGATATGAAGGGCTTTTTCTCACTGGTACTGGAAGCCGTACAGGCGTTTCATACCAGCGACTTCAAACAACCCTTGATGATTCTGGCCACTGCCGACGAGGAAAGCTCGATGTGCGGCGCCCGCGACCTCGCCCGCCAGGGCCGACTGAAGGGCCGTTATGCGGTGGTCGGTGAACCCACCAGCCTGCGCCCTATCCGCATGCACAAGGGGATTATAATGGAAAGCGTACGGTTGACCGGACGTGCTGGACACTCGTCCAACCCGGCACTGGGCATCAACAGTATTGACGCCATGCACGATGTTATTGGTGAGCTGAAAAACCTGCGCCAGGAGCTGGCTGCGCAGTACAGCAATGCCCATTTTGCCGTATCGGTCCCCACGCTCAACTTTGGCTGCATCCACGGGGGTGACAACCCCAACCGGATTTGCGGCAGTTGCGAACTGGCCTTCGACCTGCGCGCCTTGCCCGGTATGAGTAATGACGATTTGCGCCACGAAATTCGCCAGCGGCTGAGTCCGATAGCTGCCCGGAATAACGTAATTTTTGAACTGGAAACCCACTTCCCGGGTATCGAACCGTTTGAAACCCTTGCCAGCAGCCCGCTGGTGCAAGCGGCAGAGCGATTGACCGGCCATCGCAGTGAAGCCGTCGCTTTTGCTACCGAAGCGCCCTTTCTGCAGGCACTCGGGTTTGAAACCATCGTCATGGGGCCAGGCAGTATTGATCAGGCTCATCAGGTCGATGAATTTCTGGCGCTCAGCCAGATAGCGCCGGGGGTCGAGCTGATTCGCTCGCTGATACAGCAATTTTGTCTCGAAGAGAGCCGCTGACCATTATCTGCCACTCGCACCGCCGCCGCTAGACTGCCATTTCAGCGGCGGAAGTAGTCCGCAGCCGGTGAGCGTGGTTAAATCAGTTTATTAACCCTATTTGCCTGAGACACAGCATTGACGCCAGTGACCCCTGACACCACCGCTTACGTGCAATGGTTCCGCCAGTCTTCCCCCTACATCAATGCGCACCGGGGCAAAACCTTTGTGCTGATGTTCGAAGGTGATGCCATCGCCGATGCCAACTTCACCAACGTCGTGCAGGATATCGCCCTGCTCACCAGTCTCGGCGTACGCCTGGTACTGGTGCACGGTGCCCGGCCACAAATCGACATGGCCCTTGAGCGCCTGGGGGCACAGAGTACCTTCCACAGGGACTTCCGTATCACCGACCGTCAGGCCCTGACTGCCGTCAAGGCTGCCGTTGGCTACGTCAAGGCCGATATTGAATCACGCATGTCGGTTGGGCTGCCCAACTCTCCCATGCACGGTGCCCGCATGCGAGTTGTCAGCGGCAACTTTGTCACCGCCCGGCCCATGGGGGTGATTGACGGCATCGACTTCCAGCACACTGGCGAAGTTCGCCGGATAGACCACAGCGCCATTACGGATCTGCTGGCGGCCGGTAATATTGTGCTGCTGTCCTGCCTGGGTTACTCACCGTCAGGGGAAGTCTTCAACCTCGCCGTTGAAGATGTCGCCCGCCACACCGCCACCAGCCTGCGCGCCGACAAACTGATTCTGATGGGTCAGGATGACGGCTTGCTGGATAACACTGGCCATACCCTGCAACAGTTGACCTGTCGTGCACTGGAAGAACGCTTGCCACAAATCAGCGGCGAAGCACGCAACCATGCCGAAGCGGCACTGAGAGCCGTTAGCCAGGGCGTGCCACGCGCCCACCTGATCAGTTTTCACCACGACGGCGCGCTGCTGCAAGAGCTGTTTACCCGTGAAGGCAAGGGCACCATGATCAGCCAGGATCCTTACGACCAGCTGCGGCCCGCCAGAATTGATGATGTTGGTGGCATTCTCACCCTGCTGAAACCGCTGGAAGATGCCGGTATCCTGGTGCGCCGTTCACGGGAGTTGCTGGAAACCGAGTTGAGCCGCTTTTACGTCATCGAACGTGACGGCATGATCACCGCCTGCGCCGCCTTGTATCCTTATTCTGATGATCGTGCCGAGCTTGGCTGTGTGGCCGTGCATCCCGACTATCGTGGTGGCCATCGCGGCCAGCTATTGCTGGAACAGATCGAACAGGAAGCCCGCAGACGTCAGTATCAACAACTGTTTGTGCTAACGACCCGAACCGCACACTGGTTTATTGAGCAAGGCTTTGTGCCTGGTCAAGTATCTGATCTACCCGAAGAGCGTCAGAAGCTCTATAACTTCCAGCGCAACTCCAAGGTATTCCTGAAAACACTCTGAACACAGGCATCACACTATGAGTGAGTGGTTTATTGCTGCCAATGAAATACACCGACGCTACGACGACTATGGCGTCATACAAGTGTTCGACGATGGTAATAAACGCTACCTCAGTTTCGGCACCGCTGATGAACAAAGTTGCTTGCTCAAACATCAGCCAATACAGCTGCAGCATGAATACAGCCGCGCCATGCTGGCTTCGCTGTTACTGTTTACCGAACAACCCCCGCAGCAGATCAGCCTGCTGGGGCTGGGTGGTGGACTACTGACCAGTGCCATCCACCGCCTGCTCCCCGACGCCCAAATCAACGTGGTAGAACTACGCGCTGCGGTATTACAGGTGGCACGACAGTATTTTGCCCTGCCTCGCAATGACCACCTCAACGTCAATATTGCCGATGCAGGCGTTTGGCTGGCGCAAGCGCCTGCCAACGCTGCCGACTGGTTACTCAGCGATCTGTTTCTGGCCGACGGACTGGATCAGCAACAACTGCAGGAAAACTTTCTGGATCACTGCCACCAGCATCTGGCTCCTGGTGGCTGGCTGGTACTGAACCTGTGGCGCGAACACCGCGATCAGGCCATCTGGCTGTGGAAGTTAAAGCAACGCTTCCCTATAACACGGCATGCCACAACAAAAGATGGCAACTGGATTCTGTGGGCACAAAAACCGCCGCAAGCCGCCTCAACAGTCCCCGCTGCCAAGCAGGCACAAGTCCAGGCCAAACGCTGGTCGGCGGAACTGGGCTTCAACTTGTGGCGCGCCGGACGGCCCTTCTTTCGCGACAAATCCTACAACAAGGAACGGCAATACAGTCACCTGCTGCTGGGCAATCTGATGTCCGACAAGGATTAGCAATTGATCAGGCGCCTATGGGCCAAGCAACAAACCACCACCCGCACCCACCAGCACCACCAACCAGGAAGGTGCCTTCCAGGCCGTCAGCAAAACAAAACACAGCAGCGCCAGCACCAGTTCAGCGGATGATTGAATGGCGCTGGTAAAGACGGGTTGATACAGTGCCGCTCCCAGAATACCCACCACAGCAGCATTCGCACCCGCCATCACCGCCCGCAAGCCCGCCCATTGACCAGCCCATTGCCAGAATGGCAACACCGCGATCAACAACAGCAATCCTGGCAAAAACACGGCGACTAACGCCAACCCGGCCAGGCTCCAGATCATTGTCCCGGATGCGCCCAGCCCCGCCGCCCATTCAGCACCGAGAAAGCCGGCAAAGGTAAACAACGGCCCTGGCACTGCCTGAGTGGCACCATATCCGGCCAAAAAGGCATCCGCTCCGATGTGACCGGCCTGAACGGTTTCGGCTTCCAGTAGCGGTAACACTACATGCCCACCGCCAAATACCAATGCGCCAGCGCGATAAAAACTGTCCAGTATCTGCCAACCGGGCTGCGCGGTCAGTGTTGCCATCCAGGGCAACCCGGCCAACAGAACGACAAACACCCCCAGAGCCACTACTGCAGCCCCTCGGGAAACCCCGAACAAGGGTGCCACCGCTGCTGGAATAGCCAGATGACGACACCAGACCGCACCGGCCAAGGCACCCGCCATTATCGCCAGTAATTGTCCGCTCAAGCCTCCCAGTAACAGCACCAGCGCCGCCGCCAGCAGCGCCATCGACGCCCGCGCCCGATCAGGGCACAAATTACGCGCCATCCCCAGTACCGCATGAGCAATAATCGCCACCGCCACCACCTTGAGACCGTGTAACAGTGCCTCCAGACTACCCGCTGCGGTACTGGCCAGTGTTGCCAGTAACACCAGCGCCAGCGCCGATGGCAGCGTAAACGCCAGCCAGGCAGCCAATGCTCCCGGCCAGCCGGCCCGCATCAAACCCAAGCCAAACCCCACCTGGGAACTGGCCGGGCCAGGCAAAAACTGACACAAGGCCACCAGGTCAGCATATGCGGCGTCACTCAACCAGCGGCGTTTATCCACCAACTCGGTACGAAAATAACCCAGATGGGCAACCGGGCCGCCAAAGGAGGTTAGCCCCAGCAGCAGAAAAACCCGGAATACTTCGCTCACTCGTGCCATACGATTCCTGTCGCGGTAGTGTTGAGGGGACATATATAGACGCTCCCGCGGTGTCAAGGACGACTTCACCCTGGCACCT
>CAJXTI010000088.1 GCA_913061185.1 uncultured Oceanobacter sp.
TCTACACTATCCTCTTCGTCGGCAGCGTCAGATGTGTATAAGAGACAGGAATAGTTCGCCATTTCGCAATCCAATTAGAGTAGGACATTTTTATAAAGTGCGTATCATAGCGCGATCCGCTGCCATTGAGCAGCAAGACTGGCAACAGATTCTGGCCAGCGCCATCCGTAGCCCCGAACAACTGTTCGCGGCACTTCGTCTTCCAGCGACCGACCTGAGCGCCCGCCAACAGGCAGCCAGCACATTCCCGCTGCTGGTACCCGAGCCTTACCTGCGCAAAATGGAACCCGGTAACCCCGATGATCCGCTGTTACGTCAGGTCATGCCGGATGCAGAAGAACTGGTCGCCATGCCCGGTTACGTCACCGACCCACTGGGTGAACAGCAAGCCAATGTCACCCCTGGCATTGTGCACAAGTACAACGGCAGACTGTTGTTACTCGCGGCGACCGGCTGTGCCGTCAACTGCCGCTACTGCTTCCGGCGTCATTTTGACTATACCGATAACCGTCTCAGCCGACGCCAGTGGCAAACAGCTCTGGATTATGTACGCGATGACCCGTCGATCAGTGAAGTGATTCTGAGTGGCGGCGACCCACTGATGCTGAAAGACGACGCCCTTGACGAACTGCTTGAAGCGATCGGGCACATATCCCATGTCCGGCGTTTGCGTATACATACCCGGCTGCCCGTAGTCATTCCCCAACGTCTGACCGATCACCTGATTCAACAGCTCAGTGCCAGCCGCCTGTCGATCAGTCTGGTGTTACATATAAACCACCCCAACGAGCTGGATGCGCTGTTTCGGCAATATATCCAGCCCTTGCGCCAGGCCGGAATCACTCTGCTGAATCAGTCGGTGTTATTAAACGGCGTCAATAACCGGGTGGATACTCTGGTCAATCTCAGCCAGTCTTTATTCGATGCAGGCATTCTGCCCTATTACCTGCATCTGCTCGATCCGGTAACAGGCACTCATCACTTTGATAACCCGGAACAGGAGGCGCTTGTCCTATACCGTCAACTGCATCAGCGACTACCCGGCTACCTGTTACCCAGGCTGGTACGCGAAGAGGCAGGTAAGGCAGGTAAGTCATTGATTCTTATGGATGACAATTTTTGACAGACAGATCACTCATTATTTGTCATATGTCGCTACAATCTGCAGTTATCTACTGACTGGCATGACATTAACTGTCTGTTGTTACTGCCTGCTGTCATAATTTGTTCCTGAAGAGCAAACAGTATGTCCTTCTGCTTGCAGCTGACCAAGATGGGCTTTATTGACCAACTTTGGGTACAATTAGACAAACAACGTCAGATCATCCAAGAATACGACTGAGTAAACCGAGCAATGGCGAGCAACCAAGAGACGCTACACCTGCTGATTCATACCGAATCCCAGAATGACGCAGAAGGAATTGTCAGTCTGTTACGGAACTCAGGCAATGCGACCCGCGCTCATCAAATTACCTCGCTGGAAGACTTTAACGAACAGCTGGAACAAAAATCCTGGGATCTGCTCATTGCCGAAGAAGAAGTAAACGGCATTAACTATCAGGCATTACAAGATCAGATCCGGCGTCTGAACAAGGATCTGCCGATCATTCTGATCAGCCGGGAAATAGACCTGATTGCCATGGAAAACGCGCTCAAGCGTGGCGTGTGCACCATGGTTCCCATGGATGAAACCAATTTACTGGTGCTCGCCCTGCAGCGTGAATTACGCCACCTGAAAAACCGCCGGGAGCTGCGCTCCCTTGAAGTCCGGTTAAGGGACGCCGAAAAACGCTCTCAGGCGCTGCTTGAAAGTTCTCGTGATGCAGTAGCCTACGTCCACGACGGCATGCATATTTTTGCCAACCCTTCTTATCTGGGCATGTTTGGCTACGCATCCGTCGACGAGCTCGAAGGCATGCCGCTGATGGACATGGTCGACAGCTCGGGCCAGGCTGAATTCAAGAATTTCCTCAAAAAATACATGACTGGCCCCCACAAACTGGAAGAGCTCAACACCATTGGTGTTGATGGTCAGGGGCAGTTATTTCCCATGTTGATGCGCTTTTCACCAGCAACGTATGCCGAAGAACGCTGCACCCAGGTCACCATTCGCTCCAACGAAAAAAATACCGCCCTCGAAGCAAAGCTGCGCGAAGTCAGTAATCTCGACATGATGACCGGGCTGTACAACAAACCCTATTTTATGGCCCAGCTGGAAATTGCAGTCGATAACGCCGTACTGGGAGGCAGCCACGGAGCCACGCTTTATCTCAATCTTGATGGTTTTGGCAAAATCAAAAGTGACGTTGGTATCAGCCGGGCAGACACGGTTTTGTCTGAGTTATCCCAGTCGCTCAAAAAAGAAATTGGTACCACTCACAGCCTGGCCCGTATCAGCGAAGATATTTTTGCCACCATTCTCACCGGTTATAACGCCGATCAGGCCATGGAGTTCGCAGAACGACTGCGGAATCACGTTGAAACCCTGCTGATCGATATTGGCGACCGCACGATCACCGCGACCGTGAGCGTAGGCGTTGCGTTAATTAACGACACCTGTTCCCGTCCCGAAGACGTGCTGCAAAATGCCCATACCGCGTGTGAACAGGTGCACCAGCAAGCCGATCACGCCAATGGCAATGGCGTCATGCTGTTTGTTCCCAGCGCACCACACAGTGTGGCCCCAAGTGACATAAGCCTTGAAGAAGCCATTACAGAAGCCTTGCGCCAGAACAGCTTCCAGTTGCTATTCCAGCCGATGATCAGTTTGCGCGGTGATGACATCGAACATTATGAAGCTCTGATACGACTGAATCTGCCCGGTGGCCGCGATGCCACTGCCGGTGAACTGATGAACAACCCGGATATCAGTGACGCCCTGAAGCGCAAGGTAGACCGCTGGGTATTGCTGAATACCGTCAAACGCCTGGGAGAACATCGTCAGCAAGGCCATGACACCCGCGTCTTTGTGAATCTGGCAGCACCATCAATTCAGGATGACAGCCTGCCCAACTGGATTGGTGTTGCCATGCGCGCTGCACGCCTGCCCAAAGGCTCGCTGGTGGTGCAACTGTCGGAAGACAACGCCACCAAGGTACTGAAACAGGCACAGCAATTTGTCGAATCACTGAATTCTCGTGGCATTACCACGGCCCTCAATCGTTTTGGCTGCTCCCTTAATCCACTGCGTAATCTGCAGCATCTCGCCGTAGAGTACGTCAAGATCGATGGTTCCTATACCAGCGAACTGAATCAGAATCAGGAAAACCAGCAACAGCTGCAAGCCTTGTTGAAAGAACTGCACGAAGCGGAAAAGAAGACCATCATTCCCATGGTGGAGAGTGCATCCATGCTGGCCACACTGTGGCAAATGGGCGTCCATTTTATTCAGGGTGACTACGTGCAGGCACCTCAAGACAGCATGAACTACAACTTCGAGGAAGAAAGCAGCTTCTGATCAGAAGCTGCCGAAAACCCATTCAGTCTACCGCTGGCCAGCAGTAGTACACGGCGGCTCGGCAATATCCCGGTCGCGATAGCCCAACAGATACAAAATGCCGTCCAGACCCAGGGTTGAAATAGAGTGACGGGCATTTTCACGCACCAGCGGCTTGGCACGAAACGCAATGCCCAAGCCAGCAATACTCAGCATCGGCAGATCGTTGGCACCGTCTCCCACGGCAATGGTCTGCTCCAGGCGAATACCCTCCTTGGCGGCCAACTCTCGCAGCAATTCTGCCTTGCGCTGGCCATCAACCACCGGCTCGATGACACGGCCGGTAACCACACCGTCCTCCATCTCCAGCTCGTTGGCAAACACATAATCAATACCCAGACGTTGCTGCAGATAACGACCAAAGTAGTTGAAACCACCGGACAGAATAGCGGTTTTATACCCCAGTGCCCGCAGGTTATAAATCAACCGCTCGGCACCTTCGGTAATCGGCAGTCGCTCGGCAATGCCTTCCAGCACACTGGCATCCAGCCCCCGCAACAGCGCCATGCGTTCGGCAAAACTTTGTTTGAAATCCAGTTCGCCCAACATCGCCCGCTCAGTAATGGCTGCCACCTGATCCCCGACTCCGGCGGCACGAGCCAGCTCGTCGATGACTTCCGCTTCGATCAGAGTCGAATCCATATCAAAAGCCACCAAGCGCCGCGTACGACGATAAACATCATCAGCCTGGAAGGCGACATCGACACCCAGCTCGTTGGCTACCTCCAGAAAGCGGGCGCGCAACTCACTCTGATCAGCTTCGCCGCGTACCGAAAACTCAACACAGGCACGGGTATTGTCGTTACTGCTGGCGGCCTGATCCAGTGGCACCCGCCCAGACAGACGGCTGATCTGGTCAATATTCAGTCCGTGTTCCGCCACAATCGCGGTAACACGGGCAATGGCATCGGCCTCGATCGTACGGGCCAGCAGGGTGATGATATGACGGGACTTGCCCTGACCAGCCACCCAGTGCGCGTAACTCTCGGCGGTGACCGGTGTAAAACGGATAGAAAGCCCCAGTTCGTGTGCTTTGAACAACACATCTTTTAATACCGGAGCGGATTCTGCGTTGTCAGGAATCGCTGCCAGAATACCCAAAGACAAGGTATCGTGAATTTCAGCCTGACCGATATCCAGTATGGTGACACCATACTGGGCCAGAATCGCGCTGATACTGGCAGTCAGGCCGGGTTTATCGGCACCGGTTACCCGGATAAGAACCAATTCGGTCACAATGCGTTCCTGTTGCCCTCAGGCGGTTGTCAGTTTACAGCTTACCCAGATCGGTCTTGGCTGCAGCCACGACAGAGCGCAGGTCTTCAATCAGATCGGTAGTTTCATGAGTAGACAGTGCACGGATACGGTCAACACTCATCAGAAACAGGCCTTTTTCCAGCTGTTCCAGTTTTTCTTGCAGAGACTGCTTAACGTCGCTCATGGCGGTTCCTCTTGGGTTCAGTATTGGTCGTCCGATGCCCGACGGAATTGGCATCACTGCCGCTCGGTTCTGGCCATATATCGGGCGGCGCCTATAATACCACCTCAGACAACTCTGACTATCACTGCGATGGTACTGATTGCCGACGGCGAATAATTTCCAGCGTTGCGCACGTCAGTTATGCCGCAAACCGGTATGGTCGTACCAGATCACCAGTCAGACCCCGGATTTCAACACCCTAATGGCGAACCAGATGCAGGTTAAGTTGACCAGAAGTTTTCCTTTCAGCCAGATCTGCGGCCTTGCAGGTGCCACCCAAGTACTGCTACTTGGACTGCTGATTACATTCCTGACCTATAACAACCTCAGCGACCAGCTCGAGCGGCGGCTGCAGCAGGATGCCACCAGGCAGACCCAACGGCTGGCACTGACCCTGGCCCACAGCCTGATCCAGCAAGACCGCATCAGTCTCAACCTGGCGCTGGCGGAGTGGCAACGAGGTGAGGAAATCAGCGCGTTGAGAGTACTGGATACCGATGGCCAAGTGATTGCCGAAATCGGCAAAACCCTCGATAACCGCATCAATATCAGCCGCTCAATCACTCAGGACGACCAGGTGGTCGGTGTCATCCAGGCCGACATCAACCTCGCCGCTGCCCACCGCGACAGCGGCCGTTATCTGTCGCTGGCGTTGATTGCTACCGGGCTAAGCGCCATGTTGGCAGGTCTGATCAGCTATTTTCTGGCCGAACGGGTAGCCAACTACTTGCGAAAACTGTCCCGTACCTTGCAAGGCTGGCACGACGACGAGCCGCTGCAGTTACCGCCCCCGCCCCCCCCGGTGACCGAGTTTGATCAACTTCATACCGAGTTGGGCAACATCCGCGAGCAGGAACGACAACGCCTGGCATTGGAAAAAGCACTTGGCAAGTTTCTCTATAACGACAACAAGGTGCCGGTCAAGGCCACGACCTACCAGCGCTGTGCGCTGATCTACATCGAAATTAGCGAACTGGATGTGCTGCAATCACGCCTCAGTGCCGAAGAGCTGGCCCAGGCTCTGGGCGAGTACCATCGGTTATTGAACCAGGCGGCCAAACTGTATAACGGCAAACTGGATCGCTATCAGGGTGATGGCATCGTGATGATTTTTGGCCTCAACGATGAGAATGAACGCGACACCCTGCACTGCGTCTACGCCGCCCAACTGTGTCTGGGACTGATGCAGTATGCTCGGCAAAAAAATCCCCATCTGGCCGCCATCAGTTTCCGTGCTGCCGCCCACTGGGGGCCGGTATTACTGGCACCACTTGAGCAAGGTGACGAAAGTCATTACAGCCTGATTGGCGACACCCTCTATTGGGCATCGCATCTGGCCCGCCGCAGTGAAGAACACCGCCTGCTGGCCAGCCAAACACTGCTTGGTGAGCTGCCACCCGAATACGGGCTGGAATGGGAAGAAGGCCCAATGGTGGCGGATTTACAAGGTAACGAACAAGCCAACTTCTGGCTCACCGCCCTGCCAGAAAACAGCCGGACGCTGATTGATCGTCAGATATTGCATATTGCCAATATGACAGAGCAAGTCTGAGCAGCCGCAGGGATTACGGTCAGGACGATAATTACCAGGACGATAATTGCCAGCCAGCCTGGGTTCACTTCACCTGACGGGCCTGGCTCTGTGACTGTAATTGCAACTCAACCAACCGGTCGAGCACCCCCGCGACCGCATCAAACTCCGACGAAGCCACCAGCCGGTTCAGTCCGGCCACCGCCGCTTCCAGCGTGGACAAGCCATCAGGACGAGGCGATTTGCGAATCGGACGGTAACGACTGAGTTCGGCTGGCGTGAGTTGTAGATGGGGTAATTCTTTCAACCAGGGATTCAGCAACAACAAGCGTCGCACCTTGCGCCAGGTGCCGTCCAGTATCAGCAGCTGCTGACACTGACGCGCCTGTTCGACCGGACACTCGGGCTTGTGCTCCAATGGGAATAGCAAGACGGTGTTCTGACGCCAGCCTGGCCCCAGCAACTTGACTGGATCGTATTGATCCGCCACCACCAGACGACTGTTAGTGATGCTTTTATGCAGCAGTGGTGCGGTAGATAAACGGTGACGAGCCTCATCCGGATCCTGCCAGATCACCAGCTCCAGCGGTGCCAACGTGTGCACCAGCGCGTCACACAAACACACACTGGTTGGCCGGTCGCACTGGTGACAGATTGTCCGGCCCGACATCAGCGCTGCCGCTGTTTCGCCACTTCCAGCAACGGCTTGAGGAAGCGGCCGGTATAGGACTGCTCAGCTGCCGCAATCGCTTCTGGAGTACCTTCAGCAATAATATAACCGCCCTTGGAACCGCCCTCTGGCCCGAGGTCGACTACCCAGTCAGCGGTTTTGATCACATCCAGGTTATGTTCAATCACCACCACAGTATTGCCGTGGTCGCGCAACCGGTGCAGCACCTCCAACAACTGTTCAATATCATGGAAATGCAACCCGGTCGTTGGCTCGTCCAGTATGTACAGGGTTTTGCCGGTATCCCGCTTCGACAGCTCTTTCGCCAGCTTGACCCGCTGTGCTTCACCACCTGACAGCGTCGTCGCCGCTTGTCCCAAACGAATGTAACTCAGCCCGACGTCCATCAGGGTTTGCAGCTTGCGCGCCACCGCCGGAATCGGATCAAAAAATTCGCGGGCATCTTCAACCGTCATATCCAGCACTTCGTGGATGTTTTTGCCCTTGTAGCGAATATCCAGGGTTTCGCGGTTATAGCGTTTGCTATGGCAAATATCGCAAGGCACATAAATATCTGCCAGGAAGTGCATCTCCACCTTGATGACGCCATCACCCTGACAGGCCTCACAACGCCCGCCCTTGACGTTAAAGGAAAAACGTCCGGCCTTGTAACCACGGGAACGGGCTTCCTGAGTGCCAGCAAACAACTCACGTACTGGAGTAAAAATGCCAGTATAAGTCGCGGGATTGGAGCGCGGTGTACGACCAATCGGACTCTGGTCAATATCCACCACCTTGTCGAGCAGCCCCATGCCATGCACGCTGTCGTGCTCAGAGGCTTTCAGCGTCGTTGCGCCATTTAAAGCCGTGGCTGCCAGCGGATACAGGGTGCGGTTGATCAACGTCGATTTACCCGACCCCGACACCCCGGTCACACAGGTCATCAATCCCAACGGAATAGTCAGGTCGACGTTATTGAGGTTGTTACCCCGTGCGCCCTTGAGTTTCAGCTCCTTGCCCTTTGGATACGGTGTGCGGATATCGGGCACCTGGATGGCACGGACACCGGACAGATATTCCCCCGTCACCGAGTTCGGATCCGCAGCCACCTGCTCTGGTGTGCCCTGGGCAATAACCTGTCCGCCATGCACACCGGCACCAGGACCAATATCAATCAGGTAATCGGCACTGCGAATCGCATCTTCGTCATGCTCCACCACCAACACGGTATTACCCAGATCGCGCAAATGAAACAACGTCTGCAGCAAACGGTCGTTATCACGCTGGTGCAAACCAATGGACGGTTCATCCAGGATATACAATACGCCAACCAGGCCAGCGCCAATCTGCGAAGCCAGGCGAATACGCTGGGATTCCCCCCCGGACAAGGTATCGGAACTGCGATTGAGGGTCAGATACTCCAGCCCGACGTTGACCAGAAAACTGAGACGTTCACGAATTTCCTTGAGAATTTTTTCCGCAATTTCGCCTTTATTGCCCGCCAGCGCCAGGCTGGTGAAATAAGCGTGGGCATCCTCGATCGACATACTGGTGCAGGCATGAATATTTTTATCTTCAATAAACACATTGCGTGCTTCCTGCCGCAAGCGCGAACCGGCACACGCCGGACAAGGCTGCACACTCAGGTATTTGGCCAGCTCCTCACGTACCGTTTGTGACTCGGTTTCGTGATAACGACGATCCAGATTAGGCAACACCCCTTCAAACGGATGCTGCTTGCGAATCTGCTCACCGCGCGAGTTCACATAAACAAAACCGATCTCTTCATCACCACTGCCGTACAGCAGTTGCTCCTGCGCCTGAACACTCAACGTCGAAAATGGTACATCCAGCTGGAAACCATAATGCTCAGCCACCGCACATAACATCTGAAAGTAATAAACACTGCGGCGATCCCAACCCCGAATGGCACCCTCTCCAATCGACAAACTCGCATCGGCAATCACCCGATCCGGATCAAAAAACTGCTTGACCCCCAGACCATCACACGTGGTACAGGCACCGGCCGGGTTATTAAACGAAAACAGCCGAGGCTCCAGTTCAGACAGGCTGTAACCACAATGAGGACAAGAAAATTGTGACGAAAACAACAGGGGTGCCGCGTCATCGTCATCCATCGATGCCACCAGCGCCAGACCACCGCTCAGCTCCAGGCAGGTTTCGATGGACTCAGACAAACGCTGCTCAAGACCAGGCTTGACCTTGAAACGATCGACCACCACTTCAATGCTGTGTTTGCGCCGTTTATCGAGATCCGGCGTATCATCCAGATCGTAGATACGGCCATCAATACGTACCCGCACATAGCCCTGAGCGCGCAAGCTATCGAAGATATGCGCATGTTCTCCCTTGCGGTCACGCACCACTGGCGCGAGGATCATCTGCTTGCTGTCTTCCTCCAGCGTCAGAATACCATCAACCATCTGACTGACCGTTTGCGCCTCCAGGGCAACGCCATGATCCGGGCAACGCGGCGTGCCCACCCGAGCGAACAACAAGCGTAAATAATCGTAGATTTCAGTGACAGTCCCCACCGTGGAACGGGGATTGTGCGAGGTGGATTTTTGCTCAATAGAAATCGCCGGCGACAAGCCCTCGATCAGGTCAACGTCGGGCTTTTCCATCACACTCAGAAACTGGCGTGCATAGGTAGACAGGGATTCGACGTAACGACGCTGGCCTTCCGCATAAAGGGTATCGAATGCCAAAGAGGACTTGCCCGATCCACTCAGGCCAGTGATCACCACCAACTTGTCGCGGGGAATATCCAGATCGATGTTTTTGAGGTTGTGAGTGCGTGCACCCCTGACCAGAATCTTGTCCATGCAGCTCTACACCAAGGCAAAAGCGCTATTGTAATAGAACCCGTGTCCAGATACAGGATTGATCTGCTTATTGCACAACAACAGAGTATCCATTCAGTGGCACCTGTCAGACCAAGTGGTTGCTGACCCACGCTGGCACCCAAAAAGACCGCCGTTTGACTTAGCAATATAAATACATCATGTGTTAACGGCCATTTAAAGTGACCCACTTCTGGCCATTAATTTTGATCCACCTT
>CAJXTI010000089.1 GCA_913061185.1 uncultured Oceanobacter sp.
ATCTACACTATCCTCTTCGTCGGCAGCGTCAGATGTGTATAAGAGACAGCGGTTGGTGGCGGTAGCAGAGATGGACTGATTGCCTCGTTTCTGGATACTTTCGGTTCGCTGGAAACCATGGAAACCAGCGTGCTGGACTATGCCCTGGCACAAAGTGGCGGCAATCTCTCGGCCGCAGCCAGACTGCTGAAAATGACCCGAGCCCAGTTTGAATACCGGTTGAAAAAATATCGGCAGTTGCAGCGCTCGCACTGACGAGCATAGTGCTCGCCAGTCCAACTAAGTCAGCGCGGTTGTCCTTACGGTCTCCAGGAACGAGGTCAGGATCGGTGACTCCCGGTCTTTCAGATACACGCAACTGAGGTCGACCGAAGCGGCTTCCGACAAGCCTTCAAAGGGTTTGAATATCACGCCGGGCAGCCCGAGTTTGGTGGCGGACTGAGGTACAACACACACGCCAAAACCACTGGATACCAGCGCAACACCGGTGACGGCATCACCGACCTCCTGCACAATATTGGGCAGAAATCCCTGTTCCTGGCAGAGGTTGACAATCTTGTCGACAAAGTTGGGGCGGCCAGAATTGGGAAAGGCAATCAAGGGTTCGTTTTCCAGTACCCGGAAAGGCAAGGCAGCAAGGGCAGCCAGCGGCGATTGCACATTCACGGCAATGTACAGTTTTTCGGTGCCAATCACTTCGCTGACGATATCGGGCAGCGGTGCCAGCATGCGGTTAAATCCGACCGTGATACGGCGCTGGCGTAACGCCTCGATCTGCTCGCCTTTCTCCATATTGTGCAGCACCACATTGACGTCGGGATGGCGGTTGCGGAACGCCAATAGCAGCTTGGGGATGGTATCGAAAATGGCCGAACCAAAAATCCCGACATCCAGGCGGCCCAGTTGGCCTCGGCCAGCACGCTGGGTGCGTTCGGCCGCCAGTGCGACGACCGAACGGATATTCCTGGCTTCTTCCAGAAACATGGCACCGGCTTCGGTCAGTTCAACGCCCTTGGGGGTACGGACAAACAACTGCACTCCCAGATTCTCTTCCAGTTGCTGAATCTGACGGGTGAGAGGTGGCTGGGAAATATGCAGTTTCAGCGCTGCCCGGCCAATATTGCCTTCTTCTGCAACTTCAATGAAATAGCGGATCTGGCGAAGTTCCATACGTCATTCCTGGGATGGCCAACGAGATCTTAATACCTTATTGGCATGAAGTGGCCGGGTCAATAGTATTAGACGAGTATCGGGTGCTGGGATAATTTGAGGCTCATATGGTGTGAAATCGATCATCGCCAACCGTCGGCAAGACGACGTTTTATGGTGAGTTGACCGTTTCTGCATCCGCTGATTTTTAAAAATACCCACTGTGAAAATAACAAAAAGGGGACAGCAAGATGGCAATGACAGGTGTTTTACGTCCAGGGCATGCCCAGATTCGGGTAATGAATCTTGAAGAAGGGGTTCATCATTACCGGGACATCCTCGGCATGACCGAAACCGGGCGAGATGATCAGGGCCGCGTCTATCTGAAATGCTGGGAAGAGTACGATCACAGCAGTGTGATTCTGCGTGAAGCCGACTCCGCCGGTATCGATTTTTTTGCTTTTCGCGTGCTGGATAACGCGACGCTCAACAAGCTGGAAGCCGACCTGATTGAATACGGTTTGCCAACCACCCGTATCCCGGCCGGAGAACTGCTGGAAACCGGTGAGCGGGTGCGCTTTACCCTGCCGTCCGGCCACGATATTGAACTGTATGCCGAGAAGACCCGCATTGGTAACGGCCTCGGTGGTATCAACCCGAACCCTTGGAACGAAGGGGCTGAAAAAGGCATTGCGCCACTGCGTCTTGATCACTGCCTGCTGTATGGGCCAAATGTGATGGAAGTGCAGAAGATTTTTGAAGATGTGCTGGGCTTTCAGTTGGTGGAGCGTTCACTGACGCCGGATGGCGAAGCCAATATGGGCATCTGGATGACCTGTTCCAACAAGGTTCACGATATTGCCTTTGTTGAACACCCGGAACCCGGCAAGCTGCATCACCTGTCATTCCTGTTGGATAGCTGGGAAAAAGTGCTGCGTGCTGCCGACCTGATGTCGATGAACGATGTACCGGTCGATATTGGCCCAACCCGCCATGGCATCACCCGTGGGGCGACCATTTATGCCTGGGATCCATCGGGTAACCGCTTTGAAACCTTTATGGGTGGTTATACCGTGTATCCAGACAGTGAGGTATTAACCTGGACCTTTGAAGGACTGGGAGAAGGCGGCGGTCTGGATTTTGCGCAACGTAAATTGCATGAATCCTTTTTGACGATCGTAACCTGATTCAAACGCGATTGGTTGCCGGGTTGTTTGAGGGTCATATCGACCTGACCCGGCTGCACAAGTTGCCACTGGAACTCACAATCAGTCTGGATTAGTAACCCTGAGAACCCGGTGCATATAATCATCCGGGTACTGTGGACACTGTTAAAATACTGCGACTATTGCCAGAGTATTAAGAATATTGCTGGTCTCTGGAATATTCCGGTTTTGACCTTTGGCGGGTGCAATTGTCGCCTTTTTTGCCCCGCTTTTTTTACCCGCCTTTTTACACCGATATATCCTTTCTTGTTATGTAAATTATTATTTTTGGCTGTTTCTGTTTTGGCTGTTTCTACTGCGAATCGTTCTTTTCCATATCATTCAGCTTCTTTAATCGATAGGACATGGCCGCCCGGCTGATACCCAATAACTGCGCTGCATGGGTGATGTTATTAGCGGATTGTTCCATCGCTTGTTGCAGCATCTGTTTTTCTACTTCTTCCAGCCCGACACCACCGTCGATCAGGCTGCGGATATGATTCTGCTGCACAATCAGCTGGGACGTGCTGGCCGACAGTGAACCGTTCTGGTCGATTACATTCAGCGGATGCGACGGTTCCATCAACGATGGAAACAGATTACACAGATCAATTGATGTACCGTTGTCGGTGAGAATAACGCCTCGCTCGATCATGTTTTCCAGCTCGCGAATATTACCTGGCCATTTGTAGCGAATCAGCGACTGCATGGCCTTGTCGGTGATGCCAGCCAGCTGTTTACGGTAAAGGTTCTGGTATTTTTCGAGAAAATATTCCGCCAGCAGGGGAATGTCCTGTAGCCGTTCGCGTAGTGGTGGAATTCGCACCGGGAAAACGTTCAGCCGGAAAAACAGGTCAGCCCGGAAGCGACCTTCCTTGACGGCTTTTTCCAGATCTTCGTTGGTGGCTGCGACCACTCGGACATCAATGGCGCGGGTCTGGTTATCGCCGACCCGCTCCAGTTCACTTTCCTGCAAAACCCGTAACAAGGTTGCCTGGGCGCGAGGGGAGAGTTCGATGACTTCGTCGAGAAAAATAGTGCCACCGTTGGCCCGCTCAAAACGGCCTTCACGGCTGACGGTCGCCCCGGTAAATGCGCCTTTTTCGACTCCGAACAATTCCGCCTCGATCAGATCCGGTGGAATACAGGCGCAGTTGACGGCGATAAACGCTTTATTGGCCCGATCGCTGGCGTTATGCAGCCCGCGCGCGACAACCTCTTTGCCGACGCCGGTTTCTCCCTGTAATAACACCGTGGCCCGACTCTGGCTGGCTTTGCGAATCAGCTGACACACCTGCATAAAGGCTTCCGATTGACCGACTGAATTGGTCAGCAGATCGTCATCCAGTGCACCCTGGCGGAAGCTGGCTTTCAGATGACAGACCTGTTGTTGCAGCGAGAACAGCTCATCGGCGAGGTGGTCGGGTGTCATCAACCGCTGCATGGCTTCACGGTCTTCCCACTGTTCTGCCGGTTTGCCGACAATCGAACAGTGTTCATGTCCCATGCCCCGACACTGCACTTCCTTGTACAAAATGGGCATGCCCAGAAAGGCCGACGTATAACCACTGGCGTACCCCAGCAGCGTCCAACACACCGGTGAGTCAGACAGCTCGTGCTTGGCCAGATACTGATCCGCCTCATACGAGCCGTGCCAGTCGAACTCACCATAAAAATGATGGATCGACGGATCCAGCTGCACTTTTTTGGCGACCACCAGTGCAATACCTTCGATGGCATGGAGCTGAACCCCGGCCATAAACCCCTGTTCCAGAGACATATGGCTGCGTATTTTGTGGGCGACTTCGGCATCTCGCTGGCCTGACTGGTAGCCAAAACGCATGAGAAACCCCCGCGCCCGCTCCATCCCCATGGACGTCACCAGCTCCTCCCGCAGAATGCCCATATCACTGGCATGAATCAGCAGCATGCGGGCTTCCTGCAGCCATATTTCGCCTTTTTCATGGCAAAAGCGGATTTGGGAAATCAGATCTTTGGCATCCGGTACTTCGGGTGGCTGCACGTTATTTGATGTCGCTGATGAAGTTGTCATAGGTATCTTTTTATTGTTTTGGATTTGCCGTCGACGGTCATATGCGATGTAGCAGGTTCTGTTTTTGCTGCATCGGAATCGAATCGGTTAATTATATCAGTTACCGCCGCAACGCATGACCTGATCATATCATGAGGCTATTTCGGTCGCCTGATGAATTGCTCAGGTACGGAGGGTTATATCGGCGATATAGCCCCTGTTCTGGCCTGAAATGTAGCGTTGTTTGTGGCATACGTCTTGCTGATATACCTGGGTACAGAAGATCACTGGTTAGCTAAAAATAATAAACAGGTTATTTCAGTATGCATGAACTCAAATATGAATCCTCAAACACCCATTTTAATGAAGCAACTCGCTATATCCGTGTGCGTAGCCCGGAAGGTGCCCGCTTTGTTGAATTCGATTTTGCTATTGGAGATCCGACTCTGTTTGTCGAACTTATTATGCCGCCAGCGGTATTTGAGACCTTTTGTCGCGCCAATAACGTCATCGAAATGACCGAAGCACAAAAGCAGACAGTGGATGCTGAAACGGCGAAATGGCGCTACGGCGAAGATACGCTGATGGCTGATAACCATTCCCGAACCCACTAGCAGCTATTGAATATTCGCCTGTGTTGACATCACTGGGTGAAGAGTGATCAGAAAATGCACAGTTAATCGCCATACATACATGGCGCGTATCTGGCCATTTTTACCAGTAGCTACTGACTCTGAAAACAACAACAACCAATCAGGACGTCAATTATGACTGTAGAAATCAAAACCTCGACGCTGGAGCCGGTGCGCCAGACCTTCGCCAATCTGGAACGTCGCTTTGGCGACAAGCCAGCCTCCCGTTACCAGGAAGCCACTTACGATCTTCAGGCTGAAATCAACTTTCACTACCGTCCGTTATGGCAGCCAGACAAAGAACTGAACGACCGTTCGAGAACGGCTGTGGCCATGGCCGACTGGTACGACCTGAAAGACCCGCGCCAGTTCTATTACGGCACCTACGTACAGCAACGCGCCAAAATGCAGGAGCAAGCCGAGAACAACTACAGCTTTTTTGAAAAGCGCGGCTTGCCAGAACACCTGTCGGACGCAGTCAAGGCCAGTCTGGTTCGGCATCTGATTCCGCTGCGCCATGTCGAACACACCGCCAACCTTAACAACGTGTATGGCTGCTCCATCGGTTTTGGTACATCCATAACCCAGGCGCTGCTGTTTAACGGTATGGATCGTTTGGGCATTGCCCAGTACCTGTCGCGGATTGGCCTGATTCTGGATGGTAATAGCGGTGACCTGCTTACGCATTCCAAGCAACTCTGGATGCAAGACCCCATCTGGCAAGGCATGCGTGCCCTGTGTGAAAAAACCCTGACGGTACAGGACTGGTTCGAAACCTTTATTGCCCAGGATCTGGTGATCGACACCCTGGTCTTCGAGCTGTTTTACGTGCAGTACGATCAATGGCTGAACGCCAATGGAGCGCAGGACGTCGGCATGTTGACCGAATTTATGCGTGAGTGGAATCGTGACAACAGTCGCTGGATCGACAGCGTACTCAAGACCGCCGTAGCAGAATCCGACGCCAACAAGGCACTGATAGGCCAGTGGCTGAACGACTGGCGTGGCCGCGTCGCCGAAGCGCTGGCTCCAGTGGCGCAGGAGCTCTGTGGTGGTACGGCATCACTGGAAGATGCCTTGCTGGCACTGGATAAACGTACCGCCAAACTCGGCCTGTCCTGAAGGGGAACCCCATGTCCAAAGTGTATTTGATCCTGCAAGACAACGACGTCTCACGCTATATCGTCGAAGCGGTAGAAGAAGATAACCCAGAAGTCACGGTGATCTACCAGCCCGCCATGATCCGCATGGAGCAGGAGAACCTTATGGTGGTGAAGCGGGAAACCGTAGAAGAAAAACTCGGCCGTGATTGGGACGTGCAGGAACTGCATCTGAACCTGATTTCCCTGGGTGGCAACGTGGATGAGGATGAAGACCGGCTTGAGCTGAGCTGGGTGCTTTGAAAGCCGTCTGCCCCCGACGCCTGACCCAACAAAAATAACAAGGAGCCACATCATGGCTGTAAAAAAACTGAATTTGAAAGACAAATACAAGTTACTGACTCGCGATCTTGACTGGGAATTCTCCTACGAAGATCGCAAGCAGGCCTTTCCTTACGAAGATTTTGAGGGCATCAAGATCAACGACTGGTCGAAGTGGGAAGACCCTTTCCGTCTGACCATGGACGCTTACTGGAAATACCAGGCCGAGAAAGAAAAGAAGCTCTACGCCATTTTTGATGCATCGGCACAGAATAACGGTCACCTGAACGTCTCTGACCCCCGTTATATGAATGCCATCAAATTGTTCCTGACCGGTATTTCACCGCTGGAATATCAGGCTTTTCAGGGCTTTGCCCATGTTGGCCGCCAGTTTGGCGGCGTCGGTGCCCGCGTGGCTTGTCAGATGCAGTCCATCGACGAACTGCGACACGTACAGACCCAGATACATGCCATGAGTCAGTACAACAAGTTCTTTGATGGTTTCCAGGACTGGAGCCATATGCACGACCGGGTCTGGTATCTGTCGGTGCCAAAATCCTTCTTTGATGATGCCCGCACGGCAGGCCCGTTCGAGTTCCTGGTAGCGATCAGCTTCAGCTTTGAGTACGTACTCACCAACCTGGTATTTGTACCCTTTATGTCGGGCGCGGCACACAACGGCGATATGGCGACGGTGACGTTCGGCTTTTCGGCCCAGTCCGACGAAGCCCGCCATATGACCCTGGGTCTGGAAGTGATCAAGTTCCTGCTGGAACAGGACGAAGCCAACGTACCCATCGTGCAGAAGTGGATTGACAAATGGTTCTGGCGTGGCACCCGTATGCTCAGTCTCGTCGGCATGATGATGGACTATATGCTGCCGAACAAGGTGATGAGCTGGCAGGAAGCCTGGGAAGTTTACTTTGAAGAAGCCGGTGGTGCGCTGTTCAAGGATCTGGCCCGCTACGGCATTCGCAAGCCGAAGTACGTTGAGACCACTGAAAAAGAAAAAGAACACATCAGCCATCAGACCTGGTGGACGTTTTACACCTTCGGCCATGCTGCGGGCTTCCATACCTGGATTCCGACCGAGAAGGAAATGGATTGGCTGAGCGAAAAGTACCCTAATACCTTCGACAAATACTACCGCCCACGCTGGGAGCTGGCGCAAAAACTCGAAGACGAAGGCAAGCGTATATACAACAAGGCGCTGCCGCAGCTATGTAACACCTGTCAGATACCAATGCTGTTTACCGAAATGGACAACCCCGGCCAGCTCTCCTACCGGATGTCGGAATACAAGGGCGACAAATACCACTTTTGCTCGGACGGCTGTAAAGACATCTTCGATGACGAGCCGGAAAAATACGTTCAGGCCTGGTTACCGGCACACCAAATTTTCCAGGGCAACTGCGGTGGCCCGGGGATGGAAGAGGTGCTGCGGGATTATTACAACTTTAATCTCGGAGCCGACAACCTCGACTTTAAAGGCAGTCCGGATGAAAAGCGCTGGAAGGAATGGAAATCAGCCTGACCCCACCGGATGTGGTGGGCGCGAAGCGGACAGGGACAGGAGCGAAACGGACAGGGACAGGAGCGAAACGGACAAGGACGGAGCGAAACGGACAGGGACAGAGCCCGTCCCTACGGAAAAAACAACACCGAGCCTGACAGCAGATGTCAGGCTCCAGACAAGAGAATAACAATATGGCTGTTCAAGCAATCACGCCAGACTATGTCGGCGAAATCAAAGACAAGATCGAAAACTTCCACGGCAACCAGGTGGTGTACGCCGGTTGGGACAGACACCTGATGTTCCCGGCGGCCTTCGCCTGGCCAGTGCCACCGGCGATGCCATTCAGCGACTTTCGTGACCAGGTCATGGGCGAAGCCTTTGGGATTCATCCTGAATGGGAACAGATCAACTGGGATACCGTTGTCTGGCTACTGGATGGCCAGTCCTTCACACCCGATATCAACAAAGGCCTGGCGGAACAAGGCATTGGCCACAAGTCACTGTTGCGATTTACCACACCGGAACTGACCGGTTTCCAGGGCGCAGGGGTATAACAGCATGAGCTACATGGTCACCATTGAACCCACTGGCGAGCAGATTGAGGTAGAAGAAGGGCAAACCATTCTGGATGCAGCGCTGCGCCAGGGGGTCTGGTTACCCTTTGCCTGTGGCCACGGCACCTGCGCCACCTGCAAATGCCAGGTGCTGGAAGGGGATGTCGATGTTGGTGCTGCGTCGCCGTTTGCCTTGATGGACATGGAAAAAGACGAAGGCAAAATTCTCGCCTGCTGTGCCATCCCGGAAAGCGATCTGGTGATAGAAGCCGACATCGACGTCGACCCGGATTTTGCCGGACACCCGGTAGAAGACTTTGACGCAGAAGTAACCGACATCATCAACCTGTCGCCCACCATCAAGGGTGTTCATTTCCGTCTGGATCGGGATATGGCTTTTCAGGCCGGGCAATACATCAACCTGATTATTCCCGGCGTTGAAGGCAGTCGCGCATTCTCCATTGCCAATACACCGTCACAAGCCGACACCCTGGAACTGCATGTCCGTTTGGTGCCCGGCGGTGCCGGTACGACCTGGCTGCACAATCAGCTCAAGGTCGGCGACACACTCACCATCTCCGGCCCTTACGGCCAGTTCTTCACCCGCAAATCGGACGACAAGGACGTGATCTTTATCGCCGGGGGTTCCGGCCTGTCCAGCCCGCAATCCATGGTGCTGGATCTGCTCGAAGAAGGCGACAGTCGCCAGATCTACCTGTTCCAGGGAGCGCGCAACATCAGCGAACTGTATAACCGCGAGATTTTCGAAACCCTCGAACAGCAGCACAGCAACTTCCACTACATTCCGGCACTGAATGCCCCGGAACCCGACGACCAGTGGCAAGGCTTTACCGGCTTTGTCCACGATGCTGTCAATGCCCGGTTCGATGGCAAATTCGAAGGCCACAAAGCCTACCTGTGTGGCCCGCCACCGATGATCGACGCCGCCATCAGCACCCTGATGCAAGGGCGACTGTTTGAACGCGATATTCATATGGAGCGATTTGTTACTGCTGCCGATGGTGCGGAAGAACAGCAGCGTTCGGCCTTGTTTAAACGGATCTGAGTTTAAGGGGCCGGAACGTGTCAACGTCATTTGAGCCAGTTTTTTAAACATTACATTGCTTTTGT
>CAJXTI010000090.1 GCA_913061185.1 uncultured Oceanobacter sp.
AGCGTAAAGCGCGTGCCGAAGCGGCTGCCCAGGCAGCTGCCGACAAAAAAGCCGCTGCTGAATCTGCCGCTGCCCAAACGACTGCGACACCGGCTCCCACCGCCAGCACCGCTGCACTGGGTTCTCCGGCATTGGAAAAACTGCAAAAACAGCTGAGCGCCAGCCAAACCGCGATCAGTAAAACCAAGGAAAAACTGGCGGCAGCGCAGCTGGCGCTGGCGGCGGGTAATGAAGATCAGCAAGCCAAGGTCGACGCCCTGGAAAGTGCCCTGGTCAAAACCCAGACCCGGATGAAAGACCTGGCCAAAGACATTGCGACCGAGAAAAAAGCCCTCAAGGCACAGTCGGTAGCCAGTGTTGCAAGCGATACAGTAACCGGCCCCGACAAAGGTGATCCCAACAGCCCGGAACGACTGCAACGCAAATGGGAAACAGCCCAGGCGCGTCTCGACACCGCTCTCAAACGTCTGGAAGAAGCCAAGACCCAGGGACTGGATACGGTGGCTGCGCTGGAAACCGGCATCACCAATCAACAGCTGCGGGTCGACGAGGCCAAAGCAGCCTGGCAAGCGGCAGCAAACCCGATAAAACCAAAACCCGTAACACCAGAACCGGCAACCTCAGAATCGGTAAACAATGCACAGACCGATATCGAAACGCTGCGGAAAAAAATACTGGCAACACAAGACCGCCTCAACAAGGCTCAGGAACGACTGACGATGGCCAGGGAGCAAGACCAGGATACGGTTGATGCCCTGACTTTGGGCGTCAACAAACAACACGACAAATTAAACGCCCTGACCCGACAACTGGATGAGCTGGAACAGCTATCCGGGGCAACCACCACAAGCGGAGCCCTGTAATGGCGTTGATCACCCTTTCTTCCCCTCACGCACACGGTCACAACAGCACCCGCAAGGTGATGCTGACGGTCACCCTGGCCACCTTACCGGGGCTGGCCGTCATGACCGGCCTGTTCGGATTTGGCAACCTGATCAACGTGGTACTGGCCGCACTGGTTGCGATGGCGACCGAAGCCCTGGTACTGAGTATTCGTCAGCGCCCGGTGATGTTCTTCCTGAAAGACAACAGTGCGCTGCTGACCGGTGTACTGATCGGTCTGGCCTTGCCGCCACTGGCGCCCTGGTGGATCACGCTGGTGGCCACTGCTTTTGCGATTGTATTTGCCAAACAACTATACGGTGGCATGGGTAATAACCCGTTTAACCCGGCCATGATTGGGTACGCGCTGGTATTGATTTCCTTTCCGGTACAAATGACCACCAACTGGGCAGTGTCCAGCCAGATGGGGGGTTCCACTGCCGGATTGGGCGATGCCCTGTCGATCATTTTTACCGGTGCCGGTGGCAGTGCCGACGCTTTCACCGGGGCCACGCCTCTGGATGCTTACAAACATCTGATCAGCAACAAAACCGCCGTCGAAGTGCTGACAGAATCGACGTTTAATGGCTGGCTTAACGGTGGCTGGGAATGGGTCAACCTGGCCTTTATGGCCGGAGGGCTGGTACTTATATGGCAACGTATTATCACCTGGCATATTCCCGTAGCGATGCTCGCCGGACTGTCGCTGTGCTCGCTGACCCTGGGCTGGGATGCCGACATGTACACCCCAACGTCGC
The DNA here is from genome assembly GCA_913061185.1 of uncultured Oceanobacter sp. Taxonomy (GTDB): domain Bacteria; phylum Pseudomonadota; class Gammaproteobacteria; order Pseudomonadales; family Oceanobacteraceae; genus Oceanobacter; species Oceanobacter antarcticus. Next base: position 1,641 of record CAJXTI010000090.1, read on the forward strand.
TGCATCTGCTCAGTGGCGCGACCATGCTGGGGGCTTTTTTTATTGCCACCGACCCGGTATCCGCTGCGACCACTCCGCTGGGCAAACTGATCTATGGTGCCGGTATCGGTATTTTGCTCTATGTTATTCGCAGCTGGGGGTCCTACCCGGATGCGGTGGCCTTTGCCGTGTTACTGATGAACTTCGCCGCCCCCTTTATTGACGCCTACACCCAGCCACGCACTTATGGTCATACCAAAGCCAATCGCGGCCTCAACAACCGAGGCCCAAAAAAGCCGGAGGCTAAATAATGCAGGAACTGCTTGCTTCCATTCAGCGTAACGCCATCGGTCTGGGTCTGTTTGCCATTGTCACAGCCGGGGCCATTGCCGTCGCGCAAGTAGGTACTGCGGATCGTATTGCCCATAACATGCGCTTGGCCCAATCACAGGCATTGAACGAAATCGTCCCGGCAAACCAGTACGACAACGACCTGCTAGCCGATGTCATTCCTGTCGATGAACGCTTTAACCAGCAGTTACTGGGGCCGCTCCCCGACGATGCCACTATCCATCTGGCGCGCCGCCATGGCCAGGTCGATACGGTGATCCTGCCGGTGGTAGCACCCGACGGTTACACCATGGAAATTGGTCTGCTGGTGGGGATTCATGCCGACGGCAGCATCGCCGGAGTACGCGTCATCAGCCACCGCGAAACCCCCGGACTGGGTGACAAGATCGATCTGAAAAAATCCCGATGGGTGATGGAATTCAACGGCAAGTCGCTGGCATCTCCTGGTGAAAACGCCTGGGCTGTGAAAAAAGACGGCGGCAGTTTTGACCAGTTCACCGGGGCGACGATCACCCCGCGAGCCGTCGTTGCGGCGGTCAAACACGCCCTGCGTTTTTTTGAACAACATAAAACCCAACTGCTGAGCTACCCGCTAGCAGCACCCGCCAGCCACGTGGAGAACAACTGACATGGCAACCAAATCGCTGCGGGATATTTCCCTCGATGGCTTATGGAACAACAATCCGGCACTGGTGCAGCTGCTTGGCCTCTGTCCGCTGCTGGCCGTCACCGGTTCGGTAGTGAATGCTCTCGGTCTTGGCCTGGCCACCATGATGGTACTGGTCGGCTCCAACTTTGCGGTATCACTGATTCGCAACCACGTCCCGGACGCCGTGCGGTTACCCGCGTTTGTGATGATTATCGCCTCGTTTACTACCGTGGCTGAACTGGTGATGCAAGCGTTCACTTACGAGCTGTATCAGGTATTGGGCATTTTTATCCCGTTAATCGTCACCAACTGCGCGATTCTCGGACGGGCCGATGCCTTTGCCTGCAAAAACCCGGTAATCCCCTCCATTGTCGACGGTTTCATGATGGCTCTGGGGTTCACCACCGTGCTGGTTATCCTCGGTGCGATGCGCGAAATACTGGGCCAGGGAGTACTCTTCTCGAACATGCAGTTGCTGTTTGGCCCATCAGCCGTCAACTGGAAAATCGAGCTGTTCAGCAACTATCCCGATTTCCTTTTTGCAATTTTGCCGCCCGGTGCCTTTATGGCCATGGGCATTTTGATTGCCCTGAAAAATATTATTGATGGCCGTATCAAAGCCGCTGCCGAAGCGACAAAAGCCCCGATTGAAGTGGGCGGCAAGCGTGTACGGGTCACTGGCAAGATCAGCTGATTAGCCGTTTTTCCAGGTTCGCAGCCTGCCGCAGCGAGCGATTGTCCGCCTGCCACTGCAAGACCATAGCCCAAAACCATCACTAAAATCTTTATTCGGCCCCCAGGGGCCTCCTACCGATGTATTGCTCATCACAGCAAACTGCCTTTTAGCCCAATAAAGGAGCACATGTCGCCAAAAGAGCACCATTAAAAGGCGACACCCTCCGTTCTCGCGACCTTCATCCAGGCATCCTGTCCTGTCTGGATGATTGAATTTTTTCCGACACTGCCACGAAGCTGATAGAGTGTGGCCATGAGCAATTTCAGTGCATACACGGGTCAATGGCTGTTCATTGACAGTTCATTGGCACCCAAATTGAATGAATGTGCCGAGCGAGCACACTCTTTTATTACTCGACGACTCAAACAGGGAGCACACACTATGTTGAAACAGGTGACGATGGCGGCAACAGGCCTCGTACTCGGTCTTTCCATAACCGCGCAGGCAGGCACGCTGGAGGATGTCCAGAAACGTGGTGCGGTGTCCTGTGGTATCAGCACCGGACTGGCTGGCTTCTCGCAAAAAGATGAAAAAGGTAACTGGAGTGGTATCGATGTCGATGTCTGTCGCGCCGTTGCTGCGGCCGTATTGGGTGATGCCAGCAAGGTGCAGTACAAACCTCTGACCGCCAAGGAGCGTTTTACCGCTCTGCAATCTGGCGAAGTCGATATGCTATCGCGCAATACCACCTGGACCCTGACTCGTGATGCCTCTCTGGGCCTGAACTTCGTGGGTGTGAACTACTACGATGGCCAGGGTTTTATGGTGTCGAAGAACCTCGGCGTCAGCAGCGTTAACGACCTCGACGGCGCTACCGTGTGCATCCAGGCAGGTACAACAACAGAGCTGAATCTGGCCGATTATTTCCGCGCCCACGGCATGGAATACACCGCCATTACCTTTGATACCTCTGACCAGACCCGTGCCGGTTTTGAAAGCGGCCGCTGCGACGTCCTGACGTCTGATCAATCCCAGCTGTACGCCTTGCGTATTGGCTTGCAAAAGCCGGAAAACGCGATGGTATTACCGGAAGTGATTTCCAAAGAGCCACTAGGCCCGGTCGTACGCCAGGGCGACGATGCCTGGTTTAATATCGTCAAATGGTCGCTGGCGGCGATCATCGAAGCTGAATACCTCGGCATCAGCAGCGCCACCGCAGCCACTGCCGCCAAGTCCGGCACCCCGGAACAGAAACGTCTGCTCGGCAGCGACGGTGACGCAGGCTCGAAACTCGGCCTCAGCGCCGACTGGGCCAATAATATTGTCTCCCAGGTCGGTAACTACAGTGAGGTCTTCGAACGTAATGTCGGTTCCGGCTCACCTCTGAAGATCGCCCGGGGTCTGAACGCCCAGTGGAATAAAGGCGGCATCATGTATTCCAACCCGATTCGTTGATCGCCTTGATGACATTCACCCGCCTGATGGCGGGTGAATGTGTTTTACCGAATACAGAGAGAGCCTTATGACCAACGGTACGCGCCCCACCCAGCCTGCGGGCTCGGCTCCCGCGTTTTATAACAATCCCCATGTCCGCGCCCTGTTTTACCAGCTGCTTCTGGTAGTCGGGATTGGCTACCTCGTTTTTCTGATTATCAGTAATACCCTGGCTAATATGGAAGCCCGCGGCATCAAGACCGGCTTCGACTTCCTCAGTACCACCGCCGGGTTCGATATTCTGATGACCCTGGTGGACTACGACGCCACCCATACCTATCTCGATACTTTTATCGTCGGCCTGCTGAATACCTTATTGGTGGGTGCGATTGGCATTGTACTGTCCACTCTGATCGGCTTTGTCATGGGCGTTGCCTACTTTTCCAACAACTGGCTGGTACAGCGTCTGTCGGTGGTGTACGTCGAAATATTCCGCAACATTCCCCTGTTATTACAAATTTTCTTCTGGTACTTCGCCGTGTTGGCCGCGCTGCCAAGTGCACGGAACAGCTTCAGTCTGGGGGAAGCCTTTTTCCTTAATATTCGTGGTCTTTACCTGCCGAAACTGATCGGTGAACCCGGTTCCGGTCTGGTTTACGGCACTGTTGTTGCTGCGATTATTGGTATCTTTGTGCTGCATCGCTGGGCCAAACGCAAACAAGAGCTGCAAGGGGTGCAACTGCCCGTAGTGCGGCTGTCACTGGCGTTGCTGATCGGTTTACCACTGCTGGCGACTCTGGTAACCGGCATTCCTTTCGCACTGGAATATCCGGAATTAAAAGGCTTTAACTTCCGTGGCGGCATCACCATCATCCCGGAACTGATGGCGCTGGCGCTGGCGCTGAGCATCTATACCGGTGCGTTTATTGCCGAAGCCGTACGGGCTGGCATACAGGCCGTTCCCCACGGCCAGACCGAAGCCGCCCGCAGCATCGGCCTGAAAGACAGCCAGATCATGAAGCTGATTGTCGTGCCACAAGCCATGCGGGTGATTGTGCCCATGCTCAACAGCGAATATCAGTCACTGGTGAAAAACTCGACCCTGGCGACCGCCATCGGTTATCCCGACCTGTTTACTGTATTTGTCGGCACCACGCTGAACCAGACCGGCCAGGCCATTGAGATTGTCTTTATGACCCTGACCGTGTTCTTCGTCATCAACATGACCATTTCCTTCGTGATGAACTGGTTCAACCACAAAGTCAGCCTGGCAGAGAGGAAATAACCATGAGTCATCCGGTCGAACCCTCCCGTACCACAATGCCAACGGCAGCCATACCAACGCCTGCTGATGGCCGCATTTTTCACCCCAAACCCGCTCTGCCAGCGCCGATTGATAGCGTTGGCAAACGTGCCTGGCTAAAAACCAATCTGTTTTCGTCACCGCTGAACACGCTGGTCTCGATGACCTTGCTGGCACTGTTGGCCTGGGCCATACCGCCGCTGCTCGACTGGCTGTTTATCTCCGCCAACCTCAGTGGTCAGACCCAGGCAGCCTGTACCGGCGATGGTGCTTGCTGGGTGTTTATCAAGGTCTGGTTACAACCGCTGGTATATGGCAGCTACCCGGATGCCAGCCTGTGGCGAGTCAACCTCAGTCTGATACTGCTGGCAGCGGTGTTATCGTCGCCCTATTGGCTACCACGCCAGCTGCGTAACAAGGTCGATATCCTGTTGCTGCTGGCGTTCCCGTTTATGGCCATTATCCTTCTGGATGGTCGTCTGCTCGGGCTGGAATACGTCAGTACTGCCTATTGGGGCGGCTTTTCATTAAACCTGTTTCTGGCATCTGCCAGCATTATTCTCGGCATGCCGCTGGGCTTTTTATGGGCACTCGGACGCCGCTCGCAGATGCCAATGGCACGCAGTATTTGTGTGATCTTGATCGAATTTTTCCGTGGTGTTCCGGTACTGGCGCTGTTTTTTATGGGCTCGGTGATGTTGCCACTGTTCTTCCCGGAAGGCACCAATGTCGACAAGCTGCTGCGTGTCTGGATCGTGCTGACCCTGTTTATGGCGGGATATATGGCAGAAGTGTATCGGGGCGGTTTTCAGGCGATTCCGTCTGGGCAATATGAAGCCGCTGCCGCCATTGGCCTGAGTTACTGGCAAACCACGCTGTTGGTGATCTTGCCGCAGGTGATCAAGATATCCATGCCGAATATTCTGGCTACTGCGGTCATGCTGTTCAAAAACACCACCTTCCTGATGATTATCGGTATTTTTGAAGTCCTCAGTACCGCCCAGAATGCCCTCACCAATTCCAGCTGGCTGGGTGGCTTCTCAACCGAGGCCTATCTGTTTGTCGCGGTGGTGTACTGGATATGCTGTTTCAGCATGTCGATGGTCGCCACCCGCATCGAACGTAAACTCGATACCAGCCACCAGTCTTGACTTACGGAAACCAAGCGATGAGTACCCACAACCACAGCAACGTCTCTCAGGGCACAAGCCAACGGCCAGCCCCGTCGCCGGACGACGTCATCAGCATCACTAATCTGAATAAATGGTATGGCGACTTTCACGTCCTCAAAGACATTAACCTGACGGTCAAAAAAGGCGAACGGATCGTCGTTTGTGGCCCATCCGGTTCCGGTAAATCGACCATGATTCGCTGCATTAACCGACTGGAAGAATTTCAGCGCGGTTCACTGGTCGTCAACAGCATCGAGATGATCGACGATATCAAAAATATCGAAGCCATCCGCCGCGACGTCGGTATGGTGTTCCAGCATTTCAACCTGTTCCCTCATCTGACCATTCTGGAAAACCTCACCCTTGGGCCAATCTGGGTGCAAAAAAAGCCCAAGGCAGAGGCTGAAGCCATGGCCATGAACTATCTGGAACGGGTCAAGATTGCGGAACAGGCACTGAAATATCCCGGCCAATTGTCGGGTGGCCAGCAGCAGCGTGTTGCGATTGCCCGCTCGCTCTGCATGGCACCCCAAATCATGCTGTTCGACGAACCCACTTCTGCCCTCGACCCGGAAATGGTCAAGGAAGTCCTCGACGTGATGGTCGAACTGGCGGACGAAGGCATGACCATGATCTGCGTCACCCACGAAATGGGCTTTGCCAAAAAAGTCGCCGATCGGGTGATCTTTATGGACGGTGGCGAAATCGTTGAGGAAAACACACCAGTCGAATTCTTCGAACACCCTGAAACCGACCGTTTGCAACTGTTCCTCAGCCAGGTATTACAACACTGAGCAATACGCCACGCGGCGACTCCCCTGCGAGGTTGGCTCTGACTATTACGATCGAGAGCCATCCCACGCCAATTTACCCGACAACTCAAAGCCAGAAGTGATTCAGGGCGCGGCAATCATAGGAATCAACGTCACTGCAACTCATCGTGCCAGAAAGCAGCACGATCAAAACTCGCCAACTTCGTACACTGCACTATGGACATCAATCGCCACCACTGACGTTTTTCCTCTGTCCTGACAATGGAGACCGATTATGAGCAATAACACCTATACGCCCCCCAGTGTATGGAACTGGGAACCGGGTAACGGCGGCAAGTTTGCCAGTATCAATCGCCCGATTGCCGGTGCTACCCACGACAAGGAATTACCCTTGGGTGAACACCCGTTGCAACTCTATTCGATGGGCACTCCCAACGGCATCAAGGTCACTATTCTGCTGGAGGAATTATTGGTGCTGGGTAAAACCGCTGCAGAATACGATGCCTGGTTGATCCAGATTATTGACGGCGACCAGTTCGGCTCCGGTTTTGTTACGGTGAACCCGAATTCGAAGATTCCGGCGCTGATGGATTACAGCGTTAACCCGCCCCAACGAGTGTTTGAATCTGGTTCCATCCTGATGTATCTGGCAGAAAAATTTGATGCCTTTATCCCAGCAGACGCAGCCGGTCGAGCCGAGTGTTTTAACTGGCTGTTCTGGCAAATGGCCAGCGCACCGATACTGGGAGGTGGCTTCGGTCATTTTTATGCTTACGCACCTGAAAAATTCGAATACCCGATCAACCGTTTCACCATGGAAGTCAAACGTCAGCTGGACGTACTGGATCAACACCTGGCAGATCACGCCTTTATGTGTGGCGACGAATACAGCATTGCGGATATCGCAATCTGGCCCTGGTATGGCGCGCTGATACTGGGACGGCTGTACGACGCAGCGGCGTTTATTGAGGCAGAAAGTTATACCCACGTTATGCGCTGGGCCAAAACCATCGACGAACGCCCGGCTGTTACACGCGGCCGTATTATCAATCGCAGCTGGGGCGAACCGCACGAGTACTTGAAAGAACGCCACAGCGCCAGTGATATTGATGCGGTTTTGCAAACAGGCCTGTAGATCCAGGCATATAGGTCCAGACATGTAGATCCAGACATGTAGCTCTAGCAGGCTGTTGAAATTCTTATTCGCTTTGCTGACAGAAGCTTTTCAACTCGCT
>CAJXTI010000091.1 GCA_913061185.1 uncultured Oceanobacter sp.
CGAGATTTCTGCCTGTCTCGTGGGCTCGGAGATGTGTATAAGAGACAGCTTTATAAAAATGTCCTACTCTAATTGGATTGCGAAATGGCGAACTATTCTACCAACGAATTTAAATCCGGTCTTAAAGTCATGATGGATGGAGAGCCGTGCTCCATTATTGAGAACGAATACGTAAAACCCGGCAAAGGTCAGGCCTTTAACCGCGTCAAGTTACGCAACCTGCGTCTCGGCCGGGTGATTGAAAAAACCTTCAAGTCTGGCGACTCGCTCGAAGGTGCCGACGTGATGGAAATTGACATGGAATATCTCTACAACGATGGAGAATTCTGGCATTTCATGGCAACCGACGGTTCATTTGAACAGCACGGTGCGTCTGCCGAAGCGGTTGGCGATACGGTCAAATGGCTGAAAGAACAGGATGTCTATGTCATTACCCTGTTTAACGGTGCGATTCTGACGGTTGCTCCGGCCAATTTTGTTGAACTGGAAGTGGCAGAGACCGACCCCGGCATCAAAGGCGATACTGCTCAGGGTGGCAGCAAGCCCGCGACATTAAAAACCGGTGCGGTGGTGAAAGTACCACTGTTTATCAATATCGGCGATACGTTGCGTATCGATACCCGTTCTGGTGAATACGTCAGCCGCGCTTGATCGCGGCGCTGAGGCGTCGTCCATAAGGGAGTCAAGTCACTGGCTCCCTTTTTTGTGTCTGCAAAACCGGCCTCGTGATTCGAAGCCCTCCAAAAGCCCAGAGCGGGCAGCGGATTAAATAGATGATCCCTGTAGAGAATAAAATGTTATGACCACACGCTGGATCCCTTCTGCCAGTCTGGCGGCGATTCAGGCCAGAGCCCATCTGTATCAACACATCCGCCGGTTTTTTGCCGATCGTCAGGTATTGGAAGTTGAAACTCCGATACTGGCGCAAGCGCCGGTGTGCGACCCCAATATAGAACCTATGGCAACCCTGGATGGTCGCTATCTGCATACCTCGCCCGAGTATGCGATGAAACGGCTGTTATGTGCCGGTAGTGGTGATATTTACCAGATCTGCAAAGTCTTTCGGCGCGGTGAAGCGGGTCGTCGCCACAACCCGGAATTCTCGATGCTGGAATGGTATCGGCTGGGCTGGAACGAGCAGCAGTTGATGGCGGAAGTGGCCGATCTGGTCACCCAGCTGCTGGATTTGCCGGATGATCGGCCGTTACTGACACTGACTTACCAGCAAGCGCTGGAGCAGTATGCCGGTATTGACCCTTGTCAGGCGTCAGATGCAGTGCTGGCCGCACGAGGCCAGCAACTGGCGGGTCACGACTTGCAGTTGAGCCGCGATGGCTGGCTCGACATTATCATGAGCCACGCTGTCGAACCGGCACTGCCGACCAACACCCTGGTCTTTGTGTACGACTTTCCGGCATCTCAGGCGGCGTTGGCAAAAACCCGCCAGCATGAGGATGGCTATCAGGTCGCTGAGCGCTTTGAATTGTTCTGGAACGGCTCAGAGCTGGCGAATGGCTACCATGAGCTGACCGATGCGCAAGAGCAGGCCCGTCGTTTTGCCAATGAGGCTGACGGACGCCCTGTCGACCAACGCTTATTGGCGGCGCTGGCAGCGGGCTTGCCTGAATGTGCTGGCGTGGCCATGGGGCTGGATCGAATCTTGATGCAGCGCTTGCAATCGACGGTGATCGCCGAGGTGCTGAGTTTCGACTGGTCGCGTGCCTGACATTTATAACCAAACTATTGCATTTACTTGCTGATTCGCCGACCTACTTAACAGCGGAATATGGTCAGATTTTCACTCATCTTGTGGAGGTCTGGAAATGTTGGTTGGGAATACGGTTTGGGGCCTGTTGCTGTTGGGTTTAGGTATGCCGTTGACAGCTTTAGCAGCTGACATTGATTGTGAACTGATGATCGCCAGAATTGGGGTTGGCGGGGGTTTGCAGATTCGGGTGCCGGTCGAATTGGTGGCGGAGTACGACCAGCAAACCCTGGTGCATCTGGTCTCTGCTGACGCCGGACGTATGGCCCGGTTAATGGGCTCGCTCAGCCGGGTGATCTGGCCTGAGAATGAGCAGCCCAGCCAACAATGGCGTTTTGCCGATATTCACCTTGATGGCAGCCAGCAATGGGTGTCATTACGTATCCGGCCACAGAGCAACCTGCCGGACATGCCCGGCGGTTGCTTGCGTGGTGTCAGTGCGGGGAGTGATTACTGACTGCGGCTATCGTCCGTTGTGGTTGATCTCGTGTCAGCGTTATCAGGGCTGACATTTTCGGCATCGGCATCTGCCTCTGCATTGTCAGTCGTCACGGCTGGTTCAGCATCGATTGCCGTCGCCGTGTTTTCGATCGGCGCAGATTCCTCTGTTTGTAACGCCCGGATTGAACCCAGTCGGCTGCCCATACGAATTGGGCTGCCCGCTTCCAGTTCCTTGCTCCAGTCGACCATGCCATCCGGAAAACACAGCACCACGGTGGAACCCAGGCAAAAACGGCCCATTTCTTCACCCTTGTCGAGTTCAACCGGCTGTGGGTCGCGATAATCAGTCACTTTCAGTTCGCGGGTCGGTGGCGTTATCCGGCCCGCCCAGACGGTTTCAATCGCTGCAACAATCATCGCACCAACTAGCACCATGGCCATCGGGCCATGCTCGGTATCAAAAATACACACCAGTCGTTCGTTGCGGGCAAACAGTCCGGGAACGCGCTCGGCGGTGGTCTGGTTGACAGAAAACAGAGAGCCGGGCACGTAGATCATTTCGCGCAGTTTGCCAGCCATCGGCATATGCACCCGGTGATAATCTCGTGGTGACAGGTACAGGGTGGCGAACTTGCCGCCAACAAAATCTTCGGCTCGCGGGCGTGAACCACCCAGTAACTCGGTCAGGGAGAATTCCTGTCCTTTGGCCTGAAAGATACGCCCGCGCTGGATATGACCAATCTGGGAAACCGCACCGTCAGCCGGGGAAAGCAGGCTATCGGCAGCGTTATCCAGTGGTCGAGCTTCGGGCAACAATTCGCGGGTGAAAAAATCGTTAAAGCTGCGAAAATCCAGGGGATGCTGCCGCTGGGCTTCGTCGAGGCGCACATCGTATTGGCGGATAAACCGGGTGATCAGCTGGTTTTTGAGCCAGGTGTTCTCACTGGCCGCCAGTTTGCCGACCAGACGAGACAGCCAGTGATGGGGCAGCACGTATTGGCTGGCAATAAACAGATCATCTTTTAACAAGGGGGGACTCTCTTTTATTAGGCCAGGCATCCTTGGCCGGAAATGGTTGTTTGTTTGTTTAGGTTGGTTTCAAGGCTGGTTGCCAGTGGTGACCGGGGTTGACGGATCGTTACCCCATTCTGCCCAGGAGCCGGGGTAGGCTTTCATCTTCAGCCCCAGAATCTTGCCCACCAGATAGGTATAACCGGAACGATGATGGGTTTGGCAGTGGGTGGCAATGTCTTTGTCGGCGGTCAGTCCCATTGACGACAACAGGCTGCGGAAGGCTTCCAGTTCGTTGATGCGCATGCCGTTGGCTTTGTCCATGCCGAGTGTCCATTCGTAGTTCACGGCTCCGGGAATATGGCCGCCACGGGCTGAAATCACTTTTTCACCGTTGTATTCGGCCTGGGATCGAGCATCCCAAACGGCAAAATCCGGCTGGCCGAGGCGTGCCAGTATCTCTTCCTTGGTCAGGGAAAAGCCGTCTTGCAATTGGCTGACAGAGTAACCCGATGGCGTCGGTATCACCTCGCCAGACTCGGTCGGCAGGCCGTCTTGCAGCCAGGCGTGAATGCCGCCATTGAGATAGCTGTAGTGACGATGGCCGATCATATCCAGTACCCAGAGCAGTCGTCCGGCCCAGCCGCCGCCTTCGTCGTCATAGGCAATCACATGAGTCTCTGCGGTGAGTCCCAGTTGGCTGAAGACCTCGGACAGTTGCTGCAGCGATGGCAGGGCACCGGGCGTTGGGGCAATACCCAACTGCAGACGTTTGAAGTCCAGATGTACGGCAGCGGGAATATGGTGCTGGAGGTAGGTTTCTCGTTTGCTCTGATCAATGATCAGGACGTTATTCAGTGGCAGTCGCTCAGCAAGCGCCCGGGGTTCCAGCAGCAGCGGCAGTTGGCTCATGAACAATACTCCGGATAAACAGGTCGCAAAGATGCAGTGTATCCAAGCCGACGGCGACTGTCAGGCGTAAAGCCGCGCTGGAAAACAGTTACTAAAAAAGATTAGGTCTTGTGGCGGGCGCTTTTTTGTTGCACCAGCGATTGCTCGCGCAGACAGGCAAGCCCCTGGGAGGCGTAATGACAGAGCGATTTGAAATGCTGGTAGTCGCTATGGCTACTGGCCAGTTGATTGCTGTCCAGCGTGCCTGCCATGACGATGCCGATGGGTTTGGCTCCGGCACTGATGGACATCAGCATGGCGTGATCTGGCAGTTGTTGCGCCAATACGGGCGGTATGCCGCGCAGCAACAGCTGGCGGTTACCCGGATGCAGGCTGATACCGGCATTACGTTCCATCAGTTTGCTGAACAGGCTGGTTTTATCCAGCGGCAATTGCAGGCCGACGATTGGGTGCTGCTCGGGAATGCCTTCCTGGTAAATCAGTCGCAGGCAGGTCTTGTCACGGTTGGGCAGCCACAAGGCGGCAAATGGCACGGACAACCCCAGCCGGATGCCATGGAGCAGGCTGGAGACCAGGCTGTGCCAGTCGCCAAAACTGCGGGCATCCTGTTTCATGCGTTGTTGCAGAGCTGCCAGGTTGTGTCGGGCTGATCGGGCTACCGGCGCGGCTGCCGCTGCCTGGGCTGGCACCGCTGCCGATGCCGATGACGATGGCGATGGCGATGGCGCTGGCGATGACGATGACGATGACGATGGCGATGGCGATGGCGATGGCGGTAGAGGTGGAGTCGGTCGAGGGTTCGATGTCGCGGGAATAGCCGAAGCTGCTGGCGTTGACATATCCGGCGTTGAAATATCTGGTGTTGACATATCCGGTGTTGCCGCAACGGGAGTTGCAACCGCAGGCGCTGGCCGGGTTTCAACCCAGGGGTATTGGATGCCTGCGGCTGGGTGATCATGAGCCGAGGTATGCAGCAGCTGGTGCAGTCCGGTCGCAAAGGCACTGCCCTGTTGATGACTCACGTCCAACAGTGTTTCTCGGAGCTGGTTGGTCACCATACTCTCGGGCTTGCCGAGCCAGTGGCTGATCAGTGTCAACCAACGGGTGCTGCGCTGGCTTCGAGGGTGGATGTGCAGATGCCAGGCGAGGTGACAACACAACAATGTGGTCATCACTGGTTGCTGTCCCAGGTGTATCAGTGGCCGACCGGTTTGGGCGGGTAAATCACGGGGATCACAACGACGTAGCGCCTGCCATTGTTGTGGTGTTGGATGCTTGCGCGGATTCCAGACCTCACGCGCCAACGGCGGTAAATGCATATGTGTCACCAGTCGCTGCCAGGGTTTCAGATCCTTGCCCCAGATCGCCTGCAGCGCCTGCCAGGGTTCAAGTCCGAGCGACAGGTAATACAACCAGTTGCGGGCTGGCGGGACAGATAACAGCCAGGGCCAGAGTGGCGCGGCCGCCAGCATGGTTGCCCAGTGCGCGTAGTGTGGGCTGATATTGCCCTTTTGTTGTGTCCACAGTGCGGCCAGCCTGCCCGCCAGAGCAGCGTTTTGCAGCGCGGTGCGGTACGCCTGTTCACCCTCGTCCAGAGTGTCAGTGGTTATGACCGGCAGCTGTTTTACCAACCTGACCAGTTCCTGCATCCCTAGTAAGGACAAACAATTGGCAGCACCGCTGATCTGTTCCAGACAATCCGGATTTTGCTCCACCGCCAGCCTTTGTAATTGCAGGCACAGGGCCGGATCGCGTTCGACTTCAGGGGCCAGGTCATTAAAGGTGATTTGGCGGTCGCGCAGCCGGGCGTGCAGGCGGATACGGGTTTCTTCCAGGATAGGCAAAGGCCCAACAGCAAAAACAGTGTCCTGCTGCTGGCGATTAAACGGGCTTTCGCTGTACTGGCGGAGGTTTGGTTTCATGTCGGCGTTTGTGTAACTGAGAGTCATGTCCTTAACTATAGACAGGATTACCGGATTGACCTTGGGGAGCTGAATAACCACATGTTGTTTTTGATAGGGATGGTGATTGTTTTTGGCAGCGTCCTGTTTGGCTTTGTGATGTCACACGGCCAATTACTGGCGTTGTGGCAACCGTTTGAAGTGCTGATTATTGTCGGTGCGGCACTGGGTTCATTCTTGCTGTCCAATCCCTGGTCGGTGGTGAAACGCTGTGCCCGGCAATTGCCCTCGGTGATCTTCGGCGCGCACCATCACAAGACCCGCCAAATGGAATTACTCAGCCTGATTTATGACATTCTCGGCAAGTCCCGTCGCGAAGGCTTGATGGCCATTGAAGCGGAAGTCGACAACCCTCAGGCCAGTGCCATTTTCGCTCGTTACGCCAGCGTGCAAAAAAATCCGGAGCTGGCCAATTTTGTGGCTGACTATTTCCGCATCATCGTCGTCGGCAATCTCAGTGCTTATGAACTGGAGGGACTGATGGATCAGGAAATCGACACCCGGCTGAATGAACTGGAACAACCGGGTATGGCATTAGGTAAGGTCGCCGATGCCTTGCCCGGTTTTGGTATTGTGGCGGCGGTACTGGGAATCGTGATCACCATGGGGGCGATTGGTGGTGATGTTGCCGAAATTGGTGCGCATGTGGCGGCTGCCCTGGTGGGGACATTTTCCGGGGTGTTGCTTTCCTACGGTCTGGTGGGGCCAGTCAGTGCCAATATGAAGCACCTGGCAGAAGACGAAATCAAACTTTACGATGCCGCCAAGGCCGCCATTATTGCTTCGCTGCATGGGATTGCACCGCAGCTGGCGGTGGAGTTTGGCCGCAAGGCGCTGTACAGCCACAGCCGCCCGACTTTTAATGAACTTGAATCCCGTTTGCGGGGACGCTGATGGAGCATCTTGGTCCTCAGCCTCCGGTCATCATTCGACGCAGCCCCCGGCGCGGGCACGAAGAACACGGGGGGGCCTGGAAGGTAGCCATGGCCGATTTTGCCCTGGCGATGATGGCGCTGTTTCTGGTGCTGTGGATTATCAGTAATTCGACCGAAGCACAACGCCAGGCTATTTCCGGTTATTTTGCCGATCCGCAGGCTTTTATTGAGGGCCGTCGTGCGCCATCAGCTTCAGCAATTGACCTTGGCGGCTCGCCTTCGGTGCTGGCTAATATCGGTCAATCAGGGAACTCGGATGCGATGATTAATCGCCAACCGGCCCCGGATCGAGGCGACGACAATGATCAACAACAACAACAGCAGCAACAGCAACAGCAACAGCAAGAAGTATACGAGCAACTTGAGCGCCTGATTCTGGCCAGCCCGGCGTTAAGCCCGTTTCGGAATCAACTGCTGCTGGATATCACTACGGACGGTTTACGGCTACAAATAGTTGATCGTCAGCAGCGGCCGCTGTTTGAGTCTGGCCAGGCGGTGCTGACCTATTACGCCGAAGATATGCTTTGGGAACTGGCACCGGTGTTGGCCGCTTCCGGTTTGCGGCTATCGATAACCGGGCATACCGATGCTTACCCGGCCAGTCCGACCGGACAAGCGGCAGAAGACAGTAACTGGCTGCTGTCCGCGCAGCGGGCGGATGCGGCCCGCCGGGCCTTGATGGAAGCGGGTGTTAGCAAGCCACAAATCGCTCAGGTGATCGGTATGGGCGACACGGCCCCGTACGATCGCAGCAATCCCCAGGCACCGGTGAACCGGCGTATTGCGCTGCTGCTGTTGAACCGACAGCGCAGTGAGAGCTTGTCGGGCAACGAGGCCTTGCAGAATAGCGAGATCTCATCGCGTTCAGATGGCGGTACGGCGGCGGATAGCACCCTCCAGCGGGTGCAGCAGCAACGTAACCGGCCCGATAACAGCTACGATAATCCACCCAATCAAATGGAATAGTCAGCCGTGCTGTTTTATCGGGAAGGCATCAGAGTTCCGACAGGGTCTCGACGATCCGTTTGTAGCTGATAAACCGCTCCGGGCTGATCAGCTCTTCATCCACGGCCTGCAACAGTGCACAGCCCGGTTCTGATTCATGATGGCAGTCACGGAAGCGGCAATGGCCAGCCAGCGCCCGCAGCTCGCGAAAGCCGTACAACACCTCATCTTCGCTCATGTGCCAGAGGCCAAACTCGCGGATTCCCGGCGAGTCAATCAGATCGCCACCCGCCGGAAAGTGATACAACCGGGCAGTGGTGGTGGTGTGTTTCCCCTTGCGGGTGTTTTCCGATAGCGGGCCAACCTTGAGTTCTTCATCGGGCAGCAGGGTGCCGATCAGCGACGACTTGCCGACCCCGGACTGGCCAACAAATACGCTGACACGGTCGTTGAGGAATTCTTTTAACTCTCCCAGGCTGTCGGGGTCGTTGGCGCACACTTGCAGAATGCGGTAACCGAGATAGGCATAACGCTCCAGCAGCGGCTCCAGGTGAAACAGGCTCAGCTCGTCGAGCAAGTCGATCTTGTTCAGCAGGATAATTGGCTCGATCCGGCAGTTTTCTGCCGCCACCAGGTAACGGTCAATCAGGTTGGCGTGGGCGTGTGGTTCGGGGGCAATCACCAGCACAATGAAATCGATATTGGCGGCGACCGGTTTGATCTCATTGTAGGGGTTGGGGCGCGACAGCTCTGATTCTCGCTCCTGCACCATCTCCACCACTCCCTGATTGACACCCTGGGCATTGGCCGGTGCCGGGCGAAAGACAATGCGGTCGCCGGTGACCAGCGAGCCAAGATTGGCGCGTAAAAAACAACGGTAGGTGTTGCGTTCGTTATCTTCCACTTCGACCTGGGCACCAAAATGGGCGATCACCTGGCCGTGCATTTCATCGCCTGTCTCTTATACACATCTGACGCTGCCGACGAAGAGGATAGTG
>CAJXTI010000092.1 GCA_913061185.1 uncultured Oceanobacter sp.
CTACACTATCCTCTTCGTCGGCAGCGTCAGATGTGTATAAGAGACAGGATTTAAGGCTGTGCTACTGCGGCAAAGCTGGATGTACGATTTTTAACGCCGCGATGTCGAGCGCAGCCATTTATAGTATAGATGTGCTCATTACGTACTTTCTGAGTAGCGGCGCCAGTACGGTGTTAGAGTGTGTCAAGTCCAGCGCCTTTCTTTTGGCTGGTCAGATAACCGGGCAGTCGTGGTTCAGGGTATGTGATCGGTAACTATCGGCCACCATAACTTACAGGATACTTAATTATGCATTTTGTAAAAATAGCGTCTGAACTTGTTTACACGGTTAATTCGCCGTCGAGCTTTGTTTTTAATATAGCGGCAGCGATTACCGACCATCAAAAAACAGTGGAGGAAAATCTTTTTATCTCTCCCTCCATGAATAGTGAGTGGTTTCAGCTGAACAACTTTGGTTCTCGCGGTGTACGTATCGATGCTGAGCCGTGTGAATTAACCATTAATTACAATGCCACCGTCGCGTTGTCTCCCGATATTGAGCAGAATCGATATTTGAATGAAGTGGAGCATAATAAATTGCCTACTTCTGTGCTGTCTTTTTTGAATCCGAGTCGATACTGCGAGTCTGATCGGCTTGGACGTTTGGCCTGGAAAGAATTTGGCCAATTACAGCCTGGGTATTTACGGGTTGATGCGATTTGTAATTGGGTGAACGATCATCTTGATTACGTTGCAGACAGTACTGACACCTCCTCCAGCGCTTGTGATGTGCTGATACAACGTGCCGGAGTTTGCCGGGATTTTGCCCATGTCAGCATTGCTTTATGTCGTGCTTTGGGTATTCCCGCCCGTTATGTGTCGGGTTATGCGGTTGGACTGGAGCCACCTGATTTTCATGGTTTTTTTGAGGCTTATTTAGAAGATCGCTGGTTTCTGTTTGATGCTACCCGGATGGCACCGGTCAGTGGCCTGGTGAGAATTGGCATTGGCCGGGATGCGGCGGATGCGTCATTTGCCAATATTGTTGGTCTGGCGATGATGAAGTCGATCAAGGTGGAAGCCACGGCGGTGGATTGGGAACTCACTTATAAAAATGGTGGCCCAGTCTCAACGGCTTGAAGGGCAGCCCCATTCTTATCAACCGGGTGTGCCATCGGGTCGTGCCCGGGACAATATGGGGAAAAAGACAACAACAAACAGGCTGAACGCTGTCATCCAGAGCAGCCCCGCAAGGATGAGCAGCCAGAGTGCCTGGTCGGGTAAGAGCGCGGGCAGAATACGGACGATGGTGGCAGCAATCATCAACAGAAACGCGCTGGTTATGGCCGGTGTGGCCTGAATTTTCCGGCCAGTGTGACCAAGCGATACCCGTGACATCATGGCCAGTATCATCAGGCTGATGCCTCCCAGAGTAATCACATGATAGCTGGTGGACGCGCTAATAAGCCCGGTTGTTTGGTGCAGGCCAACCAGACACAGACCAATGGACATTAACCAATAACTGATGTGCAGTGACCACAGCATTGGTGTTTGTAATGCGACGATAAAACGCCAACGGAAGGCACGCCAGGCGTTTAATGCTCCGGCACCAATAAGAATAATGCCCGTCACTGCTTCAGTTGTTGGTAGTAATCCCATGCCGGCCGGAATACAGAGTGTGGTTGTCAGGATCGTTGCTTTTTCCAGCCATGGCAGTGTTGCCACCCGTGCCGTCTGCGTACCATTGGCCGTGAACATGGGGAATACTCTCCCACCGATCATGCACATTAGCAGGACAATCAGCAGAATCATGCCATGAGCGGTCGCTTGCTGGTTGATGATGCCACTACCGGATTGGTCTGAGTGCATCATGGCATTCAGACCGCTCATCAGTAACAGAATGGGGGCAAACATCAGGTTACGCCACATTTTCACCCGTATAACCGGCCGGGCCAGAACCACAGCAGCGAGGGGCAGAAAAAGAAAGTCAACCAGACCAATGAGGTTGGCTGGCAAGAGTGCTGGCAAGAGCATAACCACTCTGCCAGCTAACCAGACACCAACCAATAAACCCAAGGGTAAACCGCTTAGCCCTGGTTGATTGGTCCAGCTTTTGACTGCGGTCAACAAAAAGCCGACCACAATGGCGGCAACAAACCCAAACAGCATTTCATGCATGTGCCAGAAATACAGACCGCCAGCAGGAGCAATTAATTGTGCCCCGCTGAGGCTGGCCACCCAGAGGCCAACACAGATAACGCCAAAAATGGCCCCCAGTCCAAAAAAAGGACGAAATGCCAGAGCAAACCATGCCCATTCCGGCTGCTGTGATGATGAGGTTAGCGCTGGTCTGGTCATGGTACTGGTTGCTCCTGCATCCGTGTCAGGCGTCAGACTGCCGCTATGGCAAGTTCCTCTGCCGGGCCAAAGAATTCATGATGACGTTGGTCTTCAGGTATCGCCAACGCATCACAGAGTTGGTTAATGCATACCATAAAAGGTTTGGGGCCAAGGAAGTAGATCTGGGCGTCTCGGCTTTCAGGCAGCACAGGTGCCAGCATATCCTGATTCAGGAAGCCGGTGGCATCTGGTGTATCTCCTGGCAGTGGTTTTTCGTAAATAATGAAGCTTTTCAGGTTGGCATACTGGCTGGCCAATGCCTCGACGTGCTCTTTAAAAGCGTGGTGTTGGCTGTCGATTGCCGCGTGAACAAACACGATCGGGCGACCGTCCGACACGCAGCTGTTGAGCATACTGATTGCGGGTGTTATCCCGACTCCTCCTGTGATCAATACCAGTGGCTGTTCGGATTTTGGCGGTAAGACAAAATTACCGGCTGGTGCTGTCAGCATGACTTCGTCACCCGGTCTGGCTCTGTTATGCAGGTATCCGGATACCGTGCCATTGGCTTCTTTCTTGACTGAAATCCGCAGGCCACGTTTACCAGGAGCATCGGAGAGGCTGTAGTTGCGGCGCAGCGATTGGCCATCAATATCGAGTATCAGTGCTATGTACTGGCCAGGAGTGAAATCGATATTCTCTTCACCCTCTGTCGGGATCAGGTAAAACGATGAAATAACCGCGCTTTCTTTTTCGATACGCTCAATCACAAAACGGCGCTCTCCGCGCCAGCCACCCCGACGCTGGGCATGGTCGGAATAAAGCCCTTCTTCTACCTGAATCAGCAAGTCGGCCAGTTGCTGATAGGCCGCTCCCCAGGCATCGGCAATATCCGGTGTTACCGCGTCGCCCAGTACTTCACCAATAGCCTCCATCAGGCACTCCCCAACGATCGGGTAATGTTCCGGAAGAATATTCAAGGCGCAGTGTTTATGGGCGATCAGTCCAACAGCGCTGCCAAGGGCATCCAGATTGTCGATATGGGTGGCATAAGCTACCAGGGCGTTGGCGAGTGCCTGGCGCTGGGTGCCTTTTTGCTGGTGTGTCTGGTTAAACAGATCTGCCACCGCAGGGTAACGGCGGAACATCAGAGGATAAAAGCATTCAGTAATCTCTCGGGAATGAGCACCGACAACCGGGGCGGTTGCTTTGATGATGTCGATTTGGCTGGGGGATAGCATCGGATGTTGTCCTCTTGGCGCACCGGCAGGTGGGCGCTGTCTGTAAAAGTTAATGTTCCCCCGGTTCTTTCCAATATCCGTGCCATTTATAACTTATTGATATGTAAGGAGTAATTTTCATTGGGTCTTTTTTACATCAAGCGGGTGTGGTTGAAATGACCTCATCGAGGTAATATTGACAACATGCCATTTAAACATTACATCTCAGTCATCGAAGACCTTAGCCGTGAGTTGCCAGTTGATGTTCGGTACCGTCGTTTATTGGAAGCTATCCGGCACACCATTCCCTGTGATGCCATCGCACTCTTGCGGCTCTCGGGCGAAGTGTTGCGGCCCATTGCCTTTCTGGGGCTGCGCGAAGAAACCCGGGGAAGACATTTTCATCCGGATCATCACCCCAGACTGAAACAAATCCTTGAGCACCAACGGCTGATCCGGTTTCCTGCGGATTCGCTGCTACCAGACCCATATGACGGCCTGATGCGCTTGCCCGGCATTGATTCTCGCGTGCACGACTGTATGGGGATATCGATTCAGGTGGATGGGCGCAATTGGGGAGTCATTACTTTGGATGCTTCTCGCCCGGGGCAATTTGATGAAACAATTCCTCATGCAGAAGAGCTGGCAATTACCCTGACTCGTGCGGTTATTACCGCAGCAGAACGTATCGAGACACTGCGCCAGCAGGTCAATCGTGGGCAACAAGTCACCGAGGCACTCAATCAGGAGCGCCTTTCAACCGGCGTTGTGGGTAGCAGTACCGAGATCATGCGGCTGATCAGTGATGTGGATGTTGTTGCACCCACCTCGATGACGGTATTGATTGAAGGTGAAACCGGGGTTGGCAAAGAGTTGGTTGCCCGGCGTTTGCATATGCAATCGGCCCGAGCGGATAAACCTCTGATTTACCTGAACTGCGCTGCATTACCGGAGACCCTGGCTGAGGCAGAGCTGTTTGGCCACACCCGTGGCGCTTTCACCGGGGCCAGTCAGGCGCGAGCGGGCCGATTCGAGTTGGCCGATGGTGGAACGCTGTTTCTTGATGAAATTGGTGAGTTACCAATCACCTTGCAAGCGACGCTGCTGCGGGTGTTGCAAGAAGGTGACATCCAGAGGGTCGGCAGTGATGAGACACACAAGGTTGATGTGCGGGTGGTTGCTGCGACTAACCGTAACCTGAAACATGAGGTGGCTGCCGGTCGTTTTCGGGAAGACCTGTATCACCGTTTAAGTGTTTTTCCTCTGCGAGTGCCTGCTTTGCGGGAACGCCAGCGGGATGTACTGGAGCTGGCGGAGTTTTTCCTGGAGCGTCTGCAGCACCGGCTGAATGTTCAAAAATTGCTGTTAACGGCAGATGCCCGCGAGACTCTGTTGCGCTACCAGTGGCCGGGTAATGTGCGGGAGTTGGAACACGTGCTGGGCCGTGCGGCACTCAGGGCGCAGCGGCCGTCTGATCATGCACTGGTCTATATCGACAGGCAGACTCTGGCACTGGGTGATATCGAACTTCAACCATCAGACTCTGGTGTTGATGAGCTGGATGGTGGCGACCAGAGCGGCAGTGGTCAGGGCGGCTTCGGGTCGCTGGCTGAGCTGACCCGGTGCTATCAGACGCGCCTGATTAGTCGGGTGCTACAGGAGCAAGTGGGCAATGTGTCGGCGGCTGCGCGCGTGCTGCAAGTTGACCGAAGCAATCTTCTGAGGCTGGTGAAACGCCTTGGCATCCATGTCGGGTGATCATGTCGGGTGATCATGTCGGGGGGTTGGGCGCTGCCAATCAGTCCTTCTTTAACTTCATGGTCGAAGCCCGTGGCTTGCGATTGCTGTGAAATACTTTTTTCACCGGTGGGGCTTTGGGCGCGTGGGCTTCGGTAACGGGTTCTTTTGACGCGTTATCGTGGTCGACCTGCGGTTGCGGTGCGAGTGGCACGTGTTGTCGCGGCTTGTCGGTGTCGGGTTGCGATTGGACTGCAGCTTTTTGCTGTATCGGCCGAGGCTTGTGATGTTTACGTTGACTGGCCGGTACAGCGATCGCGGTGCCATCACCGTTGATGCGGATGCTGTCTGGTTCGATCAGGATGCGGCGTTCCTTGTAGAGTTTGCCAATCGCCATCTTGAAGGCACGCTTGCTGGTGCCGAAGTGCATTTCGATCAAATCCGCAGGACTGCTGTCACTGAGGGGCAGCACGCCGCCTTTGTCTTGCAGTTTTTTCATGATCCGTTCAGCCAGGCCATCGGCGCGGTGGTGACCAATCCGTTCCAGGCTGAGGTCGACCTTGCCATCTTCGCGCACTTTTCTGACGAAACCATCGAGTTTCATGCCAATACGAACGGCCGTTCGGATGTCATCATTGTGCAGCAGCCCCCACCATTGATGATTGATGATGGCTTTGTAGCCGAGGTCAGTGCGCTGGGCAATCAACAGTTTGACGGCATCTCCCGTCTTGAGTGGTGGCTCGGCATCCTTGTTGTAGATGGTATTGGCAACGGCCTGATCCTTGATAAAACGGTTCAGTTTCGCACTGCCGATCAGACGGCCGGTATTATCTTCGGTAAGGTACACCACGTACGACTTGCCCTGTTCCATGCGCTGCTGCTGTTCGGCGAAGGGGACAAACAGATCTTTTGGCAAACCCCAGTCGAGGAAGGCCCCGGTGTTGTTGATATCCACTGCCTCCAGACAAGCCGCTTGCTTCAGCTGGATACGGGGGCGCTGCAGGGTGGCGATAATACGGTCTTCTGAATCCAGATAGACAAATACCGTGAGAGAGTCGCCAATCACAGTACCTTCGGGAACCTGGCGGTTGGGCAACAAAACCTTGCCAGCAAAGCCGTCATCCAGGTACATCCCCTGGGGTTGTTGGTCGATAACGGTCAGGGTATGGAACAGTCCGGCTTGCAGCATAAGGATGTCTCAACAGTGCGGGTAATAGTGGTAGGGGCTTTGTAATCGTAGCCCTGAATTGGATGGTCTTGCTGGCCGGAATGCTGAAACCGGTGATTCTGGTTTACTGGTCAGTTACGGTAAATGGTTTCAATCAGATGAAAACCGAATTGCGTTTTTACCGGCCCCTGAACTTTGAGTACTGGCCCCTTGAACACGACATCGTCAAAGGCCTTGACCATATCGCCCTTGTTGAATTCGCCGAGGCTGCCGCCATTTTTCTTTGACGGGCACTGGGAAAATTTTTGTGCCAGGCGAGAAAAGTCCGCGCCGTTATCCAGCTGGGTTTTGAGTTTGTCTGCTTCTTCACGGGTTTTTACCAGAATATGGCGGGCGCAGGCACGAGGCATGGTGGTGGCTCCACAGAATAACGGGATGGGTTGCAGGGCTGACGATTGCAGCCGGACAGAATAGCAGAAACTGCGGTGCAGCTGAATCGCTGAGGATACGGTTGAGGGATTGCTATCCGGTTTGAGTTGTCAGCACATGCCGGGCACACTTGCGGCTTAAAACAAGGGCAGCCGGAAACAAGCGAGGTAGGTGGCAGTGATGGTGACTCTGGATAGTCTGGTGATTTTGCTGCTGCTGGCGGTGATCTGGTGGGGCTGGTCGGTACAGCAGAAGGTGCGGCTGGTGGCGCTCAAGCATGCGCGACGACGTTGCCAGGACGAAGGGGTGCAGCTGCTGGATGACACCCTGGTATTAGAGCGTATGAAACCGGCCATGGGACGGGGCAGTTTATTGATATGGCAACGTTGTTATGGCTTTGAGTTCAGTTCCACCGGAGAGCACCGCTATAGCGGTACGGTGCAGATGCGTGGCCTGACATTACAAGCCGTCGAGATGGCGGCTTATCGTACCTGATCTGCAGTCCGGAAACGGGTCTACTTCTGGCTGTAGGTAATGAAATCCAGCATCCATTGACCGATTAATGAGGCATCCGTTGGCTCTACCAACGTGGCCATGCCAGACTGATAGCGCGATTCACCAATACATTGCTGGCGACGAGGCAGCAAACGACGTGTGTATTCTGCGGTAAATTCCGGGTGACCCTGAAAAGCCAGCACCTGGTTGTTGATATAAAACGCCGCGTTCGGGCAGAAGTCGCAGCACGCCAGCCGGGTGGCTGAGGCGGGCAGTTGTTCTACCTGATCGCGGTGGCTGTAGATCAGTCGAAATTGTTCAGCCGACAAACTGCACCATTCGGGCTGCTGTATCACCTTGCTGAGACGCACCCCGATCCCCCAGCCCCGTTCGCTGCGGGCGGCTGTGCCGCCAAGAGTGTGGGCCAGCAGCTGGTGGCCAAAACAGATACCGATTAATGGTTTGTGTGCGGCATATGCCTGTTGCACCCAGGCCGAGAGCGGCGATAACCAGCCAACGTCATCGTATACGCCGGTTTTGGAGCCGGTAATCAAAAACACATCGCACTCATCCAGAGAGACTGGCAACTCCCCCTGGGTTACCCGGTAATAACGAAACTCCCAGTCCTGTTCCGTGTCAAGTGAACGGAAAAACTGCTCGAACATGTGTCCGTAGGAGTGATAGTCGGCGATGAGGTCAGGGTATAGCTCGTCGGTTTCGAGCAGGCCAAGCCGTATCAATGTCGTGTTTCCTGTTGGGTGTTGGAGGTGGGCTGCACGGACTGCCGCAGCGGTGTCAGCAAATCTTCCAATCCATTAATACGTATTTCAAGTGCCAGCGCCATCAGTCTTCCCAGCTCGCCCTCGGGAAAACCTTTGTTGACGAACCACAACAGGTATTCTTCCGGTAAATCCATCAGGATTCTGCCCTGATATTTGCCAAATGGCATGGTGTTGGAAATTAGCCGGATCAGATCAGTTTTATCGAACATGGCGCATTTTTCCGTAGGCTGTAGGGGACATCTATTTAATCCTGCACGGCTCTGCGCGAGTGTTGCCGTTGTTCAGG
>CAJXTI010000093.1 GCA_913061185.1 uncultured Oceanobacter sp.
ATACCAATATTCAAGTGCTGTTTCTGTAATTTGACCCGCTTTCACTGACTGACACTCAGTCGTTTTCGGCGCTCCCTGAGCGCCTTTTTTGGTTCGGGCCAGCAATAGGCCAGCAATACGAACGGCCATGCTCGTCAGCGCCATGGTGGTTTGCTCACTGCGGTTGGCGGGCTAACGATCGAGTTTGCGGGTTTCCGTCGGCGTTTCGCCAAAATACTTCTTGTAGCTGCGGCTGAAATGGGCGGAATGGTTAAACCCCCAGGTAAAGGCAATATCCGTCAGGCTGGTATTCGGCTGCGCCAGAATATCCACCCGGCAGCGTTCCAGTCGCTGGTTCCAGATATAACGATTCAGCGTCACCCCTGCCAGCTCGAACGCCCGTGACAACTGTCGGGGAGAGGCTTTCATCATGTCACTGATGTGTTCGGTGGTCAGATAATCCGCTTCCAGATGCCCATCAATGTAACTCAGGCTACGCTGCAGCAAGGCATGACGCGAACGGCTACAAGCAGGCACCTGTTGTGTCTTGATCAGACTCGCGAGGTTATCCAGTACCTGCTCAGAAATACTCATCCCCTGGTGATTGTAATGCCAGGGCCGGGTCAGTAATTGATACAGATTCTCGCTGCTATAAACCCCCACACGCGCATGACGGTCGAGCCGTACCAGGTCAGTCGGTTGCCAATGCCCCAGTTGTTGCTCCAACACCTGACGCGGGATGTCGACCACCAGCATTTCCATATCATGCGGGAAACCCTGACCGTACGGACGAGTGGTGTCGTACAGGACAATATCGCCAGGCACATGGTTAGCGCAGCGAGTACCCTGCCAAGAGTATCCATGACCTGCCAGCATCAGACATAAAAATACCGACTGCCGGGGATCGGCTTGAATTTCGGTCCGGCTGCGTTGCACCGCATGGCTGTTGGCCTGAATCCGGTTGATGGTTATCAGGCCACACTCGGTCTGCTCCAGAGTGGCTTCGATGCCATTTTTGGACTCGGTGGGACAGTCCACCTTAATGACATGCTGGCGTACATGCTCTTCCCAGAACTGGCGTTTGATGGCGGCCGGAACCTGGCTGGTGGAGATGCACAGAGAGCGGGTCAGTGCCATACATCCTCCTGCTGTTATTTCTTGTTATTGGTATTTTTTTATCACCTTCCCGTCCCATGCTACGACGCCCACCAAACATAGTAAATATGTTAAGTAACTATAAAAAGACTCGTCCTGTTATGTCTCGCCACAGGCTTCTCACACCGCCCTTGCACGGCTAGTGCCCTGTCCTGAGTAATCAAATCGGGCGACTTTCCTGATTAAGCCAGCCCGTTTTTCCCTCGTCATAATTTTCCACTGAATTGACAGCTGCCTCTGGTTTCAGCCGTCGCTGACACCCCGTCAGTACCTTGCAGATAACAATAACGAGTTCAGAAATCTTATGAATAACCCTGACTACATTGTCGTAGGTGGTGGCTCCGCTGGCTGTGTCATAGCGCATCGTCTGGTCAATGCCGGTAAACAGGTTGTGCTGCTGGAAGATGGCCCCGCCGATGACTCCCTGTATATCCATATGCCTGCCACGTTTATCCGCGTGATTGGCTCCGAACGCTCAGTGATTTACCAAAGTGAACCCCAGCCGGAAGCGGGCGGACGCAAAACCTACGTACCGCAGGGACGCACGCTGGGCGGCGGCAGCTCAATCAACGCCATGGTCTATATTCGCGGCCAGCAGCAGGATTACGACGACTGGGAAGCCCAGGGTTGTCACGGCTGGAGCTGGAATAACGTGCTGGCAGCGTTCAAGCGCTCTGAAAACCATATGCGCCTGAGTGGCGCTTACCATGGCAACGACGGCCCGCTGAAAGTCAGTGATACCCGCTTCCGTCATCCGCTCAGCTTGGCGTTTGTCAAAGCGGCTCAACAACTGGGGTTGCCTTACAACGACGATTTTAACGGCGAGCAACAACAGGGAATTGGTTTTTACCACACCACTACCTTTGATGGTCAGCGTGGCAGTACCGCCGCGACCTACCTGGCCGCCGTGAAAAATGCCCCGAACCTGACCATCAAGACCGGCAGTTATGTCTCCCGCATTGTGTTTAATGCCCAACGCAAGGCCACCGGGGTCGAGCTGATCGACAAAAAGACCGGAGCCCTGAGCCAGATTGCCGTGAAAGAAGAAGTGATTCTGACTGCCGGAGCCCTGTCGACACCCAAGATTCTGATGCTGTCGGGCATTGGCCCGAAAGATCACCTGCACGAACACGGCATAAACCTGCTGCACGATGCTCCTCAAATGGGCCAGAACTACCAGGATCACCTGGAAGTATCGATCTACGGTCGCACCCGAGAACCCATCAGCCTGCTCGGTAACGACAGCGGCCTGAAAGCACTCAAACACGGCATTCAGTGGTCTTTGTTCAAAACCGGCCTGCTGACTTCCAACGTGGTTGAATCCGGCGGATTTGTTGATACCTCCAACTGTGGCCGCCCGGACATTCAGTTCCACGTATTGCCAACGCTGGTGGGGGATGTCGATCGAGAGCCGATTGAAGGCCACGGTATTTCCATCAACCCCTGTTTTTTACGGCCAAAATCACGCGGGTTCGCCAAATTGCGCAGCGCCAATCCCGTCGATTCAATGATCTTCGAAAGTGGTGCGCTCCAAGAACAGGACGATGTCGACACCCTGATACGCGGCGTCAAACTGGCCCGCAAGATTCTCCGCGCTCCGGCACTGGCCGAACTGGTGAGTCACGAACTGCGTCCATCCCGTGAAGAACACATCTCCGACGCCGAAGTGGAAGCCCACGTCCGCAGCCATGCCAAAACCGTCTATCACCCGGTAGGTACTTGCCGAATGGGCAGCGATGCGGACGCCGTGGTTGATCCAACCCTGAAAGTGAACGGCGTAGCAGGCGTACGGGTATGCGACGCCTCGGTGATGCCCGCGCTGGTCTCCGGCAATACCAATGCACCGACCATCATGATTGCCGAACGTTGTGCCGAATTCATCCTTGGTCTGGAGGCTTGTGCCAATCGCCCTCAGCAGCACAAGACAGGCTGATTGTTCTATCCCGTTGGCACTCGCCCGTTAACTAGCATGTTTGCTCGACCCGGCCTGCCGCACCCTGTACTGACTGGCAGGCCGGTTTTTTTGACCACTAAAACAACAACAATACGGTGTACTCATGAACGTTAATACCTATGAAAATCGGCTGCTGCTGATTCTGTTCGTTTGCTTTGGCTTCGTCTTTTTCGACCGCCTGGCACTGTCATTCCTGTTTCCGTTTGTGGCGGCAGACCTGAATCTGAACAACAGCCATCTGGGCATGTTGTCGTCAGTATTGGCACTGATGTGGGCACTGTCTGGCATGACGCTGGGCCATATTGCCGACAAGAAAGAGTCAAAAAAATACATTCTGGTGATTTCCGTCATCGCCTTCACTCTCTGCTCCGCACTGTCGGGTCTGGTCACCACCTTTGTCAGCCTGCTGATTTTCCGAGGCCTGATGGGCATCGCCGAAGGCCCGGTACTGCCTATTTCCCAGTCGCTGCTGGCAGCAGCCTCCAACCCCAAACGTCGTGGCCTCAACATGGGGCTGGTGAATGCCTCTGCACCGGGTTTGATTGGTGCCATCATTGCACCCCCCATCCTGATCTGGCTGGCGACGGACTACGGTTGGCGCACCGCCTTCTATGCCACCATGGTGCCGGGATTAATCATTGCCGCGCTGATCATGCTGTTTGTGCGCAACAAGCATGTGCATGAATCCATGGCAGCGACCCATCATCTGGGAGGCAAGGGCGACATCAAGGCCTTGCTGAAAAACCGCAATATCCTGCTCTGTGTACTGATCTCCTGCTTTTACATCTCCTGGTTTATTACCCTGATTTCTTTTACTCCCACCTTCCTGATGCAGGCACGTGGATTCGCACCAGACGCCATGGGCGGCATCATGGGCTCCCTGGGCTTTGCCTGGATGATCTGGGGCTTTGTAATTTCGGCGCTGTCTGACCGTTTTGGTCGCAAACCCATGATGATTCTGTTCACCCTGATTGCCACCGCCTGCCCGATGGTACTGCTGTACGCCGATGCCGATTCCATGCTGCCGCTGGTGTTCCTGACCTACACCGGCCTCGGCTGTTTCACCCTGTTTATGGCGACCATTCCCGCTGAAACCGTCCCGGCCTCACAAGTGGCCACGGCTCTGGGTCTGATTATGGGGGTTGGTGAGCTGTTTGGAGGCTTTATTACACCAACCGTGGCGGGCTTTATGGCCGATGCCTATGGGCTGGACATCGTCATGTGGATTGCTTCCGCAGGCTCACTGATCGCCATGGTACTGGCGCTGTTCCTGAAAGAAACCGCACCGGCCAAGGTCGGTCATCTCACCGCAACCGAAGCCCTGGCCACAACCAATGGATAACCACCGCTAAAGACGAGAGGCTGCCTGTTTGCCAGACGCTGGGGCTGGCAGTCCTGCTGATTATTAAATGTTGCCGTCATCGGGCAGACAAGCTGCCCAAAACAACAAAAACAAAAACAAAAACAAGGAACCACCATGGCTAATCACACCTACAACGCAATCACTCTGACGGGCTTATTGAGCGCCGGATTGCTTTCTTCTGTCTCAACCCAGGCTCTGGAAATCAGTGTCGGTGACTACGAGCCACTGCCAGACCAACTCAACCTGGCCATTTTGTACCTCAACACCACCTCAGGCTCCGATTACTACAACAAGGGCAAAAAAGTATCCGACAACTTCAAGCTGGATACCCAGGTGGCCATTGTCCGCTTGCTACACAACATTGAACTGTCCAATGGCGTCATGATGGAGCCACAAATTGTGGTGCCCTACGGCTCGCTGACCACCTCTGGAGAGGCCAATGTATTGGGTGACGCCGATGGTCAGGGCGATGCCATACTGGGCCTGCCGTTCAAATGGACACTCAACACAGCCAACAAGGACGTCTTGGCACTGGCACCCTTTCTGTACACCCCGAGCGGCAACTACGACAAGAGCCAGGAGCTGAACATGGGGGAAAATCGCTGGCGCTTGCTGCTGCAATCGACCTACATTCGCCACTTCAATGCCCATTGGGCACTGGATTCTGCGGCAGATGCTTCCTGGTACAGTGCCAACAATGACTACCAAAATGGCACCAGCAAACTGGAACAGGGCATGCGTTACGAACTGCAGAGCTACCTGCGTTACAAAATGGACGACAACACCATGCTGGGTGCCGGTCTCGGCCATATTGGTGGAGCAGAACGTCGCATCAATGGCGTCAGCCAGAACGACTCACAGTCGACCACTTACCTGCGGGCAACCATCAGCCACTTTGTCGCACCGCAATGGCAACTGCAGGGATTATTTGGCAAAGATCTGGAAGTAAAACAAGGCATCAAGCAAGACACCCAGTTCCAGCTGCGGATTGTCAGAGTGTTCTGATTTTACCTACCTCCTGATCCGCCCCCTTCCAGGATGTGATCGACTAGTGGGACATGTCTGCTTGAACGTTGAGCAAGGCATGTCCCGCCAGGTCTGCGTTACGCCCGCAAGAAGAGTAAGAAACAACACCCCAATGTCTGACGGATTCCGCTAGCAAACAGCTTCTGCCGTAACGGCATTGCCGCTGTTTGCCACGGCGATTTTTAGCGCTTTTCGAGGGACACTGTCGTGCAAATGATGTCTGCAATTGATTCCGGTGTCGGGATGCAAACACAAACCACTGGAGGGAAATAAAAACATCCAGGCCGATTGGCGGAAGGCATTTGGGTATTTTTTGCCCAATATGCCAGGGAGGGAGGGGCCAATCCCGCGTTGATTATCCTCTCGCTGAATTTGTAGTGATTCTTCTATTTGCTGGTGTAGCGGATCATGTAACGACGAGGGGAGCAGCGTGACCCGATCCTTGCCATCGTGAACTGTCAAGGATCCGGCGTCGAAGTTGATATCCTTGACTCTAAGCCTCAAACATTCAGTGATTCGCAACCCGGAGCCATAGAGCAGTGCAAATAACAGACGGTTACGGCCGTCCAGTTGATTAAAAATGGCCTGAACTTCGGAGCGATTCAAAACGACAGGAAGACGCCTGGGTTTATTCGCTCGATTGAAATCCAGCTCGCCTAAAGGACGCTGGAGAAACTTGTCATACAAAAACACCAGAGCATTCAAGGCAACTCGCTGGCTATTCTATGACTCATGCTGGCGATGATACGTGCTGGTCTGATGCCAGGTGATCAAGAAAACCCATGACCTCAACAGGACCATTGCATTCGGATGTTGGCATTGATGAAAGCGTATGTAGGCCTTGATCCAGTAAAGGTAAGTTTTTTCTGTTCTAAGGCTGTATCCATTCAGCCGCATGAAGCGAGAGATCTGGTTCAAAAACGGACTTTTACCCATGGTTCTACTCCTCCTGAAATAACTGTATATATGAACAGTATAATCATGTTTGAGAAAAAATCCATGCCCGTATTTCCAGAGTGGTTGCGTGTTTTTCAGGATGCTGTTAACGTAAGTCCATGAAGTTCAATGGTTTTGCGTTTTGGGCGCAGAATTAATGCGCACGTTAAAACAGAAAAACGAGCATGCGCATGAATAAACTGTTAGCTGAAATTAAATATCGAGAATCAATATGGACGATGAGATCAAAATCAGATTGAGGGGCGAAGGAGTCAAGCCAGGCCTGATTCGCTCTAAAGAAATAGCCGAGATTCTTGAGTCTGTAGAGGAAATGGCTGTTTCTGAGGCTCTCAGAAAGAATCCTGAGCTGCATCGTGACGATATTATTATTGGTGTATATGCTATTGATGATGCAAGCATTGGACTACGCTTTAAAACAACCTTTTCCGTTGCAGTAATATCGGCTTTCATATCAGCAGCCGAAGCCATAGAAAAAGAAGATTTCGATTATCTATCGCCACAAAGCATTACCTCTCTAAAGGTGTTGTCAAATTTCTCTAAACGGCACAATTGCGACGCAATAATCGGCTCTGGCTCTAAAGAAGAGCTTGCCGTAATTTCCCCAAATACTGTTATACCATCTTCATCTTATATCTTTGGACAAACAGAGATACTCGGAAAAGTTATTCGTGTTGGAGGAAAAACTCCAAAGGCTATGATCGAGCTTACTGATGGAAGCGCGCTCTATTGTGAAGTACCCGAAGATATAGCTAAGCAGCTGGGGCATCAGCTGTATTCTCTAGCAAAGTTTGAAGGCTTCGCTAAATGGGATTCTAAAACACTTGAATTAGAAGAATTTAAAATACACAGCGTGAAAAGCTTTCCAAACGACGACCCAAGGATTGTTTTAGGTGAATTGTCAGGGATGGTTGGAAGCACGTTCGCCAACATCACTGATGTTGAAGCTTTTGTTTCGTCACTCCGCAATGAAGGAGGAAGCGAATAATGAAGTTAGTATGTGTTGATAATCATGTCCTGATCTGGGGAATAAGGGAGCATGCGGAGAATGACCAAGAGGTAATGATTCATAGAACCAAGGCATTCTTTGATTGGTGTAAGTCGAACAAAATCATGATTATGGTTCCATCTGTGGTTATAGGTGAGTTATTGACTGCCATTGAACCTAGTCATCATGCAATGGTGGTTAATCTACTTGAAGCAGGATTTGATATCCCATCTTATGATGCTAAGGCAGCAGCACTATTTGCAAAATTGTGGAGAGAAAAAAAGCAATCAGGCCTCGTAGGAAAAATACAAAAAGAAATGCAAGCTACTCGTCAAGAGCTAAAGGCCGATTGCATGATAGTAGCCACTGCAATAACGAGAAATGCCGAGGTTATCTATAGTCATGATAATAAGCTGAAAGCTTTTGCCAACGGAAATATCGAAGTAAGAGAAATTCCTGAACTGCAATATCAAGAGAGTTTCGAGCTTGAGCAAAGCAGCTAACAAGGCCAAGCACCATCGCGCACTGCATGCGCTGAACCTCGCTACGCTCGGCCGGTGTTGGCGGCGTTAGCCATACAATCACATTAATCCACAGTCATAGAGGGTCGAATGTTAAACGATAGCGGAAGAGAGAAGATTTCCGACAAAAAAATCGACTCCCCAGTAAGCGGTGGAAAATTCATCAACAAATTGTTCGAACGCTTAGTCGCACTGAAAGTAGAATTCAAGAATGTTGATTTTCGCTATTGTATTTTTGATGCCGCTTACTTAAGGAATTGTAGCTTTGAAGAATGTGATTTTACTGGCTGCAGGTTCATAAACTGTAATCTTGCAGGGTGTAGCTTCAATGGTTGCAAGTTTGACTATGCATCATTTGATAAATCTCATATAGATAATGATATTCTTGATGTTGGCTGCCTGTCAATGGCCATCTATTTTGATCCACCTTTGGCCAATAAAATTGACCC
>CAJXTI010000094.1 GCA_913061185.1 uncultured Oceanobacter sp.
TCAGTCTGGAGCGGCGACTGGATGAAAAACAGGTGCTGATTCTTGGGCGCTTACAAGGCATCCATAAAATGGAAGACCTGGCCGGTCTGAAAATTCGTGCACCCAATAAGGCCATGGCAGAAGTTTACGCCCTGATGGGCGCATCACCGATATTTATGCCTGCACCACAAATGTCCTCTGCGTTGTCCAAAGGTGTACTGGACGTTGCGTCACTTTCATACGATATTGTTGGGCCATTAAAAATACACGAACTCACCCAATCAACCACAGAAATCAGTGGCGATCGCGGTTTGTACGGCCAAGTGTTTTTGTTCAGTATGAATAAAAAATCCTATCTCAAACTGCCCAAAGAGTTACAGCAGGTGATCGATAATAACTCGGGCATCAAACTGGCCGCCTGGATGGGTCGTATTCTGGATGAGATGGGGGCCAAAGGCAGAACGCTGGTAAAAGATTCCGGCAATGAAATCATCGTCCTGTCAGCAGACGAAACCCGCCACTGGCGTGAAACCGCACAGCCTGTGATCGATGCCTGGATGGACGATATGAACAGCGATGGCGAAGATGGCAAAAAACTCTACCAGCGAGCCAATCAGTTGATCGACCAATACGGCCGCAAGCCGTAATTCAGACAACCACTTGCTTCGCTCGTTTGCGGAGAGAAAACTCCGCAAACGAGCGTAAAAGAAAGCAAGATCGGCAACAGTCTGCCAACACTATGTCCCTTTTACCAAACTCCACCTCACTCAAACATCCGCTTAATGCATCCGCTTAATGCATCCGGATTCCCGGCATTTGTACACTTGAGCGCATATTACTGTTTCGTTTATCTGATTAAAAAACCATCTGAAAAAGAAATACCCAGCTACAATCATCAAACAGCGCTGTCATTTCGTACACTCTGAACAAAAAAACAGGTTGAAAAACACCCATGATGGCGCATTTTTTAATGTTGCTATCTTGGTAGACGGGCGAACTCTGTGCTATATAGTAAATGTCAGGAACATCTGAAAGACATTGCACCTGAAATTACAGCATAAAAAATCAACTCTGGATGTGCGTTTATCCTGCATACACTGCGCGTTATCGTCGATTTTTCCTTGTCTTTTCTGCGTCCGACACTTTTTAGACCCTGCAGATATCCACATTAAATCATTAGAGGTTTGAATGACCGTATCCATTCTCGACACTAACATCGACGAGCTGATTGAAGCTGAACAAAAGAAACTTGCTGAGTTAATTCAGGCTAAAGCAGATCAGCAGAAAAAATACGCTGCCTTGAATGACATCGCAGAAGCCTTTCAGTCGGCATTAACGCAGTACGGTGTTACCGAGAAAGAGTATTACCAGTACATTGCAGCAGATCTGGAAAACTGGATTAAAGACAACCAAGATAGTCCTATGTACGAATCACTGCTGAAACACTTCAACAAAGCAGCGCTTAAAGTACAGAAAACATCCAGTCTGCCTCAGCCCAAGCTGAAAGTGGGCAAATACCGCAATCCGGCAACTCAGGTGGTTGTCGAAAAAATCAAACGTTCGCCAAAGCTGCTGGATCAGTGGATTGCCGAATATGGTTTTGCCGTAGTAAGAACCTGGAAAGAATAAGCACACCGGGTATAACAACCCGCTTCAAGTGCTTCTTATACCTGCACCAGGAGACGACTTATCGTCTCCTGGTGTCGTTTTTGCCTATTACTTACAAATAATTACATATAACGTATCCGCCACTACCCTGAAAATTGCCATTAATCTAATTTGAAGCTGAACGTTGTCTAGATTTCGGCAATAGCATCCAGGCTTTCCGGTAAGATCTGCCCACCATCAACAATAATTTGCTGACCAGTAATATAAGACGCTTCGTCCGAAGCAAAAAACAACGCCGCATTACCAATGTCTTCCACCGCTCCCAAGCGTTTAAGCGGGATAGACGCCGCCATACTGCCAAGATATTCCTCGCCCAAACCTGCCAGTCCTTCCGTCATAATATTACCGGGCATAACCGCATTAATCGTGGTGTTGTAACGAGCCAGTTCCATCGCGGCCGTTTTGAGAAACCCCAGTTGACCCGCCTTGGAAGCGCCATAATGAGCCCAGCCAGGGTAGCCCGTCACCGGCCCGGTAATCGATGAGGTCACAATAATCCGTCCCTTACCTGCCGCTTCAAACGAGGGGATACAAGCCTTGACGCACAAGAATGTGCTTTTAAGATTGGTATCCATCACCTGATCCCATTCATCTGGCTCCAGATCGATCAGCTTTTTTTGCGGAAAGATTCCAGCGTTGGCGCACAGAATATCAACCGGGCCGAACAGCTCTTCGGTGACTGCCACCATTTCCTTGACCGATGTCCAATCTGCCACATCGCAGGTACACCAGGCGGCAGTGCCTCCTTCGGCTTCAATATCAGCAACCGTGCGCTGCGCGTCCTCTTTGCCCCGTGCGGCAATCATGATTTTGGCACCCTGACGGGCAAACACCTGGGCAATGCCTTTGCCAATACCTTTCGAGCCACCGGTCACAATCACGACCTTGTCTTTGATGGAACTGAACATGATTTTCCCTCTGTCTGCAGTTAGTTGGTTGATCACATCATTACGATATATTTTTGCTCTTGCAACATTTTAATTTGCAAGACAAAGATTTTATCGTTCTAATAACCGCATTCGTTGACAATCATCCGCAGCAGAGATCACACCATGACAGGTATTTACGACGACGATTTTGTCTACCGGCTACAACAGGGCGTGTCACAACTGGCTCCTCGCTGGGGTGCAGGAACGGATGTCAGCGTGCGTCTGCTCACCTTGTCTGAAAATGCGACTTTCCTGCTGGAACAACCCGGTAAAGACCCGCTGGTTATTCGGGTACATCGTCCGGACTACCATTCGCGAGCCGAGATTGAATCCGAGCTCAGCTGGATTCAGGCGCTGCGTGCCAGTCATGTTGTAACCACACCGGCATTGATACCACTGGACGACGGCTCACTGATCGCCAGTTTCGACGATCAGGGCCAAACCCGTTACGTTGTTGCCTTTGCCTTTATGCCGGGCAAGGAGCCGGATGCCGACGCCAACCTGATTCCCGGTTTTGAACTGCTCGGAGCCACGTCAGCCCGCCTGCACCAGCAAGCCAGCACATGGCCATTACCAACCGGGTTTAGCCGCAAAACCTGGAATTTCGACAGTGCCTTCGGTTCTCAGCCGCTCTGGGGCGACTGGCGTGCAGCACCGGGCCTGAGCGCACCAGACCAGAGCCTTCTGCAACGACTGTGTGATCAACTGCAACAACGACTGGCACACTATGGTGCCAGCGCCGACCGCTTCGGCCTGGTACATGCCGACTTGCGTCTGGCCAACCTGCTGGTCAACAACGACCAACTGGCGGTGATTGATTTTGATGACTGCGGCTTCAGCTGGTTTATGTACGACTTTGCCGCCGCTATCTCCTTTTATGAAACGTCGCCACTGGTGCCCGACTTGCAACAAGCCTGGCTGCGCGGTTACCGCTCCGTACGGCCATTAGCGGACGAGCATATCCAGATGATCCCGGATTTTATTCTGTTCCGTCGTCTGCTACTGACTGCCTGGGTCGCCAGTCACCCGGAGACCGCAACGGCAGCCGCCGCCGGACACGAGACCTACACCGCCGGGACGGTCGAGCTGGCCAGACAATGGTTACGGCAGCAACAGGAAGATACACAATGAACCAGACCGATACCGCAGTGCGCCCCATTCTGGACATGAACGCCTTTGATGCCACACAGGCCTCCTCCAATCACCAGGTAAGCCGTCGACTGAACAATCTCGGCGCAGCCTCCGTGCTGTTTTACCGCCAGCCAATCGAGATGGTCACAGCACAAGGCTGCTGGATGACTGCCGCCGATGGCAGCCGTTATCTCGACTTTTACAACAACGTGCCCAGTGTCGGCCACTGTCATCCAAAGGTGATCGAAGCGGTGACAGAGCAAATGTCCCGGCTGAACACTAACACTCGTTACCTGGTGGCCGTCGTCGACGATTACCTCGACGCCCTCAAGGCCAAGCTGCCTGACGCTCTAGCCAACGTCGTAATGACCTGCTCCGGCAGCGAAGCCAACGACCTCGCCATGCGCATTGCCCGCAAGGTCAGCGGCGGCACTGGCTTTATCGTTACTGAGGCCGCTTACCACGGTAATACCGCACTGGTCACCGAGGTATCTCCCTCCGCCTTCAGACATGCTTCCCTGCCGGATCATGTGGTCGCCATTCCAGCACCGTCGGCTCTGGTTTACGGCAACGACATTGCCACAGGCTTTGCCAACGCCGTACGTGCAGCGGTAAAAACGCTGGCCCAACGCGGGCATCGACCCGCCGCTTTGCTGGTCGATTCCATTTTCTCCTCCGATGGCGTCTTTGCCCAACCTGCCGGATTTCTGCAAGCCGCTGTCGATGCCATCCATCAAGCGGGTGGTCTTTATATTGCGGATGAAGTCCAACCGGGATTCGGCCGTCTGGGTGACGCTTTCTGGGGCTTTGATTATCATGGCGTCCAGCCGGATCTGGTCACCATGGGCAAGCCGATGGGCAACGGCTTTCCGATGGCTGCCATGGCTTCCCGACCGGAGTACCTGGCGGCGTTTTGTGAAGACACTGGCTACTTCAACACCTTTGGTGGCAACCCGGTGGCCGCCGCCGCCGGTCTTGCAGTGCTGAAAGTACTGGAACAGCAAGGCTTGCAACACAACGCGCGCGATACCGGATGCTGGCTACAGCAACAGCTGAACCAACTTGCTGCTGAGCATCACCGCATAACGGATGTTAGAGGTAGTGGACTGTTTATTGGTGTGGATCTGGGTGCTGAAGATGACCCGACCCGACCCGACCCGGTATATACGGTGCAGATCATTAACCGCATGAGGGATGCCGGGGTACTGATCGGTGCCGCAGGCAAACACGCGGCAACGCTGAAAGTTCGTCCTCCGCTATGCCTGACACGCAACGAAGCACAACAGTTCGTCGATGCCCTGTCAGCCGCCTTGACCACCGACTGACATTATCATCGGCTGGTGGCTTGTATTTACCCTGCCAGCTGAATATCAACACCACCGCTTGCCAGCGCCTGACCTAACGGGCCCTGGGGAGCGATGTCGGTCACCAGCACATCGATATCCTGCCACTGCGAAAAACGCGCTGTCGCCATCCGATCAAACTTGGAGTGATCCGCCACAATCATATGACGGCTGCTCTGTCGCAGCATGCAGGCATACACTTCGGCTGCATCCATTAACGCATCCGTTGGCCCCGCCGGAGAAATACCGCTGGCCCCCAGAATCGCCCAATCCACACTGTAGTCCGATAAAAACCTCAGGGTCTGGGCACCGTGAACCGCCCCTTCCCCGGCATGATACACACCAGGTGCCAAGACCACTTCGATCGTCGGATTCAGCGACAACGCCGTGGCCACCCCAAAAGAATGGGTAACCACGGTGATATTGTTCATTTCAAAGGCTATACGCTTGGCCACCTGAACCGTCGTTGCCCCCGATCCCATCATCAGTATGCGCGCGCCTTTCAGCAATGGCGCTGCCGCCTTGCCGATCATCGCCCGCTCTTCGACATTAGCCTTGTGGCGCTCCGACAACACTGGCTCGGCAGGCTGACGTAACAGCGCACCGCCGTAAGTCCGGTTGATCAGCTGTTGTGCCGCCAGCTCCTCCAGATCACGGCGGATGGTCTCGGTAGTGACCCCCAAGGCATCCGACAACTCACTGACCCGCATCGATGGATTCACCGACAGCTGATCAATAATGGCTTTATGGCGTGTGGTTTTCTTGCGAGACATGGCGGCGTTCCGTAATTCAGACGGGGCAGGAAGGGTGATTCCAGACAATCAGGCCGCCAGCATGCCATACCCCACACCGCTTGCAACCCGTAACCCAGTCCGTCACAACCCGCGTTTACTTCATTTCAAAGCCTTTGGAAAACAGGAAATCTTTCATATGAGGGCGCAATTTGTGACTGAACATCGGCCGCAATTGCTGCGACCAGTTGGTTTCCTTGTTATTGCCAGTGCGTTGCTGATAGTAGGACTGCATAGTCTGATCAAAAGCCGCAACCTGGGCCTCATCCTCACTGCCATTGTAATAATCCTGCTTCAGGATGGTCTCCAGTGGCAAACGCGGTTTCACCTCCGGCTGCTGATCGGGATACCCCAAACACAAACCAAATACCGGGTAGACATGCTCAGGCAACCTCAATAACGCGCTGACGTCTGCCGGGTTATTACGCAAACCACCGATATAACAGATCCCCAAGCCGACCGACTCTGCAGCCACCACCAGATTCTGGGCAATCAGAGCGGCATCTATGGTTGCCACCAGCAACTGCTCCGTCATCCCCGTCACAATCTCTGCTCCAGCGCGTTCTGCCGCTTCGAACGAGCGTTTCATATCGGCACAAAACACCAGAAACTCGGCACAACCGGCAACATAAGGCTGACCGCCAGACAAGGCCACCAACTGCTCACGGTTGCCCTGATCTACCACCCGAATAATCGAGTAAGCCTGCACATGGTTGGAGGTTGCTGCACACTGTCCAGCCGCCACCAGCGTATGCAGTAACTCGTCGGTAATCGGTTGATGGGTAAACTTGCGAATGGAACGGTGAGACTTGAGCAAATCGATAACCGTGTTCATACAACCTCGTGCAGTTCATGAATTTGAACGTAGTTGAACAAATAAAATCACCATTTGCCAATGCCATTAGCTGACGTATGACGGCC
The DNA here is from genome assembly GCA_913061185.1 of uncultured Oceanobacter sp. Classification (GTDB taxonomy): domain Bacteria; phylum Pseudomonadota; class Gammaproteobacteria; order Pseudomonadales; family Oceanobacteraceae; genus Oceanobacter; species Oceanobacter antarcticus. The sequence continues at coordinate 6,763 of CAJXTI010000094.1, forward strand.
CCCCATAGATACCACCCTCGTGACTACTGAACCGGGCCTATCACGCCTTTCCAATTCATACATATTGGCAATTCACAGCGGCCCGCCCTCCCGGAGCGTTGGAGCGCTACCTAGCACCCTAACGCCAATGCCTGTTCCAGGGTGATCAGTTCAGTACTGTCGCGGTTAATTCTGAGAATTTGCCGCCGATTGTGCGACTGGCTGGCGCTGATGTGCACCCAGGCCGGTTGCCCATCGTTGCCGTATTCATGAATCAGTTGGTCTATATCCAGTTCGTGCAAATACATCACCGCTGTCGCAAACAGGTAGAAGTTGGCGGAAGCATCAGCCCGGATCGAGCGGCCAATGCGATCCCGCACCTTGTGTTCGATGATTCGCCGATAACGGGTATGACGGCTGGACTCCAGTATCTGTGAGGACAGGGCAACGTCGGCTGCCTGACCGACGACATGCTGGCTGGTTGATTTGCTGCCAATATGGCTGTTCAACAGCTCACAGCGATAACCGCTGTTGATGCTCATCGGGGTATCCAGCAAGGTACGTAATGGTTCCAGACTGGAGGTGACCAGGTAACCGAGATTACTCACTACTTGATCGCTGGGAGCGTTTTGTCTTGCCAGCATCTCGCCGCCTTCCCGCTCAGCGGTTTGGGACACCAGAAACTCGTGCAAAGAAAAATGCTTGCTTAATTGCATGCTGCCGCCCTCCTAGCGCTTGATGTACTTGCGGACACGAGATGGCAATGCCCGGTCAAGTTCGGCGGCAGTGAAATCCTGTTCGGTGTTTTCTGCCAGTTCAATCTCAACACCGGCCTGAATAGCCATCTGATGAGTCTGCTGCCGTGCCACTTCCATTTCTGCGCTGGCCTGTTGTTTGCGTTCAGAGACCTTGCCGTTGGAGTATTCGGTAATTGCATGCTGCACCGCCCGACCACCAAACCAGAAGCCAAACACGTATTCAAAAATCGTCCACAGCTGATCTGGTATTTTGTCCAGATTCACCCCAACACGATCCGCAGCTCCCGCTGAAAACATCAGCAAGGTAATAATGACCACTGCCCATACGGTGATAAAGGGCCGAATCGCCCCGCGCATAAACTGCACCAGCGGGTGAACGTTATCGCCGCTGCCTTCATACGCCAGCACAAATTCACGAAACTCGCGATCCGGTCGACCTGCCTGATCCAGCAGATACTTGTTCATCTCCAGTTTCCACTGCTCTTTCTGGGCTTCAAACTCGGCTTTGGTGATTTCTTTTTTATCCGCTGATTCTTTCCATCGAACAATGCTGTCGATGCCTTTGCTGACCAGGTCGGACAATATCGGGATAGGGAACGACATAACACTCTCCTTGTTTTATTAACGTCAATCCTGCCAGCGATAATCCATGACCCGTTAAGGGTATGACGCTGCCGGGCATTCGAAACTCGTCGCGACAACAAGATTAAAAGCTTGCGCGCTGCGGAACAAGTCTGCGCTGGCTACCCGAGCATGCGACAGGGGACATCTATTTAATCCTGCACGGCTCTGCGCGAGTGTTGCCGTTGTTCAGG
>CAJXTI010000095.1 GCA_913061185.1 uncultured Oceanobacter sp.
GTCATTCTCCTGAGCGCCCTGATTTAGATGTTATCTCAAAATCCACTGGCTCAGGTTTAGGTTGACATACAGGGGGGCCAACTATTTAATTCAGCATTCTATAAATGCGGATGATGTAATCGGAGAGTGTCATGACCAATCCAGAAATATCGAAAAATGTCGTAGCGGCGAATATTCAAACGAATTATCACGACAGTGGCGAAGGGCCTGTGGTTATTCTGATTCATGGCTCTGGCCCTGGTGTGACCGCTTATGCCAATTGGCGGTTGAATATGCCAGCTATTAGTGAACATTTTCGTGTTATCGCCCCAGATATGGTCGGTTTCGGATTCACCGAACGGCCTGCTGATTTCGAATACCGCATGGAGAATTGGGTTGATCATATTATTGGGCTGATGGATGCCCTGGATATTGAAAAAGCCCATGTTGTTGGCAATTCCTTTGGCGGCGCCTTGGCCATTGCTGCTGCGGTAAAATACCCGGAAAGGGTGGATCGAATGATTCTCATGGGTTCTGCCGGTACAAAATTTGAGCTCACGGATGGCTTGAATGCAGTTTGGGGCTATGAGCCATCGATTGCGAATATGCGTAAACTGCTTGATGTTTTTGCCTATGATCGCTCGCTTGTGACCGATGAATTAGCTGAACTGCGTTATAACGCCAGTATTCAGCCCGGATTTCAGGAGTCTTTTGCGCGTATGTTCCCAGCGCCGCGCCAGCGTTGGGTCGATGCCCTGGCCAGTTCGGATGAAGCGCTACGAGCACTGGCTAACGACACGCTGATTGTGCATGGACGCGAAGATTTTGTCGTGCCGCTGTCTGCCGGTCTTCGTCTGGCAGAACTTATTGAGCGGGCAGAATTGCATGTATTTGGTCGTTGCGGGCATTGGACTCAAATAGAACATAAAGACCGCTTTAATCAGCTTGTCGTCGATTTTTTAAAAGGAGCATAAGCTGCTGACCGGCAGCGGTTTTTAAAACGATTGCTGTCGTGATTTTAAACCAGAATGATTAAACATCGGCGAAAGGTACTCGTTTATTATTCATAAACGGTACTGTATCGCCGATTTTTTTTGCCCTCTACCGAACAGGGAGTTTCCTGCTGTTTTTATGGCGGATCAATCCAAAGTCGGGATATCCTTTTGTCAAAAATGGTTGACTTATTCTTGCCGGGTAATCCCCTTTTTTTGCTGCTTATTTTTAACATCCAAAGCACCCCAATAAACCGTAAAATCCCGCTTTTTAGCCATAAACCGAAGCCTATTTGTGCCATATATCCACGATCTGGAAGCACCTCTGCGACCGTGCTTGAGGCAATCTGGATAATCAATCCATTGCCGTCATCCGACGTTAAAAAAACAATTTTTCTCATCGAATATTGACCTGGCACTAAGTCAATGATGCTCGTCAAAATACAATACTTCATGCAAAAACAGTATTGGACTCGTGCCTATTAGGTATTAGATCGGAATGGTGTCGCTGGATACCTTAATCGTCTAACTGGTAAACAATAACAAGAGGTATCAACTGATGGCGATTCAAGGTGTATTGCGGCCGGGTCATGCTCAGATCCGGGTGCTGAATCTCGAACAGGGCGTTCATTTCTATCGGGATGTGTTGGGCTTGCTGGAAACCGGCCGGGATGATCAAGGCCGGGTCTATTTCAAGGCCTGGGATGAGCAGGATCATAACAGTGTGGTGATTCGTGAAGCTGATCGTGCCGGGATCGATTTTTTTGCTTTCAAGGTGCTGGATAACGACACCCTGCTCCATTTTGAGCGCGCATTAAACGACTATGGTCTGGAAACCAGTCGTATGCCTGCTGGCGAGATGCTGGAAACCGGCGAGCGGGTGCGTTTCACTTTACCTACTGGTCATCTGATTGAACTATACGCCGACAAGACGTGGGTGGGCAACGACAGCGCTGAGTTGAATCCGGCACCCTGGAATGCCAACGCCGAAAAAGGCATCGCCCCTATTCGTATGGATCACTGCTTGCTGTATGGCCCGGATACTGCGGCTGCCAAAAAGATTCTGATTGAGGTGCTGGGCTTTCAGTTGGTTGAGCGCACCCTGACCCCGGATCGGGAGGGTGAAATTGCGCTCTGGCTCAGCTGTTCCAACAAGGCCCATGATATCGCTTTTGTTGAACATTCCGAGCCTGGCAAGCTGCATCATGTCGCCTTCCAGCTGGAAAGCTGGGAGAAGGTATTACGTGCGGCTGACATTATGGCGATGAACGATGTGCCGGTGGATATTGGCCCCACTCGCCATGGTATTACCCGAGGTTGCACCATTTACGCCTGGGATCCTTCCGGTAACCGGTTCGAAACCTTTATGGGCGGTTATCAGACCTATCCGGATCACAAACCGATCACCTGGACATTTGAAGGGCTGGGCGAGGGCGGTGGTCTGGATTACGCGCATCGCAAGTTACACGACACGTTTCTAACGGTTGTTACCTGATATTTTTGCAGACGGCCAGCGGGGTAAACACCCCGTTTTCTGGCCTGCGGCTGCGGCTTTTTTCGGCTCGATTAAACTCATTACCCGGCTGTGCACAAAACGGATAAACCTTATCCGGCTCTGGATAGTTCGTATTTCGTCAGGCTTTTAACCTGAACATCAATACGGAGGGTCCATTGATGAACGAGCAACTGATAACAAAAATCCAGAGCATGATGGAAGAAGACAAGGAACAGGGCCTGTTTCGCTGTCGCCGTGACATGTTTACCGATCCTGAGCTGTTCGAGCTGGAGATGAAGCACATCTTCGAAGGCAACTGGATCTATCTGGCCCATGAGAGCCAGATTGCCGAGAACAACGATTTCTTCACCACCTATATGGGTCGCCAGCCGGTATTTATTGCCCGTAACAAGGACGGTGAACTGAACTGCTTTATCAACGCCTGTTCCCACCGGGGCGCGGTGTTGTGCCGTACCAAAAAGGGCAACAAGTCGGTTCTTACCTGTCCATTCCATGGCTGGAGCTTTAATAACTCCGGCAAACTGTTGAAAGTAAAAGATCCGAAAGAAGCCGGTTACCCGGATTCCTTCAACTGCGAAGGCTCCCACGACCTGACCAAGGTCGCCCGCTTTGAATCCTATCGTGGTTTCCTGTTTGGCTCGCTGCGAGAAGACGTCAAACCACTGACCGAACACCTGGGTGAAGCGGCCAAGATCATCGACATGATTGTCGATCAGTCACCGCAGGGGCTGGAAGTAGTCAAGGGCGCATCCAGCTATATCTACGATGGTAACTGGAAGGTTCAGGCTGAAAACGGTGCCGATGGCTACCACGTGTCGTCCGTGCACTGGAACTATGTGGCGACCACCGCCCGCCGTAAAAACGGCATGTCCGTCGATGACGTCAAAGCCATGGATGCGTCGACCTGGAACAAACAGAAAGGCGGCTTCTACGCCTTCGAGCAAGGCCACATTCTGCTGTGGATGCAATGGCCTAACCCGCAAGATCGCCCGCTGTATGAAAAACGTGACGAGCTGGTTGCCCAGTATGGTGAAGCGCGGGCCGACTGGATGATCGGTAACTTGCGCAACCTGTGTCTCTACCCGAACGTCTTTCTGATGGATCAGTTCAGCTCGCAGATTCGTCACTTCCGCCCGATTTCAGTCGATAAAACCGAAGTCACCATCTACTGCATCGCACCCAAAGGCGAGAGTGCCGACGCCCGTGCCCACCGCATTCGTCAGTATGAAGACTTCTTTAATGCCTCAGGCATGGCGACGCCGGATGATCTGGAAGAATTCCGTGCCTGTCAGGAAGGCTTCAAAGCCGGTGGTCTGCCATGGAACGACATGTGCCGGGGTGCCACCCACTGGATCAACGGCCCGGACGACGCGGCCAAAGCCCTTGACCTCAAGCCGGTGATGAGTGGTGCCAAATCGGAAGACGAAGGTTTGTACACCATTCAGCACCGTTACTGGGTGGATTACCTGTCTGCCTGTGTCGACAAAACCGGTTCGGATAAAGCCAAAGGCTAAGGAGCAACATAATGAGCTTTGAATACCAACAGATTCTGAACTTCCTGTACTCCGAAGCCCGTGCGCTGGACGACAAGCAATGGGATCAGTGGCTGGAACACTACGACCCGGAAGCAGAGTTCTGGATTCCCAGCTGGGATGACGATGGCGAACTGGTGACCGACCCGCAAGCCCATGTCTCGCTGATGTACTACCGTCGTCGCGACGGTCTCGAAGACCGGGTGTTCCGTATCAAGACTGAACGCTCCAGTGCCTCCAGCTTGCCGGAGCCGCGTACCAGCCATAACACCAGCAATGTTGAAATACTTGCCGACCATGGCGACAGCTGTGATATCCGCTACAACTGGTGTACCCACAGCGTGCGCTACAACACCGTGGATTCCTATTTCGGCAACGCTTTTGTGACGCTGAAAAAGACCGACGCTGGTATTCGTATTCTGAAGAAAACCGTCGTGATCAAAAATGATTACATTCATCACGTCGTCGATATCTATCACGTGTAAGACGATGTCTGATGCTCGATAACAAGCACACAGGGTGCGCAGTGTTCACCCTGTGTGCTTGTTATCGGCGGCTTCAAGTGGAGTGGTGCAGCGGGCGATGGTCAAACCAGGCACCCGCCCGTGCATACCGCTCAATCGCCACTCTCTCGCAGAACCATAACGACAAAAGCCTTCAACAAAGGCTGGAGACACCGCTATGCCCAAAATAGCACTCAATTTTGAAGACGGGGTTACCCGTTTTATCGACGCCATGGCGGGTGAAACCGTTGCCGATGCCGCCTACCGCTCGCAAATCAATATCCCGATGGACTGTCGTGACGGTGCCTGTGGCACCTGCAAATGCCAGTGGGAATCCGGCCAGTTCGAAATGGATGATTACATTGAAGATGCGCTGTCAGATCAGGAAGCTGAAGCGGGCAAGGTGCTCACCTGCTGCATGATTGCAGCAACGGATTGCGTAATTAACGTACCGGCGCTGTCGGAAATGTGTGTACGTACCGTGATGGCAGATATTCATGCCGAGGTGGTGGCACTTAACCGACTGTCACCATCCACCCTCAGCTTTACCCTTGCCAGTGACCAGATTCGTGCCATGCATTTCTTGCCGGGACAATACGTCAACCTGCAAGTGCCCGGCACCGATCAAACCCGTGCCTACTCGTTCAGCTCGCTGGTGCAAGAAGACCGTGGTGCTGTGTCGTTCCTGATTCGGGTCGTGCCGGACGGCTTGATGAGCAGCTGGCTGGTCAACGACGCCAAGCCGGGCGATACCATGACATTGCGTGGCCCGTTCGGCAGCTTCTACCTGCGTGATGTCAAACGTCCGCTGTTGATGCTGGCCGGTGGTACCGGTTTGGCACCTTTTCTGGCGATGCTGGAAAAACTCGAACGCGACGGCTGCCCGCACCCCGTACATCTGATTTACGGCGTTACCAACGACGGTGACCTGGTTGAAATGGACAAGCTGGAAGACTTTGCCGCCCGGATCGACAACTTCAGTTTCACCGCCTGTGCCGCCAACCCGGATGCGGAATACCCGGTTAAAGGCTTCGTGACCCATCATATGGACGACGGCGTGCTACACAACGGCGACCTCGATATTTACCTCTGTGGGCCGCCGCCCATGGTGGATGCCGTCAACGGCTTTATGACCGATAAAGGCATCAAGCCAGTGAATTTCTATTACGAGAAATTTGCTTCCAGTTGAACATCGCCCGTTTGTAGTGGTGTGTTTTGCACACCACCTCGCTTCAGGAGAACACCTCATGCGTCCATCCCGTTTTGAAAACAAAGTCGTTATCGTCACCGGAGCTGCTCAAGGCATTGGCCGGGCGGTGGCGGAATCCATGGCGGCGGAAGGCGCGATACTGGCCTTGATTGATCTGTCGCCCATCGTCGAAGAAGTGGTCGAATCCTGCCTCGCTGCCGGTTCACCCAACACCCTCTACCGACTGGCCAATCTGGAGCAATTCAAAAGTGCCAACGACGCTATCCGTTCGGTCATTGAAGAGCTGGGTCGGGTCGATGTGCTGGTGAATAATGTCGGCGGCACCATCTGGGCCAAACCCTATGAAGCCTACAAACCGACCCAGATCGAAAAAGAAATCAGACGCTCGCTGTTTCCGACCTTGTGGGGTTGTCATGCGGTGCTCGATACCATGCAGGCACAACGCAGTGGCACCATCGTCAACGTCTCGTCGATTGCCACCCGTGGCCTGAACCGGGTGCCCTATGCGGCTGCCAAAGGCGGTGTGAATGCCTTGACCGCTTGTCTGGCGTATGAAAATGCCGAATACGGTATTCGGGTAAACGCTACCGCGCCGGGCGGCACCGACGTTGGCCCGCGTCGAATTCCGCGTAACACCAACAAACAAAGCAAGCAGGAAGAAGTCTGGTATCAGCAGATTGTCGACCAGACCATCGATTCTACTCTGATGAAGCGCTACTCGACGCCGCAGGAACAGGCCAATGCCATTCTGTTTTTGGCATCGGATGAATCTTCCTACCTTACCGGTTCGGTGATTCCGGTCGGTGGTGGGGATTTGGGCTGACTCCCGGCATACGTTAACGGCATTTTTGATGCCATTCCGTTAGGTGGGGCAATAATGATGTAATAATTTACAGGATTGTCCCATTTGAACGTCTTTGGTGGAGAACTTAAACAGAATATTCAGTCTATACTTCAACAGTGACGCTAAATCCGTCATCTTGAACGTATCAACCACCGATTGCCGTTTAGCGCAATCTATCGAACCGGGGAGAGCTAATGATCAATCGTTGCATCATGCTGCGTATGCTCTTCTGTGTCTCCTTGTTGGGTGCTGTCAGTGCGTTCAGTTGGCTGGATGCCCATGGTAATCATGACGCCTTCTGGAGTAGTCAGGTTGCATTCAGTGATCCTCCCGCATTGCTGGATGGCGACAACGACCGCTATGTTCCACCTGCTCCGGTTACGTTATTACTGCTGACGCTTGTGCTGATGGTTGTGCTGTTGCCTGCGATGGTGCCGGATTACCGGACGCAGCATCGCGCCAGCATTCGGGTTCGCGGCCCTCCTCGCCGTTTTTGATTGCTCTGGCCAATGGACAGCTTCCCCCCCTCCCTTTGGCCAGACTCCCGAATCTCACCCAACAATCAGAATATTGCCTGACCGATCAGTATCGCTGCGGTAACAGGCAAAAGAGGAGTATTTCCCATGCATAAATTGACTCTGCACCCAGTACAAAACGTCGATGAACTGGCCTTTCCTGAAAAACCCGTGCATATCTCACTGAACAGCCCAGCAAAGGCGTTTTTTACCGATTTTATCGACAGCGAACCGATGGTGATTGAATCCTCGGTGACTGCCGTCGAAGCTCGCAACATGATGATCAAGACCCATGTCCGCCTGAAGTTGGTGGTGGATGAGAATAACCGCTTTCTCGGTATCATTGATGCAGAGCATTTGTCGGATCAGTACATTCTGCTGCAAGCAACCAATACCGGCCTCAGCAGCCTGAAAGAAGTGCTGGTCTCGGAACTGATGACCCGCAAGAAAGATCTGACCGCGCTGAATTACTCCGAACTGGTGCTCTCAACCATTGGCGATGTGGTGAACTGCCTGCAAGATAACTATCAGCAACACTGTCTGGTGGTGGATCGTGAAAACCACAAAATCCGGGGCCTGTTCTCCGCCAGTGACATCTCTCGCAAGCTGCGCTTGCCGATTGATATTCATGAACAATCCAGCTTCGCACGGGTATTTTCAGCGGTATCCTGATGCGGTACCCCAGAAAAGGGGCTGCCTGCAAGGTGGGGTGAGATTCCGCCTTGCAGGCACGGCCAGCCATTGGCCACTTTGATCTCTCCGGTTGTTATGGCCCGTAGACGTAGGCCGGGAACCAGTTGACCAGACCGGGGAAGATGATCAGCAACGCCAGGGCGGTCAGTTGCAGCAGAATAAACGGAATCACGCCTTTATATATGGTCGCTAACGATACTTCCGGCGGGCATACACCTTTCAGATCTGTCTCTTATACACATCTCCGAGCCCACGAGACAGGCAGAAATC
>CAJXTI010000096.1 GCA_913061185.1 uncultured Oceanobacter sp.
CCTGATCACCGGCAACACTCGCGCAGAGTCGTGCAGGATTAAATAGATGTCCCCTACAACTGCGGATAGTACACGGATAGTCCTCTAAGTATTGGACACAAGTTGCAAATAATTGAAAACCCATTACATTGCCTCGACCCCCAAAAGGGAGACGACCAAGGAATGAAGCATGACCGCGAACCTACCCTCTGCATTCATAAATAACTTTCTGGGGAACGCACCCCAGTGGTACAAGAAGACGATTATTGCCTTTCTGGCGTTTAATATTGTCAGCGTTTATACGCTGGGCACGTACATTACTGGCTGGCTTCTGATCGTGGAGTTCATCTTCACTCTGGCAATGGCATTAAAATGTTACCCGCTCCAGCCCGGTGGATTACTGGCCATAGAGGCCATTCTGCTTAATATGGCCCCTGCTGAAGTTGTCTACGAGGAAGCCCTTCATAACTTCCCGGTTATCCTGTTGCTGATGTTTATGGTGGCAGGTATTTATTTCATGAAAGACCTGCTGCTGTATGCGTTCACCAAGATTCTGCTTGGCGTAAAGTCAAAAACAGCGCTGTCTTTTCTGTTCTGTATAGTCTCCGCAATTTTGTCAGCATTTCTGGATGCGCTGACGGTAACTGCCGTTCTGATCAGTGTTGCCGTCGGCTTCTACAGTGTTTACCACCGGGTCGCCAGCGGCAAACTGTCCAATACAGCTCACGACCATGGTTCGGACTCAGATCTGAAAGAGCATCACCGTCAGGATCTCGACACGTTTCGTGCTTTCTTGCGCAGTCTGCTCATGCACGGTGCGGTTGGTACTGCACTGGGCGGTGTCTGTACCCTCGTGGGTGAGCCTCAGAATCTACTGATTGCCAAAGTGGCTGGATGGGAGTTTTTTGACTTTTTCACCACCATGGCACCAGTGACCATGCCCGTCCTGGCCGCCGGCCTACTCACCTGCATATTGTTGGAAAAAACAGCGATGTTCGGTTATGGCACGCTGCTGCCCGATGACGTTCGTGGCATTTTGCAAGACTTTGATAACGAACAAAACGCCCAGATGACGCCAAAACATGCGGCACAACTGATCGTCCAGGCGATCGTTGCCCTGCTGCTTGTGCTTGGACTGGCATTCCACCTGGCCGAAGTCGGCCTGATTGGTCTCGCAGTCATTATCTTGCTGACCACGTTTAATGGCATTATCGAAGAGCATCAGATTGGCAAAGCGTTTGAAGAGGCCCTGCCATTCACAGCTTTGCTGGTGGTGTTTTTCAGTATTGTTGCCGTCATTCATACCCAGCATCTGTTTACACCCATCATCAGCTGGATTCTGGATACCAACAACGTCTCGCCATCAGCTCAACCAGGTGTTTTCTTTCTGGCCAATGGGGTTCTGTCGATGATCAGCGACAATGTCTTTGTCGCCACGGTCTATATTTCCGAAGTCAAGGCAGCGCTGGATGCTGGTCATATCAGCCGCGAACAGTTTGACCTACTGGCAACGGCCATTAACACCGGAACCAATCTCCCAAGCGTGGCAACACCCAATGGCCAGGCGGCATTTTTGTTCCTGCTAACCTCTGCCCTGGCGCCACTTATCCGCCTGTCTTATGGCAAGATGGTCATCATGGCGTTGCCTTACACCATTGTGATGACAGGTGTTGGCTTTATTGCGGTCACCTTCTGGCTCTGATGGGTTTTCCCAGACCAGGCTGACCAATGATAACAACATCATTGGTCAGCCATTCACGATCAGCCAGGCTCCCCACGACGCCAGACGGATCCTTCACTTTTTTTGTCTATCATATCCAGCATCCGGCCATGCATGGCAACTTCGTCAGCACTGGCCAGGATCACCGGCAGTTCAGCTTCTGCCGCCAGAGCCTGCAACAGACTGAGATCAAGCATTTCACCATCAGCCGAATTGTCATCGTCTACCGACAACATCAGATCCGTCTGCCCCCCCGTCATCATCAAATAGACGTCAGCGAGAATCTCCGCATCCAGCAAGGCACCGTGTAACTCCCGGTGACTATTGTCGATATCAAAACGTTTGCACAAGGCGTCCAGGGATGCCCGTGCGCCCGGAAACATCTCGCGAGCCAGTTTGAGAGTATCGAGCGAGGTACAAAATTCCAGCGTACGGGGCATACCCAGCAAGCGGAATTCGTGATCCATCATGCCAATATCAAACGCAGCATTGTGGATGACCAGTTCAGCACCCGCGATGAATTCACGAAACTCATCCACCACATTGGCAAACACAGGACAGCCTTGTTCGACTAGCCACTCCATGCTAATGCCGTGAACGGCTTGTGCCTCAGGGTCAATGTCACGCTGGGGGTTAATGTATTGGTGATAATGACGCCCCGTCAGCTTCCGCTCAATCACCTCTACACAACCAATCTCCAGAATACGGTGACCCTCACCGATACCCGTGGTTTCCGTATCAAGTACCACCTGCCTCATGACGTCACCTGCTCTACACCGCGATTGGCCAGTTGATCGGCCCTTTCATTACCTTCGTGTCCCGCGTGTCCCTTGACCCACTGCCACTCGATATGATGCTGCTGACAAGCCGAATCGAGCGCCTGCCACAAATCCTGATTTTTAACCGGCTGTCGGGCAGATGTCTTCCAGCCGTTTTTTTTCCATCCGGCCAACCATTGGTTGATACCCTGTTTCACGTACTGTGAATCGGTGGTTAACACCACCTCGCAAGGGCGAGTTAACGCTTCAAGGCTGCGAATCGCTGCCATCAACTCCATCCGGTTGTTGGTCGTATTGGCCTCACCACCAAACAACTCCTTTTCTACCTCACCAAAACGCAGTAACGCTCCCCAACCTCCGGCACCTGGATTACCTTTGCAGGCGCCGTCAGTGAAGATTTCAACTTTCATATCATGTATTCCAATTTAATCTGATGATAACTGACTGCTCTTCGCTGGCGGCAGTGTACCACCTGCCACCCGAACTGCCGGGACAGCCATGCCAAAGTCCGTGTTCAATTGCCAGCGCCGTGGCCGAATGGGTGTCATCCCGGCCACCGTCTTGCGTGCCACCATCATATAGGCATTGGCTGGCAACCAGGGATTGCCAGCCAATACCCGATCGAAGCGGCGACTGGATCCTTCCGACAGCAGCCGCAATGGCCACAAGTGCGCCACCGGCGTGACCGACTCCACCTTGAAATCCAGTAGCGTCAGCCAATCACTCAAGCGTGAAGCACCAACGCTATTAACCACCCACGGCAGGCGAGTAGACAGGGTAAAACAGCGCCGCAGCACTCCAAAAACACTGAGCGGTGAAAATCCGACCACGACCACATAACCGCTCGGCACCAGCACTCTGGCCGCCTCCCGAATCATTTGATGCGGACGGGCAGACAGATCCAGGCCATGCTGCAACACTACAACATCCACTGATTCGTTAGCCAAAGGCCAGGCGTCGTCCTGCATGCGGGCGTCACAATCAATGCCCTTGGCCCAAACCGGTGCCATCCGGAAGTAATGCCGCAGTCGTGCCCGCTTCAAAAACCGTGGCGTATTGTCCACCCCGGTATACAGCAGATGCTGACCATGAAAGTCTGCGACAACCTCTCTCAGCCAGCCGGCTTCAAGCGCCAGTAGCCGCCGTGCAGAGTCTGAATTGACCCACTGTTGATACACCTCGGATTTGATCCGGATACCCATAACACTCCCGCCGGAATAATCCGCGCAAACAAATCACTGCCGGCAACGTCTGCGATCGGGTTGCCAGCGTATGCGGCAATCTCTAGACTGTGCCGCGACTCTATCGACATTGTATGCACATGCGCCCTCTCTCTCTACCTGCACTACCTGTTCTGCTTGCTTCCTTTTTTCTCAGTGCTTGTGTCAGCCAGCCTGTTATCCCGGAAGACACGAGCTATCAAACCACCGCCACGGCCATCCCTATTGAAGAGCACTGGCAGGAGCAACCCGCCAATGCAGACTTTGATGATGTCTGGCCTCGCCTGCTGGACAATTTCGGTTTACAGCTGGAGCTAGATAACCCACGTCTCAAGGAACAACGCGACTGGTTTGTCAAACATCCAACCTATATGGAGCGAGTGACTCAACGCGCCGAGCCCTACATTTATTACATTGCCGAGCAAATCGAAGCACGACAGATGCCTGGCGAGGTAGCATTGCTTCCAATCGTTGAAAGCGCATTCGATCCCTTTGCCTATAGCCATGGCCGAGCTTCCGGGGTATGGCAATTTATCCCCTCAACCGGCAAGTATTTCGGTTTGCAGCAAGATTGGTGGTACGACGGTCGGCGCGACATCAGGGCGGCCACGAATGCTGCTCTGGATTACCTCAGCAACCTGGCCAACCAGTTCGATGGCGACTGGCAGCTGGCGTTGGCATCCTACAACTCGGGAGCGGGCACGGTTCGTCGTGCCATTCGTCGCAACCAGCAAGCAGGCAAACCTACGGACTTCTGGTCACTGGATCTGCCACAAGAAACACAAGCTTATGTGCCCAAATTATTAGCTCTGGCCCAGCTGCTCAAATACCCGGAAAAGTACAATATCCCGTTCAGCCCGGTCAGTAACACCCCCTTCTTTTCAGTGGTTGATACTGGTGGCCAGATTGATCTTGCCCAGGTGGCCGAAATGTCAGATACCGATCTGGAAGCAATCTATCGTTTGAATCCGGGTTTTAATCGTTGGGCAACCCGTCCCGACGGCCCACACCAGGTATTGGTACCCGTCGACAAACGCCAGGAACTGCAACTGGCACTGGCTGATTTACCGCCATCCAAACGCCTGCAATGGCATCGCTACACCGTCAAGTCCGGTGATAACCTGCAACTGATCAGTCGTACCTATCGCACCACACCCGATGTCATCAAAGAAGCCAACAACTTGCATAACAGCACCATTCGGGTCGGGCAGATCTTGTTGATTCCCGCCGCTCTCAAGAACCAGGAGGCATACTCCCAGAGCCTTTCACAGCGCCTCGATCGAACCAGGGCGCAACGCCAGCCGGGCAACACCAGCAAGGTTTCCTACTCCGTACACCCGGGTGACACTTTCTGGGAAATAGGCCGCAAGTACGGTGTAACCGCACGCGACATAGCCCATTGGAATGGCATGGCACCTGGCGACCCGCTCAGTGTGGGTCAAAAACTGACCGTTTGGGTGCCTCAAGGTAAAAATACCGCTGCGCGTTCAGCTCGCGAAGAAATCCGCAAGGTAACCTACAGCGTCCGCAGCGGCGACTCACTGGCGAGTATCGCGGGGCGTTTCCGGGTTTCCATTGCCGACATTCGCAAATGGAATCCAAACGACACCCGGAATAAATACCTGTACCCAGGGCAGAAATTATTACTCCATGTTAACGTGGTGCGCTGAAGGATCCATTCAGCAAACAGGGAGGGAATATGCCAGGCAGCTTCTACACTTCCCACCAGAGCCAGAACCCCCTGCGGACTGGCGGCCTCATCATCTGGCACACCCTTGTCAGCCTGTGCTGTATCGGGTTGCTGTGTGGCCCACTGACCACAAACGCAACGCAAATTGCCGACGCCGATGGGGTTATTACGGTAACGTACGCACCAGCCCCGCAGACGCTTGAGTGGCAAACACCGACGCCCACCCCTTGGGGTGACCCGACCGCAGCGTCCGGTGGCATTTTCCGCTTGTCGATTCAGGGAAAACCATCGACTCTGCGCCGATTTGGCCCAGAAACGCCAAGCGAATTGAGCCAACTACTTGCCGATCTGCAATTACCGCTACTGGCCCGCCATCCGCAAACCGGCATGCCCATTCCCATGCTGGCCAGCCAGTGGGCAGTAGCAGATCATCGAATCACCTACCAACTGACACCCGCTGCACTCTGGTCTGACGGCACCCCGATTACCAGCGGTGACATCGCCTTCACGCTGCAATTCCTCTCTGACCCCGCCAACAAAACCCCCTGGCAGGCGCACTCGCTACGAGCATGTATTCGCGGCATTGAAATTCATGATCAGCAACGATTCAGTCTGATCACTACTGCGCCTGTTACCAAGCAGACATTACTTCAGATATCTGATTTGCGCGCCACGGCCCAACATTTCTACCAACCCAACCTGCAATGGCCAAGGCAATACGACTGGCGTCCTGAGCCAACCTCTGGCCCTTATCGCATCACCGAAGTAATACCCTCAGAGAGATTAATTATTAACCGCACCACCCCATGGTGGGGAGACCAACTGCCACAATTCGCCAACCGTTTTAATGCCTCTCAAATCCAGCTTCGCTTCACCAAAAGCCTGCAAGACAGCTACCAGTTACTGCAACGCGGAGATCTGGATGCGCTGGCGCTCAACAGCCAACAGAACTGGGATAGCCCAGTGGTCACGCAATTGCTTAGCCAACGCCCCATCACCCGGTATCAGCACTATTTCCAGGGTGCACAGCCGACGTCTGCATTACTGATCAATAAACAACACCTGCAGCTCATCGTTAAAAAAACCATCCTGACGCTGATCCATACAGGCTCACTCAGCAGCCCATTTTTACAGCAACAGCTGGATGTATTCAAAACCCAGGGATATCAGATCAACGATCTGCCGCTGAGCCAGGGGGAATTGCTGGAACAGCTGAAAACCAGAACCTTTGATCTCGCCTGGGTCACACTGGATGGACTGAATGACACGACGGTTGCGGAGTACATAGCCTGGCTAACAGAGAAATCAACAGGGGCAAGTAACATTGAATTGAAACAGGATAAAAATCAGCAAGGTGTCAGCCAATATCTGGCCTGGCAATGGGCCAGGCTGCCTGCCTGGCTGGGAACACGCTACAGTAATGATCTGTTCAACCCGTTCGATCCTGTGACCGGAGGCTTGTTCTGGATCGATCAGCGGCTGAAAGCCACTGCCCTCGCGAGAGCGACAAAATTCACGCCCAACCAGACGCTCACCAGTGACGCTTACCGCGCCAAGAGCCAAACAATAAAACCCGTCGGGCCAGTTTCAGCCAATTTCAAATGACTGCCCTGCACTCGTCACCCAATAGCGTCCAGCTCGCTCTTCTGCCCAGTCGACCAGCTGATAATAGGCATTACGACCAAAGCGCGCCATTAACCCCGCCCTGATCTCAACACAGGGCAGCGGCTGCCCGCCGACCTCGGACAACTGTAAGGGGTGCTTCAATCCCAGCGTGAGCGTATCCCCCACATTGGTAATCGCATGAATGGCGTCACCATCACGCTCCAGCAAAACAATCTGAAATGGCAAATCCTCGACCTGGATACGCATTTTTTCTGCAGGGGTTACCAAAACATAGTCCTCGCCATCCTTGCGCAGAATACTGGCGAACAACCTGACCAACGCAGGGCGTCCAATCAGCCCACCGTCATGGTACCAATCGCCACGCCTATCTATGCGTATATCGATATCACCGCAATGTTCTGGATGCCATAGCTCAACGGGTGGCCTGGAGTCGTTCGGAACCATGCCGGCCAGCACAGACAAATCCTGCAAGGACATTTAAATCACCTGTTTGAATGTTGAAAAGAAGAACCATTACAACTGGAGATGGAAGCTCGATCAATTGATGAATGCCAACTGGCAAGAAATTCTGACTGGGAGGGTGACAAGCAGAAATTCAGTGGTCACAAGACACAAAGTCAGGTGACTATTTATGACAGGAAAGTGCCTGTCGTTGGGACGCATGAGTGAAGGATTTTTGTAACTGTTGATGGCGATACTGTATGGATTCACATACTGTATGTAAGCGCCCAAGAATCAGCACCTGTTTTTCATCCAGTCGCCGCTCCAGACTGAT
>CAJXTI010000097.1 GCA_913061185.1 uncultured Oceanobacter sp.
CTGGCTCTGGCTCTGGCTCTGGCTCTGGCTCTGGCTCTGGCTCTGGCTCTGGCTCCACAGGATTTACCGCTGGCTGCCAGGTATCAAGCGTCTGCTCCAGATCAACCGCACGCTGTTCGTCATCCGGCATCTGCTGATAAAGCAACGGTGCCAGTTCTTCCAGTAACTGCTGCAGATGTTCGTACACCCGATAGTCTGCGCGACTATCGGTGGTTTTAATCACACATTCTCCGGCTGACAACTGACGATCGATACTGACATTCAGCTGCTCGCCAAACTCGGCCAATTCACCTTCCAGGTGCGCGGCATCTTCGGCGGCGATATAAATCCGCGCACTGGTCTCTTCGCCGTCGGGTAACTGCGCCAAGGCAGACTGGACATATTGGTAAATGGCACGGGCACCATGAGTCAGTTCGCAGCGCAATACCTGTTCGCAAGCCATCACCACCAGCCCGGTAATCACCTCTGGCAGTTCGCTATCCCGCTCCAGAATATGCGCACAGGCCAGCTCGTTCAGGGTCGTCAGGCGCTTGTTCAGATCGGTTATCTGCTGCTGCCCAGCCGCCAGCGCTTCGGCCTTGCCTTCGTTAAAGCCGATGGGTTTGCCCTCAGCTTGGCCTTGTTGCAGACCCTCTTGCTGACCACGTGCCAAACCGTCATCGTAGCCTTTTTTTTCACCCTGCTGACGGCCTTCAACCAGACCTTGTTCGAGGCCCTCGTTGTAGGCCTGACGACGAATATTTTCGAGTTCTTCGGCAGTCGGAAAGCTCAATTCCGCTGCATCGATTGTGGTCTGAACCGCGTCGGTTGCGTGCGTTGACGTGGTGGTGTCTCTGGAGGGCTTCGCAGCAGGCTGCGGACTTTTTTTCGCCGCCAACGCCAACGCACCGGATTGAACAGAGGACTCCGGTTTCCTCACCTGAAAGTCGACGTCTTCCGTCCAGAAGGGCAGCTTCCACGGTTTTGCCTGCTTTCCCTGCTTATCTAACAGATGTTCTGCATCTTTGTTAGCCATGTTACATCATGGCCTCGCCGCCACCGCCCAGCACAATCTCGCCAGCATCCGCCAGACGACGGGCAATGGTCAGGATTTCCTTTTGCGCACCTTCCACTTCGCTGACCTTGACCGGCCCTTTGGCCTCAAGATCGTCACGCAGCAATTCAGCAGCGCGTTTGGACATGTTCTTGAAGATTTTTTCCTGCACCATGGGATCGGCACCTTTAAGGGAAACAACCAGCAGATCGGTGGAAACTTCGCGCAACAGCGCCTGAATCCCCCGATCGTCGACGTCGCCGAGGTTGTCGAACACAAACATCAAATCCTGGATCTGGGTACCCAGATCCTCGTCGACCTCGATAATCCGCTCCAACAGCTCGGCTGCCATGGTGCTGTCGACCATGTTGACGATATTGGCGGCCACCTTGACGCCGCCCATGGTGGTCGTTTGTGCACCGGCCTTGCCAGAGAATTGACGCTCAAGAATATCATTCAGCTCTTTTAACGCCGCCGGTTGCACCGCTTCCAGTGAGGCAACACGCATGATGATGTCGAGACGAACCTTTTCATCAAAGTTGGAAAGAATTTCTGCCGACTGGTCGGAATCCAGATACGACACCACAATCGCCTGGATCTGCGGATGCTCTTGACGGATCAGATCCGCGACCTGGCGGGGTTCCATCCATTTGAGTGAATCCAGACCCGAGGTATTACCCCCCAGCAGAATTCGGTCGATCAAGGCCCCAGCCTTGTCGGAGCCCAGCGCCTGCGTCAGCATATTGCGGATATAGTCATCCGAGCCGAGACCCATACCGGTCTGGCCAGACACAGCTTCGAGAAATTCAGCCACCACGTTTTCGACCTGGGTCTGATGAATATTGGTCAGTGTTGCCATGGCAGTACCCACTTTCTGTACTTCTTTTGGCCCCATTTGTTTGAGAATTTCTGCTGCGTCCTTTTCACCCAGACTCATCAGCAGGATAGCAGCTCGCTCAACACGACTGAGTTTGCTTGGATCATTTCCGGTATCAGGCATTTTCTTCATTCACCCATTTGATGACAGCTTGTGCTACCCGAGCCGGGTCTTCAGCAATCAATCCCTTGATTGCATCCAGCTGACGTTCATAACTTTCGGAAGCACCAGGCAACAGCAGTTGTTCCATTCCGGCGATGGAGACCTTGTCTTCATCCATACCGGAGTCGGCATCTTCGAGTTCATCCAACAGGATGCCATCGTCATCTTCGCCCTTGTGGGAGAGGCTGCGGAATGTCGGCCGGATCACACCAAAGATCAGAATCAGAATAAACAGACCCGCTAACACCTGTTTGAGAATTTCCCAGAACCAGGGTTGGGTCCAGAATTCGGGTTCTCCCAGCGCCAGATCCCGCTTGCCCATAAAGGGCGAGTTGATGACGTTAACGCTGTCCCCACGAGACGCGTTAAACCCAACGGTATCCCTGACCAGTATTTCCAGGCGCTGCAAATCGTTATCTGTCCATGGAATATAGACCACCTCACCTTCCGCGTTGGTCGTTTCGCGGTCATTCACCACCACGGCAACGGTCAATCGCTTCAGGCGTCCCACTTGATGCTGTTTAAAGCTCAGTGTCCGATCGATTTCGTAATTCCGGGTAGCTTCCGAGCGACGCTTGCCCGTCCCAGCGGCAGCACCAGTCCCGATGGCCTGCTCTGGCGCGGTAGCCGCCGCTGGCGGCTGGTTGGACAAGGCACCGGGAATACCGCCCGCCGCGTTGTCGCCGTTGGCTTCATCGACCAGCTGCTCACTGCGCAGGGCGATCAGGTCAGGGTTGTAGAGTTCCTCGGCCTGTTCCAGCCGGGTAAAGTCGACGTCGGCGGAGACTTCGGCCTTGTAGTTGTTCTCACCCAGTACCGGTTTCAGAATGTTGTTCACCGCCTGAATGATGTTGTCTTCCACTCTCTGGCTGTAGTCCAGCTGTTTGGCCGCCAGCATTTCTTCACTGGCTTCTTCCACCTTGGAAAGCAAATTACCGTGCTGGTCGACCACCGAGACGTCACTGCGATCCATCTCGCTGACGCTGGACGCCACCAGATTGATAATGGCTTCGACCTGATCTTTGGACAGATCCCGCCCCGGAAACAGCTCCAGAAAGACCGAGGCTCTTGGCTTGCGCTGATCCCGCACAAACACCGATTGTTTGGGTAACGCCAGATGCACCCTGGCATTACGCACCGGTTTGACACTGGCGATGGTACGCGCCAGCTCTCCTTCCAGGCCCCGGCGGTAGCGGGCATTCTCGATAAACTGACTGGTGCCCAGCGAGCTGTCTTTATCCAGTACTTCCAGGCCGACGGTCTTGTCATCGATCAGGCTGGCAGCGGCCAGCTTCATACGAGCTTCGTGCAGATCCGCCGCTTCGACCAACAGAATCTGGCTGCCAGGATCAATTTCAAAGGCGATGCCTTCGCGCTGCAGTACCTCAATAATGTCTTGGGCGTTATGGTCTTGCAGACGATGAATCAACGGCTTCCAGCTTGGCTCCTGCGACCAGAGCAAAATCGCAATCGACAGCGCAATGACCAGAGCAATCCCACCAATCGTGGCAATCTGGCGAGCCATCGGCAGCTTGTTAAAACCCAACAGTACCGGATGGCCGGAACCGGATGCCAACTCATCTGCCTTGTGGGGATCAACTCCCGCAGCGGCGACATCTTCTGCTTTGGCAGGTAAATCAGCCATGACCGTACTTCCTGAATGATGAATTAGATAACGTCATCACGACGGCCACTTACAGCGGCATGTTCATGACGTCTTTATAGGCTTCGACCAGCTTGTTACGTACCTGGGTCATGGCCTGAAACGAGACAGAGGACTTCTGCATCGCGATCATTACCTCTGGCAGATCAATGGTCGGATCACCCTGCTCAAAACGGCTGGCCAGGCTGGCAGAATGTTGTTGGGTTGCGTTAACGCCATTAACGGCATTTCCCAACATGGTCTGGAAATCGGGGACGCTGTTATCGCCCCGTTGAGGCTGGCCCGACGCCGCCGTACCAATTGCTGTATCCAGCTGTTGGTTTAGCTGCGACTGAAACGAAGCAGGATTAATACCGCCAACCGAGCTGCCGGAGGTCACTTGCGTCGTGGTTCTGGCCGACAAGCTCGGGTTGATTGGCTGTTGCAGCTGCGAAGCAGACATCTGTTCTTGCTGGCTACGAAGCTGGGTTTTGACCTGACGCATCTGCATCAAAACCGAATTCACATCAACACGATTAACCATAATCCTTCCCCATGACTGGTTTATCCGCTCGCCAGTGCATTGACACTGACGACTTACCGTCTGACGTCACAATAAAAAAGTGACGTCTTTTTGGCGGAAATACACAAAATTGATAACTACAGGGGATAGAGCAACTAGCTTGCCAAGTTGTGAAAAGAAAGAACGGGGAGAAAGGCGGAGAAAAAGCTGGAAAGAGAAAGCTGGGAGGGCGAGCTGCCATGCTCGCCAGCCATGCTCACCAGATATCGCGTATCAACGTCAATACGATTAGCAGAGTTAGCAGGCACGGCGGCCTGCGCTCCCAGGACTCAACACCCAAGATTCACCACTCAAGACAACCCCCAGGCCAGCGATTCACAACCGCTGGGAGGGCGAGCTGCCATGCTCGCCAGCCATCGTGCGTATCAACGTCAATACGATTAGCCGAGTTAGCAGGCACAGCGGCCTGCGCTCCCAGGATTCAACACCCAGGATTCAACACTCAAGACAACCCCCAGGCCAGCGATTCACAGCCGCTGGGAGGGCGAGCTGCCATGCTCGCCAGCCATCGTGCGTATCAACGCCAATGCTATCTGCGTTTGCTGTGGTCGATATCCATACCCCGAAAAACACTGCAGCGCTCGAACGCCTCCAGCGTTGGCTCCGTCGACTTGTACAGGCAATATTTGGACACCAGTCGTGACAACCCTTTAATGTCTCGCCCGGTCGCCGCCGGAAAGACATCGGTCAGGGTTTCCAGCAATTCGGTACCGATCTCCAATCCGAACTGGCGCGTCATCACATCCCAGATTTTTTGCCGATCGGCCCGTTCCGGTGGATGGTATTTGATCAGTGCGATACAACGGGAGACGATAGCCTCATCAATATCTTCCACCCGGTTAGTGGTCAGAAACAGCAGGCCATTAAAGTATTCCAGCACCCGCAGGAACACTCCGACCACTGCATTGGCGGCAATATTGTCATCCCGGCGCTTGATATACACATCCGCCTCATCAATCAACATCACCGCACCCCAGCGCTGCGCTCTGGTCAGGGTATCCTTCAGCGCCAACTCCATTTCCTTCACATTCAGACCCAACTGCCCGGAATGCACCCGATATAACGGCCGTTTGATAATTTCCGAGTACACCTCCGCCGTCAGGGTTTTGCCCACCCCTGGCGGCCCGGCACACAACACCGTCGTACCACCGGATTTGCCTTCGACAATATCGTCCATCAGCACGTCCATTTCTGCCGTCAGAATATCAATCAGATCGGTTTGCTCCGGCGGCAAAATCAGTTTGTCTTTCAGCTCTGGTTGATAAATATAAGGTTCCATATCATCAACATGCACCCAGACATGATGATGCAGTTCCAGATGGAACATCAGCATATAGCCGTGAACCGGCAACTGGGTAAACACACCCTCTGGAACATTCGCCATCAGGGCTTCAACCCGTCGCTCCACCTTCTCGTCAAAATTCATACTGCGCCCGGCCTTGCGCAGGTATTTACCCAGAATCTGACCCGGCGCATCCAGCGTCAACTCACGCTCCTTGAGCACTTCCTCATCGTTCACCAACCGGGCCTTGCCACCACCCGACGACAAAACCACCAGATTCTTACGCGACCAGTCGGTTGTGCGATGACTGGAACCCGGATCTTCAGCAAAAATGCCCGTACCAGCGCCGGAAAACTGCATCCCGTAGTCGGAACGCCAGTCAAAAAAACGACTGGCTGATGCATCGTAAGCGGCTATTAACTCAGGAGTTTCTTTCAGAAATCCCTTGCTGGCGAAAATTTCCGCCAGTGTATGACCCTCGATATCACGCTCACGAATAATCAGATTTTCGGTCGAGATTTTAGCCATGGCATTGGCTTTTAACTCCAGCATGATCCGGCCCGTTTCTTCCTCACCGGGCGGCGTAAAATCGATGCGGGTAACTAGATAGGCAATAGGTTTGCCGGAAGTCACCACCCGAAATAACCAGCCATTAATCACATTCTGCAACAAATATTCTGTGATAGCCGCGACCAGCAGCTCCAGATTACCTGACTCAAACCGTTCCCCTTCCGTCGCCATCGCCTGCTTTAACGTCGCAAGCTGCGCCGCCTGGCCTGCCATTGCCGGGCCAGCCTCGGCATACAACTCACTCAAAAAGCCGAGCTGATCGACCGTGAGTTGGACAAACGGCACCTCCGCCCGATGACCAAAACGCAGCTGTTCGGCCAAAAACGACAGCGTCGGAAAACGCTCGACCAGCGCTTCTACATAAATACGATGAATGTTCAGTTTCATAATCAACACTTAAAAGAACGTCAGTTGACAGCGGCTGTTGCAAGCTCCAGACCACACACTAACGTGTTGATTTTATTGAAAAATAGAAAAAATTACCGCGCGATTGTCGGAATCAAGAAAAGCCGTCTGTCGTAAATCATACAGACCGTGGGCGCAGAGTCGTGCAGGATTAAATAGATATCGAGCCTGTAAATAAAACTGTGTAAACCGCCTATCATTGCACCCTGACTGGGTAAGGATAGGCCGTATGAACAAGAAAGAACTGGAAGCCTTCGCACCCGAGGCGGCCAAAACCCTCAAGACCGAGAAAGACCTCAACGATTTCAGCCAGATGCTGACCAGGATTACCGTTGAGGCGGCACTCAATGCCGAACTGGACGAACATCTGGGCTATGAGCGTCACCAGGCTTCTAGAGGGCGTTCTCAATTGGTCAATCGGACCTGCTGAGAGCCCGTTGGCTTCAGAACAA
>CAJXTI010000098.1 GCA_913061185.1 uncultured Oceanobacter sp.
GGGAGGGCCGGGCCGCTGTGCCCGCCAATGACGCTGATAACAACGCCAGGCTGCTGGCGAGCATGGCAGCTCGCGCTCCCGGAATCGAAGCCCGCCAACGGCGTTGATAACAACGCTATCTTTCCTCCTGGGAGGGCCGCTGTGCCCGCCAGTGGCAGCTCGCGCTCCTGAAATCGAAGCCCACCAACGGCGTTGACGCTTACACCAGAACGTACTTGCGCTCTCAAGCGCCGTTAAGTCCACTAAACAACGGCATCATCAGCGCAAACAATTCCGCCTGCGAGCTGATATTGCATTTGCTGTACAGCTGACGGCGGAAAACCTTGACCGTCTCTCGGCTGATACCCAAATGCAACGAAATGGATAACGACGAGTGGCCTTGCAAGATATACATGGCCACTTCGGCCTGACGGCCACTCAGCCGAATATCATGCTGTTGCTTCAGTGCTTCTCGTAATCGCTCGGTCACCGGTAGCTGGCGCTCAGTGGAAAATTCACTGGGGACATAACCCTGCCAATGCAGTTCGCACAAGGTCGTCAGCACATGTTCATATTGTTTGATGGCGGCAAAATCCTGCTGCGAATACAGCTGGTTGCTGCTGCCATCACGACCAAAGCAAGCAGTAAGGGTGGTATCGCTACCAAGGCGGGCAAACACGGCGATTTCATCCACCAGCGTGGTGCTCTGGTAGTACTCGCGAAAATAACTGGTTTGCCGAAACTGGTCTGGTGCCAGCTCAAATAACCGGTGTACGCCCGCTTGCAAGCCATTGAGATGCGCCTGGTAGTAAGGATCGAGCAGGTAGGCCGCTTTCAGGTAATGGGAATCCATCGTCAGATACACCACCGGATTGCGACATTCGCGGTAAAAATCCACCGGATTATGGTGCTTGTGATACGCCAGAATAATCAGATTATCGAACGGCATCAGCTGCCGGACGCAATGGCTGAACGCTTCGGCAAATTCTGGCTGCCCCACCGCCCGGATAGCGTGCGCCAAGGCTCGGTCTACACTGCTCTGCTTGTCCATAGGCCACTCGTGTTGCTTCGTTTTGCTATCACTCACGGAGGTTTTCACAGACCTTGCCACGGATGCAGCCGATCCGGTCATTTCAAAAAACACATACCACACCAGGGTTATATACCCCTCCAATCAAGCCAAATAGACTCTAATCCATATTACGAGGGGTATCAATCAACGTATTTATGCGCTGTCCGCTACCCGCCGTTCAGCCAACGTTCTAACCACTGGAGATCTGGCGGTGCCAAACGCAGCGATTTCAATCCAACAGGTTGCCAAGCATTTTGGTGACTTCCAGGCACTCAAAACTGTGTCACTTGAGATTCAGGAAGGTGAGTTTTTTACGCTGCTGGGGCCATCCGGCTGTGGCAAAACCACGCTGCTGAAATTGCTGGGTGGCTTTGAACAAACCAGCGCCGGGCGGATTTTTCTGTTTGATCAGGAAATCGAGCAACTGCCTGCCAATCGGCGCCCGATCAACACCGTATTTCAGCAATATGCCCTGTTTCCTCACATGAGCATTCACGAGAACGTGCAGTTCGGCATGAAAATGCAGGGCATCAAGAAAAAGGCCCGCGAACAGCGCGCCACCGAGATGCTGGAACTGGTGCAACTGGGCCGTTTTGCCCAGCGCAAGCCCACCGAGTTGTCCGGTGGCCAGCAGCAACGCGTCGCTCTGGCGCGGGCACTGGCTCCAAAACCCAAAGTACTGTTACTGGATGAGCCGCTGTCGGCTCTGGATCTCAAGTTGCGCCAGTCCATGCGCATCGAACTGAAGCGGATTCAGCAAGAAACCGGCATCACCTTCGTCTTTGTTACCCACGATCAGGAAGAGGCTCTGACCATGTCTGACCGCATTGCGGTGATGTCGGCCGGAGAATTACAGCAAGTCGGCAGCCCGCGCACCATTTACGAAGAACCAGCCAATCGTTTTGTCGCCAATTTTATCGGTGAAACCAATCTGCTGCAGGTACAAACAGACGCTGTGGATACACAACGCCAGGTCGCCCGTGTGCATTTCTTAGCGGCCAACAAGGCGACAGCCTGCGCCCCTGCCAGCCCTTTTTACATCGACTGCCCCACCATTGATGCCCTCTCGCCTGGTCAGCCTGCATGGCTCTCCATCCGCCCGGAACGGCTGTCGCTAATGGCGGAGTCTCCGCACAGCGACGGACTGGCAGGCACCATCAGCCAGGTGATCTATATGGGCACCGATACCCAATATGTCGTCCAGCTGGACATTGGCCATGAGCTGTCGGCCCGGATCCAGAATATGGCGTCACAGACTCAGCCGCTGCAGTCAGGACAACGGGTACAGGTCTCGCTGGATGAACAGGCCGTGCGCCTGTTGGTGGCCTGATCCATGCGCTTTTTTCCTTCACCACTGCTGCAACATACCGGCTTCCGCCGCAGCCTGCTGCTTTCCCCGGCCATGCTGATGATCGGTTTTTTTCTGATCCTGCCACTGCTGATGATACTGGTCTTTTCGTTTTTACAGCCCGGCACCTATGGCGGTGTGATCTGGCAGTTTTCTCTTGATGCCTACCAACAGTTCCTGTTTGAAGAAGATTTTCTCAGTGGTGAACTGGTGTTTACCAGTGCCTATCTGGAGATTTTTTCCACCTCGCTGCTACAAGCCTGTATTGCCACCCTGAGCTGCCTGTTGGTCGGTTTGCCAACCGCCTATTTTATCGCCACCCGACCGCCATCCAGCCGTGGACTCTGGCTGTTTGCTATCACGATTCCCTACTGGGTCAACCTGTTGATTCGCACGGTATCGATGCTGTTTATCATCCGTGATCAGGGGCCATTAAATGAATTATTACTGGCACTGGGCTGGATTAGCGAACCTCTGCAGCTGGCCTACACCCCGTTTGCCGTGGCGCTCGGGCTGTTCTACTCCTATTTGCCCTTTATGGTGCTGCCGGTTTACGCCGCCATCGAGCGTTTCGATTTTTCACTACTGAACGCCGCCCATGATCTGTATGCCAGCCGTTGGGCAGCACTGCGCCATGTCCTGATTCCCGGTGTTCGGGGCGGCATCATCGCTGGCTGTTTACTGGTGTTTATACCCTCACTCGGGGCCTTTATTGCACCGGACGTTCTCGGGGGCGGCAAGCAACTGATGATCGGCAACCTCATTGCCTTGCAGTTTCAGGGTTCCCGCAACTGGCCGTTCGGGGCTGCCGCAGCGGTGATTTTGCTCACCATCGTCCTGACCCTGTTACTGATATTTGCCCAGCGCAACCGTCGCTCCTGAACCGTCGTTTCTGAAGGTGCCACCATGACTGTAAAGATGAACATGAATATCCAACATTATCCGGGTGCCCGAGCCATCACCCTGGGCTGCCTGTTTGTGCTGTATGCCCCATTGGTGGTGATCAGTATCTATTCCTTTAACTCGTTACGCTCCATCACCACCTGGGGTGGTTTTACATTCGACTGGTACATCAAGGCATTCAACAACCCCAGCATCCAGAGCGCGACTGTCAATTCCCTCAGCATTGCCCTGACGGCGTCCTGTATTGCCACGGCCATTGCAACCTGTGCCGCCATGGCCTTGTTACGGGGCGGCCCCTTTCGCGGGCAGACGGCACTGTTTGGCGTGCTGAATCTGCCGCTGATGATTCCCGAAATAGTCACCGCCGTGGCCAGCCTGGTGTTTTTTATTGCCATAGATATGACCCTCGGCCTGGGTTCCATCCTGATCGCCCACACCGTGTTCTGTATTCCCTTTGCCTACCTGCCCATTTCTGCGCGCCTGAACAGCATCAGCCAGCAATACGATGACGCTGCCCGCGATCTGTACGCCAGCCGCTGGGCCAGCTTCCGCTATGTCACCCTGCCCATGCTGATGCCCGGCGTGATCTCGGGCCTGATGCTGGCATTTATTGTCTCGATGGACGATTTCATCGTCGCCAACATGGTTGCCGGCCCCGGTGCCACCACCCTGCCAATGACCATTTACAGCCTGGTGCGCATTGGCTTTACCCCGGAAATCAATGCCGTATCCACCCTGCTACTGCTGTTGTCGATGCTCTGCGTCGGCAGCTCCTGGTTACTGAACCGGGCAGACCACAACACCAAGTCCTGATTGCCAAACCCTAACGCCCGATAGCCCCAACGCCTACTTCCGAAAGCGGAGATCGCCATGCAAACCCCAAAACGCACGTCCCTGTTCCACACCCTGAAGCACCAGCTACTGGTACTGACGGCCGGCCTGGCACTTTCCGGCAGCGTCCATGCTGCCGGAGAACTGCACCTCTACAACTGGTCCGACTACATGCCGCAAGCCATGCTGGACAAGTTTGCCGCCCGCTACGACGTCAACGTGACTCAGGATACCTACGACAGTAACGAAACCCTGCTGGCCAAACTCAAGTCAGGTGTGGCTGGATATGACCTTGCAGTACCGGGTGACTACATGGTCGCCATTATGATCAAGGAAGGATTGCTGGAAAACATACACGCCAACCAGCTGGAGAATTTCCATTACATCAAACCGGATCTGATCGATGTCTATTTCGATCCAGGTCGCGACTACTCCATTCCCTACCAGTTTGGCACCACCGCCTTTATGGTCGATACCGCCGTATACGATGGCGACATCAACACACTCGACATCCTGTTTAATCCGCCAGCGGCGCTCAAAGGCAAAATCAACATGTTCCGCGACGTCAACGACGTCATCAATGCCGCGCTGCGTTACAAGGGTTACGAGACCTGCAACAGTAACCGCCAGCAATTGAACGACGTTAACGACCTGTTACTGGCCTCGCGCCAGAACTGGCTCAGCATCATGTCCGATGGCGCTCGCGAAATGCTGGTCTCTGGCGACGCCGCAGTCTCCATGATCTGGAATGGCATGGGTCTGCGCGCCCGGATGGAAAAGCCGACCCTGCAATATGCCTACCCGAAACAAGGCCTGACCGCCTGGGCCGATAACCTGGTCGTACTCAAGGGTGCCCCCAACCTGGACAATGCCAAGCTGTTCATGAACTTCCTGCTGCAGCCGGAAAATGCCGCCGCGCTGACCAACTTTGCAGGCTATACCGCCGGTGTGACCGGCACCGAACCCTATCTCGACAGCCAGCTGAAAGGGGCCTTGGAACTCAACCCACCCGCCGGTGCAGCCCCAGCGACCTTTGTTCCCCCATGCAGCCCGGACGTTGTACGCCTGTACGACCGGATCTGGACCAACCTGCTGAAATAATCTCGATACGGCAACGGACTTTGGTGCGTTGCCTCACTAAGGACACCGTCTTGAACATCCTCATCTATCAGGGAAGCGCCATCGCAGCCAACAAGGCAGCCAACCTGGCGCAAGTGCAACGAATCAGCCACAGCGCCAGCCTGCTGGGTGCCGATGCCGTGGTATTTCCAGAACTGTTTACCACCGGCTACAACCTCGGAGCACAGCTCCGCTCCCTGGCGGAACCGCTGCAAGGCGACAGCTTTCACCAACTGGCCGACATGGCCCGCCGCTATCAGCTGTCGATCATTATTGGTTTACCCGAAACCGACGCAGGCAAACTCTACAACAGCGCCATCGTCATCGATAAGCAAGGCCAACTGGCAGGGCATCACCGCAAAGTATTCCTGTTTGGCAACCAGGAAAAACAACTGTTTACCGCAGGCACCCGCTTCCAGACCTTTGAACTCTGCGGACACACCTGTGGCCTGTCGATCTGTTACGACATCGAATTTCCGGAAAGCACCCGCACCCTTGCCCAACAAGGCGCCAAACTGCTGTTCAACCCCACCGCCAACATGACGCCCTACTATCAGGTACCCAACACCCTGGCACGAGCCAGAGCACTGGAAAACGGCCTGACCGTGGTATACGCCAACCTCTGCGGCCAGGAAGGAGACCTGCACTACACCGGACAAAGTGCCCTTATCGCCCCCGATGGCACCGACATCGCCCGTGCCGGAAACGACCCCTGCCTGCTGATGGCAGACGTATCCGCGTACCTGCAACAAGACAGCGGCCGCCGTTGGTCAACCCAACTGCAAGACCTGAATGAATGGCAACAACACGAATAACTTACAACACTGCGACTGGGCGGCCGCTGTGCCCGCCAATGGCATTGATAACAACGCTATCTTTCCTCCTGGGAGGGCCGGGCCGCTGTGCCCGCCAACGGCGTTGATAACAACGCTATCTTTCCTCCTGGGAGGGCCGGGCCGCTGTGCCCGCCAATG
>CAJXTI010000099.1 GCA_913061185.1 uncultured Oceanobacter sp.
CCAGTTTGATGGTGGTGAACAGAGGCTCTTGAGTAATGTCAGCGCCACGCATGGGGAGTCCGAGAATTCATTGAAAAAGAGTATTTTACCAAAGCCAGTAGGCATCAGGATAAAATCAACACCCTGCTAAACATGTCGGGCGTCAAAACAAACAGTGTCCGCTGGCTGTTTTCACTCGTTCAGGACAACATTACCGGCAAGCACAGCGATGTTGCCTTCAGGCAACAGGCTCACGCTGGATTGTTCTTCATCAAAACGTACCGGCAGTGCAATGACTTCAACGCCAGCGTTAATAACCTCTGCCAGTGCTTTTGCATACTCCGGATCAATATCGGCTGCCGCTGCAACGGCGGTAACGCCTTCCAGTGCCACGCAGAATAACAACAAACTGCGGTGCCCTTGCTGCTGTAATTGCTGCAAGCGCCGCAAGTGTTTCAGCCCACGCTCGGTGCGGGCATCCGGGAAACAACCCAGTCCGGCGGCGAGATCCTCACGCCGTAACGTCAGGCTTTTTACCTCGATATAGAGATCTGGCACAGCGTCGCCCTGCAACAAAAAATCCAATCGCCCATCTTCTACCCTAGGCTCCCGCAGCACTCGGGTATAACCACCCAGCAGATCAGACAAGCAACCGGTATTCGGGAGTTGCTGCAGCATTTCTGCCACCAGCTGATTGGCTCTGGCGGTATTAATACAGGCTTTGTACTGACCCGCCACTTCGGTCCATTCCCAGCTGTAGCGCAGCTTGCGTTGTGGGTTGGCACTGTCCCACAGCCAGACCCGGCAACCGGGGTCGGCACAGCCGGTCATGGCACCGGTATTGGCACAATGGGCAGTAATGACGTCGCCGTTATCCAGTTCGATGTCGGCCAGAAAGCGCTTGTAACGTTTGATCAGACGGCCCGGAATCAGTGCCGATGAGTACTTCATGTTATGGCTACCAACCAGTCTGACAGGCGTTCGACAGCCTGTTTCAGTCGGGCAAGATCGGCGGTAAAGGCAAATCGTATATGAGTCTGGGCCTGATACTCGCCAAAATCGATACCCGGAGTCAGCGCCACGCCGGTTTCGCGTAATGCCCGCAAACAAAATTCAAGGCTATTGTTGGTAAAGCGGCTGGCATCTGCGTACACATACAAGGCCCCATCCGGTGCCACGGGCACCACAAAACCCAGTTCTGGCAAGGCCGTGAGCAGATACTCACGGCGTTCGGCAAGAATCGACCGACGTTGCTCCAGAATCGCCAGGGTTTCCGGCTCGAAGGCCGCCATGGCTGCGTGCTGTGCCGGTGTTGGCGGCGCAAGAAACACATTCTGGGCCAGTGTTTCCAGCGTCGGCAACCAGTGCTCCGGTACTACCGCCCAACCCAGCCGCCAGCCGGTCATGCCGAAATATTTGGAGAAGCTGTTAATCACCACGGCATTATCGGCAACAGACAAGACACTCTGTGGTTCTGAGCCATAGTTCAGCCCCTGGTAGATTTCGTCCACCCATAACTCACCTCCCAGTCGTTCAGCTGTAGTGGCCAATTGGGACAATTCTGGCAGGCTTAATACGGTACCCGTCGGGTTGGCGGGGCTGGCCACCAGCGCAGCTCGGGTGGCCGGTGACCAATGTTGCTCCAGCAACGCTGGTGTTAGCTGATAACGCTGCTGCGGCCCAGCGGGAATCAACTGGCCACAGGCTTCAAACAAACGGGCAAAATGGCGATTACAGGGATAACCAGGGTCTGCCAGCATCAGCTGATCGCCTGGCCCCAAACGCGACGCGGCCAGCAGCAGCAAGGCCCCGGATGCACCAGGCGTCAGAATAATACGGGCAGGAGACAGCGAAATACCGAACCGTTGCTGATACCAATGCGCCACTTTTTCACGCAAGGCGGGCATACCCAGCGCCGGGGTATAGCCAGTGTTGCCAGCTCGTAATGCCGTGAAAGCGGCGTCGATCATCGGTGCCGGGGTCGGGAAATCCGGCTCACCCACTTCCAGATGAATAATGTCCTGGCCAGCAGCTTGCAGCGTTTGGGCTTCGGTCAGAATCTCCATGACCTGAAAAGGGGATATTTCACGGCTGCGTCGAGTCATGGCCTGACCAGTAGCCGGATGGATAGATCGAGATGAATGTTCCACAAAGAATCTCCTGCGTCGGGCCAACATTGTGCCAGAAGCCGACAATTCGACAAATTGTCGCTCTACAAGCCGTCTATTTGCCTGTTGGCCGCATCAACCCAATGAAATAGTTGGCGCTCGCGCCGTTATCTGCTAGTTTGCCGGCCTTATTATTTTTGGCGCCCATGGACATGCCGGTATCAGGCCACTGGTCCTTGCTGTCGTGGTAAGCCAAGTGTTCGGTTGATTGAACCCGTTAACCAGGTGAGGCAGCAGCACCATGCCGCAAGATAAAAAAGAATTCGCTCTGACAGACTTTACTCCTTACCAGGCGTCCGCGACTGAAGAGTACATGAATGACACCCAGCTCGAGCATTTCGCAAATATTCTGCGCAAATGGAAACAAGAGTTGATGGAGGAAGTCGATCGTACCAAAGAGCACATGCAGACTGAGCTGAATAACTATGCCGATCCTAACGATCGCGCCAGCCAGGAAGAGGAATTCAACCTCGAACTGCGTACCCGTGACCGCGAGCGCAAGCTCATCAAGAAGATCGAAAAAACACTCGATCTGATCGACAAGGGCGATTACGGCTATTGTGAAGCCTGTGGTGTTGAAATTGGTATTCGTCGTCTGGAAGCACGTCCGACAGCCGACCAGTGTATCGATTGCAAGACCCTTGCAGAAATCAAGGAAAAGCAACTGGGCGTTTGATCCAGTTGTGCCGTGCGGGTGCCCTTTGCCCGCGCCGCGCCCTTCTTCCCACCCTCATGTCGACTCCCACAGCGGCTCTCTCTGACGCTCTCCAGACTGCTCGCTCACAACCAGAGCCCGGTTGTTATATTGGCCGTTTTGCGCCGTCGCCTACCGGCCCACTGCATTTTGGTTCGTTACTCGCAGCCTTAGCCAGTTACCTCGACGCTCGCCACGCCAATGGCCAATGGCTGCTGCGTATCGAAGATCTCGACCCACCCAGGGAAGAACCGGGAGCCAGCCACCATATTCTCAGCACCCTGGAAGCCTACGGCCTGAACTGGGACGGCAGCGTGCGTTATCAGAGCCAGCGCCAGGCGGCCTATCAGCACGGTTTGCAACAGCTGGCGGACAAAGGTGTGGCCTTTCCCTGTGGTTGTTCACGCAAGCAACTGCAAGGCCGTCTGCACCTTCGGCATTGCCTGAACCCGCCAGACCGGAGTCAGGATTACGCCTGGCGTTTCCGGGTTGATCCGAATTCCGCGCCGCTGTGCTTTCAGGATCGTCTGCAAGGCCGCGTTTGCCTGTCTCCTGCCAACGATATCGGTGATTTTGTGATTCGCCGCCGCGACCAGCTCTGGTCTTATCAGCTGGCGGTGGTGCTGGATGACCGTGATCAGGGTATCAACCAAATTGTGCGGGGCATCGACCTGATCGACTCAACCCAACGACAACTGCTAATCTATCAGGCGTTCGATTGGAGCGCACCACAGTACGCGCATATTCCGGTCGCGACAGAAGCCAATGGTCAGAAACTCAGCAAGCAGAATCTGGCCCTGCCCTTACAACCTGACCCCAGCGGCCAAACCCTATGGCTGGCGTTAGACTGGCTCCGCCAGCACCCTCCGGTGGCACTGCAATACGAAGGTAATCCCAGCGTACTACAGTGGGCAATCCAGCATTGGCAGCCCGCAGCACTCAATGGCATTCACGGCCTGCCAGCACCCGTCTCGTTTCAACGCAGCCCGGCTGGCCTGCGGTCATAAATGCCAGTGTCCGATTTATGCTACCCTGTCGCCTTTTGCCACACTCGGTGTTGCCAGTCAGCAACTGTCACCCGCCCCTGACCAGGAACCTGCTTGATGACATTCAGCCTCAGCCTGCTCTGCCTGATTCTGCTTGGTTACCTGGCCCTGCTGTATCTCAGTGCCTACGCCGTGGAGCGCAGCTGGATACCACGCCGCTGGGTACAACAGCCGATCATCTATCTGCTGTCGCTGGGCGTCTTTGCCAGCGCTTGGGGCTATTACGGCAGCGTGGCACTGGCTCAACTTTATGGCTATGGCTATTTTTCCTACTTCGGGGGCCTTGCCGGTGCCTTTCTGCTGACACCCATTTTGTTACGGCCAATCTTGCGCATCACCCGCCGCTACCAGCTCAACTCTCTCGCCGACCTGCTGGCGTTCCGCTACCGCAGCCAGGCGGCTGGCGTGCTGGTCAGTATCTGTATGCTGTGTGTGGTTGTGCCGTTACTCAGCCTGCAAATCAAGGCGGTGGCCGACACGCTCGATATTCTCAGCCCTGGATGGCCGGTCAGTAATCTGGCTCTCGGCTTTGCCATGATACTGCTGACGCTGACCATTATGTTTGGCGCCCGCCAAATGACGCCAAGGGAAAACCACGAGGGCCTGGTGTTTTCACTGGCGCTGGAATCGCTGTTCAAGCTGGTTGCTGCAGCCGTCACCACCATCGTGGTAGTGACCGAGATTATTCCTGCATCACCGGGTGGCGATCAGTGGATGTTATCGATTCACCACTACCTCGCCAGTCGTCCGTCCGGCCCGCCTGATGGCCCTTGGCTGACACTACTGGTGATGTGCCTGGCGATTGCCATTGCCATGCCTCACACGTTCCATATCACCTTTACCGAAAACGTCAGCAACCGCGCCCTGCGACTGGCCAGCTGGGCCTTTCCACTGATTTTACTGGCACTGAGCCTGTCTATTCCGCCGCTGCTCTGGGCCGGGATGTCTCATCAGATCACGGTGCCAACTGAATATTTTGCGCTGGGCCTGGGGCTGGAAACCGGCTCACCAACCATTACCTTGCTGGTTTTTCTGGGAGGCGTGGCCGCTGCCACTGGCGTCAGTATTCAGATGACTCTGGCGACTACGGCGATGTTGCTGAATCACCTGCTTTTCCCTCATTACAAACCCAGCCCGAAACACGATTTTTACCGCTGGCTCTTATGGTCGCGTCGGTTATTAATCCTCGGATTGATCGCGCTGTCGTATCTTTTTTATCAGCTCATGGGCGACAAACTCGACATCAACCGCCTCGGTATTCTTGCCTGTGGTGCAGCCATGCAGTTTTTGCCCGGTATTCTCGGCTTGTTGTACTGGCGCGGTGCCAGCCGTACGGGCTTTGTTGCAGGTTTGAGTACCGGTCTGGCTATCTGGTTATTGGGGCTGCTGCTACCGCTGCTGCTGGTTGGCTCCCGCTGGGAACACTGGTTCATGATTCCCGATGAAAGCAACTGGCACCGTACCGCCTTGCTCAGCGTACTGGGCAACCTGCTGCTGTTTGTCATCATCAGCTTCACCCGCAAGCCGGACGATGCCGAACTCAGCGCCGCCGACGCCTGCGTCATTGCCGCCCAACGTCCCAGCATGCAATTGCTGGAGGCTGAAAATTCCAACGATGCCATCCTTGCTCTCAGTCGCCCGTTAGGTCGCTACATGGCCGAACGCGAAGTACACCAGGCGCTGACGGATCTGGGCCTGCCCGGCTATGAAGACCGACCGCACGAATTGCGTCGCTTGCGCGTACGGTTGGAAGCCAATTTGTCCGCTTTACTCGGCCCAACCGTGGCACAAGATATTATCCGGCGCTATTTACCACTGCAGGAAGGCACCGAACTAAGCAGCGACATTTATATTATTGAACAGCGACTGGAAGGCTTTCATGACCGGCTTTCAGGCATCGCAGGAGAGCTGGATCACTTGCGCCGCTACCACCGCCAAACCCTCGAACGGCTGCCTATCGGCGCATGTTCCCTGGCGGAAGATGGTGAAATCCTGTTGTGGAATCAAGTGATGGTCGAACTGACCGGGCTGGCCGCCGAACGG
The DNA here is from genome assembly GCA_913061185.1 of uncultured Oceanobacter sp. Classification (GTDB taxonomy): domain Bacteria; phylum Pseudomonadota; class Gammaproteobacteria; order Pseudomonadales; family Oceanobacteraceae; genus Oceanobacter; species Oceanobacter antarcticus. Next base: position 5,931 of record CAJXTI010000099.1, read on the forward strand.
GTCACCGGCACCTTGCTGCACCAGTTACCAACGCCCTGGGGCGATCTGCTTGGACGTTTTATCAAAACGCCGACATTACACGAGCACAAAAAACGGGTCGACATTGGTGCCCGCCCCCGCTGGTACACCTTACACAAATCCATTATTCAGTCAGCCAATGGCCAGCCAGGTGGGATTGTGCTGTTGCTCGAAGACCAGACCGACACCCAGCTACTGGAGCGCGAATTGATTCACCTGTCTCTTATACACATCTGACGCTGCCGACGAAGAGG
>CAJXTI010000100.1 GCA_913061185.1 uncultured Oceanobacter sp.
CTAACAAAGCGAAAGGCTAACGCTGGACTGGCTGCCACGCTCCGGCGGGGCAGCCAGAAGAATGCTGATCGGATAAACAAGCCGAAGGCGTTATCCGATGTGAACACACAGATAAGGAACACAGACCATGAGCAACAACTTGAATGCAGAACAGATCGCCGCTGCGGCTGCGCATCTGGAAAAAGCAGAACTTGAGCGTTATGAAGTCACCAAGTTGACGGATGACTACCCGGAAATGACCTACAAGGATGCCTTTGATATCCAGTGGGAACTGCGTCGTCGCAAGGAAGAAAAAGGCCACAAGATCGTCGGCCTGAAAATGGGCCTGACCAGCTGGGCCAAAATGGCGCAGATGGGCGTTGAACATCCATGTTACGGTTTCCTGTGTGATTACTTCACCGTGCCAGACGGCGGTGAAATCAAGACCGATGAATTGATTCACCCGAAAATCGAAGCTGAAATTGCCTTCGTCACCAAAAAAACATTGAAAGGCCCGGGGATCACCATTGCCGACGTACTGGCGGCAACGGATTTTGTCTTGCCTGCGGTTGAGATCATTGATTCCCGTTACAAGGATTTCAAATTTGATCTGAAGAGTGTGATTGCGGATAACTCATCGTCTACCCGGTTTATTACCGGTGGCCAGATGCAGCGTGTAGAAAACGTCGATCTGAAAAACTTTGGTGTGGTGATGGAAATCAATGGCGAAGTCATCGCCACCGGTGCCGGTGCTGCGGTACTGGGCCACCCGGCGGCGTCGGTTGCCATGCTGGCGAATATGTTTGGTGAACGCGGTGAAGAAATTCCGGCAGGCACCTTCATTATGACCGGTGGTATTACCGCTGCGATCCAGTGCAAGAAGGGTGATAATTTCAGTGTCCGTTATCAGGGCATGGGCACGATTACAGGTCGTTTTGGCTGATCCGTTGTATAGGGCACATTTTTAGATGTCCCCTCTACGCTGTTGGTTTTAAAACGGTCGCTTGGCGGCCGTTTTCTGCGTTCAGGTTTCTCACTCACTTCTCCTGAGGTCTCAACATGGATTTGCAATTAACAGACAAGCTGGCGCTGGTCTCCGGCAGCACCGCAGGTATCGGTTTTGCGATTGCCGAAGCCCTGGCGGCGGAAGGTGCCCGCGTCATTATTAATGGCCGTACCACGGCAGCGGTCGAGGCGGCGATTACCGAGCTGACCCCCCGTGTCAGTGGTGAGTTGCTGGGTTTTGCCGGTGATCTGACCAGTGCCGCAGCAATTGAACAATTGGCTGAACAATTCCCGCAGGTGGATATTCTGGTCAACAGCCTGGGAATTTTTGAACCCGCCGAATTTGCCGATATTACTGATGCAGACTGGTTTCGTTTTTACGAGGTCAATGTCATGAGCGGTGTGCGTCTGAGTCGTTTGTATTTGCCGGGGATGAAGCAGCAGGACTGGGGACGTATTGTGTTTATCTCCAGTGAAAGTGCGCTGCAGATCCCGGCTGAAATGATTCATTATGGCATGACCAAAACGGCCCAGCTGGCGGTATCCCGAGGTTTGGCAGAATCTCTGGCCGGAACTGGCATCACCGTTAACAGCGTACTGCCGGGGCCAACCCGCTCCCGTGGCGTGGTAGACTTTGTTAACGAGCTGGCTAAAAACGAAGGCAAAACCTTCGAGCAGTTTGAACAGGAATTTTTCGAAAAGGTGCGTCCATCGTCGTTGATCAAGCGCTTTGCCGACCCCCGCGAGGTCGCCTCCATGGTGGCTTATATTTGTAGTCCGCTGGCTTCGGCCACGACCGGTGCAGCATTACGGGTGGACGGTGGCGTGGTGCGATCAGCGGTTTGACCACCGAGTGCTGAAACAACCGTCAGGTCGGGTGTAAAACAATGAAAGTGCTGATTCTTGGGGCTGGTGGTATTGGCTGTTATTACGCAGCCCGGCTGATGGATGCCGGGCACCACGTGGTGTTGGTTGCTCGTGGCGCTCATCTTCGGGCGATGCAAACTCAGGGGTTAAAGGTCATACACCCGCAGTTCGAGTTTGCTGCCCCGGTATCGGCCTGTGATATGCCCGCACTGATGTCTGAGTATGGCTGCGCCGACTTTGATCTGATTATCCTGGCCGCCAAGGCCACGGTCACCGCCAGCATGATGGCGGAGCTGGCTAACTGGCTGGCGGCGGCAAGTACGCCGCTATTGTCGTTGCAAAACGGTGTGGGTAATGAACCGCTGATCGCCGACGTGGTTGGCAGCGGCAGAACGCTGGGCGGGTTGGCCGTACGTATTGGTGGCCATATCGTAGCGCCAGGGCAAGTGGAGGCAACGGGCGTGGCACAGATAGAAATGGGCGCCTGGCCCGATAGTCGCCGCAATCCCGACTGGCAGGCGCATTTGTTGCGGTGGCAAGCGGTGTTTGTTGCAGCCGCGATTCCCTGTACGCTCAGCGACGATATCCAGCAAGCATTGTGGCGTAAGCTGGTGATCAATAACGGTGTTAATCCGCTGTCGGCACTGACCTGGCTGACCACCCGTGCGATGACCCAGGATCCGGTATTAAAAGAAATCGTGCGTGAGATGATGGCGGAAACCGTGCGTGCGGCCCAGCAACTCGACGTCGGCCTGACAGCACAGGATGCCGCCGACATGTTCCGGTTGATCTCGGAATTTGACGACATCAAAACCTCCATGCTGGTCGACCGGGAGAAGGGACGGCCACTGGAAGTGGATGAAATCTGCTTGCCGGTGATTGAGCATTGCCGTCAGGCCGGGCAACCGGCACAAACGACGGAACGCATTCACCGGTTACTGCTGACCAGTCTGGTGCACGGGGTATAGTACAACCGTTATTTCTGCAATCTGCCTATTTATCTCTCACCTCCGATTTCCTGAGTCCGTGTCTTCTGCTGCCATTTTTCCTACATGATTGTTACAGAGCTGGAACAATCAGCCCTGTGGTGGAGCGTTTAGATGTATCTAAAAATGTAGCGAGCGATGAAGGTGCAAGGCAAAAATCGACGAAAAAGCGCCGTTTATGAGCGATAAATGAGCATTTTTGGTTGGTTTTTGCCACCGTAATGGCGAGCGCGGTTATTGTTAGATCTGCTCTTTTGTCTATCTGTCCCAGGCTTTGAAGCGCACCATGATCGTCAGCTGACCCATTATTCTACTGTCAATTTAATTCACCGCCAGATGTTGGCTCATGTACGCCATTGATGCAGTTTGACTGGTATTTTTTATATTCACTGATTTATCGACTGTTGTTGATTTCTAAACAAATTTTCTTGGGAAAATTTCGCTAAATAAGTCTATTTAGTCGTATTTGTCAAGTATGTAGTCGTCCCTGCAACACCTTCGACGCCAGCATTCAACAGCCTTACACGCCTGTTGCGGCCAGACTTTCTACTAGTAAAATCATATTACGATATCAAAATCTGGTAGATCGCCATGACTCCCAAGGACAAACAGCACGATAAACAGAAAGATTTCCTGCGCCCGGAGCTGCTTGACCTAATCGACCCCAGGCATGAACTCGTTCAGCTCAGTCAACGTATCGACTGGGCTGAACTGGAGCGTCACTGTCAGAGTTTTTACTGCACAGACAACGGACGCCCTGGATCATCGTCCCGATTAATGATTGGCCTGACTCCTCAAACACATCTACGCGCTATCGGATGAACACTGCATCGCCCGCTGGGTAGAAAACCCCTACTGGCAGCACTTCGCGGCGAGCAGTATTTCCAACATCGACCACCGATTGATTCCATCACGTTCGGGCGTTTCCGCCGACGTCTCGGCGAGGACGGTTTAAAGACACTGATGAAAATGACGGTTCGCCTAGGGTTGGAACTGAATATCATCGACGAAGCCAGCTGTCAGACCTTGGTCGCGGACACGACCGTGATGGAAAAAGCCATTGCCTATCCGACCGACAGCCGACTCTTCAAACGTGTACAGGAACAGCGGGGGATGTTAGCCAAAGCCCAAGGCATTTCGTTACGTCAGAGCTACGAAAAAGAACTGACTCATCTCAAACACAAAGCGGCGGGCTACGCCCATGCCCGACAGTTCAAGCGTTTGAAGAAGGCTCTCAAGAAAATGGCGACGCTGGTTGGGCGACTGACGCGAGACATCCTGCGCAAGCTACCGGTCACCGAGCAAAGCCGGCTTATTCTTGAAAAAGCCGCGCAAGCCTCTCAACTCATCAAGCAAACACAGCAAGACTGGGAAGGCCCGAAACGGTACAGCCTGCATGAGGCAGACGTTCAGTGCATCGCCAAAGGCAAAGCCGACAACGCTATGAATTTGGCCAAAAAGTGGCCGTGGTTACCACGACTGATAGTCACTTCATCACCGCCTGCTACTGTGTCCCTGACAACCCCTACGACGGCCATCCCCTGTACTGGAATCTGATTCAAAGCTGGCTAAACACCGGGATTAAACCGCAAGAGATCCTGGTCGACCGAGGGTACCGGGGAGCGCAACACGACAGCCGTATAGCCGCCGTCGATGTCTGCATCAGCCATCAAAAGAAAGGACGAGGCAAAGTGCACCCGGAACAGTCAAGGCGCAATGGCATAGAGCCGATCATCGGTCACATGAAGTCAGACGGACTCATGAAAAGAAACTGGCTGAAAGGGGTTGTTGGAGATTGCATCCACGCTCTGCTGTGCGGAGTTGGTCAGAACCTGAGAAGAATTCTGAGGCACCTGAGGTCTCTTTTTGCGCTCATATTCTGGGTGTTATCAGGGGTAATAGATGGGGCGTACGAGTCTGAATTCGAATGGGAACAGGCTAGGGAATGGGCCGCTTGACGAAATGCCCACTTTTGCAGGGACGAATATGTAAAGGTGAGCCGATACATTTTTTACGCTATGTCGGTTTGTGAAATGAAAGTTTTTTATCGTTTTTTTATGAGAACGATTCGTTTTTTAATCTATGTTGATTAAATTTTTACGAGCTATATGATCAACTCTGGAACTGAAACGGTTTTCTGAATAAAACCCTGGTTTTTTATAAAAATAATTGATGATTCATAGGTATGAAATACCTGTGCTTACCTCGCAGCTTTACCAGTGATGCGATATGGATGCAAACCCTCTGGTTGTTATCTGTACCGTTTGTATTAAAAATCCATGTAAAAAATGGAGGTGAAAGCACGCCCCTAATATGTCAGTACCTTTTAAATAATAAGAATCTGTACCAGCGGAGTAACAAAACATGAAAAAAACAAACCTCTCATTTATTAAACCTCTGGCGTTTGCTATTGCCACTGTCGGGTTAATGGCTGGGTGTGGCAGCGATGACAGTAACAGCAGTTCATCTGCGGCCATCTCCACCGTTGTGGACAGCGAGGACAACCAGCTGGCATTTGATGCGACCGCCTATACAACGGTTAATATCAGCCTGGATGGCGTCACTATGGCAGTACGTCAATACCGGATTGTCTATGTTGCCAACCCGATTGAAATGGCATCACAAAGCGCATTTGGCAGTACTATGCTGCTGGATGACCCGTATATTTACCAGACCATGATTGTCTCGGTTGCCGAAGCCTCTGTCAGCGATGAGAACACCGCGCTGTATTTTAAAGTCAATAACGCCGGTTGGTTTACCAGTGCTGTAGCGACCGATATTACCGAGGGTGCTGAATTTGTCAGCACGTCAGACACGGATGCCGTCGGTGCAGCGTTAAAAGCAGGCTATGTCTTTATCGATGTGGGTACACGCAGTCGTGGTGCCAGAGCGGTTGATGGCAGCTGGGCTGGCAAGGCACCTGCACCGGTTGTGGATGCCAAGGCGGCAATTCGCTACTTGCGTCTGAACGATGCGCTGATGCCGGGTTCTGCTGAACGTATAGTGGTTACTGGCACAAGTGGTGGTGGCGGTTTGACTGCTGCGGTTTCTGCCAGCGGCAACAGTGCCGATTATTTACCTTTCCTGGCTGCTGTTGGTGCTGCCGGTGTTACAGGTGAGGATGATAGCCTGGCCAGTACAATCAACGATGATGTATTTGCGGCGGTAGCGTATTGTCCTATCAATAACCTGGGTAATGCTGATGCCGGTTACGAATGGCAATATAATGGCTGTCTCTTATACACATCTGACGCTGCCGACGAAGAGGATAGTGTAGA
>CAJXTI010000101.1 GCA_913061185.1 uncultured Oceanobacter sp.
CGAGATTTCTGCCTGTCTCGTGGGCTCGGAGATGTGTATAAGAGACAGCAGTACATCCAGCACCTTGCGGCTGTATTCTGGCAATTCATCCAGAAACAATACTCCGGCATGTGCCAGTGAAATCTCTCCAGGCCGGGGGTTACTGCCACCGCCCACCAGCGCCACCCCTGAGGCGGTATGATGCGGCGCTCGAAATGGCCGCCGCCGCCAGCGTTCGAGCCAGCCCTCGCCCGACGTGGAGATCGAATACACCGAGGCCGATACCAGCGCATCTTCCTCGTTCATTGGCGGCAGAATGCCGGGCAAGCGGCTGGCCAGCATGGTTTTTCCTGTGCCCGGCGGGCCGATAAACAGCAGGTTATGTTGCCCCGCTGCGGCGATTTCCAGCGCCCGGCGTGCTTGTGGCTGGCCCCGGACATCGGCCAAATCCGGAACATCCAGCAGCCCTCCGCTACCTCCTGGCGTCGGCAAGACGTCCGTCAGGGCTCCCTTGCCAAGCAGATAATTAACCACCTCCGTTAACGAGCGAGCCGTCAGCGCCCGGCCGGTATGAGTCAGAGCCACTTCACCGGCATTGCCGTCACTGAGTACCAGCGTTCTACCCGCCTGGCCACATTGCACCGCACTGGGCAAAGCGCCACTGATCGGCCGCAATTCACCGTTCAGTGCCAGTTCGCCCAGAAATTCATGATGTTCCAGTGCGACGGCGGGAATCTGCCCGGATGCCGCCAGAATGCCCAGCGCAATCGCCAGATCAAACCGCCCGCCGTCTTTGGGTAAATCGGCGGGTGCCAGATTAATCGTGATACGTTTGGAGGGAAATTCGTAATCGCAGGTGAGCAAGGCACTGCGTACCCTGTCCTTGCTTTCTCGTACCGCCGCTTCCGGCATGCCGACCAGACTGAGTGATGGCAGCCCACCCGACAGGTGCACTTCAACCCGAACTTCGGGAGACTCTACGCCCAGCTGGGCGCGGGTAAATACCGATGCAAATGACATACGCGTTCCTTGCCTGTCAGACTATGCTCAAAGACTAGCGCGAGAGCGCCGCAAGGAACAGTCGCAGCGACTAAAAAACGCCTTTGTCCAGCGTGTAAACAAACTTCAAGATGCCAGCGCAAGGGCAGGTTTATTGTAACGGTTATGATAGATTCACGATCTGTGATGACTGTATGGCGTGAATTTCTGCTTGCTACCCACACGCCCCAATATCCCCGGAGAAATTTATGCTGGCCAGACGCTGGTTCGTCAACCCGATCACCCTGAGCCTTATAGCCGTTGCCCTACAGGGCTGTGGCAGTGGCAGCAGTACTATTGCCAGTAGTGACGACGTCAGCGGCACAGAGCCGGAAACCTATGCCGTCAGCGGTACTGTCAGTGCCGCCAGCAATACCTTGGTCGATAGCGACATCAACGACATTTATGCCGACTACAGCAGTAATAATTCCCTCGCAACCGCGCAAGCCATTACCAACCTGGTGACGGTACAGGGGTTTGTCACCAAGTCTGGAACCCGTGGCCGGATTTCGGGAGCAGCCTCACTGGAACGGTTTGCCGATAGCGCCGACCAGGAAGATTATTACGCTGCCAGCCTGCAAGCCGGACAGACCATTGTCGTCCATGTCGTCGATGACAGCAGCAACACTAATGCGCTCTACAACGGCGATGTGGATATTCAGCTGATTGATGACACCGGCAACAGCGTTGCTTCGTCGATTTCCACCTCCACTTATGAATCGATGACGGTACCCACCAGCGGTGACTATTACATTCGCGTTTATGCCTATGACGGCACCAGCAAATACGTGATGTCGATTGCCACTTCCAGCAGCTCGGAAGCCAACCGCCTGGCGGCCACTAACACGACCACTGGCACAGCCATCAGCGACGATTTTGTCAGCAACCAGATGCTGATCCAGATGAAACCGACCAGCTCGCTATCCGCCAGCAATCTGGTCAGCAACAAGCTGACCAACAGTGGCATCAAGACCTTATCGACCAGCACAATGGGCAAGCAACGACCTGCCCTGCTGAGCTTTGATGCCTCTGCCAGCAGCGTTCTGGCCCTCGCCACCACCACGTCTCAACTCCCGGCAGAAAGCGGTAACTATCAGCAAAAATTTGCCACCCTGATGGCCATCAAACAGGTGGCAGAACAGGATGATGTCCTGCTGGCCGAACCTAACTACCTCCGCACCGCCTTCGCCACTCCTAACGACCGCCGTTACAATGAACAATGGAACTACAGCGCCATCGACCTGCCATTGGCCTGGGAGTTGAGCACCGGTGAGCGCAGTGATGGCACCGACGTTGTTGTTGCCGTGGTCGATACCGGCGTGTTTCTCAGTCACAGCGACCTGTCCGGTCAGTTAACCAGCGACGGCTACGACTTTATCTCGTCCAGCAGTAATGCCAACGACGGTGATGGCATCGACAACAACCCGGATGATCCCGGCGACAACACCACCGCCGGACTCAGCTCCTGGCACGGCACCCATGTGGCAGGCACCATTGCCGCCAGCACCAATAACAACCTCGGCGTCGCCGGTATCGCCTGGGCCACCAAAATCATGCCGGTGCGGGTACTGGGCCTGCAGGGTGGCACCAGCTACGACATTTTGCAGGGCATGTATTACGCGGCGGGACTCAGTAATGACAGTGGCACGGTACCGGATCAGTCTGCCGATATTATCAACCTCAGTCTCGGCGGCACCAGCCGCTCCCAGGCGGAGCAGAATGCCATCACCGCGATTCACGATGCGGGGGTGATCATCGTCGCGGCATCGGGCAACGACGGTAATTCAACAGTGAACTATCCCGCCGGTTATACCAATGTCATTGCCGTTGGTGCCACCGACGCGGCGGATAATATCGCCTACTACTCCAGCTATGGCAGTCACCTCGATCTGGCGGCACCCGGTGGCGATACCAACCGCGACCTCAACAACGACGGCTATCAGGACGGTATTCTCAGCACCCTGGTCAACGACAGCAGCGGCACCCGGCGCAGCAGCTACGGCTACTACAATGGCACCTCCATGGCCGCGCCTCATGTCGCCGGTGTCATTGCCCTGATGAAAGCAGTCTATCCGGAACTGACCCCCGACAACCTGGACAGCCTGATTGCCAGTGGCAGCATCAGTGATGACCTCGGCGATAGCGACCACGACAACTACTTTGGCTATGGCCGGATCAACGCTCTGAAGGCGGTTAACGCCGCACTGGAGCTGGCCACCACCGGCACCGTGGTGCTGCCGGTCTTGCTGCAAACCAGCCCCTCGCTGATGTCGATTGGCAGCACTGACAGCGCCCGCTTTACCCTTACCAATGCGGGCGGCGGCGAACCCGCCATCACCAGCGTCAGCGCAACCGCCAGCTGGTTGAGCGTGACTCCCGAGACGATCGACGCGCAGGGCTTTGGCAGTTATCTGGTCAGCGTGACACGGACAGACCTCGCCGATGGTTACTACAGCGATAAAATCACCATCACCAGCGACACGGGCAACAGCGTGACGTTAAGCGTCAATATGACCGTGGGCACCATCACCGGAGACGGTGAACTGACCATACAATACGTTCTGTTTATGGACAGCAACGGCGATGTGGTTGAGGAAGCCGTCACCAACAGCGACGGCAGTTTTACGGCAAGCGTAACAGCCGGAGACTACGTGCTGTACGTGGGTTCGGATATTGATGTCGACTACGTGATTTGTACCGATGGTGAGACCTGCGGTGCTTACCCGACGCTCAACAACCCGGAAACCGTGACCGTGAGTGATAGCCCGGTGAGCGGACTGGCCATGACCGTATCGATTCAGACACCGACGGTAACCGACACCGACACCACCAGCTCGGCATCCGCGCTGCTGCAACGCAGTGGCAGCCTGGCCCGACAGCGATCCCTCACGCTCCCGTGAGACCAGAACAACCGCAGAGGCTCCGTCCTCTGCGGTTGGCAAGTTTGATAGCTGTTGCGGTATTTCAGTAACCACCGGTACTGCCAGCGTTTCCACACCAGAACGTGGAAACGCGAGATCGACTACACAGCCAACGCTATCTTGACCATCTCTGCCAACGGTGTGGTCGGGCGTCCGATCAGTTGACTCAGGGTCTTGCTGTCATCAAACAACCCGCCTTTTGATGCGCCGGTATCCGACTCCGCCAGCAGGGTCGCGATATAATCGGGCAAACCAGCCCCCATCAAGGCCGCAGCGTAGTCTGCTTCGGGCATATTCTGATACACAATGGCCTTACCAGTCTGGCCTGCAATCTCGGCTGCCAGCGCGGTCAGCGTGTAGGCGTCATCACCCGCCAATTCATAGACCTTGCCCGCCTGCGGCGCGGCGGATGTCAGCACCGCAGCGGCAGCGGCAGCGTAATCCGCCCGTGCTGCCGAGGCGATACGACCTTCCCCGGCGCACCCAAAAACCATGCCGTGCTCCAGTGCCACCGGCACGCTGGCAGTATAGTTTTCGGTGTACCAGCCATTACGCAGTAACACATACGGCACACTGGACTCGGCCAACGCCTGCTCGGTTTGCTGGTGCTCCAGAGCCAGCGGTAACGGTGACTCGGCAGCATGCAGAATACTGGTGTACGCCAGCAATCCAACCCCTGCCGCCTGCGCAGCAGCAATCACATTCTGGTGCTGGGGAAAACGCTGCCCCACTTCGCTGGAAGAAATCAGCAGTACCTTGTCAGCGCCTTCAAACGCCGCTGCCAGTGTCGCTGGCTGGCTATAATCCGCCGCTCTCACGACCACCCCCAGAGCCGCCAGGTCGGCCACTTTTTCAGGGTTGCGTACCGCCGCCACAATCTCTGCCGCAGGCAGTGTTTGCAGCAATGCGTCGATCACCAGACGGCCCAGCTGGCCGGATGCACCTGTTACAACAATCATGATCATTCCTCTTTTTTGGTTGGCGAGTATTCATCGAATGACAACAGGCTAGCTCTAATGCTAACTTTAAGTAAGTACCAACAAAAAGGTAAGTATGGAAATATATCATGACGAATACAGAACCGAGCACCACTCTCGACCAGGATCTCCCCCTTACCGAACGGTTAAGAACCGGCAACCTGTTCGCTGTTCCTTGCCCTTCAAGGGATGTACTCAAACACGTGTGTAGCCGCTGGGGAGTGCTGATACTGATCTCCCTGCGTGATGGAACACACCGATTCAGTGAACTCCGCAAACGCATCGGGGGCGTCAGTGAAAAAATGCTGGCCCAGAGCCTGCAAGCACTGGAGCAGGATGGCTTTGTTGAACGGATTGCCTATCCGGTGGTACCGCCTCATGTTGAATACAGCCTGACAACCAGCGGCGAAGAAGTCGCACGCCTGGTGGCCGCCCTGGCCGACTGGATTGAAATGAATATGCCACGTATTGCCGGTATCGCGGATACGCCACAGCAGAGCGACCAGCTCACACCTGGCGAGACTTCCCAATGAAAAAACGCCTGCTCATTGTGTATACCGGCGGCACCATCGGTATGGCCCAAAGTGCTCAGGGTTACGCCCCGGTGAGCGGCTTTGGCGAACAACTGGCGCTGTACCTGCCAACAACCCGCTACCCGGCACTGCCCGAATTTGAAGTGCTGGAGCTTGAAACCCTGATCGACAGCGCCAACCTGACGCCCGCAGACTGGCCAAGAATTGCCCGGCCACTGCAACAGCATTGGCACCACTATGATGGCTTTATCGTGCTGCACGGCACCGACACCATGGCCTACACCGCTTCGGCACTGTCTTTTATACTGGGAGCCATCAACAAACCCGTGGTGATTACCGGCTCGCAGATTCCTCTGGTCGAAGCCAATAGCGACGCCGTAGACAACCTGCTCCACAGCCTGCTACTGGCGTCATCAGATGCCTTGCCAGAAGTGTATCTCTGCTTTTATGGCCGGGTATTACGCGGTAATCGCAGCGTCAAGGTCAACGCCAACCAGCGGGACGCCTTCGACTCTCCCAATTATCCCTGGCTAGGGACGGTCAATAGTAACCACGGCTGCCAACTCCCGCAGACACAACGCCGCTTGCCGTCGACATCTTCACCAACCACTCCGACCCTGTCTCTTATACACATCTCCGAGCCCACGAGACAGGCAGAAATCTC
>CAJXTI010000102.1 GCA_913061185.1 uncultured Oceanobacter sp.
CCTCTTCGTCGGCAGCGTCAGATGTGTATAAGAGACAGGGTGGCGTCCATCCCCAGCAGAGCAGGCTTGATGATGTCGTTGACGTTGGCAACCGCTGTCAATACGCCCTTGCCCAGGTAACGGCTCTTGTCGCCATCACGCAGTTCGAGCGCTTCACGGGTTCCTGTCGATGCACCGGAAGGAGCGCATGCGGTACCAAAAAAGCCGCCTTCAAGAGTAACGTCCGCTTCGATGGTCGGGTTACCGCGGGAGTCCAGCACTTCGCGTGCCTTGATGTCTACGATCTTAGCCATAAGGTTTCTCCATGAGTAATTGGCAAATTGAATGCTCTGACCCGACTCCGTTGAGTCGGGCAGGATTGCCGGTCGTTATATTTTTTCTTTGTGTATCAGTGCCGCGTTGATAAAGGCGGAAAACAGGCCATGGCCATCACGGGGGGTCGACGTAAACTCCGGATGGAACTGACAGCCGACAAACCAGGGATGATCAGCCACTTCAACCACTTCCACCAGCTCGCCATCAACAGAACGGCCGGAAATCCGCAAGCCAGCGGCTTCCAGCTCTGGCACCAGCGACGAGTTCACTTCGTAACGATGACGATGGCGCTCAAGTACGACATCCTGACCGTAGGCCTGCGAGGTGGTGGAATCGGGCAACAGCACACATTCCTGGCCACCCAGACGCATGGTGCCGCCCAGATCCGATGCTTCGCTACGGACTTCTGTCGTGCCTTCGGCGGTTGTCCACTCAGTAATCAGGCCAACCACAGGATGCGTGGTCTCGGTGCTGAACTCAGACGAATGGGCATCCGTCCAACCAACCACGTTACGAGCGAATTCAATAACGGCTACTTGCATGCCCAAACAGATACCCAGATACGGCACCTTGTTTTCGCGGGCGTACTGTACCGTGCGGATCTTGCCTTCCACACCCCGGTTACCAAAGCCACCAGGCACCAGAATGGCATCCACACCGGCCAGAATATCAACGCCCTTGCGTTCAACATCTTCGGCGTCGATGTAGCGGATATGTACCTTGGCACGGTGCTGGATACCGGCATGATCAATCGCTTCGATCAGCGACTTGTAGGCATCCAGCAAATCCATGTACTTGCCGACCATGGCAATGGTGACTTCCTTTTCCGGGTTCAGCTTGGCATCCGCCACGGCATCCCACTCAGACAGGTCGGCATCCTTGCAGGACAGATCAAATTTCTCAACGATCAGATCATCAAGCCCGGCGTCGTGGAGATGACGCGGAATCTTGTAGATGGTGTCGGCATCTTCCAGCGGAATCACCGCACGTTCTTCAACGTTGGTAAAAAGCGCGATCTTGCGTAACGCCGAGGCTTCAATCTTGTGATCGGAACGACAGATCAGCACATCGGGCTGCAAGCCAATGGTGCGCATCTCTTTTACCGAGTGCTGGGTCGGCTTGGTTTTGGTCTCACCAGCGGTGGCGATATAAGGCACCAGCGTCAGGTGAATAGACAACGCCCGGCGCGAGCCAAGCTCGACTTTCATCTGCCGCACCGCTTCAAGGAACGGCTGGGATTCAATATCGCCGACGGTGCCGCCAATTTCGACCAGCGCGATGTCCGCGCCTTCAGCGCCTTCAAGTACCCGGCGCTTGATTTCATCGGTAATGTGCGGAATCACCTGCACAGTACCGCCGAGGTAGTCACCACGCCGCTCCTTGGCCAGTACATCGGTGTAGATGCGGCCAGTGGTGAAGTTATTCCGACGTGACATGGTGGTGCGAATAAAACGTTCGTAATGGCCAAGATCCAGGTCGGTCTCAGCGCCGTCCTCGGTAACAAACACCTCGCCATGCTGGAAGGGGCTCATGGTGCCAGGATCAACGTTGATATAAGGGTCAAGCTTGAGCATGGTGACCTTGAGGCCACGGGCTTCCAGAATGGCAGCCAGAGATGCAGAAGCGATGCCTTTCCCCAACGAAGAAACAACACCACCTGTGACAAAGATAAATCGTGTCATAGAAGGTCCGCGAAAAGAGGTGATAAATCAAAACGGAAGGTGCAGAACCTTCACTCGAGATGGGAGGGCAGGTTAGCAGATTCGCCAATTCGGGTAAATTTGTTTAGGCCTGTTCCGGGCAGTAAAGTCATGGTAATTTCGGCAGTAGCTCGACTGTTTGCAGCAAAACCCGATGATTTACCCTGTTTTTGCGGATTTTTGCCTGTTTCGCCCATATTCTCGCCATGTTGGACTGATGGCAGCGACCGGTCGGATTGTCTCAGCCAGATCCTCATACCCACCAGCCAAACATCCAGTCTTCACGCCGTGATCCCAACCCCGCCTGAATGAGTATGCAATATGACTGCCCGCTATTCATCTGCAGCCACCCAGAACGATCAGCGTTTCGGCCTGATCATTGCCCTGTGTGCCGCCACGCTGTTTTCCACCAAACCCATTCTGATCAAATGGCTGTACAGCCTTGGCGTTGAGGTACTGCCGCTGATTTGGCTGCGCATGGCAATGGCTCTGCCTTTCTACCTGATCATGGGGTATCTGGCCCGGGCCAGACTGGCCAGCAAACCGGCCACCAGGCATTTACTGAAAGCCGCCAGCATCGGCTTGCTGGGATACTACCTGTCATCCGTACTCGACCTGTATGGGCTACAATACGTCAGCGCCCAGCTGGAACGGCTGGTGCTGTACGCCTACCCATCCATGGTTGTCATACTGGGCATGCTGTTTTTTGGTCAGACCTTCAAAGCGGCCATCATTCTGCCCCTGCTTATCACCTACGGCGGCCTGGCCCT
The DNA here is from genome assembly GCA_913061185.1 of uncultured Oceanobacter sp. Classification (GTDB taxonomy): domain Bacteria; phylum Pseudomonadota; class Gammaproteobacteria; order Pseudomonadales; family Oceanobacteraceae; genus Oceanobacter; species Oceanobacter antarcticus. Next base: position 2,786 of record CAJXTI010000102.1, read on the forward strand.
GATGTACGGCCATGACATGGACATGCTGGCAGCCGTTCCCGGAGTGAATAACGACCAGCTGATGATGGGTGCCGGACTGGTACTCAGCGCGGCGTTGACCTTTGCCTGCTATCTGCTCTTCAGCAAAAACTCGATTCGCCAGCTTGGCAGCATTCTGTTCACCTGCATCGCCATGACCTCGGCAACGCTGGCGATTCTGGTGCATCAACGCGTGGATTCCTGGTTAACCGGCGTGGACTACCCGCTGGTGCCAGAGTATTCAGCCACCATCTGGCTGGGAATTGCCGCACTGGCAATCATTGCCACGGTGTTGCCTTCCTTCCTGATCAGTGCCGCCATTGCCCGAATCGGCCCCGAACGCACCAGCATGAGCGGCACAATCGGCCCGGTAGCCACCACAGCGCTGGCGGTGATTTTTCTGGGTGAAAGTTTGTCGCTGCTCAGCATCGCCGGTATGGCACTGGTGGTCTTCGGCGTGTGGCGGCTCAGTCAGATCAAGTAACGAGCCAGGCAAACTGGGGAAGTAGGCAAGATGTAATAGCCGAAGGCGTATTACATCACACTGATTGGGTATATTACGCGTTCCGCTCATACACCCTAGCTGATATTTTTTTACTGGCTTGGCAGGTATCGCCGATTAAGAAATATGGTAAGAGACATGGGCACTGGCTTAAGCGGATGCGGTCGCCAGAATAAGACGATCTCGTGCCATCGTCACCACCGCTGCCCTCAATCCGCGCATCACCGGGCTTTCGGTTTGCCAGTAATGCCAGTACAACGGCACATCCAGGTGATAACCCGGTACCACATCCACCAGCGTGCCCTCTTCGAGGTATTTGGCGATTTGCAGTTGCGGCATCATGCCGTAGCCGAGGCCTTCCAGCGCCATACGAACAAACCCTTCGGAGGTGGGCGAAATATGATAACGCTGCGGTTCCGGTTGTTGCGGGCACAGCGCCTGCAAAAAACGATGCTGCAGACGGTCGTCCTGGTTAAAAATCAGGCAAGGCAATTGTGCCAGTGGCGGTTGCGGCATTAACAGCGGCTGACCAGCACCATACCGTGCGACAAAACCGGGGCTGGCAAAGGCCCGGTATCTGAGGATGCCGAGCGGCTGCACCAGGCCGCCATTAACCGGGGTGTCGGCGGCGCAGATACAGGCCATGACTTCGCCATTTTTCATCCGTCGCAGGCCAACGTCCTGATCTTCCACCAGCAGCTCAAAGTCCATGCTGTCACTGCCTGGTGCCGCTGCCAGCGCGGGAACCAGCCAGGTATCCAGGGAGTCGGCATTCACCGCCAAGCGTATCCGCACGGATTGCCCGGTTGCCTCTTCGTTCAACAGCAAACCTTGTTGCAACTGTTGCACCTGTTGCAAATGGTTGGCGAGGCGCTGCCCCAGTTCGGTAGGTTTCGGCGGTGTGGTGCGCAGTAATACCGGCTGGCCAAGTTTGAATTCCAGCTGACGAATACGCTGGCTAATCGCCGATTGACTGACACTCAGTCGTTGTGCGGCGCGTTCAAACCCACGGGTTTCAATCACAGCGACCAGGGCTTCCAGAGCACGGTAGTCAATCATAAGACCTTCTAATATCTCATTAGATTTATGACTTGGACTTATAGCAGGTCTCTCCCTACTCTGCCACGCATCCGCCTGCCAGCTACTGCCTGGGGGCGGAGCGGTATTGCGGCTGCCGCTATGATCGCTGCGTTTTCTGAGTACTGGAGCACCCTGCTTGTGTCTGATCTGTTCTTGAATCTACAACCGCTCATCACTGGCTTTGCCATTACCATGGGGTTGATCGTCGCCATCGGGGCACAAAATGCCTGGGTGTTACAAAAAAGCCTGCGTGGAGAGAACCCCTGGACCATCGCGGGCGTCTGTGTGGCGCTGGACATCCTGCTCGTTTCCACCGGAGTATTTGGTCTGGATTATATCCAGACCCTGATGCCGGGTTTGGTGCCGGTGCTAACCTGGCTCGGTATTGCCCTGCTGCTGTGGCTGGCGCTGCAAGCTTTTGGACGGGCGCTACAAGGTAATGATGGCCTGGTGGTTGCTGCGGCATCGGAGCCGGTCAACCGCTGGCGCAGTGCCGGCCAGGTGATGATGTTGTCGTTGATCAATCCCCATGTGTATCTGGATACCGTGGTATTAATTGGCAGTGTCGGTGCCCAGCAAAGTCATCCGGGCCTGTTTGTCGTGGGCGCAGCCTGCGGATCGGCGTTGTGGTTTGGCACGCTGGTGATTGCTGCCCGTCAGCTCAGACCTTATCTCAGCTCACCCCGTCACTGGCAGATGCTGGATGTGATTATGGGTGTTCTTTTATTGCTGGTCGCGCTGACGTTGTTACTGAATCACCCCTAGGGACGCTCTGAAAACACACTCGAATCAGCGACAATCGCCTGATCAGTCAGCAGCATGACTGAACACGACTCAGATGACCTTCGCCGAACTCGAAGAGCAGATCAAAAAACGCAAAACCCGTCGTAAAATCTTTCTGGAAAAGATGGATCCGCTGATTCCCTGGGCCCAGCTCGAGAAAAAACGGGGCCAATATCACCCCGTCAAAGCCACTGGTCGACCTGATGACCCGCTGCCCACCATGCTCCGCATCCATTACATGCAGCCGCCGGATCTTGCGGTTCGCGGTGGCCTTGCTCCCAATCTTGGAACGTGAGCATACTGACGCCCCGCAAACGCTGACTGAGACATTTTGAGCTTTAACGGATTACTTGGGGTGGTCACGGCTCCGACAGTTCTGCGGTTTTGAATTGAACCTTGCCTTTCTTGTACTGCTGTATTTCTCTAATACCGCCCAAGATCTCAGCACCGACATCTCGCTGACTCATGATCGATTGCCTCTGCGATTTGTTTCAAAACATGACCAGAAATGGTAAATCGCTCCGATTTGCTACCTGAATTCAGGGTTCCGTTTAAGTGCCTTGTTACATTTTAGTCGCAAGCACAAGACATATCTTTACCATCAGCACTATATGCACATGTGCCAGACTGACCGCCACAAGAAACATCCGAACCATCAGCACTATATGCACAAGTTTCAGACTGACCACCACAAGAAACACTCGAACCATCAGCACTATATGCACATTTTGCAGACTGGCCACCACAAGCAACACTCGAACCATCAGCACTATATGCACATTTTACAGACTGACCACCACAAGCAACACTCGAACCATCAGCACTATATGCACATTTTACAGACTGACCACCACAAGCAACACTCGA
>CAJXTI010000103.1 GCA_913061185.1 uncultured Oceanobacter sp.
TGCCAGGGTGAAGTCGTCCTTGACACCGCGGGAGCGTCTATATATGTCCCCTATTGGTTGTGTGAATTTTTCCACTGATTGGGGAGAATGCCGACCCAGTGCCTGAACGCAGCGGCGAATTTGGCTGGGTTGGAATAGCCCACCCTCAGGGCTGTTTCAGTGACCGTCGTGTCATTCAATAAGAGCAGCCGAGCCAGTTTCATTCGTTGAAACGTCAGGTACTGATAAGGGGTGTAACCGGTTTGGCGCTTGAAGGTGCGGGTGAAGGTTTTGGCATCCAGACCGCAGGCATGAGCCAACTCCGTGACTCGCAGGTCACCGTCCAGCCGGGTATCCATCATTGCCATTGCGGCCTCCAGTTTTCCGCAATTACTGGCTGTTATGCGCGTCGGGTAGCGCTGACTCTGCAGCAGCTGGGTTAACCGGTAGATCAGCAACGATACCCCATGGTCGAAAAAGGCCGATGCTGCGCCATGGCATTCGGCGTTGCGTAGCAGGGCCAGCATCAGTTCCGTCAGCAGGGTGTCATCCAACAGTTGTCGGGTAGCCGGGCGCAATTCTTCCGGGTTGATCGAGCCACTGTGGCAGGCGGGAATATCGTCGATATCAAAGGCGATAGCCAATGTGTCCATGGCGGGGGTGAAACCTTCGGCAGCGCTTTCCGGCAAGGCAAAGCCCGCTCTGCCTGGTTGCCATATATCGTCCAGCAGGACGCTGTTGTTTTTCCTGACCGTTCGCCCACCACCCCCAACGCATAACATAAATACGGCATAGGGCCGGTCGCGGCCGATTCCTGAAAATGCCCCGTAGCTGGCCTGGCTGATAACGACTGAACCAGACGGATTGGAGATCAGTGTGTTGCTGCCCTCGCCAAGGGAGTTGAGTTGTTGGTAAAGCTTATCGCGGTGGTTCGACCAGTTCGTCATGGCGTCTTCAGTTTGTCGTGATGACCTTGCCAAGTGTCCTTTTTGGAGTGGTCGGAGTTGGTTGTAACGCTACTATTAATACGAAGGATTTTCAATTGCAACTATTGAAGGTCACGTATCCCATAACCAACTGACAATGTAATCAAGCCAGGAGAATCGTCGTGAACCTGAAGATCAACCCGCTGGTGTGGCTGGGCAGTGCTGTGGTGGCAACCACATCTGTTGCATCTTTGGCAGAATCTGGCCAGCAGATAGAAGATAACCGGATTGTGCTCATTGAAGAAATCGTGGTGAGGGGAGAGAAAACCAGTCGCCCCCTGAGTGAAACGGCGTCCAGTGTGTTGGCCAAGACAGGAGAAGATCTGGACAGTATGGCGGGGGTGCAGATGTCTGGCGATTTGCTGGAACATATTCCCAATATCGTAACCGTTGAGCCGGGTAACGATGCTCCGGCCGTGCGTGGTATTGATGGTACCGGGCCAGCGTCTGGCGCCAATGCCTTTCTGGCCGGCACCCGACCGCGCCTGACCTATCAGGTGGATGGACGTACACTCGGTTTTAATGAGTCGGTTTTCCAGTCTGCGAGTTTGTGGGATATCGATCAGGTCGAGGTCTACCGGGGGCCTCAGAGCACGCTTCAGGGGCGTAACTCTATTGCGGGTGCGGTTGTAATGACAACCGCAGATCCCTCGTTTGAATGGCAAGGAAAAGTTCGCGCCATGGTCGGTCAACAGCAGCATCGTGGCGGTTCATTCGTGGTGTCTGGTCCGCTGCTGGGTGACACGCTGGCTTTTCGTTTGGCGGGTGACTCTCAGCAGCATAAAACAGCGGTGGATTTTACCCCGTATGCGGAAGAGGACGAACCGGATCGCTATCGAACCCAAACGCTGCGAGGCAAGCTGCTATTTGTACCTGTTGAGGGTTTTCGTACCCTGCTGACGGCAGGTGTGACAGATGGTCGCGCTCCTCAGTCCGAGCGAGTTGTGCGACCGTTTGAAGAACGTGAAGCTGAATTTCCCAATCAGCCGACATTTCATTCCCGTAACGTTTACGGGGTGCTCGATAGCCAGTGGCAAGTGTCGGATCTGATCGCGCTGGATGTTGCTCTTCAAACCACTGACTTCCACACCGACCGCCATGCTTTGACGGGCCAGGGTAACCTGGAGATTGATGGCGTGGAGAAGGTCTTTCAGCCCATGCTGCGTATTGGTGATGCCGCGTATGACACTGTCTCCGGTTTTCTTGCGGCCTATGTGTTTCGCAGCGAGCAGGATGAATATATTGATCTGTTCGGCGGCGGCACTTTCCGCGATGAAACGGATAATGATGCCGTTTTGGGTGAACTGAACTGGCGCATCAGTGAGGCAATGGCATTGATACTGGGCGCTCGTTACGAAGAAGAATCCCGCTACCGGGTCGGTGGCGCTGGCCCGTTGCTGATTGATTTCGAGGATGAGTACAAAGAATTTTTGCCAAAGATCAGCGTCAGCTTTTACCCCGACGAACTTTGGACGCTGGGACTCTCTGCCGGTCGAGGATACAACGGCGGTGGTGCCGGAATTACGCTCAGTTCGCCATTTGTAGATTACAGTTATGACCCGGAATACATCTGGAATTACGAAGGCTTTATGCGTGGGCAGCTGATGGATCAGCGGATGGGCGTTACGGCCAACGTTTTTTATAACCGCTTCAGCGATATGCAACTGCCGTTCAATCTCGCCTCCGGTTCGACGGTAATTCGTAATGCCGACAAGGCAACCACCTGGGGCCTGGAAGCGGGCATGGACTACTATTTTTCGGAAGGGAATGAAGTGTATCTGAACCTGGGCTTGCTGAAGACGCGGGTCGACCGTTACGACGACGATACGGTTGAGGGCAATCAGCTGGCACGTTCCCCGGCCTACTCTCTGGACACTGGTGTACTGGCGACACCATACGATGGTCTCGAACTGACACTCAGCGTGCTGTATACCGATGCGTACTACTCGGATGCGACCAATACGCCGCGTGGCAAGGTCGATCCGTACGCCGTCGTCAACGCTCAAGTCAGTTACGCGATCAAGCAAACCCGGCTGTTCCTCAGCGGTAAGAATCTGCTCGATAACGACAGCGAAGTCTCGATACTGACGGGCGACACCGCCGCCGATGATTCCGCGACCTTATTGCAACCCAGAACGCTGTTGGCCGGCGTTGAGTTTGGGTTTTAGGTGGCGCTATGACATTAACTGGGCGAACGGTCAGGCGTTGGTATTTGGTTCACAAGTGGTCCAGCCTGATATGCATGCTGTTTATGTTGCTGCTGTGTATTACCGGGCTACCACTGATTTTTCACAGTGAAATTGATCAGTTGACTCACAAACCGGAGTTTATCGGAGCGGTGCAGGGGAACTCGTCTGCCAGTCTCAACGACATTGTTGAGCAATCAAAGATGGCAAAGCCGGGTTGGGAATTGGTGTTTTTGGTCTGGGATGACGAGCAGCCGATCATACGTGCCGTCATGGGTGAAAGTATGAACGTCAGTGAAGGCACGGCGTATTTTCTTACGTTTGACCGACGTACTGGCAAGCGTTTGCTGGCCCGCTCTCCCAATGAAGGCATCATGTTCTTTCTGCTTGATTTGCATGGCAGCTTGCTGGCGGGACTACCGGGAGCCTTGTTCCTGGGTTTGATGGGAGTGCTGTTTGCGGTTTCTGTCATCAGTGGCCTGGTGGTCTATGCACCTTATATGCGCCGCTTGCCCTTTAGCGCAGTACGGCGTGAACGGGGGCCTCGCATCCAATGGCTCGATATTCATAATACGACAGGCATGGTGACGACCAGTTGGGTCATGATCGTCGGAGTGACCGGTATCATACTGACGCTGGTTCAGCCGCTCAGTTTGTTGTGGAAACATGGCCAATTGGCCGAGATTGCTGCGGAATATCAAGGTACTGCCCTAACAGCCACGGTGGTCGGCCCGGACAGGATTCGAGACGCGGTGTTCACCAACGTGCCGGATGCGGATATCTCTTTTATGTCGATGCCTGGTAGTCCATACGCGACACCGCACCACTATACCGTGGCCTTGAGAGGTAATACGCCACTGACGGAACGCCTGATCAAGCTGGCGATTGTGGATGCGGAGACTGGCCAGTTGGAGGATATCAAGAACACACCCTGGTACCTGACCATGGTGAACCTGTCAGTGCCATTGCACTTTGGCGATTATGGTGGGTTGCCACTTAAAATTATCTGGGCAGTGCTGGATCTTATCACCATCGTCGTGTTGGGATCCGGGGTGTATCTGTGGCTGGCCCGTGGCCGCAAGGGCGCAAAACGAGTCGAGGAAATATACGACGCTGCAGCACAGCAGCAAGAACCACCCCATGGAGACAGCGTATGAACAACCCCGGAAGATTACGCTCTGGCTGGGAAATTTATCGCTGGCCGCTGCTGGTTAATATGATGGCGTTAGCGGGGATTTTTGCGGCACTGATTGGTAATGGCTGGTGGGATGGATTTTCCTGGCTGACGCTGGGGTTGTTGTCGGTCGGAGTGTCATTGACTATCGGGACACGGCGACTCAATGTCATGGCGAGAAAGCATATAGGCCCTGAATAGGGGCAGTAACACCCCGCGTTACATGCGGGGTGTTGATCGTTTCAACTTATTTCTTTTTGGCGTTGGACAAAGCCGCTGCCAGTGCCCCGGCCATGGCGCCCTGGCCTTGTGGCTGTTTGTCGCCAAACGAGGTCTGATTGCTGCCACCGCCACGTTTATTACCACCGTTGCGTTGCCCCCGGTTTGCCTGTTCGGCGGCTTTTTCATTGGCGTCGTCGCTCAGCCGCATTGACAGACCGATACGTTTGCGGTTGGGGTCGACTTCCATGACTTTTACCTTGACGATATCACCGGCTTTGACGACATCGCGCGGGTCTTTGATATAGCTGTCAGACAGCGCGGAAATATGCACCAGTCCATCCTGATGCACGCCGATATCCACAAAGGCACCAAACGCAGCAACATTGGTGATCACGCCTTCGAGCACCATATTGGGTTTCAGGTCGGAAATTTTTTCGACACCCTCCTGGAATTCGGCAAAGCGGAACTCCGGGCGCGGGTCACGACCCGGTTTCTCCAGTTCGGAAAGAATATCTTTTACTGTGATTAATCCGGCCTGCTCGCTGACAAACTGCTCGGCATTAACCGATTTGAGAAACGCGTGGTCACCGACCAGGCTGCCGATATCCTTGCCGAACTGCTTGGCGATGTTATTCACCAGCGGATACGACTCGGGGTGTACGGCGGAGGCGTCGAGAGGGTTGCTGCCGTTCATAATACGCAGGAAACCGGCCGCCTGTTCGAAGGTTTTGGCCCCCAGTCGTGGCACCTTGGCCAATTCCTTACGGCTGGTAAAGGCGCCGTTTTCGTCACGAAAGGCGACAATATTGTTAGCCAGGGTACTGTTCAAACCAGAGATGCGGCTCAGCAACGGGACAGAGGCGGTATTCAGGTCGACGCCGACCGAGTTCACACAATCTTCTACTACGGCATCCAATGAACGGGCCAGCTGACTCTGGTTGACGTCGTGCTGGTACTGGCCAACCCCAATGGACTTGGGTTCGATTTTCACCAGTTCTGCCAGTGGATCTTGCAGACGTCGGGCAATAGAAACGGCGCCACGAATGGTGACGTCGAGATCCGGAAATTCTTTTGCTGCCAGCTCTGATGCCGAATACACCGAGGCACCGGCTTCGTTGACCATGATTTTTTGCACTTTCTGGTTGGCATCCAGCGCCGGATTGATCTTTTTCAGCATATCGCCGACAAACTTGTCGGTTTCACGGCTGCCAGTGCCGTTGCCAATGGCAATCAGTTGCACGCCGTGTTTGGCGATCATGACTCTCAGTACCGCTTCCGATTCAGCAAATTTGTTCTGCGGCGGCGTGCAGTAAATCGTGCTGTGGTCGAGCACCTTGCCGGTACTGTCGACCACGGCAACTTTTACGCCGGTACGCAAACCCTGTCTCTTATACACATCTGACGCTGCCGACGAAGAGGATAG
>CAJXTI010000104.1 GCA_913061185.1 uncultured Oceanobacter sp.
GAGGTGCCAGGGTGAAGTCGTCCTTGACACCGCGGGAGCGTCTATATATGTCCCCAGTAGCATTAACCAGCAAAGGATGGCCAGGCCATCCCTTGCTGGTGCTATTTTACTGCGATATTACTACAAGCCAAGTCATGGCTGGACTGAGTTACAACTGACCGTATACTCGGACAGCCGCCATCAGAATGTAACGACAGCACCCAGCGCCACAGTGGTGGTTTCAGCCGTTGCCGATTCGGCCTTGTCCCATTCACCGACCAGAATCAGGTTGCTGTTAACCGAGTGGAATACCGCCAGGGTTTTGTTTTTCAGATCCAGCTCTGAGCCGCCGTCTGTAGAGCCGCCATCGTTGTCGCCTTTGGACACAACCAAACGCGTCGCACCCAAAGTGTAAGAGGCTTGCAACAGCTTGCCATCCACTTCAGCGCTGTCAGCGGTCAGAATATTACCCAAACCTGCGGCACCCACACCTTCCGCAGTGAAACCGGAAGCCGTCAATGCGACACCCGCAAACTTCACGTTCAGACCATAAGAGACACCTTTCGAGGTCAGCGACGTTCCCGCTTCTTTGGATTCCTGATTCATGTAACCCAACCAGCCTTTGGCAGAACCACCATCAAAATCCAGTGCGTAAGAGCCTTCGGCTTCGATACGCGGACGGCTTTCTTCAGATGCAGCAGAACGCTTGTTAGGATCCATCAAACCCACGGCCAGGTTAAAACCACCCATCGCTGGCATACGGTAAGTAATCTGGGAATTGGGCATCGGGTACAAATAACCAGTACCGATATTACCAAACGAGACGTTGCCGCCATCGTCGGTCACCGTCATGGTCTGACCAAACCCCAACAGCATTTCGTCACCAAAAATATTGGAGCGGTTAAACAGACCAAAGTCTTTACCCACCAGTACCTGACCAAAGTCACCGTCCACGGTGGCATACACCTGACGTGCATCGATCAGTGTTTCCGTACCGGCGTCTTCCGCGCCACGGTTCAGGTCAGTATCGCTGGTGCTGATCCACAAGGAAGAGCGGCCACCCACCGTCAAGCCATCAATTTCTTTGCTGAAGTTGAAACCAATGTAGTTCGGCAGAAAGCCCATTTTCACGCGGGATTGAGACACGTCATTAGCACCGTCAGCACTGCTGTCGCTATTGACGTAGAAAGTATTAAACAAACCATCCACAGAAAAGGTGGTCGCATCCTGGTCGTACAGAGTGATAGCGGCAGATGCCTGCGCACTGATAGCCACAGCGGCCGCGATTGGCAGCAACTTGAAGATGTTATTATTTTTCATTTTGTATTGCCCTGATTGTGTTGTTTTTGTCGTACAGGGGTCAGTGACTCTGCTCCACTCCCTGACCACCGCTTTCGCAACGGGTCAGGAAAAAAAGATGGCTCAGGCCGATCAGACCCGAGCCACCTGAAACAGGAACACTCTGAAGCGGTGCAGGACTGTCGCCCTGAACAACGTTTTCCACTATCCGTTGTCCTTGCATCCACAGCTATCATCCCTTCAACGGCAATCATGCCCCCTTTGGTTGCACATCATTGGTGCACAAAAATTCCGACGCCAAAGTCGTGACACCTACATCCTTGGTATTGGAAAAAAGTACCAATCCGGTGACAGCAATGTTGCCTGTCACCCCGCCAGCGGGCGTCATATGACGCTTTAGTAGGTTGCTACCAGATCCCAAAGAAGCATTGAGGATGACGCCACGCCGCCTAGGATGAGAGCCATAGTCATAAAAATAATAATCAAGGAGTTCCCATGCGATCCTGGTCTGCGCACGTGCTGCTCTGGTTCTGTTTGTTGAGCCTTGCCAGTTTGCCGTCAGCCACCATGGCCAACGGGCAAGACGACCAAGCTGCACCGTCTGACACCATCAGTGGCATGATCCAGCAGCTGTTTCCCAAAGCAACCCGTATTGAGCCAAAACAACAGGACTACCCGGTCTACCCGGTTTACCAGCTCAACGAGCTACTGGGTTACGCTTATGAATCCAGCGACATCAGCGATTTGCCGGGGTTTTCCGGCCGACCTATCCGACTGTTGATCGGTCTCAGTGCCACTGGCCGGTTTACCGGTATTCATATTCTCGAGCACCATGAGCCAGTGTTTTTACACGGTCTGGGGCCGGAGCCGCTGTATCAGTTTATTGGCCAGTATCAGGGCCGATCACTCACCGAACACATCGTTATCGACAGTCACAAGGTGGGCGACGCAGCCACCGATGGAGTGGTCTACTTTGACGGGGTATCCAAGGCCACCGTATCGGTGATTATTATTAACGACACGGTGTTGTCTTCAGCGCTCAAGGTCGCCCGCCACAAGCTGGAAGGTTTTGCCCAGGCCGCCGCCGCACAACCCATCATGGACAAGTTTGAACCATTGAACTGGCAGCAATTACTCGATCGCGGCTACGTCGGCCATTGGCGGCTTGAGCTGGCAGATGCGGAACGCTCGCTGGGAACCGACCTCGGCAGCTACCCGTCACTGCGCGAGGCAGAACCGGGTGAAGCCTTTACCGAACTCTGGTACGCCTATATCAATGCGCCGTCCATTGGCCGCAACCTGTTGGGCGACGATGGTTTTGCCCGCCTGCAACAGCGGCTCAAACCGGGCCAGCAAGTACTGGCAGTGATGTCCAACGGGCTGTTCCCTCACGTACCTGAAGACTTCAAACCCGGTACGGTGCCTGGACGACTGGCGTTACAACAGAGTCAGCTGGCCGTTGAAATGCGCGATATGGATGTACTCGATCGTAATATCCAGCTGGTGGCCGACGGCATACCTGCGTTCGACCAAGCCAATCTGTTCCAGGTAGGAGGCAATGCCGGGTTTAATCCCGGTGCCGACGCCGCCCTGATTCTGAATATGGAACTGCCACGTAATCATCTGATGATCGACCGGGCACATTTTGAAGTGCCGGTGACACTGCCCGCCGAGCTGTTTGAACAGCTCACGGTGGAAGACGCCACTCCTCGCGCACCCTTATGGGTTGGCCTCTGGCAGGATCGCTGGCTGTCCATCACCCTGGTCAGTATCAGCCTGATACTACTGACCATTCTGTTTACCTGGCAGCGTTTTTTCACCCGTTTCCCACGTGCTGTGCACGGTTTCCGTTGGGGCTTTCTGGCGTTTACAGTCGGCTATCTCGGCTTTTATGCCCAGGGTCAGTTGTCGGTGGTCAACATCTACACTCTGCTGTTGAACATTTACGATGGCTTTAATATTGGTATTTTCCTGCTCGACCCGGTGATTTTTATCCTCTGGACGTACACTTTTGTCAGCCTGTTCATCTGGGGCCGAGGGCTGTTTTGTGGTTGGCTCTGCCCGTTTGGCGCGTTGCAGGAAATGGCTTCCTGGCTGGCCAAACGACTGGGCATCCGCCAACGCAGGATTGCCGAGCCGCTGCATCGCAAGCTGATTCTGATCAAATACCCGCTGCTGATCGGACTGCTGGGAACGGCTTTTTATTCACTGACACTGGCAGAGCAACTGGCCGAAGTAGAGCCATTCAAAACCAGCATTACGCTCTATTTCTATCGCTCCTGGCCCTTTGTGTTGTACGCCGTCGCCTTGCTGGCCGCCGGGATGTTTGTTCACAAGTTCTACTGTCGCTACCTGTGCCCATTGGGTGCCGGTTTGGCCATTATTGGCAAGCTGCGGCGGCTGAACATGCTCGACCGGGTCGATCTCTGCGGCTCCCCTTGCCAGCTGTGTAAACGCCGTTGCGAGATCAATGCCATTCGTAACGACGGTGCCATCGATTACGACGAATGCATCCAGTGCCTGGAATGTGTGGTGATACTGAGAGACGACGAGCAGTGTGTTGACAGCATCAGCCAACGCAAGCGTGAGCAACGGGCCGCCAGACAAAGTACACTGTTGGCAACAGACGCCAGCCGTCACTCGCGGCAAACGGATCCCATATGATCAAACGGTGCGCCTTTACCTCACCCTCGCTACCGTTATACCTTCGGGTGATCAGCGGTGGTATTTGGCGGAATGCAGTATGAGTAGCAATATTTCCAACCTGAGAAAATTTGTCGCGCCGGAAATCATCTTTGGTGTCGGTGCCCGCAAAACCGTGGGTAATTTTGCCAGAAATTTTGGCGCACAACGGGTGTTGATCGTCACAGATCCTGGCGTGATTGCCGCTGGATGGGTTGCCGACGTGCAGGACAGCCTGCAGGAAATGGACATCGACTACCGGATTTTTTCTGCCGTCAGCCCCAACCCGAGAGCCGAAGAAGTCATGGCAGGTGCTGCGTTTTACAACGAAGAAGGCTGTAACCTGATCGTTGCCGTCGGCGGCGGCAGCCCGATGGACTGCGCCAAAGGCATCGGGATTGTCTCGGCCAATCGCCAGCACATCCTCACGTTTGAAGGCGTCGACCGGATTCATTCGCCGATTCCGCCATTGATTTTTATCCCGACCACCGCCGGAACCTCGGCAGACGTGTCCCAGTTCGCGATTATTTCCGATCAGGACAGTCGGATGAAAATCTCCATCATCAGCAAGGCGGTGGTGCCGGATGTCTCCTTGATTGACCCGGAAACCACCCTGACGATGACCCCTTTCCTGACCGCCTGCACCGGCATTGATGCCATGGTGCATGCCATCGAGGCCTTTGTCTCCACCGCCAGCGGCCCACTGACCGATATGCACGCGCTGGAAGCCATCCGGTTGGTCTCCGGTAACCTGCCAGCCCTGGTCGATAATCCTGCCGATATTGCCCTGCGCGAACAGTTGATGCTGGCCTCACTCAAGGCTGGACTGGCGTTTTCCAATGCCATTCTCGGTGCCGTACACGCCATGTCGCACAGCCTGGGAGGCTATCTCGACCTGCCGCACGGTCTCTGCAATGCCATTCTGGTCGAACGGGTGATCGACTATAATTACAGTCATGCGGAAGACCGTTTCCGCGTTGTCGCAGACACCCTCGGCATCCAGACCAAGGGCAGAAGCAATGCCCAGTTGCGTCGTCAGCTGGTCGACAATATCAGTCAGCTCAAGGCTCGGGTGGGTCTGACCCAGAGTCTGGGTCAATCCGGCGTCAGCCTGGCGGATATTCCAGAACTGTCTGGCAAGGCACTGACCGACCCTTGCATTCTGACCAACCCGCGCAAATCCAATCAACGTGATGTAGAGGTGGTCTATGAGGAAGCGTTATGACCATCCCCACGTCTCCGGCTCAGACACAAACCAGAACAACGGCTTGAGCAACAGCCTGAACAGCAGTAACAAACACAATAACGAACACAATAACGAACACAATGCCGAAGACCAGGCGCTGATACAGAACCTGATCGGCCTGGGTGCCTTCTCGGCGCGCAAAAGCTACTACCCGGAACTGCTGCAAAAAATCGACGAGCTGGAAAGCGAGAAAGAACGCTACCAATGGCTGTTCGAAAACGCCCTGCATGGCATCTTCCAGGCCAGAGCCAGCGGCGGCATCAGTGGTGCCAACCCGGCCATCGCCCGTATGTGCGGTTACCGCGACGCCAACGAATTCCGCTTTTCCGTCACCTCGTTGCGTAACGACCTGTTCTACGATCCCGACGATCTCGATCAGCTGATGCTGCGCGTCAATCAGCTCGGCCCGCAACAGTCGTTTGAAACCCGCTTCAAACGCAAACTGGGGATGGAGCCACTGCCGGTGTCCATCAACGTACTGCTGAAAGACCGTGAACAAGGGCTGATCGAAGTGTTTGTTCACGACATCACCGAACGTAAACGCGCCCAGGCTGCCATGGCCCGCATTAACAACGAACTGGAACAGCGCGTCGAAATCCGTACCCGTGAGTTGCAAGCCGCCAAACAAGAAGCCGAAGCCGCCAACGCCAGCAAGGACAAATACCTGTCTCTTATACACATCTGACGCTGCCGAC
>CAJXTI010000105.1 GCA_913061185.1 uncultured Oceanobacter sp.
CCAGAATACCGCCGCCGACGCCACTCTTGCCCGGCAAGCCCACCCGATAGGCAAACTCACCGGAGCCATCGTAATGGCCGCACATCATCATCAGCGAATTGATTCGGCGCGCTCGACGGGCAGACACCACCCGCGTCCCGGTGACCGGGTTTTCGCCATCCCCCGCCAAAAACAACCCGGCTTTGGCCAACTGCTGGCAAGTCATGGCAATTGAACAGTGGTGAAAATAGGTACCCAGCACATAATCGACCGGATTATTCATACGGCCGAACGACGCCATAAAATGTGCCAGCGAAGCGTTACGATCGCCGGTTTTCAACTCGGATTCCGCCACGTTATGGTCGATACAAATACTCTCATCGTCAGCAATAAAGCGCACAAACTGCAGAATTTCTGCCAACGTCTCTTTCGGCTGATGCCCCACCATAATGGCATCGGCAATCGCAATCGCACCGGCATTAATAAACGGGTTTCTTGGTTTGCCGTTTTCATGCTCCAGCTGCACGATAGAATTAAACGGATCTCCCGACGGCTCTCGTCCTACCCGCGCCCAGACGCCATCACCCAACTTGCCCAGTGCAATGGTCAGCGTAAACACCTTGGAAATACTCTGGATAGAAAACAGCTGCTGATGATCCCCGGCACTGAACACCCGGCCATCCGCCAGCGCCACAGAAATAGCAAACTGGTTCGGGTCGATACACGCCAGCTGCGGAATATAATCGGCCACCTTGCCACGGTCGTTGCTTACACCAATCGTCGCAACGATCTCATCCAAAATAGCTTGCACAACAAAACTCCACCGAAGAATATGGCCATCGATTGTAGTCAGTCGGCCGTCAGGATGCTTCTTTTTCTATTCAAGGAGCCATTCGACGGGCTTGCCAGAACTTGCCTCGCCAGTAGGCGCTATCCAGCCTGGAAATAATCACCCCTTCACTGCTGGACGCATGCAGGAACTTGCCCTTTTCAAGATAAATACCCACATGACGAACCTTGTCAGCCGTCTTGAAAAACACCAGGTCACCGGCCTGTAATTCACCCATCGCGACCGGCTCACCAAACTGTGACTGCAACAAAGTGGTACGGGGAACCCAGCTATCCAGCTGATCGCGATAGGTCACATTCACAAACCCTGAACAGTCCACTCCATTTCTGGTGGTACCACCATACAAATAGCCAGTGCCACGCCAATCGTCATACTGCTGATACAAGTGCTTGAGCCAGTCACTGCGACGGACAGCCGCTGCAGAATCAGCCGATTCTAACGCACGATCCGGGGTAGCGAATCCAGATTCAACCGAAGTCATACTGCTGCAACCACTCAACAGTACCGTGGCGAGATACAACCAGCTCAACATCGGATACACCCGCGAAGACATACACACTCCTGCTATAGTGACAAAATTGACAATACAGGCCACACTCTGGCGCCAGCTTAGAGCAACAAGCTCAGCGAATAGCATGCCTGCGGTATAAAAGCGTGATAGTCTCAGAGTATCGCTGGTTGTCCAGTTGTAGAGCAATTAACAACACTGGCCAGGCATGATT
Source organism: uncultured Oceanobacter sp. (assembly GCA_913061185.1). Lineage (GTDB taxonomy): Bacteria > Pseudomonadota > Gammaproteobacteria > Pseudomonadales > Oceanobacteraceae > Oceanobacter > Oceanobacter antarcticus. The sequence continues at coordinate 1,552 of CAJXTI010000105.1, forward strand.
CCAATACACAGATCCAGTCCTGAATTCAGGCAGACAGAGCAGCACCGCTTGTCAGATCGGGACCAGAACAGCAGCAGCGTACATCTGCCCTGTATAAACGGCCAACCGGGAAGCCGAGATGAACCTTAAGCCACGTTTTCTGCTTCTCACTGCACTACTGATGCTGTTATCCGGCCTGGCTATCTGGTTGTTCAGCCAAAAAATTGTCCTGAACGTACTGCAAGAATCCGCCCTGCGTCAGTTCGAAACCCAGGTCAAACTGGAAAAAGAACGCTCACTTCAGCCCATCATCCGTGAAGTGGCACTGGCCCGTCAGCTGGCTGATTCACAAATTTTGCGCAGCTGGGCAAAAGACGAAAACAACGAAGAGAAAAAGCAGACGGCGCTGGCAGAGCTGGAGTCCTATCGCAACAACTTCTCTGACCACAGCTACTTTGTCGCCCTGCCCGGTTCCGGTAACTACTACCACAACAATGCCAGCAACGAATTTGCCAACGACCAATATCGCTATACCCTGCGTTCCGATAACCCCAATGACCGCTGGTTCTACAGCATCATCGAGCAAAACCGTGACATTCACCTGAACGTTAACCCGGACATTCCACTCAAGGTCACCAAACTCTGGATCGATGTTTTACTGCGTGATGGCGACCAGATTCTCGGTGTTGTTGGCACCGGCCTCGACCTGACCACCTTTATTCAACAGTTCACCACCACCCCGGAACCGGGTATCAACAACCTGTTTTTCGACCACGAAGGGGCCATTCAGGTATCGGAAGACATCTCCCAGATCGACTTTGCCAGCATCACCAAGGATGCCAGTGAACACAAAACCATCTGGCAGCAGCTCGACAACGAAGCCCAACGGGCCGAGCTGGAGCACATACTGCAAACCGCCCGTTCAAGGCCCGATCAAGTCGTCAGTATCCATGTCGAAAGAAATGGCAGCGATCAGCTGGCAGGGGTGGTCTACTTGCCAGAAGTAGACTGGTTTGTAATGACCTTGCTGGATCTGAACATTCTACTCCCCCTCAGCACCTTTAATGAGCTGTTCCTATTGGCGGGCGTCAGCATCTTCATCGCCCTGCTACTGTTTAATCTGGCACTCAATCGCTACGTACTGAAGCCACTGCGCCAACTGGAAAACGGGATCGAACAGCTGCGCGACGGCCAACCAGTAAACAACGTGATCCCGCAACATATTCATGGCGACATTGGCCGCATCATGAGTCATTTCAGCAGCATGGCGAGTGAAGTATTAAAATCACGTGAACGGCTGGAAATCAGAGTCCGGCAGCGTACCGAAGAACTGGAACAACTGACCTATGCCGACCCCGTCACCGGACTGCTCAACCGCCGTGGCATGATGGAACAACTGCAGCAACAAATGAAACAGCTGCCACAGAATTCGGGGGGATTTGGCATCCTCTGGCTCGATCTCGATCGATTCAAAAACATTAACGACCAATATGGCCACGCCGCTGGCGACCTGGCGCTGAAAGCCACTGCACAGATCATTCAGGATCACATTCGCCCGGATGATTTTGCCTGCCGCTGGGGCGGAGATGAATTCCTGCTGTTGATCAACACCGACCAGCAATTCCTGCTCGACCAGCTTGGCCGCCGCCTCTGCGCTGCCATACAAAAACACGAAATCCGCAACGACCTGAACGAAATACTGCCACTCAGCATCAGCGCAGGCAGCAGCCGCGCCATGGCAGGACAATCTCTCAACGAAATACTGGCAACCGCCGACCAGGCCCTGTACGAAGCCAAGGCCAGTGGTCGCCACCGCTACTGTCCAGGGTTAATCACCAGCCACTAAGATGGCTCACAAAAACCGTTCCCGTTCACACCAGGCACTCAGCCTTGGCCGTGAACCAAGCCCACGCCAATGACTACTCCACACACTGCATTATTATGCGACTGGGCCGAATAAATTGTTCGCCACAACCCGGTCTATCGGCAGTGACGGATCTGCCACTATAACGACAGTCCATCTGAACACCCTGGAGACCAGCCAATGACCGACATCATCGAACTGCTGAACTGGCGCTACGCCACCAAAAAAATGAACCCGGCCAAAGCCGTCCCGGAAGACAAGGTAGAGCGCATACTCGAAGCCATCCGCCTCACCGCCACCTCCAGCGGCCTGCAACCCTATGACATGCTAGTGGTTACCAACCCCGAAGTGCGTGAGCAGATTAAAGCCATCGCCTGGAACCAGGCACAAATCACCGACTGCTCCCACCTGCTGGTCTTTGCCGCCTGGGACAATTACACCCCCGAACGCATCAATATGATGTTCGACCTGACCAACGATATACGCGAGTCCACCAACGAGGGGTGGGAAAACTACCGCCAACGCTTACTCAAGGCCTACCCGGCCCGAGATGCCGAAGTCAACTTCCAGCACGCGGCACGCCAGGCCTACATTGGACTGGGCAGCGCACTGATTGCCGCTGCCGCTGAACAGGTCGACTGCACCCCGATGGAAGGCTTCACCCCCGCCGATCTGGACAACATCCTCAACCTGCCAGAACGCGGTTTGCGCTCCGTCGTGATACTGCCACTGGGCTACCGCGAAGAAGACGGTGACTGGCTGGTGAACCTGAAAAAAGTACGTCGATCCAAAGAACAGTTTGTCACCGAAATAAAATAGTCCGCAACGGAATAACGGCAACACCTGCCGTTATTCACTCTCTTCCTGCTTTCCACTGCCACCCGGACAACCCGCACTTGAGCAGCCCGGTTATTACTGTAACAAATCACTCATCACACTCTGATCTACCTGAATCAAACCGCGCTTGGGCCGATCCAGATCGATGATGGTGAATACAATCATGGTAATGAGCAACGACACCAGCACGATCGGTGCCACCATGCGTTTACCACTTAACCCGGCGGAATAACCCATAATCCCTCCGCTCGATATAAACACAAAGAAAAGTAATATCAGTATGGTTTCTGGCACATGCAATTGCAGCAACGCATTTCTTTTACCCTGAGCATCAATCACATCGTTGAGGGATTTCAGAAATACCCCCGTTGTCACCGGCCGGGGATCGGCCTCCGTCGCCGCCAGCGTAATCTCCCAAAGCAGGTTCTGCTGCGCCACAATTTTACGATTGTATTCAGCCCGAACATCGGCGTGGGTCAAATCAATTTGCCCGACTTCCACCCGTAAGGCGATATAATCTCTTAAGACTTTATCGGCATCAGCCTTGAACTCATCCGGCAGTAATTGCGCCCGCAACATTGCCGTACCAATGCTGTTGGATTCATCAATCAATGCCATGGTACGGTTATCGTATCGCTGCATTGACATACTGAAAGTAAAACCCAACAGCAGCGCCAACAAGCCCAGAATACTGGCCTGAATGGAACCGGTAAGGGCTTTTATTTCATCATTGGTACGAGACTGCACAAAACGCCCGGCAATAAAGCCAAATTCATTGGCAATGATAATAGCGACAAACAACACCGTAGCAATCAAGGCGCTGTCGTAATTGTAAAGCAATTCACTCTGGCTCATGGTCTTTCCTGTCAACCGCAAACGGCCCACGCCGGCCGCATAAAAGAGAAATTCAAGCCGACACTATATATGAACTGGCAACCAACAGGGCTAACCCGCATATTTCACGAGGGTAGATACAAGAACGGCGGTATCCCTTATGGTTCCTCGGAACGTGTCAAAGCAATCACCAAAGAGCTTACCGCCGTGACAAAAAGCGACCAGAATGCCATCCCGCTTTCCTCTCTTGATCAACGCCAGATTGCAGCCAGTTTTAGTGGCGGGGACATCATTTCCAACGCCGGTTTACTACTGCTCCGAGAGATCATTCAAAAAAACGGGTTAGCCAAAAAAGCCACCGCTTGTCTCAACCGCCAGGTATCTCAAAAAACCTTCACGATGTTCAGCGGAATAACAGGCGGTGACCTTTTCCGGCTTGCTGCTGTTCGGCGGCAAGCCACTTCCTACGTCTATGGGTATTGTCACTCTCTCCGGGCGATACACACCAGCTGTCATTCCAGACGAGCATTGGCGAAATTCGGAATCCAGTGTGCGAATACGTGGATACCGGATCAGGCCCGGTATGGCGGCATGGCGTATGAATGTCGGGCCACTAACAACGGAAGCTTCAGCTCCAATGCTGAGCAGTTAAGCATCTGATCGACATTATGTTTTTCTGATCGGGGATTTCTGAGGGCGGAGTTTCATCGCTCTTGGATACAATATTTACGTAAAACATCCATGTTGTGATGACTCCGACTCAGTCGCCGTGCTCTGGGCCAAGTCCAGAAGCTTACCCCAACAACTCTCGATTGATCAGTGCTGCAG
>CAJXTI010000106.1 GCA_913061185.1 uncultured Oceanobacter sp.
GAACATGGTGTCGGAAATCATCCGCTGGCAAACGCCGCTGGCCTATATGCGCCGAATCGCCAAGCAGGATGTCGAACTGGGCGGCCAGACCATCAAGAAGGGTGATCGAGTTGTCATGTGGTACGCGTCGGGTAACCGGGACGAGCGCAAATTTGACAACCCCGATCAGTTCATCATTGATCGCAAGGACGCACGAAACCACATGTCGTTCGGCTATGGGGTTCACCGTTGCATGGGCAACCGTCTGGCTGAACTGCAACTGCGCATCCTCTGGGAAGAAATACTCAAGCGTTTTGACAACATCGAAGTCGTCGAAGAGCCCGAGCGGGTGCAGTCCAACTTCGTGCGGGGCTATTCCAGGTTGATGGTCAAACTGACACCGAACAGTTAATTAACCGATTGACCAGGATGGCATCCGAACGTGTGGAGAGTCCAATCCCAGGGCACAGCGAAAGAGATAGCCTATGGTAAGCAAACGTAAAGAGAGGACGGTCATTGTTGGCGGTGGGCACGCAGCAGGTGCCCTCCTGACAGCCTTACTCCAAAAAAAATATCAACATGAGGTCGTTCTGGTGGGGAATGAACCTCATCCGCCCTACCATCGACCGCCGCTGTCCAAGAATTACCTGACAGGAGACGTTGATCAGGAGTCGCTGTACCTGAAACCGCGCTCGGTATACGAGAACGCAGGCCATCAGTTGCGGCTCGGTGTGCGCGTCGAACAAATTGATCGGGACAGTAGCACCATCAGCTTGTCGGATCAGAGCAGGCTGCAATACGATCGACTGGTCCTGGCCACCGGGTCACACCTTCGACACCTGAACGCGCCCGGGGCTGACTTAAATGGCATTCATTACCTGCACGACATAGCTGATTCAGAGGTACTGCGTGAACAGTTAGTTGCTGGAAAGCGCCTGGTCGTCGTGGGTGGTGGTTACATCGGCCTTGAGGTGGCGGCCAGTGCCAACAAAAAAGGTGTTAATGTCACGGTGCTAGAAGCCGCCGAACGTCTTATGCAGCGCGTTACGGGCCCGGAAATATCAGCGTTCCTTTACGACAAACACCGTGGCGCCGGCGTGGACGTACGTCTGAACACAGCGGTAACCGGCTTCGAAGCGGGCGATCAGGGGCATGTGGCTGGCGTGACGTTGGCGGACGGAAGCACCGTACCGGCCGACATCGTCCTTGTGTCGATCGGCATTATCCCGGAAACCGCTCTGGCTAAGGACGCCGGCCTGCCCTGTGATAACGGTATTATTGTTGACGAATTTACCCGTACCGAGGACCCCGCCATCTTGGCGATCGGTGACTGCACCCGGCACCGGAATCTTTTCTTCGAGAAGATGCAACGACTCGAGTCTGTCGCCAATGCTGTCGATCAGGCTCGTACAGCCGCGGCAACCCTGATGGGTGAGGAGAAACCCTATGATAGCGTTCCATGGTTCTGGTCAAACCAGTACGATGTTCGTCTGCAGATGGTAGGATTGTCGCAAAATCATGATCAGCGAGTGGTTCGAGGCACCCCCGAGGATAAAGGATTTGCCGTGTTCTATCTCCGCGAAGGCTGTGTTATTGCTGTTGACGCGGTCAACCTGCCCCTTGCTTTTTTGGTAGGCAAGACACTCGTTCAACAACGCAGAACGATCAACCCGGAACTAATAGAGGATCCGGATACTGAACTGAAATCTTTGGTGAACGGAAGGCTCCAGAGTTGAAGGCAATATGTTGCGTGGCAACCGAAGCAGCCAGTCACCGGAGTGAGCCAATAAATATGAACTTGATCCTCTTAACAATAAAAGATTGTGACTTTGCGCGACCGCTATGGGTTGAGGTGTATATCACTGAATCTTGGTTAAATCACACCAAGCACTTAATGTTTTCGGCCTCTTCTGTTGGAAGTGTCACTGTTGAAGCCGTTGGAAAGTGGCATCCAAGAACGGGCTACTCAGGGTTCAAACTGCAGGCAGTCTGTAAGTCAAACAGAGTGAGATTCAGGCTTTTTGGAGATGTAAATGGGAGGCGGGTTCTGACATCCGATATTGATATCAGGACACTTGACCAATTGAATCAAAGGTATGGCGCTAATGAAACAGTTTTTTATAGCAAGGACGTACCAGTGCTGATGGCAATCTATTACTCAACTAAACGGTTAGAGGTTTTTAAATAACGTTTGCTGGCTGCATTCAGCAACCTTTTGATCGGTGAAAAATATCTGCTGGCGTAGGCCTCAAGTTTGGGAATTCTCGAACATATGATGAAAGAAATGATTTGGGTCACTTAGGGAGACTCTGAATAAGTCCCCAAAATCAGCGATAATACGGCCGTCGTCAACCGCATAGGATCGTTGCCACCATGGATCAGATCACCTTCTCCGAAGCCGAGTACCAGACCAAAAAGCGCAAAACCCGCCGCGAGATCTTTCTGGAACGGATGGACAAGCTGATTCCGTGGAAGCAGCTGGAAAAGAAGGTAGCCCGTTATTACCCCAAGGGCCAGAACGGACGGCCTCCCTATCCTTTGTCTGCCATGCTGCGCGTTCACTGCATGCAGTTGTTCTATAACCTCAGCGATCCGGCCATGGAAGATGCATTGTACGAGATCGAATCCATGCGCCAGTTCGCTGGCCTGAAGCTCGATCGTCTGCCAGACGAAACAACGATCCTTAAGTTCCGTCATTTTCTGGAGCAGCATGGTCTCGGCAAGGTGCTGTTCAAAGAGGTGAACAAGCACCTGGAGAAAAACGGCCTGATGCTGCGTGAAGGCAGCATTGTTGATGCCACCATCATCTCTGCGTCCAGCTCCACAAAGAACAGTTCTGGCAAGCGCGATCCGGAGATGCACCAAACCCGAAAGGGCAACGAATGGCAGTTCGGCATGAAGATGCACATTGGCGTCGACGACACACTGGGCCTTATCCATAGCATCGACACCACTGCTGCCAATGTCCATGACATTGTGCCTTCCGGCAAACTGCTGCACGGTGAAGAGCGCCGAGTCTTTGGTGATGCCGGCTACCTCGGCATACAAAAGCGAGGCGAGCACAAGCACCGTAAAAATGTGTCTTGGTTCATCGCCAAGCGCCCGGGTTCACGGAAGGCCCTGAATGCTGACAAGCTGAAAGCCGAGAAAATCAAAGCCAGCATCCCCTCAAAAGTGGAACATCCGTTCCGGTACATCAAGCAGGTGTTCGGCTACAACAAGGTTCGCTATCGCGGCCTGTCGAAAAACACCAACCGGCTGCACTTGTTGGCCGCGTTCAGTAATCTGTTAATCGGTGAAAAATACCTGCTGGCATAGGGGCAGTGTGCCTATTTTCCGCCAAAATGGCGGGAAACGGGCAGAAAACATACAAATAAATGGAGAGTTGCGTCTGAATTTTCCGTTTTCTGCTGGCTCAAACGGATGCTGGTGAAAATCGACGGTTATTCAGACCTTCCTTAGCTTTCTGTAATTGGCGAGTACAATGTATGCGCCGCGAACATGATCAGTCTTTGTTCGTCATGGCATCGAACACGTTTTTGTGGCTAACTGAGACCAACGTTTTATTAACGTACTGGAAGACCGATTTGCCGATGGAGATTCTTGATAACCTGCTTCATCGATACCCCCTTCGATTTCGCAGTGTGGCAAGCCCCAATATCCTAGACACCTGACAGCTTTGTGAAGTACTGCTTTTCTAAGGAGGCTCTGAATAAGTCTCCAAAATCAGCGATAATACGGCCATCGTCAATCGCATAGGATCGTTGCCAGCATGGATCAGATCACCTTCTCCGAAGCCGAATACCAGACCAAGAAGCGCAAGACCCGTCGCGAGATCTTTCTGGAACGGATGGACAAGCTGATTCCGTGGAAGCAGTTGGAGAAGAAGGTAGCCCGTTATTACCCGAAGGGCCGGAACGGACGGCCCCCTTATCCGCTGCCTGCCATGCTGCGGGTTCACTGCATGCAGTTGTTCTATAACTTGAGCGATCCGGCCATGGAAGACGCGCTGTACGAGATCGAATCCATGCGGCACTTCGCGGGTCTGAAGCTGGACCGTTTGCCAGATGAGACGACGATTCTCAACTTCCGGCATTTCCTGGAGCAGCACGGTCTTGGCAAGGCGCTGTTTAAAGAGGTGAACAAACACCTGGAGAAAAACGGCTTGATGTTGCGTGAAGGAAGCATCGTAGATGCCACCATCATCTCTGCTCCCAGCTCCACCAAGAACCAAACTGGCAAGCGTGATCCGGAGATGCACCAGACCAGAAAGGGCAACGAATGGCACTTCGGCATGAAAATGCACATTGGTGTCGACGACACGTTCGGTCTGATTCATAGCATTGATACCACCGCTGCCAATGTTCACGACATCGTGCCCACCGACAAGCTGCTGCATGGTGAAGAGCAACGAGTCTTCGGCGACGCCGGTTACCTTGGCATTCAGAAGCGGGATGAGCATAAGCACCGCAAAAACGTCTCCTGGTTCATTGCCAAACGGCCTGGCACCCGGAAGACGCTGGATGCCGACAAACTGAAAGCAGAGAAGATCAAAGCCAGTGTTCGTGCCAAGGTCGAGCATCCCTTCCGGTACATCAAGCGGGTCTTTGGTTATGGCAAGGTCCGCTATCGCGGCCTTGCCAAGAACAGCAACCGGTTGCATTTGCTGGCCGCGTTTAGCAACCTGCTGATCGGTGAAAAATACATGCTGGCGTAGGGCCAGTGCGCCTGTTTTCCGCCAAAATGGCGGGAAACGGGCAAAAAACACACAAATAAAGGGAAAATAGTGTCTGAATCTTCGATTTTTTGCCGTTTAAACCCAAGATGGGCAAATATCAGCAGTTATTCAGACCTTCCCTAGCTTGCCGGTTTATTGACTAACACTTCCCCATATTCAGAGCGCAACTTGTTTTTTAATACTTTCCCAGTGGCATTGCGTGGCAATGCTTCCACAAAAATCACGCGATCCGGGGTCTGCCACTTGGCGACTTTTCCCTGATAATGAGCAAGAAGTTCCTCCTCCGTAATATTTGCGTCGGGTATTTTTACTGCCAACAGGATCGGTCGTTCATCCCATTTATCATGGGAGGCCGCCACCACAGCAGCTTCATTGATGGCAGAATGGCCCATTGCGATTCCCTCCAATTCGACTGTCGATATCCATTCCCCACCAGATTTAATAATATCTTTTGAGCGGTCACGTATTGTCATAAACCCATCATCATTGATCGAAGCAACATCACCTGTCTCGAACCAACCGTCTTCCTCAAGAGTCTGATTTGGCTCAAAACCAAAGTAGTCGGCTACCACCCAATGACCACGGATACGGAGATTTCCCTGAGCAACGCCATCTTCGGGCAGTTGATGGCCGTCTTCTCCCACAATTTTGAGCTGCACCCCGTAGGGAGGCCGTCCTTGGCTTTCACGGATTTTATTTCTTTCTCCTTCTAAAAGGGTATCGTGTTTCGCCAGCAGTGCATTGACGGTTCCGATCGGTGATGTTTCAGTCATTCCCCATGCATGGACAACATCTACGCCGTACTTACCACGAAACTCTGACATCATTGAGGGAGGGCAAGCGCTACCACCTATCACCGTCCGTTTGAGCGTCTTTGCCGAGGAGCCAAGCTCGTCCAAAGCCGAAAGAAGTCCCTGCCAAATCGTGGGCACACCCAGCGCAATCGTTACGCTTTCTGAATCGATAAGCTTGACCAAACTTTGTCCATCCAGGCCGGGACCAGGCAACACCAGTTTGGCTCCAACCATCGCCGTAATGTAGGGTACCCCCC
>CAJXTI010000107.1 GCA_913061185.1 uncultured Oceanobacter sp.
CGAGATTTCTGCCTGTCTCGTGGGCTCGGAGATGTGTATAAGAGACAGATCACCTGGCCGTGCATTTCATCGCCTAATTCACCGGCGTTAAGCTGATCGGAAATCACCGCCTCTTTTTGCTGGGCGCGCTGGGCTTTTTCTTCCTGGATTTTGGTGATGCGCCAGGACTGTTTTTTGGTGAGCTTTCGTTTGGCCATGCGTTACTCGGAGTGTCGATTCGGTCGCCATTCTCCGCGCTGGCTGCGCTAAGCGCAAGCTGTAGCCGGGGTGATTGACGCCTGCCGAGTGCGGTTTTCAGCCCCGAGTCATGCCGCGTTCAGCACCACACGCATGACAGCAAAGAGCGAGCTGCCAGTGTGGCGTCTGAAATACCGGTATGCGTCCCTGCAGCAAGGTTTATTCTGCCGGTTTGGGCGTTTGCCAGCACTGTGGTCATGGTGTTGTTGATGTGCGTGTTGTTCAGTCGCGTGTATTTAATGGCTAATCATCCATGGCCGCATGCCAGGAAACATCTTGTCGCCATTGGCGGTGTACATCAGGTTGCTCTTGCGTTTGCTGCCACAGCCGCAGTCCTTGCCATGCTGGTGGCGATGATCAAACCGCTGGCGTTCTTTTTTCTCGTTCTCCCTTTCCTGGTATTGGCTGGTGCTCATCACTTCGGGTGCTTCGCGGGCTTTGTCGTTGCGCTCCATGGCTTCACGGGTTTCTTTTAATACCTTGGCAATGGCTGGAGGCAAGACAATCACCCGTGCCGAACGGGTGTTGCATTGGGGACAGGGCTGGGGCTGGTCGTGCTGCTGCATCGGGGCCAGTTCCTGAAAAACGCCGTGGCTGGGACATTTGTAGTCGTACATGGGCATGGCGGGTATCTCCGGCAGTTTTTATCATCAATTGTTGATAGAGCAACCGCTGCCGGAGCAACCCCGGCAGCGGTGTCTGGGTTGTTGTGGTCAGTCGAGATCCGCTGCTTTCGGAATATTCACCGAGCCATCCAGATGTTTGACCGGGCCATCCGCTGACGGCTTGATATCGAACTCGAAGATGTCGGTAGGTAACCACAGGGTGGCACAGGAGTTGGGGATATCGACCACGCCACTGATATGTCCCTGAATCGGTGCACAACCAATGATGGCGTAACCCTGGGCTTCGCTGTAGCCGAACTTGGTCAGGTAGTTGATGGCATTCATACAGGCTTGTTGGTAAGCCAGGCTGGTATCCAGATAGTGCTGCTTGCCTGTGTCATCAACGGAAATACCTTCAAAGATCAGGTAGTCATCGTATTTGGGTACCAGCGGGCTGGGCTTGAAGATCGGGTTTTTCACCTGGTATTTGCTCATGCCATCCTTGATCAGGTTGACGCGCAGGTGAATCCAGCCAGCCATTTCGATGGCACCACAGAAGGTGATTTCGCCGTCACCCTGACTGAAGTGCAGGTCGCCTACGGACAGACCTGCACCGTCGACGTAGACCGGGAAATAAATCTTTGCCCCTCGAGTCAGATCCTTGATGTCGCAGTTACCACCATGCTCTCGCGGTGGCACTGTACGGGCACCTTCTGCGGCGGCAGCGGCTTTGGCATCGCCTTGCATCCGCCCCATATGGGCGGTGTCGGCGTAAGGCAAACAGGCCAGGGCCGGTTCGCGATCCGGGTTGGTATCAAACAATTCTTTTTCGCGCTGATTCCAGGTGTCCAGCATATCGCGGGATGGCAAGCAGCCGATCAGACCGGGATGCAGGATGCCAGCAAATTCAACGCCCGGTACATGACGGGATTTGGTGTAGATACCGTTGAAGTCCCAGATGGATTTTTGTGCTTCGGGGAAACGGTCGGTCAGGAAACCGCCGCCGTTCTTTTTGGAAAAGAAGCCGTTGAAGCCCCACTGTTGTTCGGCAAAAGTGCCGATGTCGAGAATATCGACTTCCAGCAGGTCACCTGGCTGGGCACCTTCGATCGCCACCGGGCCAGACAGAAAATGCACCTGGGTCAGGTCGACATCACGAATATCCTCGGCGTTATCGTTGTTTTTGATCTGGCCGCCGGTCCAGTCGTAGCACTCGATAATAAAATCATCACCGGGCTTTACCGTGGACACCATGGGAATATCCGGGTGCCAGCGGTTGTGGACGCTGTCGTTGTCGTAGGCAGACTGGTTAAGGTCAATTTTGATGATGGTATCAGTCATGGTTTGCTCCTTGATTGGCAAGTACAGCCTTGGAAAAAACGTGTGGATCGACGGCAGTAGCACCGTCTTGTCGGGTTGTGTTGGTGCGGGGTAATGCTGAATCCGTCGGTGCGGTCGCGGGTTTGGTCACAGCAGCGGCGCTGAAACTCAGTTCGCCATCGCATAGCAGCGCTCGCAGCTGACGCGGTTGCTGGGACTGGGGCAGGGTGAGCAGGTAACTGGCCAAGGGCGCGACGACCTGGCGCTGGAACAGCCGCTGGATCGCACGGGCACCATACTGCTGGTCAAAGCCGCTGCGGCTGAGCCAGAACAGGCAGGCATCGTCGAGCAGCAAGGTCAGTTGGTGTTTGTTCAGGCGCTGGTTGAGTTCGTCCAGCAGGGTGATCACCACCCGTGGCAGGTGTTCGTTACTCAGGTTGGCAAAGCGTTCGATGCAATGAATACGGTTGAGGAATTCCGCATCAAAGTGGCTTTCCAGTGCCTGTTGTTGTACCCGCTGTTGCAGTCTGGTCTGCCAGGCTTGCGGCAGCCACGGGCGTAATCTGTGTTGTTGCCATTGGCGTGAACCAATGTTGCTGGTCATGAATACCAGGGTGTTGCGGAAGTTCAGCGCTTTCTGGCCGGATGCCAGTGTCAGTTCGCCGTTATCCAGAATGTTCATCAAGCTGCGCACTACTTCTGGACTGGCCTTTTCAATTTCATCAAACAGCACGATGCCGGGGCGGGTGCTGCTGCCATTGATCAGTTCTTCGTTGAGCAGGGTCAGGTTGTCCTTGCTGCCAACGTAGCCCGGCGGTGCACCAGTGATGGCGGCGCTGTAATGGCTTTGCGACAGGGTGTTCATGTCGATGCGACAGAAGCGGTTGGCGTCACCATGAATGGCTTCGGCAATACGCCGCACCATTTCGGTTTTACCTACCCCGGTATCTCCCAGAAACAGTGCCGTCAGCAAGGGGCGGCGACCGTCACTGAGGCCCGCCTTGAGCACATCCAACTGGCGGCGCAAACTGCGAATGACCTGACTCTGCCCCACCAGTTGGCTTTCCAGTTGCTGCTGTAGCTGGGCCGGATCAAAAGCAAAGCGGGAGTAAAGCGCCGGACTGGCCGACTCCGGTTGGCCTGCTGATGGCGGCTGACGCTGCTGCTGCAGACGATCGTTAATGAACACCATGGTCGTCAGCGCCTCAGGATCCGGATTCCATGGTTTTTTCCGGTGCTGGCAGATCCCCCACAGGGCACTCTTCGGTGCCGATGGTGCTGCGGGTCATGGCTTCAACGTCGTCGCGGGCTTTTTCAGCATCGGTGACCCAGGTGCGATAGAACTCGAACGGGCAGTCGGCAATACCCCGGTCGCCATCGCCGGAGGCATGCACGCCGGTGTAGCCACGGTGCAGCAGTTTGAACAGGTGGTTCTGTGACTGATCGTTTTTGCGGGCGTCACGAATCTGCGACAGCGACAGCTGGGCATACTGCACGCCCATGTCTTCTTCGCCGCATTCCCCCAGGGTGCGGCCGTCGAAGCCAATCACGGCGGAGTGACCGAAGTAGGAGTAAACACCGTCGAAGCCGGTGGCGTTGGCGACGGCGACGTAGCAGTTGTTGGCCCAGGCCATGGATTTGGCCATCATCACCTGTTGTTCCTTGGCCGGGTACATATAGCCCTGGCAACGCACAATCAGCTCGGCGCCTTTCATGGCGCAGTCGCGCCAGATTTCCGGGTAATTGCCGTCGTCACAAATGATCAGGCTCAGCTTCATGCCTTTCGGGCCGTCGCTGACGTAGGTACGATCGCCTGGGTACCAGCCTTCAATCGGACACCAGGGAATACACTTGCGGTATTTCTGGACGATGTCGCCGTTGTTATTGATCAGCACCAGGGTGTTGTAGGGGGCTTTGTTGGGGTGTTCTTCGTGCTGTTCACCAGTGAGGGAAAATACCCCCCAGGTGTTGGCGGCGCGGCAGGCGGCGGCAAAAATTTCGGTCTCGTCGCCAGGAATGGTGGCTGCCGTGGCCATCATTTCATCGTGGTCGTACATGATTCCCATGGTGCTGTATTCAGGGAAGACAATCAGATCCATGCCCGGCAGGCCCTGCTTGATGCCCTTGATCATGTCGGCAATGTTGCGGGCGTTGTCGAGCACCTCGGCTTTGCTGTGCAGGCGCGGCATTTTGTAGTTCACCACGGCAACGCCGACGGTATCGTTACTGCTTGAAATATCACCATGACGCATGAGGATTCTCCTTTGAATCAGATTTGGTTCAGACCGACAGGTAGCGGGTGATGGTGGCCTGGTCGGCCTCGGCAACGGGGACATCGAGTACGATGCTGCCTTTCTCGATCACCAGAATGCGGTCGGCGACATCCAGTGCGAAACTGAGCACCTGTTCGGAAACGATGATCGATAACTTGCGTTGGTCGCGGATCTTGCGCAGGGTACGGGCCATCTCCTTGATGATGCTGGGCTGGATACCTTCGGTCGGCTCGTCCAGCAGCAGTACACTGGGGTCGCTGGCTAACGCCCGTGCGATGGCGAGTTGCTGCTGCTGGCCTCCAGAGAGGTTGCCGCCACGCCGGTGCTGCATTTCTTTCAGCACCGGGAACATCTCGTAGAGGTCTTCCGGGATCTGGTTTTTGCCGGTTGAGGTGAGGCCGGTTTCAATATTTTCTCTCACCGTCATGGTGGAAAAAATCATCCGTCCCTGGGGCACAAAACCGATACCGGCACCGACCCGTTCATGACTTTTCAGGGGCACCAGGTCGGCACCGTTGAGTGCGGCGCGGCCTGATTTACTCGGGATCATGCCGATCAGCGACTTCATCAGCGTGGTCTTGCCCATGCCGTTGCGGCCCAGTACCGCGACGATTTCCTCGTCGCCGACACTCAGGTTCATATTGCGAATAACGTCGCTCTGACCGTAGGCCACGTTGTAATCGGTTAGCTCAAGCATTGTTTATCTCCTCGTTTACCGACTTGGCGATCAATGGCCCAGGTATACTTCAATGACTTTGGGGTCGTTCTGCACCCGTTCCATCGAGCCTTCCGACAGCACCTTGCCCTGGTGCAATACCGTGACGCGGTCGGCGATGTCGGCGACAAACTGCATGTCGTGTTCAATCACCAGTACCGAGCGGTCTTTGGTAATGCGTTGCAGCAATGCGGCTGTTTGCTGGCGTTCGGCAACCGACATGCCCGCGACCGGTTCATCAAGCATCAGCAGTTCCGGGTCCTGGATCAGCAACATGCCGATTTCCAGCCACTGTTTCTGACCGCTGTCTCTTATACACATCTCCGAGCCCA
>CAJXTI010000108.1 GCA_913061185.1 uncultured Oceanobacter sp.
GTATTCGGTACTGAAGGCTCTGCGCACCCGCTTTTCCAGTGCGGGACTGGGTTCAACTTTGGGATTAGCAGTGGTAGCAGGTTTTGGCATGGTGATTCTCCTGAGCGCCCTGATTTAGATGTTATCTCAAAAGCCACTGGCTCAGGCTTAGGTTGACATACAGGGCATGGTTTACACCGAGCGAAGGCAATAATGTGTTGGTGTAGACGGAGCTGGCTCCCGAATCACCAAAGAGAAGACCGTTGCTACTCACGGTTATGGTATTGGTTGTGCCAAATGGTGTTGTAATTGAGAAGTCCAGCTCGATAGTTTCAAGGTCATCGTCGCCTAAATTCAGTTCGGTTGGGTTGTCGATAGATTCAAACTGATAGTTTACTTCGGTAATGCTTGGGAATCGGGTGCTCGTGATCGAGAAGGACTGGTCTGAGGCTCCGACAACGTCAATATTAATCGTGCCAATCCAGCTGGCTTCAATTTCACCAGAAAATATGCCGTCATTTGCAATGTTATCGCTACCGATCCCGTTGTCCATCAGTTCGATGGAGGTATCCTGGTAGTTTAATGTGACCGTATCTGAGGGTTCGCCGCAATTTAAGCTGGCGAAGTGAACGGCCAGTGTATCTTGGTAAATGATCGATACTGAGCTGGAAGAGGGGGCGACTCGGGTAATCGTTGTAGTATCTCCACAGTTGATTGCACCGTCACCTTCCGGGTTAAACAACTGAAGTCGACCATAGCGTGTTTCACCGTCGTATAAATCTTTGTCAGAGGCGTTTGTTAGGAGTAGTGATTTTAATCCGCTTGAAGATACATCTGGGTGCGCAGCTTTGAGCAATGCTAAAGCACCTGTTACATGCGGTG
Organism: uncultured Oceanobacter sp.; assembly: GCA_913061185.1. Taxonomy (GTDB): domain Bacteria; phylum Pseudomonadota; class Gammaproteobacteria; order Pseudomonadales; family Oceanobacteraceae; genus Oceanobacter; species Oceanobacter antarcticus. The sequence continues at coordinate 862 of CAJXTI010000108.1, forward strand.
CAGCCATTGACGTACCAGAGTAAGACTCATAGTTGTTACCCGGCACCGAGCTGTAAATTTCGACCCCTGGAGCCGCGATATCAACGCTATTGCCATAATTTGAGAAATAAGCAAAATTACCATTGTGGTCTATTGCAGCCACGGAAATAATATTGGCGATATCATACGATGCTGGATAACTAGGCTGCGAGTCGATATTCGTGCCTTCATTACCGGATGCCGCCACGAATAAAATACCAAGAGAGTTATGAACGGAAATAACCTCTTCCATTAACGCGGAGTAACCGCCACCACCCCAACTGTTGTTGGTAGCGACCAAATTCAGGCCCTTATCGATTTTCAAACTGGCCATATAATCGAGGCATTCAATCGCCCCTGAGGCGTAGCCTTCACCATTTGCATCAAGAAAGCGGCACGGAATGATTTGGCTGGTCCAATTGACGCCAGTGATGCCAATGCCATTATTACCCACGCCAGCAATAGTTCCGGCTACGTGAGTTCCATGGCCACCTTCATCCATGGGGTCGCTATCGTTAGCGGAAGTATCAATGCCGTGAACGTCGTCTACCCAGCCATTGGCATCATCATCAATACCGTTACCTGCTATTTCATCTGGATTGGTCCAGACATTGGCGGCCAAGTCTTCATGTGTATAGTCAACGCCGGAGTCAATTACACCAATATATACTTGGCTGCTGCCAGTTGAATAAGCCCACGCTTCTTCAGCATTAATATCGAAATCATCAGGATCATTTAATCCCCACAGTAGGGAGTAGTCTGGATCGTTTGGCGCGGTAGACAGTGATGGGGTGTCAGTAGGAGTGTCTGATTGCGTCAGCGCATGTATTTCGTAATCGGGATACACCGCTTTTACGCCAGGAATGGCAGAGAGTATTTTCAGGTTCTGCGCTATCGACGTTGAGTAATGGGTATCTACCAATTCAATATTTTTCAGATAACCATGCTTCTTTATACTAGAGAATGCACCGTACTGATTGACGTTGAGCTGTCGTTGTTTGGTGGTGTCTTCCCAAACAATAATCACCCTGGAGTCGTGTACTGCGTGCCCTTGGTAGTTTGCTGCGAGAGAGGAAACGGCAGAGCCAAATAACAGTATGCCGAGGCAGGCAGGGGCGAAAAACGCAGAGCGTCTCATATCAATTCCTTGAATAGTATGTCCTTGGGACGAAGTGTAATCGCTCAGAAGGGCCTTCTCAATTGAAACTTTGGCCCACTTGCAATTAGTGTGTCCAGATTCTCCGTTTCAATTGTCCAATTGCGCAGCAGCTAATTTGATGTCACGTCAGGTGATTTTCTGGTTCAGAAACGAGTTGCTATTGAATTTTGGCGGGTTTGGGATTGTCGGCATATCTCACCCCAACGGGTTTCGACATGGACAAAGTGTCGTCGGGTTTAGCGTCAATTGCTGGCGTACTAAGCTGATTCGTGATTTGTTTTTTGACAGGTCGGCAGTTAACCATGCTGGTTTGGCTATCACGCAGGAGCCAGTGATTTCATTGATCAAACTGCCGCCATCCAGTAGCCTGTTGGGCTTTTCAGCCATTGACGAAAGAGTCCTCCATGAACAAGCATTTTCCGCGCATTGAGCGTTTGCCCCCCTATGTTTTCAACGTGATCGGTGAGTTGAAAATGGCGGCGCGAGCCCGTGGCGAAGATGTTGTGGATCTGTCGATGGGGAATCCCGATCAAGACACACCGCAACACATTGTCGACAAGCTGATCGAGACAGTGCAGAAAGAAGGCACACATCGTTACAGCCAATCAAAAGGGATTCCGCGCCTGCGCAGGGCGATGGCGAACTGGTATAAAAAGCGTTACGACGTCGATCTGAATCCGGATACGGAAGTGATTACCACCATTGGGTCGAAGGAAGGTTTGGCGCATTTGGCGCTGGCGACGCTGGGCCCTGGCGATGCGGTGCTGGTGCCGAATCCGGCGTATCCGATTCATCCTTACGGTTTTGTGTTGGCCGGTGCCGATATTCGCCATGTGCCACTGACGCCGGATGTGGATTTTTTTGCCGAGCTGGAAAAAGCGATCAAAACCAGTTGGCCGAAGCCAAAAATGCTGGTGCTTAATTTTCCCGGTAATCCAACCGGTCAGTGTGTCGAACTGGATTTTTTCGAACGAGTGGTAGATATGGCTCGTGAGCATGAAATCTGGGTAGTACAGGATCTGGCTTATGCCGACATTGCGTTTGATGGTTATCAGCCGCCGTCCATTCTGCAGGTAGAAGGCGCCAGAGAAGTGGCGGTGGAGTTTTTCTCGTTGTCAAAAAGCTACAACATGCCGGGCTGGCGAGTGGGTTTTTGCTGCGGTAATAAAGACCTGATTCATGCGCTTGGCAGGATCAAGTCCTACCTCGATTATGGTACATTCACCCCCATTCAGGTGGCGGCGATTGCGGCACTGGAAGGCGATCAGTCGGTGGTCGGGGAGATCTGCGAGATGTACAAGCATCGTCGCGATGTGTTGTGCAAGGGTCTGAATGACATGGGCTGGCAGGTCGAGATTCCGAAGGCCACCATGTTTGTCTGGGCACGTATTCCTGAACCGTATCGTTCTATGGGGTCGCTGGAGTTCAGTAAAAAGTTATTGCTGGAAGCCAGGGTCGCGGTGTCTCCCGGCATCGGTTTTGGTGAGTACGGCGATGATCATGTACGACTGGCGCTGATTGAAAACGATCAACGCACGCGTCAGGCATTACGTGGCATCAAGAATATGCTGCGCAAGGATGGTCACTATCAGGGTGACTGAGCCGGGCAACGGAACAGCGCACTGGGCAGCACTGCATACTCAGGCGTGCAAGTACGCATGACGGCGACTGTGGCGGCATGACGGTAAAAGCCGTTAATGTGAAGCCGTTATTGCAGTCAGCATCAAACAACGTAAGAACGACGCACAGCGCTGCAACGTTCGATTTAATCCAGAAGAGAGGAGAAGACCTTGAAGCCGGTAAAAGTAGGTATCTGCGGTTTAGGTACAGTCGGTGGTGGTACGTTTAATGTACTGACCACCAATGCGAAAAATATTGCACGCCGGGCAGGTCGCGAGATTATTGTGGCGCAAATCGGAACGCGTCGTCCCAATCCGGATTGCGACACCCGCAATATTCCTATGACCAGCGATATTTTTGAAGTGGCTAAAAACCCCGATATCGATGTGGTGGTGGAACTGATTGGTGGCTACGAGGTGGCACGTGAGCTGGTGATGACGGCCATTGAGCACGGCAAGCACGTAGTGACGGCTAACAAGGCGCTGATTGCGGAACACGGTGAAGAGATTTTTGCCTTGGCGGAAGCGAAAGGCGTATCGGTCATGTACGAAGCCGGTGTGGCCGGTGGTATTCCTATCATCAAGGCGCTGCGGGAAGGACTGGCTGCCAACCGTATCAACTGGCTGGCCGGTATTATCAACGGTACGGGTAACTTTATCCTGACCGAGATGCGCGACAAGGGCCGAGATTTTAACGACGTACTGCAAGAAGCCCAGCAGCTGGGTTACGCTGAAGCCGATCCGACGTTTGATGTTGAGGGTATCGATGCTGCCCACAAACTGACGATTCTGGCGTCGATTGCCTACGGTATTCCGCTGCAATTTGCGCGCTGCTATACCGAAGGCATCAGCAAAATTACTCAGGATGACGTCGAGTATGCCGAAGAACTGGGGTATCGCATCAAACATCTGGGTGTCAGCCGCCAGACAGAAAAAGGCATCGATTTACGTGTGCATCCGACCCTGATTCCGGAAGCCCGGCCAATTGCCAAGGTTGATGGCGTATTAAACGCCGTGATGGTCAACGGCAATGCCGTCGGCGATACCCTGTACGTCGGTGCCGGTGCCGGTGCTGGCCCAACCGCGTCTGCCGTCGTAGCGGATATTATTGATCTGGCCCGCACGTTGGAAGCGGATGCGGCTGCCCGTGTCAACCACCTGGCTTATAACGAGATTGAAAACGAGCAGGTCTTGCCGATTGAGGAGGTTGAAACTTCCTACTACCTGCGGATCCAGGTACAAGACAAAACCGGTGTGCTGGCGTCAGTCGCGACGATTCTGAGTGAGCGCGGCATCAATATTGAAGCCATCATCCAGAAAGAGCCAAAAGAAGGTGAAGAGCTGGCACAGATCATTTTGCTGACGCATCGTATCGTGGAAAAAACCATGAACGGTGCCATTGCCGCTATTCAGGCGCTGGACAGCACGGTTGGCGATGTGACCCGTATTCGGGTTGAACACCTGGACTGATGCTGGTCAGGCGGCCGTTATCGGCCGCCTTGTCCCGATTTCCGATTTCCGATTTCCGATTTCCGATTTCCGATTTCCGATTTCCGATTTCCGATTTC
>CAJXTI010000109.1 GCA_913061185.1 uncultured Oceanobacter sp.
TGGTATCAGATTGATGGGGTGAAGGTGCCCCATCAACCATTAAATCCGTATACCCGATTAATCGACAGGCCGGGCCTATGAGTATTCGAACTCTGCCGTCGAGTCGTTGCACCCGCCCTGTTTTATTCTGGTGGATCGGGATGTCATGACGTGAGGTTAAAGCGGAATGGGCCGGGGTCAGTTGGCGTTTGCTGACGGCACCGACGATATTGTTCAGGGTCACTTCCCGAATTGCCGGTTGGCTGCCCGTCAGGCAATCAAGCATGGCCTGAGCATGTTGAAGGGAGTCCGCATTGGGTGGCCAGCGTTCAATCAATACGTCCAGAGTCCCCCCGCAAGGCAGCTGGATTTTGCTGTTGGCACCCGTCGTCGACAGCGCGTCAAAAGTGGCACCGTAGCGCAGGATCTCGGCCGGTTTTGCAAACTCACCGGCTAACAGCCGATCGAGAAAATCGTCTTCAACACAACCACCCGACAACGAGCCGATATGCTCAGTCTGTTGCGTCCGAGGGTTAATACGAGCCACCATCATCGAACCGGGTTCGCGCGGGGACGAGCCAAAGGTCGACAAGACAGTACAGAGCCAGACCGGTTGCCCGCTGCGCAGCCAGGCTAATGCCTGTTCGACAACCTGCTGGTCAAGATACTGCATGGCCATTATCTCTGCTGTTGACTGTCGCTCCGGCGGTTTGCAACTGATCGGCGACAGGCAAGGTGCGAATACGCTGGCCGGTGGCGGCAAAAATGGCATTACACAAGGCCGGTGCTACGGGTGGCAGCCCTGGCTCACCGGCCCCGCCGATCGGGACATTGAGCTGGTCATTGACGGGGTGTATGTGGATTTCAGTGGGTGCCTGGCTGTTGCGCGGCACCAGGTAGTTATGAAAGTTATCCTGTTGCACTTTACCTTCGGCGGTGGTTATTTGCGTCATCAAGGCGATGCCTATACCCATGAGGCAAGCGCCTTCCAGCTGCGAGCGAATCCGCTCTGGATTAACCTGAGGGCCGCAATCAAACGCAATGTCGACCCGGTGAATCGTTACCTCGCCCCGGTCACTGACGGCGACGTCCATCACTACCGCCGCGTACGACATAAAGCTGTGGTGTACTGCCAGGCCAAGACCCCGGCGTGGGCCGCGCTGGCTGCCGCTGGACGAGTGCCAGCCCGCTTCGCGGGTAGCACGTTCGATCACGCCCCGATAGCGAGCAGTGTCGATCGGATAGTGTTTGGGGTCTTCCCGGTAATTCCAGCTTTCGTTCTGGCTGCGGGGATCAATTTGCCGATCTGGCCCCAGCAGCTCCAGCAGAAATTCACGATGATCCCGACCGGCAGCAGCGGCCAGCTCGGCAACAAAACTCTGAATCGCAAAGGCGTGAGGAATGTTGTACACCGAACGGAACCAACCAATCCGCAGATGAGCCATGGCTTCGCCGGATTCTTGTTGAATGGCGGGTATATCAAACGGCATGTTGCGGATGCCCTGGGCGAGTTCCATGTCTGACATATGACCGGAGTCTGGCGCAAACAGGGACATGATACTGGGAGACAGCGACCGATGACGCCAGCCCGTGACTTTGCCCGCGTCGTTCAAGGCCGCTTCCAGGCGGTCGAGGGACACGGTATGGAAAAAGCCATGGTGCAAGTCGTCTTCTCGGCTCCACTGCACCCGTACAGGGCGTCCCGCCATGATGCGGGATAGGTCTGCGGCTTCAAAGACAAAGTCCGGCTTGGCTTTGCGGCCAAAACCGCCGCCCAGCAAGGTTGAGTGAACCGTCACGTTTTCGGGTTTGAGAGACAGCCTTCCGGCGATGCCGTCACGGGTCGCTTGCGGGTTTTGGACCGGTGCCCAGGCTTCGGCACGGTCGCCTTCGATTTGCACAATCGCCACCGGTGGCTCCATGGGAGCTTGAGCCATGTGGGGAGCATAATAACTGGCGACCAGACGGCGATCTGCATGCTCCAGCGCGTGTTCAATATTGCCGGTTGAACGCGCCACCTTGCCAGGTTTTAACGACTCGGCTTCCATGGCCGCCTTGAACGCGACAGAATCGTAGTGGGCATTGTCTCCGGCGCTACGGTTGTCCCACTCGATCGACAGGGCGTTGCGGCCCTTCATTGCCGCCCAGGTGCTGTCTGCCACAACAGCAACACCGCCCAGAGGAGCAAATGCAGATGGCATGCTGGCGGTTGGCAGTTGCACGACTTTAACGACACCGGCAACTTTTAATGCTGCGCTAGCGTCGACCGATTGGAGGCTGGCACCGTACACCGGGGGGCGGGCAATCACGGCGAACAGCATGTTATCAAGTATAACATCTGCCCCATAAACGGCCTTGCCAGAGACGATGTCGCGGCCATCAATGGCCATGGGCTGACCGGTTTTTTCTGTGGTGCCTTGCGGAAATTGCTCAGGCTGTTTGTTGATGTAACGCCACTGATCCGGGGTTTTTAACGTCAGCGACTGCCGCTCTGGCACGGCCAGTTCCGACGCCCGCGTGGCCAGCTCACCAAACGATAAGGTGCGACCGGTTGGGGTGTGAACAACCTGGTGAACGGTAGTTTTACAGTCGGTGACGGCAACTTGCCACTGCTGTGCTGCAGCTTGCTCCAGCATGATTCGGGCAGCAGCACCACAGCGTCGTAGCGGCTCAAAGAAATGCCGCATGGAGCGCGAGCCGTCGGTGTTCTGATTGCCATAGCGGGCTTCGTCGGCAAGTGCTTGCTTGACTTTTACCTCTGACCAATCCGCTCCCATCTCATCGGCAATGACCATCACGATACTGGTACGGATGCCCTGACCCATTTCGGCACGATGGTTCACAATGGTGACCTTGCCATCGGTGGCAATGCTGATAAATACATTCGGGTTGTCTACCCAGCCATTCGGCATGGCATCCGCACCGTATTTTGGCACGTCAGCCGTGACCAGATCCCAGCGGGCCGCAAGCACCAGAGCACCTGCAGCCCCAAGGCCTTTTAACAGGCCCCGACGGCTGACATTGGCCAGTAATAACGTATCCGTCTTGGATGAAGAGTTCATGCCTTCACCTCCGTATATAAAGCCGCACGATGAATGGCCTTGCGGATGCGGGTATAGGTGCCACAGCGACAGATATTGCCGTTCATGGCGTTACTAATATCGGCTTCTGTCGGATTGGGATTGGACTTCAGCAGGGCAACCGCACTCATGATCTGACCGCTCTGACAATAACCACACTGGGCGACGGCTTCATCCATCCAGGCATCCTGGACGTGTCGACCAACAGTGTCATTTGCCATGGCTTCAATGGTGGTAAGGTGTTTTCCGTTGGCGAAGCTGATTGGTGTCGAGCAGGAACGAATCGACTGACCATCCATATGCACGGTGCAAGCGCCACACAGTGCCATGCCGCAACCGAAGCGGGTGCCCGTCATTTTTAAAGTATCGCGCAGCACCCAGAGGATCGGGGTGTCTTCAGGCACGGTTAGCTGATGCGGTGTGCCGTTGATCGTGAGTGAAATCATGAGCTTTCCCTTATGACGTGGTATTGGCTAGCACGGCTGAACAGGACTGGCTGTTGCATCGCCAGTGCAGCACACCTTGTGGATATCCGACACTGCCTGTTGGTGGAACGGCGTGTTTTGATGAGTGAGCCTGCCAGCGATTCAGCATTGGAGCTTCTGGTCGTGCTGCAAACGGGGAGTTGATCATGCAAAAAAACAGGCGTTGAGAAGCTCTGCATCAACGCCTGATCTGGCCATCATTCTCACAGGCTGTTTTTGTCGATGATATAGATGGAATTCGCTAGCTCTTATTAGCCTGTCTCATGAATCCTCGGGCTGCATTCTCCGCAGATCGGAGTGGCGATCTGTTGTCGAATAACTTCGGTGCTGCCCCCTGTTGCTAGCAGCCAGTGCAGTTTGGCGAAGGCGGCTTCCAGGGTCAGATCGACCCCGCTGATTACGCCAATGCGGTTTAACGTTGCGCCGGTGGCGTAGGTTCCCTGAATCACTCGGCCGTGTTGGCACTGACTCAGGTTCAGAATCACCACACCGCGTTGGCTGGCGTGTTCCAGTGCCGTGATCAGTGCCTGGTTGTTATCCGGTGGGTTGCCAACGCCATAGCTGCGCAGGATCATTGCCCGAACGGGTGTTGCATTCAGCATGGCCTTGACGATGTCGGCGCTGATGCCGGGGTACAGGGTCAGTACGGTGACGGCGTCAGGCTGAAACTCTGGCAGGTTAAACGCCGGGAGGTTAACCCCCGCCGCAGTGGCCAAGTGTGGTTTTACTGAGACCGTGGTTGCTGGTGCTGGTGCTGGTGCTGGAGTCGGAGTCGGAGTCGGAGTCGGAGTCGGAGTCGGAGTCGGGGTCGGGGTCGGGGT
>CAJXTI010000110.1 GCA_913061185.1 uncultured Oceanobacter sp.
ATTTCGCTGCATTCGCCGCCTTGCCCTGAACAACGGCAACACTCGCGCAGAGCCGGGCAGGATTAAATAGATGTTCCCTATAGGGTGCCCGCTACTGATTATGCTTCTGCCACGGGAACAGGCGGCGGCCGATCCAGGCCAGTATCAAGTCGATGGCGAGACCCATGATGCCAATCATCATGATGGCGGCGAAGACGTTGTCGAAATTCTTGTAGCGCGCCTGCTGGGTAATAAACCAGGTAATCCCCGAGCTGGTGCCAATCAGTTCCGCCACGATCAGATACGTCCAGGCCCAACCCAGTAAAATGCGGGTATCGCGGTAGAGATCCGGGAGAATGCCGGGCACCACAATACGAAACAGCAACGAGCGATTACCGGCACCCAGCGTTTGCCCGGCTTCCAGCAAGGCCGGATCGAGTTTGCGGGTGGTATTGGCAACCACCAGTACCTGTTGGAAAAACGTACCGATCACGATAATGGCAATTTTGGGTGCCTGATAAATGCCCAGAATTGCCACCGCCAAAGCACCAAACGCGGGCGCGGGCAAGTAGCGAAAAAACTCGATAAAAGGTTCAAACAGACGCGAGAAAAAATCGTAAGTGCCCGCCAGAATCCCCAACGGAATCCCTACGATCGACGACAGCACAAAACCCCAGAAAATTACTTGCAGACTGCTCCACAGGCTTTCGTGTAACCAGGCCTCACTGCGACGCTGTGGCTCAGTAACAAACGCGGTGTAAAACGCCGCCACCACTTCATGAGGCGCGGGCAGATACACCGGGTTGGCCGGATCCCCAACGGGCAAGGCCGTATTCGCCTGTTCTGCTTTTTTGTATTCTTTATCAAACACCTCACGATCGACCAGCATGTCGTCGCGGAAGTAACTGACCGAGCCCGGCTCGGTAATGCTGACCTGCGGATGCCAGATAAACGGCACATAACTGACCAGACACCACAGCAGTAATGGCAAGGCGAAACTGCACACGGCGACCAGCGAGCGGCTGCGTGGTTCGAGCGGTTTATTGACGGACAATAGTGGCATGGTCAGTGTCCCGGCGACTGGTTAACAAATTTCAGCATGCAGTTTCCCCTGCCTTCATATCAGGCACGTTGGTGATTCAGGGGAAGACAGGCCCGAACGTTATCCGGGCCTGTGTGATCGTTACAGCGACTTCATCAGCGAGGTATCGATATAGCTGCCGACCGGCTGCTTCTCGGGATACACATCGTTGGCAACGTTGAAGTCATCGGCAATTTCGGTAGAGCCATACAGCGACTTGAAGCCGTCAGCTGGTTCGAGGAAAGGCAGGGTTTCTTTCAACGTCAGGATTTTAGTACCTTTGATAAAGCCCTTGTACTCATCCGCTTTCAGGCCTACACGAGCGGCCATAATCGCAATGGCATCTTCGTGAGTCGCTGGATCATTCAGGTAATCCACCGCCATATACCAGGCTTTGAGTACCTTGGTCCATTCCGCCTTGTGCGCAGACAAGCTGGAAGGTGATACCGCCAGGACGTCGTAAATCAGGCCCGGTTCATTGGCACTGGAATAGATACGGCTGGAGCCAGGTACCAGGCTCAGTGCCTGACCGGAGTTTGGCTGCCAGGCCACAATGGCATCGACCTGACCCGAGGCCAGCACCTGCGGAGTTTCGTTGGTCGGTACGTTCACCAACTCAACATCCGACTCGTTCATGCCATTTTTTTCCAGCGCGTTCAGCAGCAACAAATGACCAACAAAACCGACTTCCACGCCAACTTTCTTGCCTTTCAGATCCTTGATCGAGCGGATGCCGGGCGCACCAACGATCATGTCGTTACCATTGGAATAATCATTCACCAGAATCATCACGTTGCTGGCGCCAGTTGAACCTGTCACCAGGGCATCGCCATTAGTCATGGCCACGGCATCCAGCTGACCCGCAGCAAAGGCATCCATACTGGCGACGTAATCAAACCACTCAAACTGGACATCCACGCCCACCTTGTCGAACATTTTCTTTTCAACAGCAATTTCCCAGGCCACCCAGCCAGGCCAGTCGCTGTAACCGATTTTTAACGGTTCGGCGATGGCGCTGCCAGCCATCAGCAGTCCAGCGAACAGGGATCCCAGCATGCGTTTCTTAATCGTCATTTGGCGTCTCCGGTATTACGTTTTTTGAATTTGGTAATACCGGATAAAGCATCAAGCGTGCCACTAAAGGCTAATCAGGGCTGTATCAGTGAACACTCCGTCTGGCGAAGCGTCTGTCCAGCAAAGAATCACACCTGACCTTTTAATGCCGCATTAAAAACTACTACACGCCTTAGCGCGCACGGGGTGCCAATCAGTAAAAACGCACAAGAACAGTGCCAGATATATTATTCGACGCAATACAGGGCAAAAAAAGGACAATTTACAGCGGAATGAAACAATCAGAAAAACCACAAGTTGTGCAGAAAAACCGCTAATAGCCGACAGGAGCAGAATCTGTACCCCTGCAAAACAGGGGCATCAAACGGGGTGAGGAGTATGGGCAACAAGCAACAATCGGCGATACATCCAAAGACAATCAATGAGCCAGTGAGCCGTTGTTTGGCAGCCGACCCTAACGACCCTCATCCTTGGCCATCACACCCGCCTTGCCCCAGTTGGTACTGGGCACCTCCTGAATAATAATACGGATCGCTTCCACTGGAGAGTTCGAGGCTTCTGCGAGCGCCTGAGTCACTTTTTCGATAATTTCCCGTTTGACCTCTTCCGAGCGTCCTTCAATCATCTGAATAGTTGCAATTGGCATAATGGTTCCAAACCTAACGATTATTAAAATGTAACAACCTGAAAAAAGCCGCCTCTGATTCAGAGGCGGCAACCCAACACAAGGGCACTCAATAAATCACTCAACCCCGTCAACGACCATCAAGTAACGACCATCAAGTAACGACCGTTAGAAAACGTTCATTCAACTCACGGGTATGATAGAAAATAGCGGCACCGATTTCCTCGTGAGTCCAGGTGTAAGGCTTCATGTCCGGGTAGAACGCGTAGCCTCCGCTAAAGGTTTCAAAACGATTGCCCGATGGATCAAAGGCATAAATAGTACAGCCGCGAGTGATGCCGTGACGCAATGGGCCGATATCCAAAGATACGCCCTTGGCCGACATTACATCCGCCGCATGCAGTACCTTCTCCCAGCTTTCCAGCAAGTAGGAAGCATGATGCAAGGTGTTGTCGCGTTCATCCCGGACAAAGGCAATGTCGTGTGCCTTGGTTGAACAGGTCAGCCAGACAGCCATGTCGGTTGCGCCGTCTTCACCGGTAATGCGCTCAACCAGATGGAATCCCAGCACATTGATGAACAGATCACGACTGCCATCCAGATCGGCACCATGAATCTGCCAGTGATCGAGACGAATTGGGCAAATACCCCCTGGGCCGTCAACACGCACCCCCGGATTGATATAACCCTGGCCATCGCCCACTTCGGTCATTTCCCAGTAAAGTTCAAACACATGCTTGGTTGGCGCAACAAAACGGACGCGTTCACCGGTTTCCAGCAAGCCGTCGGCTGGCATACGTTCGGTTGCCACACCGTACTCATTCAAATCCACTTCCAGCTTGTCCAGGGTTCGCTTGTCCAATACCTTGAACGCATAAAAATCCATACCGGCCTGATCTGCTTCACGAATAACCACACTGTGATGATCACGCTCGTCAGCCGTTTTAAAATAGACACGACCGCTTGCATCACGCCCGGTTTCAATCAACCCCATGACATCGGTATAAAACCGGATGGATTCATTCAGATCTAGCACCCGCAATTGACAATACCCGGGCCGCAGCACGCCTGTCATAGCCATGATAGGTTCCTCTTATTTTTTTACTTGAATGACTACGGATGATAATCCGGTGAATCCCCGGCTCTGTCTAATATGGTTTTTGTTTGAATAAATACCGACAGGGTATAGGGGACATATATAGACGCTTCCCCAATATCAAGGATGACTTGGCCCTGACACCTGCCATATGCCCTTGATTTATTTCCTGTT
>CAJXTI010000111.1 GCA_913061185.1 uncultured Oceanobacter sp.
CGCAGCGCAGCGTCACCTTTCCGGCCCGGTTTCAGCTGGTGGCGGCAATGAACCCCTGTCCGTGTGGCTATTTTGGTGATCCGTCTGGCCGGTGTCGTTGCAACGAAGAACAAGTACGGCGTTATCAGGGCCAGGCATCCGGCCCCTTGCTCGACCGTATTGATCTGCATGTCGAGGTGCCCGCGATTCCGGCGGCGCTGCTGCATCAGTCAGCCCCTGGCGAAAGCAGTGCGGCGGTTCAGCAACGGGTTCTGGTCGCACGCCAACGGCAGTTGCACCGACAGGGTTGCTGCAATGCCGAACTGGGCGGCAACGAACGTGATCGGGTCTGCCAGTTGGCCGAGGCCGACAGTGTCTGGTTTCTGGCGGCGGTGGAAAAACTCAACCTCAGTGCGCGGGGTTATCATCGGGTACTCAAGTTGGCGCGCACGATTGCCGACCTTGATGGGGCTGAGCAGATTGGTCGTCCGCATTTGCTGGAAGCGGTTGGTTATCGCAGTCTGGATCGGTTTATCCGAGCCTCCGAGACGTAGGGACGCCCTCCGTGGCTGTCCTAATAACGGCCACGCAATACGAATCCGTAATACGGCCACGGACGGAGCCGGGCCCTACGTGACCCTGCATTTTAATGCAGATAATGGACGGGAGCCGTACACTCCGGTGGCTGACGTGGTTGTGTGATTATTCACGTAGGTATCTGATAACAACAATAAAGGGAAATATCCTGTGCAAACATCCGATCATGACGCGCCGCTGACCAGCGACGCAGAGCGCTACCGCGTTGTTTTTGCGGGTGTGTGTGCGCTGATTCTCAGTGTCGGTCTGGCGCGTTTTGCTTATACCCCGCTGCTGCCGGTAATGCAGCTGGAGGCGGGCATGTCGCCCTTGATCGGTGGCTGGCTGGCGACTTTTATTTATATCGGTTACACCGCTGGTGCATTGATGGCGACCCTGATCAAGGATCCGTTGCGCAAGTACCACCTTTATCGGCTCTGTCTGGTGCTGGCGGTGGTCAGTACCCTGGCAATGGGTTTTGTCAGTCATCCGGTCGGCTGGATGCTGTTGCGTCTGGTCGGGGGCTTTTCCGGCATTGCCGGTTTATTGCTGGCTTCCGGGTTGGTGCTGAACTGGCTGATACGCCATCGGCATCGGCCCCAGCTGGGGCTGCATTTTACCGGTGCCGGGCTGGGGATTATCGTGTCTGGCCTGGGTGTCACGGGCATGGCGGGTTGGCTTAGCTGGGATCAGCAATGGATCGGGCTGGGCATATTGGGCATGCTGTTTTTTATTCCGGCCTGGCGCTGGATGCCGCGCCCGGAAGTGCTGCAGGCTGGCAGTGCACCCGCTCATACACCGACGACTGCCACCTCCCGGCGCTGGCTGATGTTAATGGTGGCAGCTTACTTCTGTGCCGGATGTGGCTATGTGGTCGGCGCGACGTTTATCGTCGATATTCTGGAAGCGCTGCCGTTGTTGTCGGGTAACGGTGCCTGGGTCTGGATTGTCGTTGGTCTGGCGGCGACGCCATCGACCTTTTTGTGGGACAAGGTGGCCCGTGGTCTCGGACAAATTCCGGCGCTGTTACTGGCTTATGGCCTACAAACCCTGTCGATGCTGTTGCCCGCGATCAGCGACAACCTGGCGGTTAATCTGATCAGTGCTGCGCTCTGGGGTGGGACCTTTGTGGGCATTGTGAACCTGACGCTGACACTGATTGGCCGTCGCTTCCCTCATAATCCCGCCAGTGCCATGGCGGGGCTGACTCTGAGCTACAGCGTGTCGCAAATGGTGGCTCCGGCGATGACCGGTTATGTTATGACGCTCACGGGCAAATACGAAATGGCGTTGCTGGTTACAACGGCGGTGATGATGGTGGGGATGTTGCTGTTAGTGCTGACCCATTGGCTGGAACCGGAAAACCGTCCGCACGCGTCAACCGCGTAGCACGACGATCGCGGCTCCCTGGTGGTGGCGTCGATACTGGCAATCGCTGGCGCTTGATCCACACTGTAGAAAACAGTGTGGATGAATAACCTCATGTCGGATGACCCCAAGGGCAAGCACAAACCAACCCCGAAACCGCCACGCGGGCCATTGGCGGGTCTGATGATCTTGCTGGTCGTCGTGGGTCTCATCGTCTGGCTGTTGTTGAGCTATCACGAGAATACGCCCAGCCCATTTCATAATGAGCTGTTCTTCGGGCCGTCGGATGCGGCCGAACCGCTCGACGGACAAGCTCGCAAACCCGACAGCTGAGCCTGATTTTATTGCGCCTCTGAGCTAGAATGCAGGCCTGATTCAGAGGACATTACGTGGTCGATTTAACCCAACTCAATCCCCGTCAACGCGAAGCCGCCAAATACGTTGATGGCCCGCTGCTGGTACTCGCAGGTGCCGGTTCCGGCAAAACCAGTGTGATCACCCGCAAGATCGCCTACCTGATCGATGCCTGTGGTATCAAGCCTCACCATATCGCTGCCGTGACCTTTACCAACAAGGCCGCCCGCGAAATGAAAGAGCGGGTCACGGCACTGACCGGCAAGGGCGGCGCGCGCGGGCTGACGGTATCGACCTTTCACAATCTCGGCCTCAATATTATCCGGCAGGAACTGGCAACCGCAGGCTACAAGGCCGGTTTTTCGATCCTCGACCAGGATGACTGTCGCGGCATTATTCGTGATGTGATGCAACGGGAACACGGCGACGATGGCGACATGGTCGAGCTGGTTCAAAACACCATCTCCAACCTCAAGAATGACCTGATCACCCCGGCCGACGCCATCCATCAGGCGCAAAGTCAGCAGGAAATGCTGATCGCCCAGACCTACTCGATTTACCAGCGCATGCTGAAAGCCTACAACGCGGTGGATTTCGACGACCTGATCATGGTGCCTACGCTGTTGTTCCGGGATCATCCTGAGGTGCTGGTGCGCTGGCAGAAAAAAATCCGCTACTTGCTGGTGGACGAATATCAGGACACCAACACCTCGCAGTACGAAATGGTCAAATTGCTGGTGGGTCATCGCACTGGCCTGACCGTGGTTGGCGACGACGACCAGTCCATCTACGCCTGGCGCGGGGCAAGGCCAGAAAACCTGTCGCTGCTGAAACAGGACTTTCCGACCCTGAAAATCGTCAAGCTGGAGCAAAACTACCGTTCCACCGGCTTGATCCTGAATGCCGCCAACCGCGTGATCGACAATAACCCCCACGAATTTCAAAAACGGCTCTGGTCCGATATGGGTTATGGCGACCCGATCCGTATTCTCAAATGTCGCAATGACGAAATCGAAGCGGAGCGTATTGCCTCCGAAATCGTCGAGCGCCGACTGCGTTACGGCGCTGGCTACAAGGACTTTGCCGTACTGTATCGCGGCAACCATCAAAGCCGGATGATGGAAATGAAACTGCAGGCGTTTCAAGTGCCGTACAAAATCAGCGGCGGCCAGTCGTTTTTTGGCCGCAACGAAATCAAGGACATCATGGGCTATCTGCGGTTGCTGATTAACCCCAGCGACGATGCCGCTTTTCTGCGCATTATCAACACCCCGCGCCGGGAAATCGGCCCGACCACCATCGAAAAGCTCAGTGAATACGCTATAAAACGCGGCACTAGCATGCTGTCGGCCACCACTGAAATGGGGCTTGAACAACTGCTGACGCCCAAAGCCGTGGATCGGCTGCGTCGTTTTGGTCACTGGCTTGCGGGCATCACCCGTAATGCCTACGCCGACGATGCCATCGCCGCGATCAAGGAAATGCTTGAAGACATCGACTATGAAGGCCACCTGGCGCAAAGCTCTGCGACGCCGAACCAGGCCGAACGGCGGATGAAAAACGTCTGGTTTCTGGTCGATTCCATTCAGAAAATGATCGACAAAGCTGAAGAAGTGGGCGACGAAGTCACCATCGACTGTCTCTTATACACATCTGACGCTGCCGACGAAGAGGATAGTGTAGATCT
>CAJXTI010000112.1 GCA_913061185.1 uncultured Oceanobacter sp.
GGTCAGCGCCGTTCTGCAGGCTGGTGATACAGTCCAGAACAACACGGTCGATACCTGAGCCGGCTTTAAACTGGAACAGGCCAGAAGCCAAACGCTTCGGCTTGAGCAGCTTGCCATTGGACTTGATCACAACGTCGCCGTTGTTGATGTCGGCAGCGGATTCGATCACGTCACCGTCCAAGAAGGCGTTGTACTGGTCACCCAAGTCGCCCGGCTCGTTGGTTACTGCGATTTGCTTGGTCAGGCCAGCACCTAGGGAGTCAGTACGGGCAACGATTACACCGTCGTCGATACCCAGCTCCAGGAACGCGTAACGTACAGCGTTGATCTTGGCCAGGAAGTCAGCGTGAGGAACGGTTACTTTACCGTCTTGGTGGCCACACTGCTTCTCGTCAGACACCTGGTTTTCGATCTGGATACAGCAAGCACCGGCTTCGATCAGTTGCTTGGCCATCAGGTAGGTGGCTTCCGGGTTACCGAAACCAGCATCGATGTCGGCAATGATCGGAACAACGTGAGTTTCGAAGTTGTCGATCTGATCGATGATTTCTTTCTGCTTGGCTTCGTCGCCAGCTTCTTTGGCATCGTCCAGCGCACGGAACAGGTGATTCAGTTCCCAAGCGTCAGCCTGCTTCAAGAAGGTGTACAGTTCACGGATCAGGTCAGCGACGACAGTCTTCTCGTGCATGGATTGGTCAGGCAGCGGACCAAACTCAGAACGCAGTGCAGCAACCATCCAGCCAGACAAGTACAGGTAACGACCTTTAGTGCTACCGAAGTGCTTTTTGATGGAGATCATTTTTTGCTGACCAACAAAACCGTGCCAGCAACCCAGGGACTGGGTGTACTTGGAAGTGTCAGCGTCATAGGCCGCCATGTCTTCACGCATGATCTTGGCGTTGTACTTGGCGATGTCCAGATGCGTGTTGAAACGGTTTTGCAGACGCATGCGAACCGCAGATTCCGGGTTGATATCTTTCCAGGTGCTTTGCGCACCAACCACGGAGCCGAGTGCTTCGATGTCTTTGGTGTATGACATGGTGAACCTCTGAATATGAAATTAGTTTATCGATGCCGGAGAGTGAAAACCCTGTTCATGACATTCCATGCCGATCTACCGATGTCGCGCATTCTAGTGCCCCACAACACATAAACATAATCAATATGATCTATATTCGGTATTCACAGCATGAATGCCTTGATAATGCTGTCTTTTCAACGCTAGTGACTGGCCTTTTACCTAAGACTTAAGCACTAGTAGAATCTGGCCATCATCCCCTCCCACCAAGACAGCTTAGCGCAACGCCCACTCTTTGCGTGCCCACACACAGGCACACAGAGAATGACCCGCCCTCCTCTTTGTTACTATGATTTACTCTTGCGCAGCTGGCATGGAGAGTGCATAACCTGTTAAAGGTAGACAGCGTGTGTCTAGGGAGAAAATTATTACCAAGGAGAATATATGAAAGCGCTTAGCCCAGTGGATCAACTGTTCCTGTGGCTGGAAAAACGACAGCAACCCATGCACGTAGGCGGTTTGCAGCTGTTTTCCTTCCCGGAAGGTGCCGGCCCCAAGTATGTGAGTGAGCTGGCCCAGCAAATGCGGGATTACTGCCACCCAGTGGCGCCATTCAACCAGCGCCTGACCCGTCGACTCGGCCAGTATTACTGGACTAGAGACAAACAGTTCGATATCGACCACCACTTCCGCCACGAAGCACTCCCCAAACCCGGTCGCATTCGCGAACTGCTTTCTTTGGTCTCCGCCGAACATTCCAACCTGCTGGACCGGGAGCGCCCCATGTGGGAAGCCCATTTGATCGAAGGGATCCGCGGTCGCCAGTTCGCTCTCTATTATAAGATCCACCATTCGGTGATGGATGGCATATCCGCCATGCGTATCGCCTCCAAAACGCTTTCCACTGACCCCAGTGAACGTGAAATGGCTCCGGCTTGGGCGTTCAACACCAAAAAACGCTCCCGCTCACTGCCCAGCAACCCGGTTGACATGGCCTCCAGCATGGCGCGCCTAACCGCGAGCATAAGCAAACAAGCTGCCACAGTGCCCGGTCTCGCGCGGGAGGTTTACAAAGTCACCCAAAAAGCCAAAAAAGATGAAAACTATGTGTCTATTTTTCAGGCTCCCGACACGATTCTGAATAATACCATCACCGGTTCACGCCGCTTTGCCGCCCAGAGCTTTCCATTACCGCGCCTGAAAGTTATCGCCAAGGCCTATAACTGCACCATTAACACCGTGGTGCTCTCCATGTGTGGCCACGCTCTGCGCGAATACTTGATTAGCCAACACGCGCTGCCCGATGAGCCACTGATTGCCATGGTGCCCATGAGCCTGCGGCAGGACGACAGCACTGGCGGCAACCAGATCGGTATGATCTTGGCTAACCTGGGCACCCACATCTGTGATCCAGCTAATCGCCTGCGCGTCATCCACGATTCCGTCGAGGAAGCCAAATCCCGCTTCTCGCAGATGAGCCCGGAAGAAATTCTCAATTTCACCGCCCTCACCATGGCTCCCACCGGCTTGAACTTACTGACCGGCCTAGCGCCAAAATGGCGGGCCTTCAACGTGGTGATTTCCAACATACCCGGGCCGAAAGAGCCGCTGTACTGGAATGGTGCACAGCTGCAAGGAGTGTATCCAGTATCCATTGCCTTGGATCGCATCGCCCTAAATATCACCCTCACCAGTTATGTAGACCAGATGGAATTTGGGCTTATCGCCTGCCGCCGTACTCTGCCTTCCATGCAGCGACTACTGGATTACCTGGAACAGTCCATCCGCGAATTGGAAATCGGTGCAGGAATTAAATAGTCACACCAGGCTGTTGATTCCTGACCGGTCCGACGTTTGGCATCCGGCGAACAATTATGGCAACTGAACTAAACCGCATCAGGCGAGGCGGTCTCAACTGCTGGCAGTTACACCATCGCGGCCAGACGCTGGTAATCGCCGAACAAGGTGCCCAAGTGCTCGAATACCGGCGCGATGGCGAGCCACCTATTCTGTGGCTCAGTGAACAGGCGGCCTACGAAGTTGACCAAGGCGTGCGCGGCGGCGTGCCGATCTGCTGGCCTTGGTTCGGCGCACTGGAGCGCAACCCTGACAGTGTTCAGCGGCAATATCAGCTCCACGAGCCGCCCGCCCACGGCCTGGTTCGCCAGCAACCCTGGCGGCTCGACGAAGAGCACATGGACAAAGAACAAGTGCAACTGATTTTCCAACTGGCAGAGCATGGCGACCACCAGCATTTTCCCCCGGTCACGCCCACACTCACTGTCACCCTCAGCAACACCCTAACGTTAAGCCTGAGCAACCATAATCACGGCAACCGTTCGGTCACTCTCAGCCAAGCCCTGCACACCTATCTGGCCGTGGCCGACAGCCGGCAGATTACCGTGCACGGGCTCGCCCATACTCCCTACGTGGATGCACTGGACGACTGGCAGACACGCCAAGACGATCAGCCACTGCAATTGCATCAGGAAACCGACCGACTTTACCTGCAACTGCCTTCGCAGCTACACGTGGAAGATCCCCTCTGGCAACGACAAATTCAGCTGACTTGTCGAGGCAGCCACTCCGCCGTTATCTGGAATCCGTGGATCAAAAAAAGTCAGTTGCTCAGTCAATTTGCCCCCGACGCATGGCAGCGAATGCTGTGCATCGAAACCGCTCGAGTATTGGATGATGTGCTCACTTTGGCTCCAGGGGAGTCCCACGAAATGGCCGTTGAGATTAGAGACAATGGTTCATTCCAGCCTTAAAAACAGGCAAAAAAAAGGGGTGGTGCAATCAAAAAAAGGGGAGTAGAGTCAGAAGTGGCTGCGAATTATGGCCGTGGATTGTTTTGGTAGTTGTCTTCCCTGCGTGAAG
>CAJXTI010000113.1 GCA_913061185.1 uncultured Oceanobacter sp.
CTATCCTCTTCGTCGGCAGCGTCAGATGTGTATAAGAGACAGGATATAGCCTTCGGTATCCCAGCTGCCGATGATTGTAGCGCCGAGTCCTTTAAACAGGCTGTATAGCTCGAACATGGCGTCGCAGTAACGCTCACCGTATTTTACCTGATTGCCCAGCCCATAAATGGCGACGGTTTTGCCGGTGAAATCGGCCCCTTCCAGCTGTGGCAGAAAATCCAGCCAGCTGCCGCTGCGGATATTGGTTTCTGTTCCTGGCAGCTGGCCTTCGCCATAGGTCGCTGTGCCGATAATCAACGCCGGGTATTGCATCAGATCGTCGAGTGTCGCCCGGTTGATGTTTAATGGTTTTGAGGCGATGTCGTCGCCGAGCAGTTTGGCCAGTTTTTTCCCGATCAGACGGGTGGTGCCAGTGTCGGTGCCAAAAAAGATGCCTACTTGATTCATATCATGATGCCTTTGCTAAACGCTTCGATGAGATGACCATTGCAAAATTAAAACCAGACCGGCTAATAACCGGCTACCGCGATTGTTTGGGCTTGAAGTCTGATGTCAGGCGGCCTGGATTCAGGCGGTGGTTGGGCACCGGGCCGAATGGTTGGCGTCCACCGTGGTTAAAATGTGTGGTAGCTGACCGGATTTTGTGTCGAAAACAACAATGCTGGATGACTCGGTCGTTTTGTTTGCTGCAGCTGTGCGGAATTTTCGGGGGGACGGAAGAAGGGAGCGGGCCAGCGACCACACTCCCGGCGGGCTTATTCGTCGTCGAGCTGACTTTGCGGAGCTTCCATGACTGGCGATGCCCACAGGTCGTATTCATCGGCGTGCTCAATTTCTACTTCGATGATGTCGCCCGGTGCGCATTCGTGGAATTCGTTCAGGTACACCATGCCGTCGATGTTGGGTGCGTCGCCCATGGTGCGGCCAACAGCGCCTTCGTCGTCGATTTCGTCAATAATCACCGCCATACGCTGGCCTATTTTACGGGACAGTTTGCGCGTGCTGATGGTTTGCTGGGTTTGCATAAAGCGGTCGTAGCGTTGTTGCTGAATCTCGGGTGCAACGTGGTCTGGCAGGTCGTTGGCTTTGGCGCCGTCGACCGGGCTGTATTTGAAACAGCCGACGCGGTCGAGTTCGGCTTCTTCGAGCCAGTCGATCAGCATCTGGAAATCTTCTTCGGTTTCGCCAGGGAAGCCCACCACGAAGGTGGAGCGGATCACCAGTTCTGGCACCATCTCACGCCATTTTTTGATTCGTTCCAGAGTGTTTTCGGCGTGGGCCGGACGTTTCATCAGCTTCAGAATACGTGGGCTGGCGTGCTGGAAGGGAATATCCAGGTATGGCAGGATTTTGCCTTCGACCATGAGGGGCAATACGTCGTCCACGTTGGGGTAAGGGTAAACGTAGTGCAGACGGACCCAGGCACCCAGGTTACCGAGTTCGTTACAGAGGTCGTATAGCTTGGTTTTAACCGGTTTGCCGTTCCAGAAGTCGGTGCGGTATTTGCGATCAACGCCGTAGGCGGAAGTGTCTTGTGAGATCACCAGAATTTCACGGGTACCGGCATCTACCAGGCGTTTGGCTTCATCCAGTACATCGCCTATCGGGCGTGAGACGTGTTTGCCGCGCATGTCTGGGATGATACAGAAGGTGCAGCCGTGGTTGCAGCCTTCCGATATTTTCAGGTACGAGTAGTGGCGCGGGGTCAGCTTGACGCCTTGGGGAGGCACCAGGTCGGAGAAGGGATCGTGTTCCCTTTTTAGCGGTGGCACCCATTGGTGCACGGCGGTCATCACTTCTTCGTAGGCTTGGGGGCCGGTGATGGCAAGAATGTTGGGGTTTTGCTCGCGAATGGTGTCGGCATCTTTACCCTTGCCCATGCAGCCGGTCACAATCACCTTGCCGTTAGCCGCCATGGCTTCGCGAATGGCTTCCAGAGATTCCTGTTTGGCGTCGTCGATAAAACCACAGGTGTTGACCACGACCACGTCGGCATCGTCGTAGCTGTTGACCACGTCGTAGTTATCCATTCGCAGTTGGGTCAGAATGCGCTCGGAGTCGACCAGCGCTTTCGGGCACCCGAGGCTGACGAACCCGACTTTACCGCTGCTGCCAGCAGTGCCGGAGCCGGAAGATGGGGTTACGGAAGTCGTGATGTCGGAGTGGTCTGTCATGCGTCGCCTCTGAAAAGCCGAGAATAAGGGCCGAGAAAGGGCAGTTACTGGCCCTGGTTCGAAAAAAGTCCGTCAGTTTACCTGACCGCAACGCCGTCGTCATGGTTATGCAGCCGCCGGATGCCAGCAATGTGTTTTGCAGAAAAGAGGATGTGTCATGGAAGCGGTTATGGTGTTGGGTGAGCGGGTGTTCTGCTGTTTGCGGGCCTGTGCTACTGGGGTCGCCAGGGTTGTCATTTTGTTGCTGCTGCCTCAAGCGTTATGGGCGGGAGAATATTATGTGTGCACCGATGCCAACGGCAAAAAGCTGTTTTCGCAGACCCCTTGTCCGGCTGGTTATCCATCGTCGCAGTCGCAACATTATGAAGTCCCGGCGAATACCGGTGCATCGCTGTCGCCTGCTGCGGCAGACGCCGGGGAGCGCAGTATCAGTGTCGACAATCAGGGTTTGCAGGAGATGACCACCAACAACCGTCGTATCGAGTTGCAGCGTAAGCTGGCGCAGGCGCAGCAGGCGTTGACGCAACTGTCGCAGCGTCAGGCGGAGGTGTTAACGCCGCTGGAGCAAACCCGCGATGGTATTGCTGGTAATAATGCCAATAATCGTCGTCAGCAGGTGAATGATCAGATTATCGCCAAAAAGGCAGGATTTGATGATGAACGGGAGGTGTTGAATAACAGCATCGCTGCTTATCGAACCGAACTGGATCAATTATCCTCTGGCTATTGACCTGGCGTTGCCTTGATTCCAGGCGAGTTGCTGGTGATGGTTATGGCACGCCCAAAAATCCTGTTGTTATCTGCTTATCGTTCTGACAGTCATGGTTACTGGTCGGACTGGTTACAGACGGATCTCGACGCTGACTGGCAAGTACTGGAGTTGCCCGGTCGTTATTTTCGTTGGCGTATTCGCGGTAATCCGTTGTCGTGGCTGGATGCCTTGTCTCGGGTGCTGGACGGCTGGCAACCAGAGCGGATTCTTGCTACCAGTATGGTAGATATCGCCACCATCAAGGGGTTGTTCCCGGCCTTGGCTGATGTTCCTTGCAGCTATTATTTCCATGAAAACCAGTTCGCCTATCCGGTAGCTGCCGGGCAGCACAGCTCGGTTGATCCCTTGATGGTGCAGCTGTATGGGGCCTTGGCCGCAGATGAATTGCTGTTTGTTAACGGCCATTTAAAGTGACCCACTTCTGGCCATTAATTTTGATCCACCTT
>CAJXTI010000114.1 GCA_913061185.1 uncultured Oceanobacter sp.
CTTCGTCGGCAGCGTCAGATGTGTATAAGAGACAGTAGTCTTCCGCATTGATCGGCAGATCCATATTGATGACTCCTGGCAACAGTGGAATATCCAGCCCCCGCGCTGCCACATCCGTTGCCACCAACACCCGAACCTCGCCATCGCGGAAGCGTTGCAGGGCCGATTGTCTGCCCGCCTGGGTTTTATCGCCATGAATGGCATCGGCTGATATCGAACGGCTGTTCAACTCGCGCGCCAGATCATCCACTCCCTGGCGGGTTTTGCCGAAGATCAATACCGACGCCCAGGACACCTGACAATCCGGCAACCCCTCTCCTTGTAACAGCCGCAGTAACAGCTCGGATTTGCGTTTTTTGTCGACCGGGATCAGCCAATGCTGAACTGTCGCCGCCGCCTGATTACTTGCCCCCGCATCGATAGACAAGGGATCACGGGCAACATGGGAAATCATGGTGCGGATACGGTCAGAAAAGGTCGCTGAAAACAACAGCGTCTGACGTTTGCGCGGCAAGGCACACAACAAGTCGTCCAACTCATCGGCAAAACCCAAATCCAGCATCCGATCCGCTTCATCCAGCACCAGTGCCGACAGCTGATCGAAGGCCACTGCATTCTGACGATACAAATCCAGCAACCGTCCCGGCGTGGCAATCAGAATATCCATCCCCTTGCGTAACGCCATCATCTGCGGGTTGATACTGACACCGCCATACACCGCATACGACCGCAATGGCAAACCCTCGCGATAATGCAAAACACTGGTCGCCACTTGCTCGGCCAATTCACGGGTAGGCACCACAATCAGCACACGCACCCGATTACTGCCCACCGTTACTCCCTGACGAAACGCTACCATCAACTGTTGCAGCAAGGGCAAAACAAAGGCAGCGGTCTTGCCGCTGCCGGTCGATGCCGCCACGGTCAAATCGCGACCGGCCAGCGCCGCAGGAATGGCCTGCTGCTGCACCGTCGTTGGCTGCTGATAGCCACGCTGTTGCAACATTAAACACAGAGCATCATCCAGCCCCAGAGCCGCAAAACTCGCCACTGACGACCCGGCAGTATTGCCCGGTCGGGAAGAATCCATCATCAAACACAACTCCCGGCACCCGGTGCCGTTAACAGCAGAAAAACGCGCAATGGCTGCCAGTATAAGGGCCGCATCTAAAAATGTAGCAAGTGATTGTTACCCCACTCCCCCCATGCCAACAGCCCAAGACGCTGAATTATGACAGCTCTGTAAAATTTACCTCCGTATAAATCGCACCAACAACAGGCTTTTAACCGTTTCCTCGCATCAGACAGGATCAAAAACGCCCAAAAAACCGGTATAGTATCGCCCTTTATTCAAAACCCTCCTTTCTTGCAGGACATCAACGTGATCTCCACCGCCAATATCACCATGCAGTTCGGTGCAAAACCGCTGTTTGAAAATATTTCCGTCAAATTTGGTGACGGCAACCGCTACGGCCTGATCGGCGCCAACGGTTGCGGCAAGTCGACCTTTATGAAAATCCTCGACGGCTCGCTGGAACCCAGCGCTGGTAACGTCTCCGTCACACCCAACGAACGCCTGGGCAAACTGAACCAGGATCAGTTCGCTTACGAAGCCTTCACCGTGCTCGACACCGTGATGATGGGCAATAAGGAAATGTGGGCCATCAAGGACGAGCGTGACGGTATTTACGCCAACCTTGAAGCCACCGAAGACGACTACATGCGCGCCGCCGAACTGGAAGGCGAATTCGCCGAACTGGACGGCTACATGGCCGAAGCCCGAGCTGGCGAACTGCTGTTGGGGGCCGGCATAGACACCGCCCTGCACACAGGCCCGATGAGCGAAGTAGCACCCGGCCTCAAACTGCGGGTATTGCTGGCCCAAGCACTGTTTTCCAACCCAGACATCCTGCTGCTCGACGAACCGACCAACAACCTCGACATCCACACCATTCGCTGGCTCGAAGGCATTCTGAACGACATGAAGTGTACGATGATCATCATCTCGCACGATCGTCACTTCCTGAACTCTGTTTGTACCCACATGGCGGACATCGACTACGGTCGCATCCAGATTTATCCGGGCACCTACGACGATTTCATGATTGCATCCACTGCAGTCCGTGAACGTATGCAATCGGAAAACGCCAAGAAAAAAGCCCAGATCGCCGAACTGCAGCAATTTGTATCGCGCTTTTCTGCCAACGCCTCCAAAGCCAAGCAGGCCACCTCTCGCGCCAAGCAGATCGACAAGATCAAGCTCGACGACATCAAACCATCCAGCCGTCAGAGTCCGTTTATCCGCTTTACCCAGGAAAAGAAACTGCACCGTCAGGCGCTGATCATCGAAAACCTGGGCCACACTTATGCTGGCGAACAACCCCTGTTCAGCAAAACCGACTTCATGATTGAAGCGGGCGAAAAAATTGCCGTTATTGGTGCCAACGGGGTCGGTAAAACCACCTTCCTCAAGTGCCTGGTCAACGACATCACCCCCACCAACGGTGAAGTACGCTGGTCAGAAAATGCCAGCGTTGGTTACTACGCCCAGGATCACGAATACGAATTCGAAAGCAACGAAAACCTGTTTGACTGGATGGAACACTGGAAATCCACCGAACACGACGACCAGGCAGTACGGGGCACCCTGGGTCGATTGCTGTTCAACCAAGACGACATCAAAAAATCCGTCAAAGTCTGCTCCGGTGGAGAAAAGGGCCGTCTGCTGCTCGGCAAACTGATGCTGCACAACCACAACGTGCTGGTGATGGACGAACCCACCAACCACATGGACATGGAATCCATCGAAGCGCTGAACATGGCACTGGACATGTTTGAAGGCACGCTGATCTTCGTATCCCACGACCGTGAGTTTGTATCGTCGCTGGCGACCCGGATTCTCGAAGTACGCGACAACAAGATTGTCGACTTCCACGGCAACTACGACGAATACCTCAAGTCTCAGGGTCTGCAATAAACCGCGAACCCTGAACAGGCGTCAGGCAAATACCTGACGCCTGTTATCTTTATCTGCACACTGTCGTCATTCCGGCTTGATCCGGAATCGATGCATCCTCCTTTCTGACTCCACCAAACCACCCTGTTTTTAGGAGGGACGCCCTCCGTGGCTGTCCGATACGACGGCGCATATTGCATAATGGCGCATATTGCACAACGGCCACGGACGGAGCCGGGCCCTACGTCATTCAAAATTCCAACGGGTTGGTACAATACGGAAATGCAACACCACCGAAGGGACGCCCTCCGTGGCTGTCCGATACGACGG
>CAJXTI010000115.1 GCA_913061185.1 uncultured Oceanobacter sp.
GAGATTTCTGCCTGTCTCGTGGGCTCGGAGATGTGTATAAGAGACAGCTCCAGAGCACTGGCACTGTGGCCGGAGCTGGCGGAGTTGACCACACAATTACTGACGCAATATCCCGACGCCATCACCGGTTTTCACAGTCTTTGCTGGCCGGAGCAGCGAGTGCAGTTGACGCTGATACTGGATGATGTTGTCGATGCTTTGGCCGAGCTTTCCGGGCCGGTACATGCCTGGTATCTGGATGGATTTGCCCCGGCTAACAACCCGGAGATGTGGCAGCCAGACCTGTTCAAGCAGATTCGACGCCTAAGCCGACGCCATCCGCAACTGACATGCGCGACCACACTGGCGACCTTTACCGCCGCCAGTGTGGTGCGCCGAGGGCTGCAAGGGGCAGGCTTTAACGTCTACAAACCCAAAGGCTATAACGGCAAACGGGAAATGTTGGCAGCCACCTATAAAGCCAAAGCCAGTATTGGCCCAGAGCAGCCACCAGAAGCCAATTCACAGCCTTGGATGACGCCCTCATTACCAACCCCGATGTCCCTCTCTGATAGCAGCGCTGCAGCGGTTATCATCGTAGGTGCCGGGCTGGCAGGTGCAACCACCGCCAGAGCACTGGCCGAGCGCGGTATCAAGGTGCAAGTTATCGATCAATCAGGTATCGCCACCGGCGCTTCCGGCAACCCTCAGGGAGGGCTGTACGTCAAACTCGCAGCCAACGACCAGGCGA
This sequence comes from uncultured Oceanobacter sp., assembly GCA_913061185.1. Taxonomy (GTDB): domain Bacteria; phylum Pseudomonadota; class Gammaproteobacteria; order Pseudomonadales; family Oceanobacteraceae; genus Oceanobacter; species Oceanobacter antarcticus. The sequence continues at coordinate 731 of CAJXTI010000115.1, forward strand.
CCCATACCGAATTCTATCTGCACGCTTATCTCACCAGTTTGCGCTGGATGAATCGTCTGTTTGAGCCGTCCGCAGATGGGGTCTGGAATGCTTGTGGCGTCTTGCAACTGGCCTGGTCTGCGGCTGAACAACAGCGCCAGCAGAAATTTCTCGACCGCCTCCATTACCCAGCATCCTTGATTCAGCCGGTATCCGCTGCACAAGCCAGTGTGCTGGCTGGTAGTCCACAGCAACAAGGGGGGCTGTTCTTCCCTGCGGCTGGCTGGGTCAGCCCGGCTGATTTGTGCCACCGGCTGTTGGATCACTCACTGATCGACGTCCAGATCGCTAATGTCAGTTCCATAGCACAACTCACCAACAAGCACTGGCAATTACAGCTCGATACAACAACAGATACAGCAGGAACAACGTCCAGCAGCCAGACCACCCAACAGCTGGTGATCGCCACCGCCGCTGCCACCCAACAGTTGCTACCTGATACCTACCTGCCAATCAAATCCATTCGCGGCCAACTGACTTACCTCGATGCAGCACAAAGCCCGCCACTGAAAACCGTACTGTGTGGTCGCAGCTATATGGCACCACCAAGGGAAGGACAACTGGTATTGGGCGCAACCTATCACCAGAATGATCCGGACAAGACACTGCGCGAGCAAGATCATCAAACCAACCTGGGCCACTTGCAGGACTTTGGCGATTTATGGGGTACGCTGGCCAGTAAAGCCAGTACACACAACCTGGTGGTCGGCGGCCGTACCAGTTTTCGCTGTACCACCCCCGACTACCTGCCAATGGCTGGCCCAGTCGTGGACACTGATCGTTTTATCCACTGTTACGCCCCCATGATCAAAAATGCCCGACAGATACCGGCTCGCAAGGCACCGCTACTGGAAGGACTCTGGATCAATCTGGGGCATGGTTCTCGCGGGCTGGCATCAGCGCCTTTATGCGCAGAGCTGCTGGCTTGCCAAATAACAGGCTCTGCGCTTCCGGTCAGCAACCGTGTGGCAGAAGCCTTGTGGCCAGGACGATTTTTGTTAAGAGACATGATTCGGCGCAAATTACCGATCAAGCGGTGACGCACAACGCCAAACGCGGCATTAACAACAGAGAACAACAGAGGGAAAGGAAAAAATTAGCGACCGCTGGCTTAAACCACTCGTTTGAGCACCTTGCGTCGCTCTGCGGTTTCCCTGGCCCTTTCTGAATCTTCCCGAATCTTGCGCATCGAAGCCGACAACTCGGCACAGCAGGCACGAATGTCAGCCAACTGCTCTTTCATGGCGTCGATATCCTCAACGGCATCTGCGACTCGACGGCGCAGACGTTGTACCCGAATGTCAGTCATGGCTTCAGCCTCCTGAGGTGTATTGGCATACGGTCAGATCAACGTCCAGGCAGATCAGGATTTGATCAGATTATTTTCTGACCAGAGCAATGTGGCAGCTATTTTCGATCGGGTCAAATAACAACCGTACCTTGCCGGATTCAAGCTGCCCCATGACATGTTGCTTCTTGTCGGCCAGGCTGAATTCCACATCGCCATAATCCGTACCTTCGCGCAGCACAAATTCAGCCAGAATGTCATCCAGCGCCTCAGCGCTCAAACGATTCCAGGGTATTTCGAGCACCCCGTGTTCCGGGGCGTCTTCTTGCGGATAATCAGAAGGCAAAACCGGCCTCCCTTTCCCATTCGCAACTCATGCGCAGTTCAGCATCAGAAGGTATATGGCCGCGATCCGCCTGCCAGCTAAACGTGTGCTTGCCCGACAATTCGGTTTCCAGATGTACGGTTGCCGATACCCAGAACATCGATTTCAACAGGGACTCAAACTGCCGTAGCCAGGTCTCCCATTCGTACTCAACCGCCCGATAAGAGGCTGCAAAATGGATAATCTGGGTTTGATAGGTGCCATTCAGCAGGTGTTGCCCCGGCATGGCAAACATCTCCCGACATAATAAAGACCAATCATCATCCACTCCCAGAGGCAAACTCTGCAACGCCGCCCAGTTAGTGCGCCGCTCATTCTGGGCAATCACCTCCCGAGTACTGGGGCTATGACGAATAACGCCATACACAATGGATTCCTGATCGAAATGGTTCACGGGTCTGTCCTGAAGGCTCGATACCGCAATCATAAACAAAACCGCAACAGCGGCAAGCGTCTGACGCGTATTGCGCGTACTGATAGTCATAAGGGGGCATCTATTTAATCCTGCACGACTCTGCGCGAGTGTTGCCGGTGATCAGGGCAAGG
>CAJXTI010000116.1 GCA_913061185.1 uncultured Oceanobacter sp.
CCGCTGACCTCAACACTGCCAGTGTTGCGCTCTCCCAGCTGAGCTAAGGCCCCGTCTCAAAACGTGTGCGCATCTTACTTAGAGACCCAAAGTCCGTCAACATCTTTTTTAAAATAAATGCAAAAACAACCACTTAGACTGAAATTCACACAACGGTCGGCTTATTCGCCGGCTATTTTGTCTGCCAATTGCTGATCAATAGCACGAGCCACTACGAAGTAGTCTTTCTCCATTTTCTTCAGCCGCTTCTTGCCAACACCACCCAGTACATCAATCGCCACCCGTAAACGCGCCCGACTCATATCCGGCCCCAGTAACGCCATGGAATCCAGTACCGAGATCGTTGACGAGGTGCCTGCAATCGCAATAAAAAATGGAAACAGAAAATCACGGACTTTCAGTTCCAACTGCCCTGCCAGCGCAAACAAACGTTGCTCTATTTCAGGCTTGTCCCAATGACGAATGGCTTCCAACTGCCATAAACCGAACTGCAAGGTCTGCAAGCGCTTTTCTTCATCGTAGGCCTTATGCTCGAACTGCTCGGCCGTCACCATTGGCAATCCCGCCAGAAAATGCCCAGCCAAAGGCACGACATCCGAGAACACGTCAACACGAGGCTGTACATGGGGCACCAGCGGTAACATGTTTTCGGCACGCAAACCCCAACTGGCGAATTTTTCACAGAACGCTTCCGGTGACAAGGCGCGCAACCACAAGCTGTTCAGCCAGCGCAACTTATCGACATCAAACACCGGGCCGCCCAGGGAAACACGCTGAATATCAAAGTTGGCGAACATCTCATCACGACTGAACTGTTCGCGCTCGTCGGGCATCGACCAGCCCATACGCCCCAGATAATTGAGCAAAGCCTCCGGCATAAAGCCCATACGCTCATAAAACATAATGGAGGTCGGGTTTTTGCGCTTACTCAGTTTGGTTTTATCCGGATTACGCAACAGTGGCATATGACATAACTGCGGCATTTCCCAACCAAAATATTCATACAGCAATTTGTGTTTGGGTGCCGAGTTGATCCACTCTTCACCACGAATCACGTGGGTAATTGCCATCAGGTGGTCATCCACCACATTGGCAAGGTGATAGGTTGGCATACCGTCAGACTTCAGCAAAATCTGGGCATCTACCTGGGCCAGATCCAGTTCGATTGGGCCACGCAGCATATCATTGACGACACAGATACCCTCTTCCGGCACCCGCATACGAATCACAAAGGGAGCGCCCTCGGCTTCACGACGAGCCACTTCTTCCGCAGGCAATTCCAGGTCTGATGCTTTTAAGGCTGTATTTTTACCTTCGGCTTCACGACGAATGCGCAACTCATTCAGCTCTGCCGTGGTGCGGTAGCACTTGAACGCACATCCTTTGTCCAGCAGCTGCTGCACATGACTGAGGTAGATATCACCGCGCTCGCTCTGACGATAAGGCCCATGCGGGCCACCCACATCCGGACCCTCATCCCACTCCAGACCCAACCAACGCAAACTATCCAGGATGGCTTGCTCGGACTCCGGCGTGCTGCGCTGCTGATCGGTGTCTTCAATACGCAGCAGGAACTGACCGCCATGCTGGCGGGCAAAGGCAAGATTGAAGAGTGCAATATAAGCGGTACCAACGTGCGGATCGCCCGTTGGAGAAGGCGCAACTCGGGTGCGGACTGTCATGATGTCTCTCAAAACCAGATGAATTCGGCCGGGATTATAGAGAAATCAGCTGCCGCTGGCACGGATTGTTGACAGATTCAACGGCCGTTAGCGATCGTTTCTGACAACGACCTCATATGGCCCATCAGCTGCTCGGAAGACTGCTCCATTTTCAGCAACCGGGATTTAACCTCCGTCACATTCGATCGCTTTAGCGCATCCAGAACTGCCATCCCACTTTGATGAAATGCCTGATGCGGTACCGATATACGGTCAGATGGCCCATTCCCGGCCATATGACGTTTCCCGCCACCCTCTTTCAACCAGCGGCTCAGGCGACATTCGACAGGATCTGCCTGACTTCCAAGCTGAGCCGCATCCGGTTTCAAAACGGCCTTGTAAATATCGTTTTTCCAAATCAAGTGATCAAGCGCCATCGATTCCAGAAATGCGCCATCACTGCTATTTTTTAACACCCGGACTGCGACGGCAGAATTGTCTTCCAGCTGAGTCAGCTGATCAGCCAGGGAAGCCACCTCTCTGACAAGGTTATTTCCATGCTCCCCCACCGACGATATCTGCACAGAAACCTGATCAACCTCGCTGCTTATCTGCTTGATCAGAGTGCCGATTTCCTGAGTCGCCTCCGCTGTTCTACCAGCCAGCGTCCGGACTTCATCCGCCACCACGGCAAAACCACGCCCCTGCTCGCCCGCACGGGCTGCTTCAATGGCAGCATTCAGAGCCAATAAATTGGTCTGCTCGGAAATTCCCTGAATCAAACCCACAAAATTGGCGATTCCTGCAGCAACCTGCTTCAGCCCCGACACCGACTCGGCAGCATGTATCGACTGACTGCGAATATCATCAAGCTCAGCCGTTACAGAGTCCAGCGAGGCCCGCACTCCGCCACCAGCCATGCGGGAGGATTGCGCACCAGCTGAAGCGTCCAACAATTCCCGCTCGGTAGTCGCCATCATTTGACCTACTTCACCAAACTGTGTACTGCCACCCAACCATAAATCCACACACCCCAACCGGGCGACATCGTCTTCACGTTGCGCAAGCGCCGCTTTGGCGGCAGACGACTCAGACTGGAGTTGGCGCACCTGTTGGAGCAGGGCTTCCCTCTCCCGCTCCAATTTCAAAATAGCTTCACTGGCATCTGCCAGACGACGAGAACTTCCAAACATGGCTGCATTCCTGTGAACGGTACGTACGTCACTGAAGCTGTCTCTTATACACATCTGACGCTGCCGACGAAGAGGATAGTGTAGA
>CAJXTI010000117.1 GCA_913061185.1 uncultured Oceanobacter sp.
AGATTTCTGCCTGTCTCGTGGGCTCGGAGATGTGTATAAGAGACAGATATAAGACTGGTCTGAAAGACCGGATAGATAGGCTGCTATATTATAGAAGCCCGACGGGTTTCTTGTTCCATGGACATCGTAACCACCTCTGCAGATTCATCCAGAGAGTGCACCAATACTTTCTCTGACAACCCCTGACAGGCCTGCTTCATACCTTCTTCCACGTAAAAATCACCCGCAACCAAAGCCTCCCGCTTCAACCATTCAAGATACCGACGCCGAACCGCTGGCGCAGCAATATGACGACAGGTCCAGAAGTGATCAAAATCGGGCTGGCCATGAGCACAGACCGCCAACACCGGGTTGGCGTAAACAGCCTTACCGATAACCAGCAAGGGGATACCGTGGTGAATGGCCGACAAACCCGAAGTACTGTTTATCGTAATCATGCCTGCTGCATGACGGGCTAACAAACCCAAGGAACCGGTATCGATAATATCGACACGATCCGAAACACCCAGCCGCTGTGCTTCCTCATGAATGAATGACAAGTAATCGCAGTGACCCCGTTCCAGGGGATGTATTTTAAAAACCAGGCGGGTATGTAATGGAGCTGCCGCCGCAAATGAGCGCATCGATGTTGAGATCAGGCGTATCGAATTCCAGCCCAGCGCGGCCGCCTGCATATTAGAGTCTGCAGAAACCTGTAATGGCACCAGGAAAAAACGCCGGTCCCAGTGCTCCAGCAAGCCCTGGATAATCGTAAAATTCTTCCCCTGACCAGCAAAACGGCGATAGACGTTCCGACCCCAGCAAAAACACTCCTGCAGCAGCTCAAATCGTCGATGATAGAGCTGTTTCTGACGGCCAATACTCAGCAATGAACGGATGCCATAGTACACCGCGCCATAGCTGCTCATGCGTCCCAGACTTTTGTAATGTGTACCCACTTCGGGCGGTTCATCGCAAGGTTTGAGCGAGACCTCCGGCAGAACACCCGCTAAAGGTGAGCTGGCATTATTGCCACTCTCTTCCACGGTTATGAAACCTGGACGAATATAACCTTCCTCGAGAGACAGCACCCGAATACCCAAGCGCCCTGCCAGTTGTCTGGCAATACGATGAGCCGGACGCTCAGAACCAAACAGTACGATAACGTCAGGGCGAGAAGAGCCAAGGAACTCCCTCAGCCAACGACGCCAATCAGCAAAACCACCACGAAAATAAATGCGATTTTCAGGACAGGAATACAGCAAATCGCCGGGATTGAAACACACCCGCCACACATCCATACCTTCTGACGCGAAATGACGTTGCAGCCGTTTGAAAAACGGCCCGACAGGCCCCTGCAACAGCAAGACCCTGCCCGAAACCGAACGACCTTTGCTACAGGAGCCACTCCCCGCACTGGACAATTGATCCAGTAGCGTCAACGACTGGCGCAACTGTGATGTGTTATCCGTAACAACTTTCATCGAATTGGCTCCATACCAATAAATCTCACCTTTGCAATACTATTTAACGGCATGAACCAACAAAATACACCCAGACGTAAACGCCAGCTTAATCCGAACTCTGCCAGAATCAAGACTAGACCAAACAACAGACTTGGCGACTTTATTCTCCCCAAAATGGTGCAACTCAGGCGCAAGCTGGATTATCTGTGATCCAAATCAACATCCCAAACGGCCAAATCCAGCAATACAGGCAAGATGCAATTACCGTGCAAAAATAACATTTGCACCACTGACAATCACTGCACTAAAAATCCTGAAGCCTCTTTCTGCGCCAAACATCAACAGATTGCCTTAAACGATACAGCAACTCAGGACAAAACAGAGAATGCCAGATCCAACAAAAACAAAAAGGCACCAATAGACACATAGACTCACGCAACCAGTTCATCAAAATCCTGGGAGACATCTATTTAATCCTGCACGGCTCTGCGCGAGTGTTGCCGTTGTTCAGGACAAGGCGGCGAATGCAGCGAAATGACGCGTCCTTTTCACATTCGTCAACACCGCA